>NZ_ML064908.1:0-150882 GCF_003676355.1 Bacillus sp. L75
ATGCGTCAAGGAGGGCTTGTTTTTCTGTTTTATTCACCAATGAAAGCTCAGAAAGCTTCGCAGCCGGATTTTCCGCTGCGGCTTCTAACAGTTGAAGCCAGTAATGCTTCCATGTCTCTGCCGTTTCCGGTTTAAACAGCGCGGTGTTATATTCAAGCACAAACGTTAAACCTTCGTCTGTGTCCTCAGCCGTCATTGTCAGGTCAAACTTGGCTGTTTTTCTGTCAAACGGATGGTGCTTCAGCTCAATTCCTTCCATGACCAGATCTTCCGCATTTGCATTTTGCATTGAGAATACCGCATCAAACAGCGGATTTCTGCTCGTATCACGCTGCACCTCAACCTTTTGCAGAAGGTCTTCAAGCGGATAATCCTGCGCGTCAAATGCATGTAAAGCGGTTTGTTTTACTTCTTTAAGATAGTCCGTGAACGCTTTGTCCGCTTCCGGATACGTACGAAGCGCGAGTGTATTCACAAAAACACCGATGACGTTTGCGAGATCCGCATGTGACCGTCCCGCAACCGGCGAGCCCACAATGATGTCATGCTGTCCGCTCAGTTTTGAGAGAAAGGCGCTGTATGACGCCAGCAGCACCATGTACATGGTAGAATCCGTTTGTTTCGCAAGACTGCGAAGAGCCGACGTCTGTTCCTCAGTCAGAGAAAAGACCAGCTTGTCTCCTTCAAAGGTTTGCACGGCCGGACGGCTGTAATCAGCCGGCAGCGTCAATACCGGAAGCTCGCCGTCAAGCTCCCGAAGCCAATGCTCCTCCTGCTTGCGGTACTGCTCTGATTGAATAAATTTCTGCTGCCATACCGCATAGTCTTTATAATGAATCCGCAGCGGCTCAAGCGTTTCACCGCCATACAAACGGGACAGTTCATCTATCAGCACGCCGACTGAAGCGCCGTCCGAAATGATATGGTGCATGTCAAACAGCAGCAGGTGGTCATGTTCAGCCAGCTTGACCAGTCCCGTTCTGACGAGAGGAAGCTGATCCAGGCGGAACGGCCGGATAAAGCTCTGAATAATCCGTTCAGCATCTTCTTCAGAGGCTTCATAATATTCCATGTTGATATCAGCTTCCGTCCATATGCGCTGAACCGTTTCTCCATCCTGTATGTCAAATGTCGTTCTGAAGGCTTCATGGCGTTCTGTCAGCTGTTTCATGACGGATTTCAGCTTTTCTGCATCAAGCTTTCCTTTTAAGCGGAGCACAGACGGCATGTTATAGCTTGTTTCAGCGCCTTCCAGCTGCTGAAGCACGAACATCCGCTTCTGCGGTGAAGAAACCGGATACGTTTCCCGCTCGGCCGCCGGTGCGATGCTCTCAGCCGCCTTCCGCTCAGCCCCTTCAATCAGCTGCGCCAGCCCCGCGGCCGTCGGAGAAGTGAACAGATCCTTTAAGGTAAGCTGCGCGCCGAATGTCTTCTGGATAAGGGCCAGCAGTTTCATCCCCGCTAACGAGTGGCCCCCGATCTCAAAGAACTGGTCATGGACGCCGACCCGCTCCATTTGCAGCACCTCAGCCCAAATATCCGCCAGTTTTTGTTCTGTTTCATTGCGCGGCGCCGTATATGACACGGCATTCGCTGCGGTCACATCCGGCATTGGCAGCGCCCGCCTGTCGATTTTTCCGTTCCCTGTAAGAGGCAGTTCATCCAATTGAATAAAGACGGACGGAATCATATAAGCCGGAAGATCCTTCGCCGAATGCTCCCTCAGCTCCCGGGAAGAGATTTCCCTGAGGCCGACAACATACGCGCAAAGAAGTTTGTCACCCGCGCCCTGATCCACAGCGAGCACAATGCATTCCTGAATCTGGTCATGACTTTGAAGCTGATGCTCAATTTCGCCAAGCTCAATCCGCTGACCGCGGATTTTCACCTGATGGTCGATACGTCCGATAAACTCGATATCGCCATTCGGAAGCCATCTGGCCAAGTCGCCCGTTTTATACATCCGTTCACCTTCCTTAAACGGATGCTTTACAAATTTTTCTTCCGTCAGTTCAGGACGGTTGTAGTAGCCTTCTACGAGTCCTTCCCCGCTGACGCACAGCTCTCCCGCGATACCCGCCGGCTGAATGCGTCCGGCTGAGTTCATGATGAAGACTTCCGTATTGCTGACCGGTTTCCCGATCGGAACGGAGAGCGTATCCTCTTCAATGACATCCACCGGATGGTATGTCGCAAACACCGTGCTTTCTGACGGACCGTACATATGAAGCAGTCTTCCTTTTCCGACTGCCGCAAGCGCCTTTTTGACATGTTCTACAGACGCTCTTTCGCCCCCGAACATGATTTTCCGAAGCGTCGTCAGACAGGACGGCTCCATATCAACAAGCAGGTGGAACAGGGCCGTCGTAATCATCAGAATGCTGACGTTCTCCCGTTTGATCACACGGGACAGGCGTGACATATCCAGCACGGTATCTTTCGGGACGATCACAAGCTTTGCACCGTTTAACAGCGAACCGAACATATCAAACATAAAAGCGTCAAAAACGTAGTTTGACAGACCGAGCACTGTGTCCTCTTCAGAAACAGTCAAATAGTTCGTGTTTTTTACCGTCCGCAAAATGTTGGCATGTGTGACGATGTTTCCTTTCGGCGTTCCCGTCGTGCCTGATGTATAAGTGAGATTGGCAATCGTTTTGGAATCAAACGGCAATGCTGGATTGTGAGAGTCCTTTTCATAGCTCGCCTCATCATCAGCAAGCACAATGACGCCTTGAAAACCGGCCTTTTCCGCAAGCGGCTTGAGGCTTTGCTGAGTCAGGAGCACATTCGCCCTGCTGTCGCGGAAGAAATGCTGAATCCGCTGAACCGGATGCTCAGGATCAATCGGCACATAGGCGGACCCCGCTTTTAACACAGCCATAATGGAAACAATCATATCCATTGACCGTTCACACAGAACAGCCGCGGTTTTTCCGCCGCCTCCGACCGAAAGAATATGCCGCGCAAGCATGTTGGCGCGTTCATTCAGCTGCTGATACGACAGGGTTTCCCCTTCGAACTGTAGAGCCGTCCGGTCAGGGTTCTTTCGGACTTGTTCTTCAAAGATCTGCACGATCGTTTGATCTTTCGGGTATACCGTGCGTTCCGGGTTGAACCGCTGTAATTGATTCAAAGCCTCCCGTTCAGAAAGCAGATCATATTCGCTGATTTTCGCATCCGGCTGAGCTGCCGCGCTTTCCAGCAGACGGACATAGTGCGCAAGCATGCGATCCGCAGTTGAGCGCTTAAACAGCTTCGTGCAATAATCCAAATCAAGCGCAATGCCTTCCGCTGTTTCCCGAGCCTGCATTGTCAGATCGAATTTGGCGATATTGAAGTTTGTTTCATGAAGAGACAGCGTCAGATTACCGATCTCCGGAATTCCGTCGGAGGCGTTATGCAGACTGAACATCGTGTCAAATATCGGATGCCTGCTCATGTCCCGGGGCACGTTCAGTTCCTCGGTCAGCCACTCAAACGGATAATCCTGATGAGAAAACGCATCCAGCACCTGCTTGCGCACATGACCTAACAAGCCGGCAAATGTCTGATCCTGCTTCACGGAGCTTCGCAGCGCAAGCGTGTTGACAAACATCCCGATAAGCCCCTCGGTATCGGAGTGATTTCTTCCCGCTGACGGTGTTCCCACGATGATGTCTTCCTGTCCCGAATACTTAGAAAGCAGCGTATAGTATGCTGATAACAGCACCATGTAAAGGGTGGCTCCGTTTTTCTCCGCAAGCTTCCGCAGCCGTTCCCGCAGCATTTTCGGCAGCTTGGCGGACACGCGGTCACCTTCAAAGCTTTGCACCTGCGGCCGCGGATAATCAGGGAGCAGCTGAAGCACCGGCAGTTCGCCGCTGAAGACTTCTTTCCAGTACGCCCGCTCCTTCTTGTAGCCTTCTTTCGCCCGTTCCGCCTGCCATACGGCATAATCTTTATATTGAATGCGCAATTCAGGCAGCTGATTTCCGCCGTAGATGTCAGCCAGTTCCTTCAGCATGATGGAAATAGACACCCCGTCAGAAATCAGGTGATGCATATCAAACAGCAGCATATGGCGATTGTGACCGAGCGTTTGCAGGCCGATTCTGAACAGCGGCGCCTCAGATAAATCAAAACGGCGCACAAAGTCCTTCATGACCTGTTCATTCGTTCTTCCGCGCGCTTCGATCATTTCAATATGAAACGGAACATGCTCGCCAATCACTTGTCTCGGCGTGCCGTCCTCTGATTGAAACGATGTTCTGAGCGCTTCATGCCTGCTGATTAAGGCAGAAAATGCACGCTCAAGCTTTTCACGGTCTAAAGCGCCCTCAATCATGGCCGCAGCCGGCATGTTATATCCGACTCCCGCGTCTTCAAATTGGCTTGCGATATAAGTCCGCTGCTGAGCGAGCGAAAGCGGATAGCTCGCCTGCTTCTCAGCCGGCTCAATTGCACTGAATGCCGGTCCTTCGTTTCGGTTTTCCGCATAATCGGCAAGCGCCGCAATCGTCGGATGCTCAAACAAGTATTGCAGCGGAATTTCAACGCCCATTTGCTTATGAATTTTCGTCAGAAGCGTCATTGCCTTTAATGAATGACCGCCTGACTCGAAGAAATGATCATAAATGCCCGCCTTGTCCATTCCGAGAACTTCCTGCCAGATGACGGCAAGTGTTTCCTCCGTTTCATTTCTTGGCGCGGCATATTCAGATGAGCTGACAGCCTGCACATCAAGCGCAAACAGCTTTTTGCGGTCCGCCTTCCCGCTCGGCGTGAGTGGAATTTCGTCCGTTTTTGTAAAGTAAGCGGGCACCATGTAATCAGGAAGGTGCTTGGACACATACTCCCTGTACTCGGCAGGGTGAAACTCGGTTCCTTTTTCCTGAACGATATATGCGCAGACATCTAAGCTGCCCTGCTGATCCGGCCGTGCCAGCACGACGGCCTGCGCCGCGCCCGGGGCTTTTCTGAGCACCGTTTCAATTTCTCCCAGCTCAATGCGGTAGCCGCGGACTTTCACCTGATCATCTTCACGGCCGATATATTCGATCGTCCCGTCCGGCAGCCAGCGCGCCATATCACCCGTGCGGTACATGCGGCCGCTTCCGTTAAACGGGTCCTGCAAAAACTTCTCTGCGGTCAAATCCGGAAGATTTAAATAGCCGCGTCCTACACCGTCACCCGCGATATACAGCTCACCGGCCGTGCCGTCGGGCTGAAGCCGCTGGTGCTTATCCAATATATACAGACGGGCGTTGCCGAGCGGTTTTCCGATCGGAACGTACGCCGCCTGTTGATTCATTCCGTTATCCGCTGACATCTGATGCACGGACGCATCTACGCACGTTTCTGTCGGCCCGTAGACATTCGTCAGACGCGGCGTCCTGCCCGATTGATGAAAGAGCGTCATCAGCTGTTCAGCAACAGTCGCGGACAGACCCTCTCCCCCAATGAGCATGTGGCGCAATTCAATTCCGCTGACATCTCCCGCCGCAGCCATCATCTGCAGATGCGCAGGAGTTCCGTCAGTGGCTTCAATCCGGTTTTGACGATAATAGTCCAGCAGTGCCGAGCCATTCGTTACAGTCGTTTTCGGCACGATATAAAGCGTCTGTCCCAAAAGAAGCGAGGCAAATATCTGTTTGACGGACGCATCAAAATGAAACGGAGCCAAAAGCGCCATTCTTAACGTCTGCTCACCGCATTGATAAATCTCCTGCTGCAGTGATTGCACCAGATGATGAACTTGCCGGTGCTCAATCATCACGCCTTTCGGCCGCCCCGTTGTACCTGACGTGTAGATGATGTAAGCCAGCCAGTCTGATTGTGTGCTGACACCGTCCACAGCCGTCTCATACTGAACAGCCTCGTCAAAATCAATCCGTTCGGCATCCGCTGCAGGCGCCTGTATTCCGGCCTCCGTCAGAACAGCCTTCGCTCCGCTGTCCTCCAAAATGTACTGAATCCGATCCGCCGGAAAGTCAGGATCTATCGGCACATAGGCGCCGCCCGCTTTCAAAATTCCCAATATTGCCGCAATGACACGCTCAGAACGGCCAAGCAGCACCGCGACAGGAGAATCGGCTGATATCCCGGCTTGAAGAAGGCGTCCGGCAATACGGCCTGACTGTTCATGCAATGTGCGATAGGACAATGTTCGGCCTTCATACACAACCGCGGGTTTGTCAGACAGTGACTTCACTTTCTCTTCAAACAGCCCCGGTATCGTCATCTCTCCGCGGTAATTCACCGGATTGCCGGAGGCCCGTTTCAACAGCCGCTCTTTCTCGGATTCAGAAAGAAGAGTAAGTTCATCAATTATGCGATCAGGAGATGAAATCGCATCTTCAATCAGCGTGATCAAACGTTCAGAAACAGATTCAATCTCTTCCCCCTTGAAAATGTCGCTGCGATAGTCAAAATCAATTGTCAATTTCCCGGTGTCCCATCGTTCCTTCACATGAATTGAAATATCATTTGTACCGCTTCCGCTGAAAATAGGGTCTGTCAGGAAGGACAGATTCTCTTTTTTCTGCCACTGCATCACCTGGTACTCCAGAGCCACCGTAAACAATCTGCTCAGCGAACTTTTCGAAGCGCGCAAATCATTGACAAGCAGGTTATACGGATACTTTTGGTGGCGGAGAATTTTCATCAGATCCTTCATCCGGCCTTTAACGAATTCCAAGAACGACTGTCCTCCGTCAACGCTTGTCCGCACAGGCACCGTAGATACGAACATCCCGAGCATCTGCTTTTCTTTCGCATTCGTCCGGTTCCCCATAAACGTACCCGTGACAACGTCATCCCGGCCGGTCACTTTGTAGAGATAAGTGATCAGAGCTGACTGGAACAGAGATAGTACGCTGACTTTATGCTCCTCGCAGAATGAATGAATGCGGCCATATAAGTCGTGAGGAATTTCTTGAGAAAACCGTTTTGCATCAAGACCCGCATCTGCCTGGCTCCGTTTCAGGGACACAAGCTCCGGCACGGTCTCAAACTGCCCGTTCCAAAAATCCCGATCCTTTTTAAACCGCTTCGACTGCACATATTCCTGCTCTGTCAGCACGTGCTCGATAAAAGAAGGAATCTCCGTTTGTTCCTCACTTGCTCCGCCTGAGAGCTCCAAATAAATATCGGTAATCGCATTGCCCAGAATCGTCATGGAAATCCCGTCTGAAATAATGTGATGCACATTAGCGTAAAACCAGACCTCATTTTCACTGATCGTGTGCACGGAAAAACGGAATAAATCCTGATCATATAACGCCAGAGGCTTGCCAGCTTCTTCACGCCCCCATTTGGACAGCTCGTCCGCAGAGCAGCCGGCTTGCCTGATATCTGTGTGCCCGATAGAGAGCGGACGGTATTCGCTCACATATTGAACGGGCTCCCCCTCATCATCAAGCCGCAGCCGGATTCTCATCGACTCATACCGCCGGACGAATTCCTGTATCGCTTTCTCAACGTAATGAGCCTGTACGCCGTCTTCAGAAATGAGTTTCCCGAACCCGGCAAGATTTGAAATACTTGTGTTCGGATAGAATTTTTCTGTATACCAGATACGTTTTTGAGCATTTGTTAAAGGATAAAAAGTTATTTCCATATGTGTGCGCCTCCCCTTTTTAAGATAAAGATGTCAATTCTCCCTTAGAAACAGCCTCCCTCTATGTCCCTAACTCATTCTCAAGCCAAAAGAACCACTTACCTCCAAAAACGATCCCGATTCAATCACCGCCGAAATCCGTCATCCGTTCACCCGCGCAGTCCGAAATGCGGCATCAAATTTATGAGAAATCAAGACAAAAAGCCATTGATTGTAAGCACGAAAGGTTTACCTATTTCTGCATGTATTTCTATATATCTACTTACGTTCACTTTATATGAAAATATTGTTTTTATCACCGAAAAATGGGTGAAAAGTTTCATGCGGCACACCGAAAAAAATTCCGACAAATCCAGAGGGTATTTTGCGGCATCCCGCAATTTATTTTCAAAAATATTATTTACGTAAAATTAAAAATCTTTAAACTATAATGAAAATCTGTCGAATATCCAGTTATGGCAGAATGAAAAAAATTTACGTACGTAAGCTGACCCGGAAAAAAAAGCGCAAGAACCGAAACAGACAGTCCGAATGTTCGCAATATGATTTCATTAAACCGCAAAAAAAGCACTCTATTTTACATAGAGCACTTCAAAAAGATTCCTTTATTGCAGTTTTATCAATGTTGATTAATTCCATATAATCTTTTCCCCACTTATACATGGCGTCCAGAATCGGCATAAGGCTTTCTCCTTGCGCCGTTAAAGAATACTCCACTTTCGGAGGGACGACAGGGTAAACTTCCCTGTGAACGATCAGATCCTGCTCCAGCTCCCTGAGCTGATTCACAAGAATTTTGTGCGTAATATCCGGAATTAAAGCTTTCAGCTCATTAAACCGCTTCGTCCCTTCTTTTCCCAAGTGCCACATAATCAGCATTTTCCACTTCCCGCCTATCACGGCAAGCGTCAATTCCTTTTCGCAATTAAACGTTTTCTCATCCATTCGGCTCACGGACAATTCTCCTTCCTCTTACTTTTTGTACGGTCATCATCTATTCATACACGCTTACTTTTTCACACAACTTTCATCAGTTTATACTACCACGCAGTTTTGCTGAAACAAAGCGCATTGCCTGCGGGGACAGTATCCTCAAAGTAACTATTAGACTTCAAAGTGCGTACTTCTCAACATGCGGGGCACTCTATAGAATGGAAATACATAAAAAAGAGGAGTGGATATAAAGTGGAATTACAGCTGGCATTAGACTTAGTAAATATCCCGGAAGCAATTGAACTTGTGAAAGAGGTCGAACCATATATAGATGTTGTAGAAATCGGCACTCCCGTTGTCATTAATGAAGGACTGAAAGCCGTGCAGGAAATGAAAACAGCCTTTCCTCACTTGAAAGTGCTTGCCGATCTTAAAATCATGGATGCAGGCGGTTACGAGATTATGAAAGCGGCAGAAGCGGGAGCCGACATCATCACCGTTTTAGGAGCGACAGACGACTCAACGATCAAAGGGGCGGTTGCCGAAGCAAAAAAACAGCAGAAAAAAATCCTCGTCGACATGATTAACGTAAAAAACCTTGAAACACGGGCAAAAGAAATTGACCAGCTCGGTGTTGATTATATTTGTGTTCACACAGGTTATGATCTTCAAGCAGAAGGAAAAAATTCATTTGAGGAACTGACGGCGATTAAAAAAGCGGTCAAGAGCGCTAAAACCGCAATTGCCGGGGGCATTAAACTTGATACGCTTCCTGAAGCCATCAAACAAAACCCAGATTTAATCATTGTCGGCGGAGGCATTACGGGAGCTGACAATAAAGCGGATGCTGCTGCTAAAATGAAACAGCTGATCACACAAGGATCATGAAAACGACTGAATACTTACATGAAATACTAAATGAAATATCCCGCACCGCAGCATTAATATCCGACAGTGAAGCTGACAAGCTTGCGAATCAGATTTTATCGGCAGATCAAATCTTCACGTCCGGAGCGGGACGTTCCGGCTTTATGGCTAAAGCGTTCGCCATGAGGATGATGCACATCGGTCTGAACGCTTACATCGTCGGTGAGACGCTTACTCCTCCCCTCCAAGAAGGCGGTCTCGTCATCATCGGCTCAGGCTCAGGCGAAACAAAAAGTCTGCTTCATACAGCTGAAAAAGCCAAAAGCCTTAACGGCATCATCACTGCATTAACGATTAACCCCGACTCAAGTCTCGGCAAACTTGCGGATCTTACAATAACGATTCCCGGCTCTCCTAAGGAAGAGACCGGCGGAGACAGAAAGACGATTCAGCCGATGGGTTCTTTATTCGAACAAACTCTTCTGCTGTTTTACGATGCGGTTATTCTAAAAATCATGGAGAAAAAAGAATTGAATTCAGCAGACATGTTTACAAAGCATGCGAATCTGGAATGATTTGCTGACGGCCTTCTTATCAGATGGCCGTCTTTTTATCGTCTTGTTGCGCACGGTCATGCAGACCAAGGTTTTCGGGTCGGACACTCGCAGACGAAGATATCCTGCCGGTGAGCTTATCGCTATAATAAGTCAATTGACGATACACCCGCAACCGTTCATTTCTGAATAGGGAAACTGCAAAAAACACTTTCTGATTGAATTTTTAATGAATAAAGTTGATTTGTGCGGATGGTTTTACAGATATTCAGCTGAATTGCGGCTGAGAAATATATTTTAACAGCTTTACAGCCGGCCGATTCTGCTTTATTCTTGGACCAGCTTTACAGCAATTAAAACTGGAGGTGATTGATACTCTTGAAAACATTAAAAGCACTGCTGCTTGTTCTTATCATCATTGCCGGAGCAGTCGCGGCCCTGATCAAGGGTGATCTTTTCTCAGATAACGAGCAGACCGTTCAGAAGAGTCATTACGACAAAGTAATCTTATTTCCGTCCGATCGATATCCGGAAACAGCAAAGCATATTAAGGACGCGATAAAAGAAGGACATTCCAGCATATGCACCATTGACAGAGACGGAGTACATAAGCGGCGTGAGCAATCTCTTAAACATGTGCCCGTCAAAACGGGATACGATAGAGATGAATGGCCGATGGCGGTTTGTAAACAGGGCGGAAATAATGCCTCCGTAGAATATATTTCTCCGGCAGACAACCGCGGAGCCGGCTCTTGGGTCGGACACCAGCTTACCAATGATCCCGACGGAACGAGAGTATTATTTAAAATCAAGTAAAAAACAGGAGGAACAGCGCATTGAATAAATCATGGAAACCGCAAGAACTGGCCATTTCTTATCATCAATTTACAATCTTCCAAAAAGATTCAGAACCGCCTGTTATCGATTGGACCGATGAAGCCATTGAAAAAGGATATGCGGAAGCTGACGGAGCTGTTTCATTTGAGGCAAGGAGAAATACGAGGGCATTTATCGTCCTCAGGCTTAACACAAGTGAACCGGTACCATCCTATGAGAAAAAAGCGACTGTTCCCTTTGAGGCTGTAAAAGATGGAATTGAGATTGAAAGCGTGATGTCAAAGCGGCTTTCTTTTAATATTCCGAAAGGCCGATACAGCCTTACCTGTTATTCAGTGCCTGCCGAATTATCCGATCTTCATGCGGATACGTATATTATTGATGCAGCCGCAATGTAAAAGAAATCCCTGAGAGAATCTTATTTCTCTCAGGGAACTTTTATAAACTTTTACCGTTTGTTTCAATTACATTCTGGTACCAATAAAAACTTTTTTTCCTGATCCGTTTCAAATCCTTTTCATCTTCTTCATCTCGATTGATATAGACAAAACCGTAGCGTTTTTGATAGCCGTTCAGCCAGCTTAACAGATCCGTGAATGACCAGCTGCAGTAGCCGATGAGATGAACTCCGTCACTAATGGCCTCTCTGCACTGTTCAAGATGGGAGCGTAAATAGTCAATTCTGTAGTCATCCTGAATTGAGCCGTCTTCTTCTATTTTATCGAATTCCCCCAGCCCGTTTTCTGTTATAAAAACCGGCAGCTCATAGCGGCTCGTTATACGCCGGAGGCCGATGCGCAGACCTATCGGGTCAATCGTCCAATCCCAATTACTCGTCACGAGGTTCGGATTCTTTTTCGTTTTAAACAGACCCGGTATACCGGTATCCTGGTTTGTCCCTTTCTGACCAGTCGTGTTCATTTTCCCCTCCGATACACCATCAAGAGGATTTCTTTCGTACGTAATCGTCTGATAATAATTAACACCGATAAAATCCGGCTTGCCTTTTGCAAGCAATTCCATATCCCCGGCTTCAATGGCGGGCGCCCAGCCCTTTTCCTTTAAATAATTGAAAGGAATTTGCGGATAAGTCCCCCGGCAATACATATCAAGCCACCAATGGTTCATAAATTCCTCTGCGTTTTCAAATGCAGTTATGTCTTCAGGGTGACTTGTAAGCGGATAAGCCGGTGAATAAGCGAAGCTCGGGCCGATCATGCCGCCAGGAACATATTGTCTGAAGGATTCAATCGCTTTGGCATTAGCTAAAAATGCGATATGATTGGCTTCATAAAATCGTTTTCTGTCCTTTACGCCGGGCGGATGTGCAGCTGTAATAAACCCGTTATGAAAATTATAATTCTGCTCATTTAACGTGACCCAGTATTTCACCTTGCCGGCGAATCTTTTGTATAACGCAATGCAGTAATTATTAAAATCATCAATAATTTTTCTTGATTCAAAGCCGCCGTATTCATCCATCAGCGCCTGAGGCAAGTCCCAATGATAAAGAGTCAGCACCGGCTCAATATCGTTAGAAATCAATTCATCGATCAGGTCTTCGTAAAATGCGATCCCTGATTCGTTGATTTCCCCTCTGCCATTCGGAAAAATTCTCGGCCAGCTGACAGAAAAGCGGTAAGCTTTCAAACCCATTTCTGCCATCAAGGCGATATCTTCTTTATAACGCTCATAATGGCCGACTGCTGTATCGCCATTTGAGCCTTTAAACGTTTTACCCGGTATTTTCGTGAATAAGTCCCATACTGAAGGTCCTTTACCGTCTTTATTCCAGGCTCCTTCAACCTGATAGGCAGCCGAGGCTGACCCCCATAGAAATGTATCAGGGAACAGGCCCTGTTTTTTATGTATCATGTGTCTCATCCTCCTGATGCGTATGATATTGATATCATACGTTATGAAACGCGTTTCAGAGCAATCCCGATAAAAACAAAAAAGCATCCGGCTTGCCGGATGCTTAAGAATGATGATGCCGCTTTTCCAATTTATGAGGCGGAGGCTTCGGGACAAACCCATTTTGTTTCATCATGTTAAAGCGCCTGTCCATATGCTGTTTAATATGTTCTGCTTTTTCTTTCGGCAGGACCCCGTACTCAACATATTTGGATATGACATGTTTTCGTTTTTCGAGCACTTCTTTTTCAAGTGATTCAATTTCTTTTTTCTGCTGTTCCGTGAGTGACATGGTTGAAGGCATTTTTGTTCCGGCGGCGTGTGCCGGCATTGTGAAAACCATTGCTGTAATGAAAAACGCAGCTAAAGACAATGCAGCTTTTTTCATGACTCTTTCCTCCTTTAACGTTTGTTATATGTTGCTCCCTCATCCATTTTTTATGCAAAAAAAGAGCGAAATTATTCGCTCTTTTCAATCGATTCGTCCGGCAGCGCGTATGTGACATACGTTCCCGCTACAAAATCGTGGATTGACCGTCTGTCTTCTCTCATTCCGACCATGAATGCGCTCACGATCACACCGATTCCAAACGTCACGCCATATATCAGGCCGCCCACAAGCACTCTCAAAATCATAGTGAGGAAGCCTACCTGAGTGCCGTCTTTTTTGACGATGCGGATACCGCAGATCTTTTTGCCGATAACATAACCGTTCCAGTATACAGGGAGCAAAATAGCATAAAGAGTCAAAATGATGCTGATCATTGTGCTCTCATTCGGATCTTTTCCTGTTGCCAGCATAAAAATAATCGCCAAAGGCACTGAAGTAATTAAATAGTCGAGTACCACGGCTCCCAATCTGATCCAAAATCCCGCCGGTCTGTAAATATTCATCGTGTTTCTCCTCGCTATGGCTTTAAAATCACTTTAATGTTGCCATCTTCTTTTTTGTCAAATATATCATATGCAGCAGGAGCTTCCGCAAGACTCATTTTGTGTGTAATGATATCCGTCGGATCAATTTCATTTTGTTCGATCATTTGATACAGCATCGGCATCAGATGAATAACGGGTGCCTGGCCCATTTTTAAAGAAACGTTGCGTGTGAAAAAATCACCGAGCGGAAAGCCGTCCGCTTCAGAAATGTATGCGCCCGTGAGCTGCACGGTTCCGAACTTCTTAACGGCTTCTGATGCTGTAAGAATCGGACTGATCGTTCCGAACTGATTCGGTTTTTGCTCTGTTTTTTCTTTTGAAAGCGGCGTGCCGTCCATTCCGACACAATCAATCACTACATCCGCGCCCCCTGACGTTTGTTCATGCAGCAGTTTCCCGATCTCATCATGTTCTGAAAAATTGAAGGTCTCTGCTCCGTTTATGCGTCTCGCATGTTCAAGGCGGTGCGGGACTTGATCAACTGCGATAACCCGGTTAGCTCCTTTTTTCCACGCGAATTTTTGCGCCATTAAGCCGATCGGACCTGATCCCAGAATCACGACTGTATCTCCTTTTTTCACTCCGCTGTGCTGGACGCTCCAAAAGGCGGTCGGCATGACATCTGACAGAAGCAGCACCTGCTCATCTTCAAGCTCACTGTCTGCCGGAACCAGAAAAGAAGAGAAATCAGCATAAGGAACACGTAAATATTCAGCCTGCCCGCCGGGATAATTACCGTTAAACTCCGAAAAACCGAATAAGCCGCCGGCATCTGTATGAGGATTTGGATTAGATTCATCACACTGGCTTTCCATCTGGTGCTTGCAATAATGACATTCTCCGCAGCCGATGTTAAAAGGAATCACGACCCGGTCGCCTTTTTTCAGCTTTTTGACTTGACTGCCCGTTTCTTCAACGATTCCCATCGGCTCATGCCCGACGATATAACCCGGATCGGCGGGTATTCCGTTTTTATATAAATGAAGGTCTGAACCGCATATCCCGGTTGCGGTGATTCGAACGATGACATCTCTCTCATCTTGAATGGCGGGTGCCGGGACTTCTTTCACTTCCATATGTTCTTTTCCTTGGTATGTCAGTGCTTTCACACTTGGTCAGCTCCTTTTTCATCACTCCTTCCCTTTTCACCTGCTTCTAAACTTGGCCGGTATGTTATTCGGCCCGCTGAATATCCCATTGAAAAGGTTCTTCAAGCTGCGACCAGTCGGAATCGAACTCAGACGGCGTGAGCAGGCACTGATCCAATTCCTTTGTAATGGCTGCTTCATCTAAATCTGTTCCGATAAACACCAGGTTCGTATGACGGTCTCCGAATTGGTCGTCCCAATCTTCCAGAATCTCCGGTTCCTGCTGTTTGATCTGCTCCTGCTCAAGTTTCGGCATTGCCGCCACCCAATAAGAAACAGGCTCAATCGAAACCGCCGGACCCGCCTGAGACATCAGCAGCGCAAGGCTGTTGCGGGTTGCGCACCAAACAATTCCTTTTGCGCGCACAATGCTGTCAGGCATTGATTGATGCAGCCAGCTATCAAAACGAGCGGTATGAAACGGCAGACGCCGCGAGTACACAAACGAAGTGATGCCGTACTCTTCCGTTTCCGGAGTGTGCGCTTCATGACCTGCCGTCAGCTCCTTTATCCATCCTGCTGATGAACTCGCTTCCTCAAACTCAAATAAACCGGTATTCAATATGCATTCGGCAGGCACTTCTCCGCGGACGGACCGGATCAGTCTGGCGCGGGGCTGTAATGCGCGAAGGACCGTTTCCAGCTGTTCAAGCTCTTTTTCGCCCACCATGTCGCATTTATTTAAAATGAGTACATCACAAAACTCGATTTGGTCAATTAATAAATCGGCAATCACCCGTTCATCCTCTTCTCCTACCGCTTCCTTCCGGTCAAGAAGGCTGTCACCGGACTGGAAATCATGCCAGAAGCGGTTTGCATCCACCACGGTCACCATTGTGTCCAGCCTGCAGAATGTTGTCAGATCAATGCCCATTTCTTCATCTATATAAGAAAATGTCTGGGCAACGGGAATCGGTTCGCTGATCCCTGTTGATTCAATCACAATATAATCAAATCTGCCGTCTTTCGCGAGTTTCTCAACTTCGACTAATAAATCTTCACGCAGCGTGCAGCAGATACAGCCGTTGGATAATTCTACGAGTTTCTCATCCGTCCTTGACAAGCCGCCTCCCTGCTTCACCAAGCCCGCGTCTATATTTACTTCGCTCATGTCATTGACGATGACGGCAATTTTTAAACCGTTGCGGTTTTGTAAAATATGATTCAAAACGGTCGTCTTTCCGGCACCAAGATAGCCGCTCAATACTGTAACCGGAATTTTTTTCATAAAATAGCCTCCTGACAAAATAGAATGATTACGATTTATACCCCGCACCTGCCTTATTATCATCATGATGTACATTATTATAAATCGTAATCGTTACTATTTATTCTGATGTATTCTCCGTTTAAAATCAAGTGAAAAATAATCAATCATAAAAAAGACACGCTGTCATACGTGTCTTCCGCCCAAACTTAAACATCCGCAGGACTGTTTTCAGTGCCACAGCTTTTTCTCCAAAAATAGCCTGCGGCCAGAACAAGCACAAATGCGAGCAATGTGATACATGAGAAAGAGATAAAACCGATCGCATAAGTTCCCGTCATCTGCTTCAATGATCCTAAAATATTCGGAAGGAAAAAACCCCCTATGCCGCCGGCTGCTCCGACGATTCCCGTCACCATTCCGATTTCTTTTGCAAAGTGCTGAGGGACAAGCTGAAATACCGCTCCGTTGCCCATACCGAGCGCCATCATTCCGATAAACAGCAGAACGATCACCGTTGAAAGCGGAGGCAGGCTGCTGACTCCCGCCATACACAGAGCCGCGATGACAAACAGTACAGCCAGAACTTTCGCACCTCCCGCCCGGTCTGAAATCCAGCCTCCTGCAGGGCGAAAAAAACTGCCCGCTGCGACACATATTGTGACGAAATCACCGGCATGGATTTTTGACAATTGATATTGATCAACGAAAAAAATCGCCAAAAAACTTGATAATCCCACAAAACCTCCGAAAGTGACGCCGTACAGAAGACAGAAACACCATGTTTCCTTCTGCCTGAACACGTGAAGGTAGTTTTTAAGCGGCTGCGGTGCGGGCTGTGCAGGAGAGTCCTTCGCCATGACGATAAACAGTATAAAAACGATCATCAACGGAAGAAGCGCAATTCCCATTACACTGTGCCACCCAAACTGTTCCGCAAGGCGGGGACCGAACAATGTCGCAAACAAAGTGCCGCTGTTGCCGGCACCTGCTATCCCCATTGCAAGCCCCTGCAAGTGAGGCGGATACCACCGGCTCGCCATCGGAAGCGCAACAGCAAAACTTGCGCCCGCTACGCCCAGCAGAATGCCGATCGCATACAGCTCAGTCAAAGAACGGCCGCCGAATGCCCCCCAAAGCAGCGGGATCATCGTGATCAGCATCCCGATCACGGCTGTTTTCTTCGGCCCGATCCTGTCCGTTAACACACCTAAAATGATCCGAAACACAGATCCTGATAAGATCGGCAGAGCCACGACAAACCCTTTTTCAAAAGAAGATAACCCGAAATCCTGAGAAATATAAACGCCGAGCGCCCCCAGCATTACCCAAATCATAAAACTCACATCAAAATATAAGAAGGAACAGAGCAGAGTGAGCGGATGACCGCTTGTTTTTAATTCCGACAGCTTCATAACATTCTCCTTTCCGGTCTTCTATCATTTCAAATTGCTGAATCAAGAATATATGACGGGCATTCACCGGAAAAGACATGTGTAAGATAATGCGACACATTTAATGCGTTAATCAGGCAATGTGCCATAATTTCTCATAGAGAAGCAATCTTACTGGCAGCTGCAAAGGAGGTTTGGCGAATGAAGAAACAACGATTAATTGCAGCAGGGAACGGAATGGCCGGAATCCGCTGTATTGAACACATTTTAAAGATGAACCGTGACATGTTTGAGATTGTCATTTTCGGAAGCGAACCTCATCCCAATTACAATCGCATTCTCTTATCCTCCGTTTTACAAGGTGAGGTTTCGCTTGATGACATTACGCTGAATAGCCGCGAATGGTACGAAAAAAACGGAATTACGCTTTACACGGGAGAAACGGTTGTACACATTGATACAGAACGGCAGGTTGTCACAACGGATCGAAAGCGCAGCATGACTTACGATCAAATCATCCTTGCAACGGGCTCCTCTCCTTATATTCTCCCCATACCCGGAGCAGATAAAGAAGGTGTGTACGGCTTTCGGACAATAGAAGACTGCCAATCCCTTATCAATGCGGCCGGCCGGTATCAAAAGGCGGCGGTCATCGGCGCCGGTTTATTAGGTCTTGAAGCGGCCGTCGGCTTACGGCAGCTCGGCATGGACGTCAGCGTCATTCACCACTCTTCCGCCATTATGCAAAAACAGCTTGATCCAACGGCATCCCGCCTGCTGCAGAAAGAGCTGGAACGAAAAGGCTTAGTCTTTCTTTTAGAGAAAGACACGGCATCCATTACAGGGAACTCACGGGCGGAAGGCATCCGTTTCAAAGACGGTTCTTCCATAGAAGCAGACCTGATTGTCATGGCCGCCGGTGTGAGGCCCAATATCCGATCGGCTGCATCTGCCGGACTTTCAGTGAACCGAGGAATCATCGTCAATCAATTCATGCAGACGAACAAACCGAATGTGTATGCCGTCGGTGAATGCGCGGAGCATGACGGGATTGTATACGGATTGGCGGCGCCGCTTTATGAACAGGGAAAAGTGCTCGCGCAGCATCTATGCGGCGTCCCGTGCGAAGGGTTTCAAGGCTTTGCACAATCTGCAGCCTTAAAAATAGCCGGTATTGATGTATGGTCGGCAGGAAAGGTGCACGAGGATGAGCACACAGCCGGCATATTGTTCCATGATGAGCATGCAGGCATCTACAAAAAAGCGCTCTTTGAGGACGATAAACCGGCCGGCTTTATTTTATTCGGGGACACGCGCGGTAAACAGCGGCTTCTCGACAGTCTTGTGAAGCAAAGAGATATTTCCATCGTGAAAAAACAGCTCATGGAACCGGATCAAGGCGGTATATCCTTTGAATCCATGCCTCCTCATGAAACCATTTGCCAATGCAGCTCAGTGACCAAGGGCTCCATTGAAGAAGCGGTGAACAAATATGGCTTAAAAACCGCGGAGGAAGTGAAGCACATGACAAAAGCGTCCGGGTCTTGCGGAGGATGCAGGCCGCTCGTTGAAGACTTGCTGAAGTATATGGCGAGCGATGATTACACAAAACCCTCCCGCCAGCCTTCGTTTTGCGGCTGCACCGATTTGACGGAGGAAGAAGTCATCGCCGAACTTCGGCGCCGTCCGTTCACTGATGCCGCCGAGGTGATGAAAGTGATCGGCTGGAAAACAGAAAACGGCTGCCGCATTTGTATTCCGGCGCTTCACTACTACCTAAAAAGGATGCGGCCTGATTTTATGCAGTTCAATGAAATATCGGCAGAAGAGACATGCACCCTGATTCCGCAAATGTACGGCGGACTGACAAGTGCCGCAGAGCTCAAAAACATCGCAAACGTCATTGAAACATACGGCATCCCCGGCGTTTCGATGACTGACAGTCACCGGCTGAGGCTTTCCGGAATCAGGCCAACTGACCTTGCAAGCATCAGAAAAGCACTGAACATGCCGGTTTTCTCCCCCCGGCACCGCAGGACGATTCAAATCAGAGCATGTACGTGCGGACAGCATCGCTCCTTTCAAGAGCTGGCAAGCAAGATTGAACGAGATACCGACACGCTTGCCGTCCCCGCTTATATATCCGTCAGCTTGTCATGTGAAAACAATTGCACCGATGCTTACATTCAGGATATCGGCGCGCTTCAGACACAAACTTGCTGGGAAATTTATATCGGGGGCGTCCGCGGAAAACAAGCCCGCGCCGGCAGCCTTTTTTGTGTGACGGATAACGAAGACAGTACCGCCGCTATGATGAAAGGCCTTATTCAATATTATCGCGAAACGGCTCACTACAACGAAGCGATTTATCAATGGGTTGACAGACTCGGCCTCGTCCATATCAGAGAAATGCTGTTTGAAGAAGATATGCGGACACAGCTTCTGAAAAATCTCCGTTCAGACATCTCCCTGCTGCAAAACCTGTCTGCCGGGAAAACGCCATACGAAAGGATGAAGCTTTTTGACTGAACCGATGCTCCGTTATTTCCGTGACAAACTGCAAGATGTCCAATCGGAAAAAACATATGAGACGCAATGCCCGTTCTGCAGCATGCAATGCAAAATGCAGCTTACGGAACAAACCTTCGCGGCACGGAAGAAATACACTGCAATCGGCATTGATAATCCGACGACACATGGCCGTTTATGTACAAAAGGCATGAATGCCCATCAGCATGCCGTGCACTCTTCCCGCATTACACGCCCCCTGCTTAAAAAAAACGGTGAATTTGTGCCTGTCTCTTGGGCTGAAGCACTGAATCGCATTAAGGAACAAATCAATCTGATCCAAACCGAACACGGCAATGATGCGATGGCCGTCTATGGGAGCGCCTCAATTACAAATGAAGAAGCCTATCTGCTTGGAAAGTTCGCACGGGTCGGCTTACAGACGAAATACATCGATTACAACGGGCGGCTCTGTATGTCTGCCGCAGCAACGGCGGCCGGCCAGACATTCGGCGCGGACAGGGGCCTGACGAATCCATTATCGGACATTCCGCATACACGTGTCATCATCCTGACAGGCACCAATATCGCCGAATGCCAGCCGACGATCATGCCGTATTTTGATAAAGCGAAAGAAAACGGGGCTTACATTATCGCCATTGATCCCCGGGAAACGGCGACGACCAAAATAGCCGATCTTCACCTGAAAATCAAGCCCGGTACAGACGCCGCCTTGGCAAACGGACTCGTCAAAATCTGCATTGACGAACAGCTTACAGACAAAGACTTTATCCGCACACGAACAAACGGATTCGATAAGCTCAAACGGCATACCGACGCTTTGGATCTGAAAGAGATCTCCGAGCAGACAAGTGTTCCTTTGGAGCATATACGAAAGGCCGCCGTGAAGTTTGCCAAGGAAACATCCGGCATGCTGTTTACAGCGCGGGGGATCGAACAGCAGACTGACGGTACCGCGGCAGTGAAAGCTTTCTTAAATATAGTGCTGATCACGGGAAAAATCGGCAAGCCCTTCTCAGGTTACGGGGCGATTACCGGTCAAGGCAACGGACAAGGCGCGAGAGAACACGGCCAAAAAGCGGATCAGCTTCCGGGCTACCGTTCTATCGAAATTGAAGAACACCGGGCGCATATTGCGAAGGTGTGGGGGATTCATCAGGATGAGCTGCCGCGAAAAGGCGTCTCAGCCTATGAAATGATAGAAAAAATAGATAGCGGCGACATCAAAGGATTGTTTCTCATGTGTTCCAATCCGGCTGTTTCCGGCCCAAATGCGAATTTCGTCAAGCAGGCAATCAAGAAACTGAGATTTTTTGTCGCAGTTGACTTATTTATTTCTGAGACCGCGGCATTCGCGGATGTGATTTTACCCGCCTCCTCTTATTTGGAAGACGAAGGCACGATGACAAATGTAGAAGGCCGCGTGACATTAAGAGAAGCGAGCCGCACCTGTCCCGGAGAAGCGAAACATGATTGGCAGATCATCTGTGACATTGCCTCGGCTCTTGGTAAAGGGCATTATTTTCCCTATACCTCGTCGGAGGAAATCTTTAACGAACTGAGAGAAGCGAGCCGCGGCGGAATCGCTGATTACGCAGGCATCACCTATGACAGGCTCAGGCGGGAAGGCGGCATTCAGTGGCCATGTCCTGAAGCGGATCACCCCGGAACCGGGCGATTGTTTGAGTACTCATTTGCCCATCCTGATCACAGAGCTGAATTAAGCGTGATTCCAAATGAACCGGCCGTCCCGAAAGAGAAACCGAGCGCCGGCTATCCGCTTTATTTAACCACAGGAAGGGTGATGTCTCATTACTTAACGGGTGTCCAAACGAGAAAAAGCTCCGCCCTGGCTGCAAGACATTTCGAATCCTTTGTGGAAATCCATCCAAAAACGGCGGCCGACTATCATATCGAAGACCGTGTTCTCGTGAAAATAGAATCCCCCCGGGGCAGCATCACGGTCCGGAGCAGATGGTCGGAGAAAGTACGAAAAGACACGTTGTTTGTTCCCATCCATTGGTCTGACACGCAAAACGTCAACGATTTAATTGGTGAAGCCTTGGACCCGGACTGTAAAATGCCCGGTTTTAAGATGTGCGCGGTACGAATCAGCCCTATATAATTTTTCATAAAATTTTTAGATTTTTTAGTATTTTTTGTTACATTTCATAACATGCATCTTAAATATTTGTTTTTGCTGTGCTACGCTAAAAAAAACAAAGATAAGGAGCGGATCATCTGATGGGAAAAAAACAGCTAGTTCTTGTTGGAAATGGAATGGCCGGGGTAAGAGCGATTGAAGAAATACTGCGTGTTTCAAAAGACGAATTCGAGATTACAATATTCGGGGCCGAACCTCATCCCAACTATAACCGAATCCTTCTGTCAAAAGTGCTGCAAGGCGATACCGACATTCAAGACATTACGTTAAACGATTGGAACTGGTACAAAGAAAACAACATTCAGCTGTATACCGGTGAAACAGTCATCAAAGTCGACACGGAAAACAAAACCGTCATCACCGATGCAGACAGAATCCAGCCTTACGATGAACTCATCCTGGCGACAGGCTCTGTCCCTTTTATCCTTCCGATTCCGGGCGCAGACAAACAAGGCGTCACGGCATTCCGGGATATAAAAGATACAGACACGATGCTCGCCGCGTCAAAACAATATAAAAAAGCAGCCGTCATCGGCGGAGGACTGCTTGGTTTGGAAGCCGCACGCGGACTGCTGAATCTCGGAATGGACGTGTCTGTCATCCACCTCGCCCCATTCCTGATGGAGCGCCAGCTTGACGCAGCGGCGGGACGCCTGCTGCAAAACGAATTAGAAAAACAAGGCATGACCTTTTTCCTTGAAAAGCAAACCGAAGAAATTCTCGGTACTGACCGTGTCGAAGGCGTACGCTTCAAAGACGGCACAAGCATCGAAGCTGACCTGGTCGTCATGGCGGTCGGCATCCGCCCGAATACACAGCTTGGCACAGAAAGCGGCATTCCGGTAAACCGCGGCATCATCGTCAACGATTATATGCAGACTGACATTCCGCACATTTACGCGGTCGGTGAATGTGCCGAGCACCGCGGAATCGCATACGGTCTTGTGGCGCCGCTCTATGAACAGGCAAAAGTGCTGGCCAAACATATTTGCGGCATTGAAACAAAACCGTATGAAGGCTCCGTTCTCTCCACTCAATTAAAGGTATCAGGCGTCGAAGTCTTCTCTGCCGGTGACTTTAACGAATCAGAGGACAAAAAAGCGATTAAAGTGTTCGATGAGCAGGACGGCATTTATAAAAAAATCGTCCTGAGGGGCAATCAAATTGTCGGCGCTGTTTTGTTCGGCGACAGCAGCGAGGGCGGCCGCCTGTTTTCTATGATTCAAAAAGAAGCCGATATCTCCGAAACTTCCAAAATATCAATCTTACAGCCTCTTGATCAGGAAGCAGGCGCAAGCATGACCGCGGCGATGAGCGACGATGAAATCATCTGCGGATGCAACGGCGTTTCAAAAGGCGCGATTATTCAAGCCATTCAGGAAAAAGGCTGCACATCTACGGACGAAATCAAAGCATGCACCGGGGCATCCCGTTCCTGCGGAGGCTGTAAACCGCTCGTGGAAGACATTCTTCAATATACACTGGGCTCAGAATTTGACGCGTCCGCGCAAAAAGAAGCGATTTGCGGCTGCACATCACTGTCGAGAGATGAAGTCGTAGAAGAAATCAAAGCCAAAGGGCTGTCCCATACAAGAGAAATCATGAACGTGCTCGGCTGGAAAACGCCGGAGGGCTGCTCCAAATGCCGTCCTGCCCTCAACTACTACTTAGGCATGATTAATCCGGCTACATACGAGGATGACAGAACATCCCGTTTTGTGAACGAACGGATGCACGCCAATATTCAAAAAGACGGAACATACTCAGTCGTTCCCCGGATGTACGGCGGCGTGACCAACTCTCAGGATCTCCGCAAGATCGCCGATGTCGTCGACAAATATGAGATCCCGCTCGTTAAAATGACAGGCGGCCAGCGAATTGATCTCATCGGCGTCAAAAAAGAAGACCTGCCGAAAGTATGGGCCGAGCTTGATATGCCTTCAGGCTACGCGTACGGAAAAACACTCCGCACGGTAAAAACGTGCGTAGGCGAACAATTCTGCCGCTTCGGCACGCAAGACTCCATGGCACTGGGCATTGCGCTTGAGAAAAAATTCGAAGGGCTCAATACGCCTCATAAGGTCAAAATGGCCGTGTCCGCCTGCCCGCGGAACTGTGCGGAATCAGGTATTAAAGACCTTGGCGTTGTCGGCATCGACGGAGGCTGGGAGCTTTATGTCGGCGGAAACGGCGGAACCCATTTGCGCGCCGGTGATTTGCTGATGAAAGTAAAAACGAATGAAGAAGTCTTAGAATATGCGGGTGCTTACCTTCAGTACTACAGAGAAACGGCAAACTATCTGGAGCGGACATCCGCATGGCTTGAGCGCGTCGGTTTATCTCATGTCCAATCCGTATTAAACGATCCGGAAAAACGGCAGGAGCTCAACGACAGAATGAATGAGACACTCTCTGTCCACAAAGATCCGTGGCAATACTTCCTTAAAGATAAAAAAGCATCTAAAGATCTATTCGAAAATGTCGTCACGACTTCATAAAACAGTAAGGGGGAACGGACATGGTTAATAAAGATATGACAAAGGTTTGCATAGGCAAAGTAAACGAATTACCCGAGGAGTTAGGAAAAACCGTATATATAGAAGATAAAGAGCTTGCCGTATTTAAACTTTCTGACGGGAGCGTCCGCGCCGTCGAAAACCGCTGTCCCCATAAAGGGGGCGTCTTGGCTGAAGGCATCGTCAGCGGAGAATACGTCTTCTGCCCGATGCATGACTGGAAAATCTCCTTAGAAGACGGAAAAGTCCAAGAGCCGGATCATGGCTGTGTCAAAACATACGAAACACTGATCGAAGGAGAGAATGTATACCTCCTGTATTGATCAGACCGGATCACTTTTTCAAGTGGTCCTTCATTTTTTAAACTGCTGAAGGGATGACGCCATCATGAAAAACGGAATCGTATATTTTGTCGGTGCCGGACCAGGAGACCCGGGGCTGATCACCGTAAAAGGAAAACAGGCTCTGGAGAAAGCGGATATTATTTTGTATGACCGGCTCGCAAACCCAAAGTTTCTTGAGTATGCCTCACCGGACTGCCGGTTCATTTATTGCGGAAAGCTGCCCGACCGCCATTTTATGAAACAGTCTGAGATAAATGCCCTGCTGATTGAAAAAGCGGCGGAGGGCTGCACCGTAGTCCGCTTGAAAGGCGGAGACCCAAGTGTGTTCGGCAGAGTCGGCGAAGAAGCAGAGGCGCTTCATCAGCACGGCATCCGCTACGAAATGGTGCCCGGCATCACCTCGGGAATCGCAGCGCCGCTGTATGCGGGAGTCCCCGTCACCCATCGTGATTTCGCTTCGTCCTTCGCGATGATCACCGCTCATGATACATCATTGCACGGCAGGCCGAATCTCGACTGGGAAGGGCTTGCCCGAAGCGTTCAAACGCTTGTGTTTTACATGGGCGTTAAAAATCTGTCATTTATATGCCGTAAGCTTACGGAGTACGGAAAATCCCCTTCCGTTCCCGTACTCGTCATTCAATGGGGGACGTGGGGGCGGCAGCGGAGTGTTAAAGGAACGCTTCAGGATATCCATGAAAAAGTTCAAAGCCAAAACATCACCAACCCTGCCATTATCGTCATCGGTGATATTGTCAATTTTCAAACACACAGCTGGTTTGAAAGCAAACCGTTCATCGGGCGGCATATCATGGTTGTCACTCATGGCGATGAAGAACACACATTGACAGACAAGCTGCGCGAATATGGCGCCGATGTTATTGAATGGCCGAAGCGGATCGTTAAAAAAATGCCCGCAAACGAAAACATCCTGAAACAGATCAGCACCTTTGAACAACTATTTTTCACATCACGCCTTGCGGTATGCGAATTCTTTGACACACTGGCTTTCAAGCAGATCGACATCCGCCGGGTGACCGCAAGCCTGAATGCAGCGACTGAGGCCGCAAAGACGGAACTGACAAAACGGGGCTTTCTCCTATCCGAATGTCAAATTGATTCTCCGCATTCACTCATTGTAGGAAGCCGTCAAGCAGCAGAAAACTTGTCAGACTCAAAATCATGCCCGTTTTATATCACCCATGAACATATCGCAGATGAGCGGTTCACTTCCATGATCGAACGCACGATCAGCGAGTCTCCTCTGCAAATGATTATCTGTACGGGCAAAGAATCCGCTCAGCATTTGATCAGCGCCGGAAAACAAATCGGCATATCACCGAATCCGTCAGGAAACCGCCCTCCCGTCATCTGCATGGGCGAAGACGTCCCCGCCGGCTGCGGGTTTACCGCCGTGAAAAATCAGGAACAGTTATTTGCGTTTATACGAAATGAAATGAAAGACATGCTCGTTCACAGCTGATACGCCGGAATTTCTGACCCCCGGGCTCAATATCGGGGGTCAGCCCTTTTTTATTGTGTCACCAATTTTTTATGGTGAGTCGAATACATCGCCATCTGTTCCGCCTGCGGGTCCAAATAGGCTTTGGCGCTGTTCACGGCGGTCGGCCCCTCCGTGAAACCGCCGGCAATCAATCTGAGCTTGCTTTCATAATGGGCGGCGTCACCGGCGACAAACACGCCCGGAAGATTCGTCCGCATATGTCTGTCAGCTTTAATCCTGCCTTCTTCTATCTCAAGCCCCCAGTCCTTCATCGGACCGAGATCAATTTTAAACCCATGGTTGATAATGAGCTCATCAAGCTTGATGACTTCAGAAAGTCCGGACTCAGTTTGGCAAACGGTGACGCTCTCGATCCGTTCTCCGGTGCCGTTGAGGTGCTTTAGACGATATGGCGCAAGCACCCGCACGGAAGACCGCTTCATTTTCGCCACGCTGCTTTCCAAACCGCCGAACTCCTCCCTGCGGTGCAAGACGGTAACAGACGCCGCAATCGGTTCCAGCTCATTCGCCCAGTCAACCGCGGTATCTCCCCCTCCTGAAATCACGACATGCTTATCTCGAAACGCATCAAGCTTCTCCACCTTATAATGAAGGTTCTTTCCCGAATACCGGCTCGCATCCGCGCTGTCAAGTTCATTGACCTCAAGCGTCCCCATGCCGACAGCCAAAATCACCGTGCGCGTATAGTGCTTTTCCCCTTTGGAACTTTCCAGCACAATGGTTCCGTCTTCCAGCCATTCAAATCCGGTCACCCGCTGATTCAACACGATATCCGGCTTAAATGTCGCAGCCTGTTCCTTCAGCTGCTTAATCAGCTGTTCTCCGGCAATCCCGGGTATTCCGCCGATATCACGGATGATTTTTTCAGGGAAAAACATAGACACTTTCCCTCCGAGCCGCGGCAAAAACTCGATCACTTTCGTTTTCAGCTCGCGCATCCCGCAATAAAAAGCCGCAAACAGGCCGATCGGGCCTCCGCCTATAATCGTGACGTCATACACCTCATGATTTTCCGCCATCGTTCTGCCTCCCGTTTATATCTATACTTCAAACATTTTTAATTGAGAATCAATATCAATGAAAGTATAACACATATTGAGGAGAAGTGTTTATTCATTTCTCTCTTGCGGAAAAGGAGTGATTCAGAAGTGAGGTTCTGAGATTGATAAGCGGGAAGGTATTAAAACTGAAACCAGTACGGCGACTGGTTTCTTTTTTATCTCTTTTTCATCAGCATGATATCGAGATACAGCTGGCACCTTGTCCTGAAGTCGTTTAAATTAATTGATGTCATGTCAAGAATCTGTTTGATACGGTAGTTCAATGTGTTTTGATGAATAAAAAGCTGTTCTGCGGCTGGTTTTGTTTTGCAGTTATTGAGGAGATAGATTTCTAACGTTTTCAGCAGTTCGGTACTGCTTTCTCTGTCTTTGGCTTTTAATAACGCTAAATCTTCGTTTACATATTCCAGTGAGGCGTTTTTTTCTTCGATGCTTTCAAGATAGCGGTAAATCCCGAGCTTACTGTATTCGTACGGGATATTTTCCTGGTTTCCGGTAATTTCGGCGGCCTTTATGACTTCAAGGGCCTCTATATAACTTTTGCCGAGCTTCAGGATGCTGCTGTATTCATTGCCGATTCCGATATAGATGGGAGTGGGGATCTTCTGAAAGTGAAAATGAGTCAGCAGTTTGTGGGTGAATTCAGATGCTGCCGAAGTGCCGGAGCTTTTTTGCGAGAAGCTTGCGACGACGATGACAATATTGGAATCAATGGTTAAGACGTGACTGACTTTATCCCGCAAATTCAAGTACGATTTGATATTTTCCTTCACATCTTCGACTGCCTCCCCATCCCCATTTGCGGCGTGCAGGACGACTACCGAAAAAACCGACGGCAGCACGGCGTTCATCTTTTCCGCTTCCCGCCTGAACTCCTTTTCAGAGGAGAATTGCTGAAAGATCGCCCGTTTCACCAGGTCTTCCGCTCTCTCTTCTTTTTCCTGTTTCAGCCGGTTCGTTTTATAGATGATTTTTCCGACATGGAATGAAGTTTCATATAAAAAATCGAGCTCCTCGTCCGTCAGGTTTCGGTCGAGCTCCTGAATCCAGATGTAGCCCATCACTTCGCCTTTATGTTTTGCGCTTACAACCACTCTCTGATTCAGTCCGATACTGTCTATTTTTTCGACACGGAACGGTTCAGGAACGGTTTTCAGCTTTTCGATCACCCCGTCCTTCAGAAACCTTTCAAAAATCTGCACGGGGCATTTTTTTGAAAATATCGTCTGCTGGTTGGCGGAGTCGAAGTGATTAATGTAATAAGAATTATAGGCAAGCAAAAAGAAATCCGCGCTTTCCAGAATAACGGGCTTCTGCAATTCATAACTGATGAAATCAATTAATTTATCAATGTCCGTAAATGAAAAAACTCTCTCTAAAAGCTCTTCCATACCTATTTCTCCTATGCTCTTTTTATCTTTATCATACTCTGCGGGGTGACTTTTTGTATAGAAAAAAATTCACATATTCCCAAAACGGAATTATCCGGAATTCTGTATCGTGAAAAGAGGAAAAAGGGCGGTCCCTTCTTCCTCTCGTTCCTTGCTTTTATTGAGAAAGTGTATCACGGTACTCATGAAACTGATCTGTGACATCTTTTGACGGAGCCTGTGTCAATAAGCTGACGACAAATACAGCGGCAAGGCTTACAGCAAAGCCCGGAATGATTTCGTACAAAAAGTCTGAAAGACCGGCATTCGCCCAAATGATTACGGTAATCGCTCCCGCAATCATGCCGGCGAGTGCCCCCCATTTCGTCATCCGTTTCCAAAATAAACTGAGCAGTACGACCGGCCCGAATGAAGCGCCGAATCCCGCCCATGCATAGCTGACAAGACCAAGTATCGTGTTGTTTTTCTCCCAGGCGAGCACCAAAGCGATGATTGACACCGCAAGCACTGCCATTCTCCCCAGAAATACGAGTTCCTTATCAGAAGCCGAACGCCTGAACATGGACTTATACAAGTCCTCCACTAAAGAACTGGACGTAACGAGCAGCTGAGACGAAATCGTACTCATAATGGCCGCTAAAATCGCAGAAATGAGAAATCCCGTAATAATCGGGTGGAACAGAATGTTGCCGAGCTGAATAAAAATGGTTTCCGGATCAGCCAGCTTCAGTCCGTTCTGGTGGTAATACGCGATTCCCGCAAGACCCGTAAACAGCGCGCCTAGTGCAGACAAAATCATCCATCCCATTCCGATCCGTCTGGCTCGTTTGATTTCTTTCACAGACGTGATCGCCATAAAGCGCACAATAATATGCGGCTGCCCGAAATAGCCGAGCCCCCACGCAAATAAAGAAATAATGCCAAGGACGGTCGTCCCTTTGAACATGTTAAACAGTTCCGGGTTGACGGAACGGATATCGGCAACGGTTTCCCCCGGGCCGCCCGTATGGAAAATCGTCACAATCGGCACAAGAATAAGCGCCACAAACATAATGATCCCTTGAACAAAGTCCGTCCAGCTTACCGCCAAAAAGCCCCCGAACAAGGTGTAGGCGACAACGACGCCTGTCACGACCCACAGTCCCGTGTGGTAATTCAACCCTAAAATGCTGTTGAATAAGACACCTCCGGATACCATGCCGGATGATACGTAAAATGTGAAAAAGACGAGAATGACAAGACCCGAAAACAGTCTGAGAAGCTTCGTATGATCACCGAAACGGTTTTCAAGGAAACCCGGAATGGTGATGGAATTCCCCGCTTTTTCGGTATACGTTCTCAGTCTCGGCGCCACGAAAAGCCAGTTCGCCCACGCCCCGAGCACAAGCCCGAGCACAATCCAAGCGCCGCTTAATCCTGTCGAGAACATAGCACCCGGAAGCCCCATCAAGAGCCATCCGCTCATATCCGCCGCTCCCGCGCTGAGCGCTGTGACGGCAGGGCCTAAAGAACGCCCCCCGAGCATGTAATCCGTCAGATTTGACGTCCGTCTGTAGGCGAAATAACCGATAAACAGCATACCCGCCATATAAATACAAATGGAAATAATCAACTGAATGTTTGCTATGGCATTTCCTCCTCCGCTTTATATGTTTATGGTGAAATGGACACCCCCCGCGAGGAGGATGCCCATTCAGTCCCTCTTAAAACGTTTCACTGATTGTTTTCGCCTGCATGTGGAGGGCCAAATAATCCGGGCCGCCCGCTTTTGAATCAGTGCCGGACATTTTGAAGCCTCCGAACGGATGGTAGCCGACAATCGCTCCCGTACAATTGCGGTTGAAGTACAGGTTGCCGACATGGAACTCCTGTTTCGCCCGTTCAATATGTTTGCGGTTGTTTGTAATGACCGCGCCTGTCAAACCGTATTCAGTATTGTTGGCCACTTCCAGCGCTTCATCAAAGTTTGATACTTTAGAAAACGCCACGACAGGCCCGAAAATTTCTTCCTGCATGAGTCTTGCTTTCGGATCAAGGTCAGCGAAGATCGTCGGCTTGATAAAGTAGCCTTTTGAATCATCTCCGGTGCCGCCGCTTACTAAACGGCCTTCTTCTTTTCCGATTTCAATGTAGCTCATGATCTTGTCGTAAGAACCTTGGTCGATGACAGGCCCCATATAAACATCTGCACTGTCAGGTTTAGCAGTTACTTTTGATTCCGTAATTTCAATGACACGCTCTAATACTTGATCATACACTTTTTCATGGACAACTGCACGTGAACCTGCAGAACATTTTTGTCCCGCGAAGCCGAATGCTGATGTAAAGATGGATTGAGCCGCCAATTCAATGTCCGCATCTTCGTCAACGACAACCGTATCTTTACCGCCCATTTCTGCAATGACGCGTTTCAGATGCTGCTGGCCCGGCTGCACTTTCGCCGCGCGTTCGAAAATTCTCGTACCGACTTCACGTGATCCTGTAAATGTGATAAGGCTTGTTTTCGGATGGTCAACAAGATAATCGCCTACTTCTGCTCCGCTTCCCGGCACAAAGTTGACTACGCCTTTTGGCAATCCGGACTCTTCAAGCACCTCAACAAATTTTGCTGCAATAACAGGTGTAGCACTCGCAGGTTTTAGAACCACTGTGTTTCCAGTAACGATCGGCGCCACTGTTGTTCCTGCCATGATCGCAAACAAGAAGTTCCACGGCGGAATAACAACTGTCACTCCAGTCGGCGTGTACACATATTGGTTTTTCTCGCCCTCACGGCTGTTGACCGGTTTGCCTTTTGCCAGTTCGATCATTTGGCGTGCATAATACTCCATGAAGTCAATCGCTTCAGCCGTATCTGCATCAGCTTCGTTCCAAGGTTTTCCCGCTTCCTTGACGAGCAGGGCGGAGAATTCGTGCTTTCTGCGGCGGACTTTGGCAGCTGCGCGGAACAAAACGGCCGCTCTTTCTTCAGGGGATGTGTATCTCCACTCTTCGAACGCTTTCGCAGCAGCTTCAATCGCTTGCTCAGCGTGCTCCTGGGACGCCTTTGACACTTTTCCGACGACTTCTTCTTTGTCTGCAGGGTTAATGGATACGATTTTCGCTTCCGTCTCTACCTTTTCACCGTTGATGACGAGCGGATAATCTTTCCCCAGATACTCATTTACCGTCGCAAGCGCTTTCTTAAATTCTTCAACGTTCGATTGATCTTGGAAATTCGTGAATGGTTCGTGTTTATAAGGTGTAGTCATTGTCATCTCTCCCTTTTTTACTTCTTAGTCATTCCTTTAAAGGCGAATGCGATGTTTGAGGGGCGTTCAGCGAGCCGTCTCATGAAATAGCCGTACCAGTCATCCCCGTAAGGCAGGTAGACTCTCATGCGGTATCCTTCTTCCACCAGGCTGAGCTGGGTTTGCGAGCGCATGCCGTACAGCATCTGAAACTCAAAACGGTCGTTTGGAATGCCATGCTCTTTGGCAAGCTGTTTTGTAAACTCGATCATTTTGTCATCATGCGTGGCAACTGCCGTATAATGCCCTTTTAAAAGCTGTTTGCGGATGAGTCTTTTATAATTTTCATCGACGTCGCTTTTTTCAGGATAGGCCACCTTTTCCGATTCTTTATAGGCCCCTTTGACAAGCCGCAGAAACGGATTCAGCGGGCTGAGGTCGTCAAGATCCTTCTCCGTTCTGTACAGATAGGCCTGCACCACGGTGCTTACATATTCATACCGGCTCCGGAAGTCTTTAAAGATATCCAGCGTTTTCTGGCATCTCGTTTCATCTTCCATGTCAATCGTCACCATGACTTTATGTTTTTCAGCCGTCTGGAGGATTTTCGTCATATTTTCATAGACGAGATCGAGATCTATATCAAGACCTAAAGACGTCATTTTTAATGACACTTGGGAATTCAGCTGTTCATCAGCGATTAAGGCGATGGTCTGCATGCACTCCTCGGTGCGTTCTTTCGCGACATCACCGCTGTTGACAAATTCCCCCAAATGATCGACAGTAACTGACAGCCCCTGGCTGTTCAAATGTCGGATTGTCGGGATAGAACTGCGGAAATCCATTCCTCCGATGATTTTGCCGGCTGCCACACGGCTTCCCCAGCTTCGCGCCATCTTATTGAGAAAGCTGCTCTTGGATAAAAATAAGAAAAAATCTCTTGTAATCACTTCCAACCTTAACACCCCGCAATCTAAGAAGTATTTGTATGAGTCTATTGTAAATGGACAAAACATCCTCTCACAATATTCTAAAAATACAAAGATTCTGATAAATTTTTGTGGTTTTACCACAATCAGCTTCTTAGATAGCAGGCGGATTATGCCGAAAAAAGGCGGACGGAAATGACGGCAATCGTCAATTTCCGCCTTTTTCCCCCCACGCCTCTTCGACGGTCTGAATCAATAGCCGATTCAGTTCCTCCGTTATGTCAGGTTTCGGCGTTTTGATCGTTTTGACATAGTGCCCGATGCGTTCTATTTCTTCTTCTATAAATGCATGAATGATCGTATTTCTGGGTTCCGGAGCCAGCTCCTGACCGCTTTTTTTCCTTGTAAGCAGTGTATTGATTTCAGAAATGAGCGCTTCATCCGTCAATAAGGCATCGGCCAGTACGGGAAATGACATCGGCGGTACGGAGCCGAACGTTTCAATCCATCTGCAGGCAAGGAGAGGACGCAGAACATAAAAATACTTTTTAATCTTTACTTCACTGCCCCGCAATTCCGTTTTTTCATTCCGTTTTGCCATATTGAGATAATGATAGATGCCGGCTTCAGGCGAAAAGGCGCGGATTTTCAGTTTTCGAAGCTTTTCAGCCGCTGAGAAAGCTTCATAATAGATCATCTCAGAAGAGAGCCATTCCAAAAGAGGCGGATTTGATTTTTTAAAAAGCCTAAGCGCTTTTCTCAGTTCCCAGCCGCTGATGTCAAGCATGTCATGAATCGGCTCTTCTATGACATCCCTATGCGGTTCGATCGAAAAGTACCATTCTTTTTTCGGCACATAGAGAAACCGCACATCGTAGTCGCTGTCGCTTGACGGAAACCCCCATGCGCGGCTCCCTGATTCTACGGCGTAAAGCACCTTGACGCCGTGCTGTGCTTCAATTCGTTTTAATTCTTCGATGATCCTTTGTTTCATCTGTATCCGTCCTTTTCCGTGATCATTCCTGAAAAAAGCCCAAGTACTTGGGCTTTTCGCTGTCGTCAGCCTTTCAGATGCGCTTTCAGAAAGGCCAGCTTTTCCGTATGGAAAGAAGGTATGTATTCATGTCCGAAATACCGGTAAACCTTCAATTCTTTTTCCGTTTCCAGATGATTGTACGCGGCAAATACCGTCGACGGCGGGGTCACACGGTCAATCAGCCCGATGGACATGAGCACCGGAACTTTTACGCGGTCCGCCAGATTCATGATATCAAAATAGGCCAGTGTATTCATCGCGGCCTTCTCCGTTTCAGGGCTGCCGTTCTTTCTGAAAAAGGAGTTAATCTCAAGATACGGCTCATCAAGAGCGACATCAATGGCCCGCTCAAAATTGCTTAAATAAGGATAATCGGCCGCAACCGCTCTCGGAATGTCAGATAGTGCCGCCGCGGCGATTGAAAGTCCGCCTCCCTGGCTCCCGCCGATGACGGCGATCCTCGTTTCATCAACTTCATCAAAGCCGCTGATGACTTCCAAAGCCCGGACGGCGTCTAAGTACACGCCGCGGTAATAATATGTATCTTTATCTAAAATCCCTTTCGTCATCCAGCCGGGAACGTGTCCGTGCGGTGAGACGCTTGTATCTGTGCTGCTGTGCTGGCCGCGGACAAGCATGCCGAACGCGGCATATCCGTGAAGCGCCCAATTTACGATGTCATGTATATCCCCGTCATAGCTCGCATTATAGCCGTGATATTTCACGATGGCCGGATGCGGTCCTTGCCGGTCGGGAATGGCGTACCATCCCTCAATTTCCGCCTTGCCGAAGCTTCGGTATGTCAGCCGGAATACTTTCACGCCGTCAGCCGGGTAGCTTTCAGCCGTCAATTCAGGCTTTGCCTCTTCCTTTGCAAGCTCATGTAATGATGATGCCCAAAAATCCGAAAAGTCATGAGGAGCGGTTTTATTTGGTTTATAGGTTTGCAGTTGGTCGAGCGGCAAGTCGTATAATTGCATATCCGATTATTCTCCTTTGTTTTATAAGATTTAATTTTCTGACTCTATCTTAACACGATTTTACACTCATTTTCTAAACATTTTAATAAACGTTTGTTTAAAAACAAAAAAGCCGTGCGCTCACAGCGTCACGGCTCTTTTTACATCGGCTGATACAGGTCCCAGCCGATTTTTAACGTTTCTACGATATAATCGGCGATTTCTTCTGGTTCCAGATTATCCGTCGCCACTTTTGAATTATGTTTATCATAGATGCTTTGGCGCTCGTTAAAGAGCTGCTGCATTTCATCCATGGAACGGTTATGCAGAACGGGACGGCTTTCAATCAGCAGATCAGCCCGCTGCTTCCAATTCTCCCATGATAAATCAAGATGGAGCACGAGACAGTTTTCAAGACAGCACTGTCTGATTTCCTCTTGTTTAAACGAACCGCCCCCAAGCGACACGATCTTGAATTTCGTATTACGGCAAATATCTAATATATAATCCTTTTCGGTCTGACGGAAAAAGGCTTCACCCTTCTGCTCAAACATTTCAGGGATGGACATATTGAAATCTTTCTCAATCTGCAAATCAATATCAATAAAGTCTCTGTATAGTTTCTTAGCGACCAGCTGGCCGATTGTTGTCTTTCCGACACCCATGAATCCGATCAGTACGATATTTCTTTCTCTTACGGGAATGGCACGTTTTGCGTTCATCTTCGGCGAAATCCTCCTAAGAAATGAAAAAGTTATGTTTATTATATGATAACTCAATATTGAAATATAGAGATAATGCAATGAAAGAAAACCCATCCTTTATAAGAAGAGATGAGTTTTTCTTTCTATCGGAGCTTAATGCGTTCCACCTTTCCGACAATGAAAATATAAGAAAATGCCCCGATAAATGCGACAGCGCCGACAAACAGAATCGCTCCGTTATAAGAACCGGTCGCAGAAACGATAAACCCGATGATAAGCGGGGTGATAATACCGGCCATATTGGCGAAAAAGCTAAAGACGCCCCCTGCCAATCCGATTGTTTCGCTTGGCGCGACCTCACTCAGCATCGTCCAGGATATGTTGGACATGCCCTGCGCAAAAGAAGCAATGGATAAGATCGTCAAAACCGCGGGAGCAGAATCCGTAACATTCGCAAGCACGATGGAGCCTGTCAGCAGAAGACCGAGGATGACGGGCGTTTTCCGGGCAACGTTCACCGACACCCCCCGTTTCATCATGCCGTCAGACCAATACCCGCCGAACAATACGCCGAAAAAGGCGGCGATATACGGAATTGATGCGGCGAAGCCGACTTTTAAGAAAGCCATGTGCTTTGCCTCCGCCAGATAAGTCGGAAACCATGTCAAAAAGAAGAACAGCGTGGAGGCTACGGCGAATTGGCCGATATACAATCCGACAAGCTTGCGGTATTTTAGAAGCTGGACGAAATCCGCCCACGATATCCTGCCGGCTGAATCAGACACCTCAGTCAGTCCGCCGCCTTCTTTAATATAATCAAGCTCCTCACGATTCACTTTCCGATACCCGTTCGGCTCGTGATACATTTTAAACCAGAAAATGGAGAAAACAATTCCGAGCACCCCTGAGGAAATAAATACGGCGCGCCAGTCAAATGCCGTTAACACCCAGAATAAAACCGGTGTGGCGAACGCCAGCCCGACATATTCCCCCGCCGTATAAACACCCGTCGCAAAGGCGCGTTCCCGCCTTGGAAACCATGTCGTGACAATCCGGTTGTTTGCCGGAAACGCCGGCGATTCAGCTATGCCGATGAGCAGGCGGCAGCCGAATAGAAACCCGAAACTTGTCGCAAAAGCTTGTACTCCGGTAAAAACCGACCACACAAATAAAGAAATTCCGTATGTCCGTTTTGACCCGAATTTATCCAAAATGAGCCCGCCTGGAATCTGCATCCCCGTATAGGTCCAGCTAAACGCAGAAAAAACGATGCCCAAAAGCGCGGGGCTTATGTTCAGCGAATGTTGAATGGATGGGCCGACAATAGATACACTGGCTCGGTCTATATAATTAATCGCAGTGATAAAAAACAAAAGAACCAATATCACATAACGAGCGCGAGTCGGTTTATTGCGGACGGGACTGAAGGCCCTCAGCTCCGTTTCTTTTTTCAATGGCTTCTCCCCCCCTTACTCGAATGAAATTAATTGTACAACACTTCGGTTAATTATTTAATACTTTGACGCAAAAAAGCGTTAAACAATTTGTGTGCCGCACTGACCTGATGTAGACACACCCCGCTTATAAAAAGTGTCTGCCCTTTTCACCTGTTTATCCGTATCGCACCCGGGGAAAAAGTACACATATGATAGGCAGTTACGGGAGGATTACCGATGAAACTGAGTTTTTGCACGACAGGATTTAAGAAAAAGCATATTTTTGACATCATTTCTTTCGCGAAGGAGCACTCCTTTGAGGGAATCGAACTGTGGTACGGACACGCTAAACAATATATAGAGGAAATCGGCCCGCTCGACAGGCTTTATCAGCAGCTTCAGGAGGAAGGCATCGGGGTGCCTACCGTCAGTTTGTACACTGACTTCGCCACTCAGGATGAAAGGCAGGCGTTAAAGGATGTTCAAAGGGCATTAAGCGCGGCACGACAGCTGCACAGTCCCTTGATCAGGGTCTTTGCCGGCAATCTTCCTTCGCACCGGACGTCACCGGAAAAGTGGCAACGTGCGGTTGATCAATTTCAGCAGGCGGCACGGCTCGCAGATGACTATGAAGTCGATATCGGGCTTGAGATTCATTACGATACGTACGCGGATACACCGGAGGCGGCGCTGGCATTTTTGGAGGATGTCGGACATCCGCGGGTCCGCACCATTTTTGACGGCTCCAACCTACACGTCAATCACGTTGACCAAATGTCCGCTTTGGAAAAACTGTATCATACCGTCAGCCACATTCATCTGAAAAACTATCACTGGGATTTTGACAACTGGTATCTCAGCAAGCCGGTATCCGTTCTGCAAGGGGATTTAAGGCAGGAACCCTTTCTGAAAGAACTGATGAACAGGCAATACGGCGGATTCGTATCACTCGAATACTTCGGTCATCATGCTGAAGAGCATATCAAAGAATCACTGAATGAGATCAGGCACTGCTTTAAGAAATAAAAAACATCCCCTCTGAAGGGATGTTTTTTCAAATTAAGAAAAAAATTTTAGAAATACAGAAGGGATTTTATGGATAATCATCTAATTATTAACACTGTAACACATTTCATTTGAAAAGGGAGTGCTCGAAATGAAATTCAAAAAAGTGTTAACCGGTTCTGCGCTGTCTCTTGCCTTACTGATGTCTGCCGCTCCTGCCTTTGCCGCATCACCAACAGCATCCGCATCCGCGGAAAATAGCCCAATCTCAACGAAAGCAGATGCCGGCATTAATGCCATCAAACTCGTTCAAAGCCCTAACGGCAATTTCGCTGCTTCTTTCGTTTTAGATGGAACAAAATGGATTTTCAAAAGCAAATACTATGACAGCAGCAAAGGGTATTGGGTAGGGATTTATGAAAGTGTAGATAAATAAAAATGAAATAAACAAAAAACCTCCCTTTCAAAAGGGAGGTTTTTTTCATTCTATTTCCACCAATCATCAAACATCGATGCCGGCACCTGGCGCTTATGCTCCGTACTGAGATAGCGTTTTTCCAGCGCCTCAATCACTTCGGAAGAAACGTCCTTGCCTTCTAAATAATCATCAATGTCATTGTATGTGATGCCGAGTTCGGTCTCATCAGTCTGCTGCGGTTTTTCATCGAGCAGATCGGCCGTCGGTAATTTCAAATACAGGCGTTCCGGCGCGCCGAGCTCTTCTAATAAACGTCTGCCCTGGCGTTTCGTTAATCCGGTCAGCGGCAGCAGATCAGCTCCGCCGTCACCGTATTTCGTGAAGAAACCGGTCACCGCCTCGGCCGCATGGTCGGTTCCGATGACAAGCAGCCCCTCTTGTCCGCCGATGGCATATTGAGCGATCATTCTCATTCTGGCCTTTACATTTCCTTTGTTAAAGTCAGACAGCTGATCGCCCGTGTCTTTCTTATACTGATCAGCGAACGCGCTGACAGCGGACTTAATATCAAATGTCCATGATTTATCAGGTTTAATGAATTTGAGCGCCAATTGGGCGTCATCCTCATCTTGCTGTGTGCCGTGCGGAAGGCGGACGGCGATAAATTCAGCGTTTCCGCCTTCTTCTCTGATGCTTTCAGCCGCCAATTGGGCGAGGCGTCCCGCAAGCGTGGAATCCTGCCCCCCGCTGATGCCGAGCACAAAGCCTTTGGCACCTGTTTTTTTCAAATATTGTTTCAGAAAGTTCACTCTGTCCTCAATTTCTTGTTTCGGATCAATTGAGGGCTTTACATGGAGATCATTCATAATTTGTTTCTGGATGCTCATCCCAATCACTCCTCCTGCATTGTTTCTTTATGATCCATTTCCCGTTCATGCTGAAAATGAATCATGCCACTATGTACGACTCTCTGTTAAATATAGCACAGGTGCAGATTTTAAGTGAATCAAATACACCGGGATCAGCTGATTTCCACCCGCAGCGCCGTGATGCTGTCTCCGTTGCATTTTCCTTTTTCAATCGGACAGGATGAAAACGCGACGACGAGATCCATTTCCGCACGGAGCCGTACATAATCACCCGCGTCAGAAAGAGGCGTTTCGACTGATAAGTTCCCCTTCTCATCGAGCACCGTGTTCATAAAGATGGCAAATGGGTAATGCATATGCGGCCGCGGCACCCCGAACGGTTCAAGCGCCCCGCTCATATTGTCATAGCACGTATCCTGGAGCTCGTCTTTATGCTTTCCGTATAAAAGCCTGTTCATATCCGGACGGCAGGCGGGAAGCAGCAGGTCATGCTTGCCGACTGTATCCTCAATCAGCGTCAGCATCGGCTTGTATAAATTCGAATAAATATGATCACCCGTTTTTACATGAATGGACTGGTTGGCATCAATCGTCGCGCCCTGATCAAGATGTTCATAGAAGTCCTTGGCATGATACGCCGTGAAGTCAGCCACCTGCTGTCCTTCCACATCGACTACTTTTATAATCTGCCCTTTGTGAACCTTCAGGCCGAGCCCTTTTTTCGGCGGTACAATAAATTGCTGTGTCATCAGACTGCTCCTTTTTTTCTTCTATTATGAACTTCGGCCGTTTGTTTCATGTAAAGCAATTTATTGGATGTATATTCCCCTTCTGACGGCCGCAATCTAAGCTTTGATAAAGGGGTTGAACTTCATGGGTAAATCACAGGACCAGCCTAAAGGAAATCTCGCTTGGTGGCAGCTCTCCTTAATCGGCGTCGGCTGCACAATCGGGACGGGCTTTTTTCTCGGGTCCAGCATCGCTATTGTCAAAAGCGGATATTCCGCGCTGATCTCATTTCTTATTGCCGGGCTTGGCACCTATTTTGTCTTTGAGCAGCTCGCGAAGCTTTCGGCCAAACAGCCCGAAAAGGGGTCTTTTTGCGCTTATGCGAGAAAGGCTTTCGGCACTTGGGCCGGTTTCAGCAACGGATGGGTGTACTGGTCGTCCGAGATGCTGATCACTGGAAGCCAGCTGACAGCGATCTCGCTGTTTACGAAGCATTGGTTTCCGAATGTGCCGCTGTGGATTTTCGCCTCCATCTATGCGGTGCTCGGTCTCTTGATTATATTTACGGGGCTGTCCGTTTTTCAAAAAACGGAAAATGTGCTCGCTGTTGTCAAGACGGCGGCGATTGTTATGTTTATCGTCATCGCCATATTGGCGCTGTGCGGTATATTTTCTCATAAACCGGATGTGCAGGTGCCGAACGAATCAAAGGATTTGTTCCCGCACGGAGCGATGGGGTTATGGACCGGATTGATTTATGCGTTTTACGCCTTCGGAGGAATTGAAGTCTTGGGGCTGATGACCGTGCATTTGAAAAAGCCGGAGGAAGCCTCAAAATCAGGCCGGCTGATGCTTGCCGTTCTTGCGGTGATTTACGTCATTTCTCTCGGCCTGGCGCTGCTGTTAGTGCCGCTGGGCAAATTCACCGAACAGGACAGCCCGTTTATTACATCGCTGAAGGGTTTTCATTTAGATATCATTCTTGATATTTTTAACGGGATTTTTATTATTGCGGGATTTTCCACGCTCGTCGCCTCGCTGTTTGCCGTGACGACATTGCTTTGTACAATGGCCGATGACGGGGATGCGCCGAAATGCTTCAGATTAAAGGAAAACAAAAAAATCTGCTGGCCTGCGCTCGGATTGACGTTTGCCGGACTCATCGTCTCCATCATCCTGTCATTGGTGCTGCCGAAAAATATATATGAACACATGACAACCGCGGCGGGCCTGATGCTTCTTTATACGTGGCTGTTCATTTTGTTCTCGGGCAAGAAACTGCTTGAAACGACAAAGATGGGAACCGTTCAGATTGTTATCGCCCTTGTGCTGATTGTCGCGGCCGTCTCCGGGACGCTGTTTGAGAAATCGAGCCGGCCCGGTTTTCTGGTCAGCCTTTGTTTTCTCGCCGTCATTGCGATCGTGACATGGATCGTACAAAAAAAGCAGGGACACAGCCCTGCCGGATCATAGCTTATTTCGTCGGTTTAAACAGTCTCTTCAAATAAGAAAAGGGACACTTTGACACTTGCGTCTCATCATCACGGAGGAAATATTGCTTCCATTCTAAATTGTCTTTTCCTCCGTACCACCCCAATCGGGGATGAAGAGGGGCTTCATCATACGCCTCTAAGCGTTTTCTGATCAGCCGGCTCATGTTTCGTCCGAACGCGGTTGAATCATTTAATCCTTCGAAAACCCATCTCGGCTGAAACGCCAGCATAAAAAACGGGAAGCTTCTGCTTTGTCTCGCTTCATGCGCAGGCGTCGCGCATAGAATAAAATACGGCTCGCCGTCAAAGCAGAACTCCCATTTATAATGTTCAGGGTCCTCCGGTATGTCTTCCGGCCAGTCTTTCGGGTCGCAGCCGCTCAGCCGGTTTAAAAAAGACCAGAACAGTTCTTCATACGCCTCAACGGAATAATGCTCAGCTAAATCCTCAGGCGTATCAAAAATCACAAGCAGCGACGCGTATTTTCCGGTATTCCTTGAGATCTTTCCGTACTCGGACAGCAGCATCCCCACTTCCTCCGGGGTTCCCTCTTCGCGGGGATCACCCGCAAAGGATATCCGGAGCTGATCTGTCAAAAATCCCTGACGTCCCGGAATGCACGGAAACGCGTCCGCTTTATCACCTACTTTTTCTGATAGAAGCTCAAAAGCGACTCTCTGCCAATTTGGCAGATCCAACAACTTTTCCTCAAGGCAACTTTTTGTGTACAGCTCGCTTGCCATCAGCCCACCTCCAGTATCGTCAGGATACGTTATGATGGAGACAGGCGATGGGTGACAGTCCTTCTATTTATGAGATGAGCATTTGAATCCCCTGCCAGCCGAAATAAAATCCGAAAACGATCAAAGACACACCCGCCGCTCCCGTCAGCCAGCGGAGCGCTTTTTCATGAAGGAGATTTCTGAAAGTGCTCGCGGCGACCGCCATGCAGAAATCCCAGATCAAAATGCCGAGAAGAATGCCGGAGCTGTAAATCAAAAGCTGATTTGTATCGAAGGATTCAGCGGTTTTAGCGAGGATGCTGCCGTATATGCCGAGCCAGAATAAAATGCTCAGCGGATTGGAAAGAGAAATAAAAAATCCCGCGCCGAATGTTTTGTAAAAAGCCGGTTTTCCTTTTCCGCTTCTGACATTCATGGCTTCCCTTATATTTTTTAGCGTTTCGACTCCCGTATAGGTCAGCACGAAAAAACCGAAGAGCCACAAAAACGTTTTTACAAAAGGAGCGGTCAAAAATTGAGACAGCCCGAAATAGATCAGAATCATATACAGCCCGTCCGCGGCCATGGCGCCAAGACCGAAAATCCATGCATGCCAAAAGCCGTTTTTGATGCCTTTGTCAATTTGCGCCGCATTGACCGGTCCGACAGGTGCTGACAATGACAGCCCGAGAACGATGTAGCTTAAAAAGATGTTCATTGGCTTCCCCCTCATTCATGCAACTTGTACAAGTTATTCATGAATGGGCCGTGCTATGATATATTATTTTAATTTCTCAAGCTCGTCTTCCATCATGTCCGTCGCTTTTCCTAAAAAATCGAATATCAGCCGCAGTTCTTCTTCTTTATATTGCCGGCAAAGGCTGATCGTAGACTGGGATAAGGAGCTGAACAATTGCTTCACATTCGCTTTTCCGGCTGTCAGCGGCACGATAATCACCCGACGTTTGTCTTCGGGGTCTTTTTTCCTCATGACATATCCCGCTTTTTCGAGCCGGTCAATGAGCGCCGTTACCGAACCTGTGCTGAGACCGGTTTTTTTCCCAAGCTCGCCTGCGGTCATCGGGCCTGCTTCATTTAAGATATCAGCTGATTTTAAATCGGTCGGAAACAGACCGAGAGATTGAGCGGCCGCCTGATGAAAAAGGATCGTCCTTGTGGCCATCTTTCGGAATAACTGTATCGCGGTTTCCTCCGTCTCGCTTCTGGTATTTCTTGTTGACAACTGACAGGCCTCCCTATAAAATCAATTTATCTTGACGATCAAGATAATTTTCGGCAAATCTAATATGATCATAGCAAATTTAATGATCAAAAGTAAGTATGGGAGGAAAAAGCATGGAACAAACAGCCGCGAAGGACGCCTCGACGAAGTTTGTCGTCATCGGTCTTTTGCTGGGCATTTTAATGTCGGCTATGGATAATACAATCGTTGCCACTGCGATGGGAAATATCGTGGCGGACCTCGGAAGTTTCGATAAGTTCGCGTGGGTGACAGCATCATACATGGTAGCCGTTATGGCCGGTATGCCGATTTACGGAAAACTGTCCGATATGTACGGACGCAAACGTTTCTTTTTATTCGGTCTTATTCTTTTCTTAATCGGATCCGCGTTATGCGGAATCGCCCAAACAATGGATCAGCTCATTATTTACCGCGTCATTCAGGGAATCGGCGGAGGCGCGCTGATGCCGATCGCCTTCACGATCATTTTTGATTTATTTCCGCCGGAAAAACGCGGAAAAATGTCGGGCATGTTCGGTGCGGTTTTCGGCCTGTCCAGCGTTCTCGGGCCGCTTTTAGGCGCGCTCATTACCGACTCCATCAGCTGGCACTGGGTGTTCTACATCAACGTGCCGATCGGTATTTTATCATTGTTTTTCATTCTTCGTTATTATAAAGAATCCCTTGAACACAAGAAGCAGAAAATCGACTGGGCCGGCGCGATTACGCTGGTGGTTTCCATTGTCGGTCTGATGTTCGCTCTTGAGCTCGGCGGAAAAACGTATGATTGGAACTCCGTGCAGATCATCGGTCTGTTCGCTGTGTTCGCCGTGTTCTTTATCGCCTTTTTTATTGTGGAAAGAAAAGCGGAAGAACCGATTATCTCATTTTGGATGTTTAAAAACCGTTTATTTGCTACGGCACAGATTCTGGCGTTCCTTTACGGAGCCACGTTCGTCATTTTAGCGGTGTTTATCCCGATCTTCGTTCAGGCTGTGTACGGAAGCACCGCGACAAGCGCGGGCTTTATTTTGACGCCGATGATGATCGGTTCTGTTATCGGAAGTATGATCGGCGGAATTTTCCAGACAAAAGTGCGGTTCCGCACTTTAATGCTGATTTCCGTGGTCGCTTTCTTTATCGGAATGCTGCTGCTTTCCAATATGACACCGGATACGGCGCGTACGATGCTGACGGTATTCATGCTGATCTCCGGATTCGGCGTCGGCTTCAACTTCTCACTGCTGCCGGCTGCGTCCATGAACGATCTGGAGCCGCGTTACCGCGGAAGCGCCAACTCAACAAACTCGTTTTTGAGATCATTCGGTATGACACTCGGTGTGACGATTTTCGGAACCATCCAGACGAATGTGTTTACTAACAAGCTCACAGATTCATTCAGCGGCATGAAAGGAGCGGGCGGCGCGATGCAGAACATCGGAAATCCGCAGGAGATTTTCCAGGCCGGCACGCGCGCTCATATTCCGCCGCACATTCTGGATCGCATTATTGACGCCATGTCGCAAAGCATCACATATGTATTTACGCTTGCGCTGACGCCGATCGTCATTGCGGCCGTTACCATTTTGTTTATGGGAAAAGCGAGAGTAAAAACCTCTCAGGAAATGGCGAAAAAAGCGAATTAAAAAAAGCAGTACATGGCGTTTGTCATGTACTGCTTTTTTGTTTACTCTGCGAAATGCGGAGCGAGAATATCTTTCAGCACGTTTGCGCTGCGGCTGAATTGAGCCTGTTCTGTTTCATTCAGCTCAAGTTCCGTCACACCTGCGATGCCGTTCCGATTGACGACGGCCGGAACGCCGATAAAGACGTCGTTTACACCGTATTGGCCGTCCAGATATGTGCTGACGGTTAAAATGCTGTTTTCATTACGCAAAATCGCTTTTGTGATGCGGGCGAGGCTCATCGCCACTCCGTAATATGTCGCGCCTTTTTTCTCGATAATATGGTAGGCCGCGTTTTTCACATCGTCAACGATCTGATCCAGCTCGTCCTGTTTGTAAGCTGCATTTTTCTCCAGCAATTGCTGCACCGGCACTCCGCCAATATTGGCGTGACTCCATACAGGAAGCTCGGTATCGCCGTGCTCGCCGATAATGTGGGCGTGTACGTTTTGCGGAGCGGCTCCGAAGTATTCGCTCAGCATATAACGGAATCGCGCAGAATCCAGTGTCGTGCCGCTTCCGATGACGCGTTCTTTCGGCAGCCCGCTGAATGTCCATGTCGCATAAGTGAGAATGTCGACCGGGTTTGTGGCAACGAGGAAGATGCCGTCAAATCCGCTTGCCATTACTTCACCGACAATGCTTTTAAAAATGGCGAGATTTTTTTCGACCAGCTCAAGTCTCGTTTCGCCCGGTTTTTGATTGGCTCCGGCACAGATGCACACGATATCGGCATCCTTGCAATCCTCATATGTGCCGTAAGATGTTTTGACCGGATGAGGCGCAAATGCCTTTCCGTGATTTAAATCCATGACATCTCCCATGGCTTTTTCTCTATTTACATCAATGATCACAAGCTCATCTGTGATCCCTTGGTTAATTAACGCAAATGCATAACTGCTTCCAACAAAACCTGCTCCGATTAATGCTACTTTGTTCACTCGTTCGTTCATCATATATGCTCATCCTCCAGTGTTTCGTGGTGTCTGTTTTTATCTTGTGAAGTATTTCACATTTATATTGTGCAATACTTCACAAACTTTTGCAAGAGAAAAGTTTGATTTTTGGACAAAAAAATATCGGTGATGGTTTCCGGATTGTTGACAACATCCTAAAACGGAACCGTTTTAGGATGCTGTCATCTTTTCAGCGTGATTGAAAACGCGCTGTCCTTTTCCTAACCGAAGTAAGGGTTTGATGTGATGATGGCCCTATCCATTAATGCGGAAGATAACCGTTTAAACCGGAGTTGTTATACAAACCATTCTGCACATAATCAAAGCCGGGCTGGTTCTGTCCGGGCACTTGGGCGCTGCCATTGTTAAAAATCACTTTGGCATTGGCCGTATCCGCATTCGCAGGCAGCGTCAGCGTGTAAATTCCATTTGCATTCTTAGTCATTGCTTTCCCGGGCCACGATCCGGTTAATTCTATGGCCCTGCCTCCATCATGTTTGTAAATATATACATTTACCTGGCCCCAATGATCCGGATTTTGATAGCCAATGATGTTGGTTTGGGCCGGGTCTTTTTTGACAAACGTGTATTCTTGGGTTCTCGCTGCACCCTCGACGTTCGTTCCGGTTAACTTGATGTTGTATGTCGTGCCGATTGGATCTCCTTTCCCGATCGTTAATCGGTCCCCATCCTTAAATGCTGTCTGCTGCCCATTATTGATTTGGTAAACGGCTTTTGTTGTTTTCGCATTTGCACGCAGGGTGACCGTCAGCTGATCATTGAAAGAATGGACTGCCCCCGTTTGGTAATTCTCAAGAAAGACATGAGGCGCATTCCCAATATCATCAGGATAAAGAACAGCCGCCGATCTGGCATTGATCGTACCTGTCAGTTTGCCGTTCGCTACTTGAAATGAACCGGCGCCGGCCCTATTATCATACCTGCCGTCAGGTAATTTCGTTGAAGTATTGATGGTGACAGAAGACGATCCTGCATTTGCCAGCACAACGCCTTTTGAGCCGCGCTGATTCATAAAGATTTGGTTGTTCCCATTCGGATTCGAGAGTTCCTCAGGCTGCCCGGCCATTACATTGTGAAATGTATTGACCGCAGTGATCGCCTGATCTTTAAATAAGGCGCTCCCGCGATCTCCTATTTGACTTTTTCCGGGAAATCTTACACCATTTCCTCCGCCCTCAGGTCTGGAAAAGAAAAGAGGCGTGCTTCCTGAGCGGGAACCAATCACTGCCCAGCCTAAACGAATATCGTCCTCACTCATCCATGTGGACTCTTCATCATCATTGGCATACGTATCATGTGATTCCACCCATGTGACTAACTTGTCCGCAGACACGTCAGATGCATAATGGGAGATATTCGACACACTCAGATTACGGTTCTTTAAAGCGGATCTGATGGAATGCCCGTAGTTAGAAGCCGTCACATTCATATAATTCGCATAAGCTGTATCTCTGGACGCGCTGTCTTGCAGGATTTCTCCGTATTGGAACTCCGCTGATGTATTTGCGATATTCGGCCAAAATTGGCTGCCGTAATTCCCATCATCCGGAAGCTCTATATGCTTGGCGGCATCATAGCGGAACCCGTCTGCTCCGTCATTCAATGCTCTTTCCAAGAAACGTTTCAGATAGGCCTGCACCTCAGTATTCTGTGTATTCCAATCATACAGCCCAAGCAATGAATTTTGAGTGACGTCCCATCGATCCGACCAATTTTTAATTTGTGTGTTTCCATGGGTCCAGTTTGGAATACGCTTAATCTCGTCAGAAATCGCGCCATAATCGCTGGTAGTATGATTGATAACCGCATCGACAATGACTTTTACGCCATATTTTTCCGCGGCTGCACACATGTCCTTAAATTCTTGTTCAGTGCCTAAGTAACGGTTGCCGATTTGGTACGATGTCGGCTGATACAGCCAGTACCAGTTCCTCATGCTTTTATCTCCTTGGTTCCCTTCCTTTACTTGGTTAATCGGAGACGTCTGAATGGCTGCATAGCCCGCATCACGAATATCTTTCATATTTTGTGTTAACGTATTGAACGACCAATTCCATGCATGAAGGATGGTCCCGTTTTTGACCGATGACGCGGTCACCTTATTCGATTTGTTTGCAGTTTCAGCGTTTGCAGCCGCCGGGCCTGACAAAACCAAATAAAACAGCAATAAAAATCCGGCGAATAACGGCAGTAAAGAGGTTTTGAATCGTTTTTCAAACATTTTTGACACTCCTTATTTGATTTTTGAAGACTGACTGCGGAGTCAAAAATTCCTCTTACTCTTTCTTCAGCTCCTTTCAACTGTTGTGAAGACTGGAGAATTCTGTTAACGCTTACATTTCAACTTATCACACACTCTCTATCAAAGCAACGTGACAGAGTGAATTCAAATCTATATTCCTATCAATTAAAAAGACTTCCCGCTTTCAAACAAAAAAAGAAACCACCTGTCAAGATGATTTCTTTTTTATTTCTTTTATCGCTCTTCTGTAAGACAGCTTCACAATGACATACCGAAGCAGAAACAGAATGCCTCCGCAGACGATAAAAAGAAAGATCATTTTCAGCCAAGCAAAGAATGTATGGGGAAACCCCCTGTCGTACATCGTAATCGCCGCTGCCGCAAAAGTGACCGCAATTGAATCTATCCGCTGCTGCTTCACCCGCTTTTGCAGTTCTTCTTTGGTGTCTATTCTCGGCATGAGCATTCCCGACGCTCCCGCCCTGATGCAATAATAAACAATTATAATGAAGAAAACCGCCAAGCTACCGGCCCATTCCCTAAACGGACAGTTCAGAACAAGTCCGCGTACGATGATGTCAAGCAAAGACAGTGTGCCCACAAGCATTCCGACTTCTGACCAAATCATTCGTTCTTTCTCTTTCACACTCTCACTCTTTCCATTCACGTTTGAAAGTCCGTTCCGACGCTGATTCATGACTTCCTCCCGTACTATTAAGAATGGCTTACAACTCCCATTATATCTTGCCGATTCATAATGATAAACCGAAATATCATTGACAAAAATGTTAATAAGGACCCCAATTGATCAGGACGCCTATGCAGATAAACACGAGACCGATGACAAACCAAATCAGCGCCAGTGGAATCATGAAGCGAAGCCACTTTACGTACGGAATGCCGCTGGCAGCCAGTACGGCCATCAGCACGCCGGAAGTCGGATTGACACAGTTTACGACGCCTTCTCCGAGCATGACCGCTTCAACCGCGACCTGTCTCGTGATGCCCATCAGATCGGCAAGCGGCGCCAAGATCGGAATAAATACGACCGCCTCCCCTGAGCCCGATGAAATCAGAAAATGAAGCAGAGCGCTGGAAATATACATTCCGATGGCGCCTGCCATCGGGCTGAAACCGTGCAGCAGTGACGCAAGTCCATTGACTACCGTATCAAGCAGCTTTCCATGTTCCAGGATAACGGAAATGCTTCTCGCCATTCCGACGATCAGCGCACCGTAAACGAGCCCCTGACAGCCTGTAATAAACGTTTTTGCGATATCATTTGCCGCCATTCCCGCAATCAGGCCTGACACGATTGAGATAAAAATGAACACGGCGGCCATCTCTGAATCAGACCAGCCAAGAGTAAGCGCGCCGTATAAAAAGCCGGCAAGCGACAAAGCCGCAACAGCCAGAATCAATTTATGGCGGACGGTAAACGGGACATGCTTGTCCTCCGGCTCAGAAACCTGCGGGAATGAACCTGCCGCCGGAAACCAATCGTTCCCCAGCAGACTGGCGTCCTTTGCTTTTCTGAGTTTTCTCGTATACCGATAAATATATAAAATAGATGATAACAGAAAACAAATGTAGACGGCAATCCGCAGGCCGATACCGGAAAACAGCGGCAGCTCCGCGATGCTTTGTGATAACCCGAGCGGTGAAGGTGATAAAATCGTCGCGTTAAACCCGGCATAGCAGCCGATATAAATGACGGCCGCTCCGGCCACGGCGTCCCATTTCAGCGAGCGGGCGACGATCAGGCCGATCGGAATAAAACCGATCACGGAATTAACGACGATGCCGGTTGTGCCGAGGATCGAAAATAGAGATCCGACAATCGCAATAAACAGCAGCTGTTTTGTGCGGAACGTACTGATGACATTACTGATCAATCCATTGATGGCGCCCGTTTTCTCCAAAATCGCAATGGTGCCGCCCGTAAACAGGATTAAAAAAATAATCGGCGCGGAACTTGTCATCCCTTCCTGAATCGCGGTAAAAAAAGCGATCGGGCTGACAGGAGACTGGTCTAAAGAATGATAGCTTCCCGGGACGGCGGACGTCACACTGCCCTTTGTCACCCTGTCAAATTCCCCCGCGGGAACGATGTACGACGCTATCGCGCATAGTAAAGCGACAATGAACAGCAGCACATAAGCATCAGGCATCACAAACAATTTCTTCTTTTTCAATACAGGTTCGGCCTTCGGCACAGCCATAACATCACCATCCCGCTTTAAATTTATAAACTATTCAGAAAATACAGATATGTGCTATATTATATACAGACCGATTGCCTGTTTTCAATATCAAAAATAAAAAACAGACAGCTTTTGAAGGAGGACTTACGGCATGAACAGACTCACAGCGCATGAAAAGCAAGTCATTATGGATATTTTTGACCACCTGCACGCCAATCCCGAAGTAAGCTGGAAAGAATATCAAACAACTGAATATCTGACTGAAAAACTGAAAGAGGCCGGCTGCCGAACCCGCACGTTTGATGATTGTACCGGTGTTGTCGGCGAAATCGGAGAAGGCTCGCCTGTTGTGGCTGTCCGGGCGGATATTGACGCGCTGTGGCAGGAAGTGGACGGTGTCTTTCAGGCGAACCATTCATGCGGACATGATTCACATATGACGATGGCGCTCGGCACGATGATGCTTTTAAAGAGTCAGCCGAAACTTCCGAAGGGCACCATCCGCTTTATTTTTCAGCCGGCTGAAGAAAAAGGCGGCGGAGCGCTGAAAATGATTGAAAAAGGCGTACTGGATGATGTTGATTTCTTATACGGCGTGCACGTGCGCCCCGTACAGGAAACGGCAAACGGCCGATGCGCACCGTCCATTCTGCATGGCTCAAGCCAGCATATAGAAGGCCTGATTATCGGAGAAGAAGCCCACGGCGCGAGACCGCATCTCGGCCTTAACAGTATCGAAATCGCCGCTCTTCTCGTCCAAAAACTCAGCTTCATTCATCTTGATCCCGGCATCCCGCATTCCGTGAAGATGACAAAGCTTCAGGCAGGCGGTGAGAGTTCCAATATCATTCCGGGAAAAGCATCGTTCAGCCTTGATCTCCGCGCACAAACCAATGCCGCCATGGAGAAATTAACCGCCGAAACCGAAAGAGCCTGTGAGGCGGCGGCTGCCGCATTCGGCGCAAAAATCGAACTGCAAAAAGAACACAGCCTCCCGGCAGCCGAGCGAAACAAAGAGGCGGAAGCCATCATGGCATCTGCGATAAGCGGCATTCTCGGAGAAGAACATGTGGATGAACCTCTTGTGACAACCGGAGGAGAGGATTTTCATTTTTACGGGTTAAAGGTGCCGAACTTAAAAACGACGATGCTCGGCCTAGGATGCGGTCTGGAGCCGGGGCTTCACCATCCCCAAATGACATTTGACCGAAGCGCCATCTTTACAGGCATTGAGATATTAACGGCTGCCGTCCTCAAATCGTTTGAAGCATAAAAAAAGCAGCCCGTTACAGGGCTGCTTTTCTTCGTTATTTCTTCAAATCTTCAATTGAATTGACGTTTTTCATATACTGAGGAACGACCAGACCCATCTTGACGCCTGTCAGACTCGTTCCTACATCTTCATATTTGCCTTTATATTTAGACGCATATGCCTTATGGGTATTCGGAAGCCAAGCAGACAATGACGCATCCGCGCTGCCTGTCGCAATCGCAGTCCACATCGGTCCCGCCTCCACTTGCGTCAGCTTCACGTCATAGCCGAGGTCTTGAAATACTTTTCCGATTACATTCGTACTTGCGATTTCACTGTCCCACGCCACATAAGCCAGGTTGATTTTATCCCCTTTAACTTTATGGGCGCCTTTTGTCCATTGAGCCACTTGGTCTTTGTGTTTTTTCACATATTCAGCTGCGGCTTTGGCCGGCTTTTCGCCTTCCTCAACGGCAATCATGACTTCTCCCATATCGTCCTGCGTCCATTTGAACTGGCTGAGAACTTTGGCCGCGTTAGGCTGTTCCTTACTGAAGCCGGTTCTTGTAATCGTATGAATCTGCTCGGCAGTTCCGTACGTTTTTTTCGGATCATCAAGGAACTTCAGCTTGTATCTGGAGAACATCCAGTGCGGCGTCCAGCCCGTTACGATGATCGGCTTTTTCCGGTCATATGATTTCTTCAATGTCGCCGTCATGGCAGCACTTGACGCCGTGACGACATTCCAGTCTTTCAATCCGTAATCCTTCACGGCCTCATCCGTCAGGGCCATGATTCCCGATCCCGGATCAATACCGATAATGGTTTTGTTCACCTGGTCCGCAGCCGTTGCCTTACCATCAGTCTGCGAACCGCAGGCAGCCAAAGAAAGAGCCAGCGCAGCGGTAACGCCGACACCGATGATTTTCTTAAGCATCAGGCATTCCCCCTGCTCTTCTTCTTCACTTTAATGTTTTGCGTGATACGGTCGAGTGTAATCGCTACGATAACGATCGCGATACCCGCTTCCACTCCGACACCGGTTTTCAACTGTGTCACGGCGCTGTATACTTCAGAACCGAGACCCGGCGCACCAACCATGGCCGCGATAACGACCATTGATAAAGCAAGCATGATGCTTTGGTTAATACCGGCAAGAATTGTTTTTGTGGCAAGCGGAAGCTGAACCTTGAACAGACGCTGAGACGTCGTTGAACCGAATGCTTCCGTCGCTTCAATCAAATCAGCCGGAACTTGTTTAATACCGAGAACCGTCATGCGGATCGTCGGAGGCATTGCGAAAATAACAGATGCCACGACGCCTGGCACAACCCCGATATTAAAGAAGAAAATTGCAGGCAGCAGATATACGAAAGCCGGCATGGTCTGCATTAAATCCAGAATCGGTGTAACAATGCGGCGGACCGTTTCTTTCTGAGACGCCCATATGCCGATCGGAACCCCGATAATAATGGAAATCAAAACAGATGTGACGACAAGCGCCAACGTTTGCAGCATCGGCGACCAATAGCCCAAATAATCAATAACAAGGAATCCGATTAACGTAAAGAGTGCAATTCCTCTCGTACTGATCCACCAAGCGAGAGCTGCAAAAATAACAGTCAATAAAATAGACGGGATGAAACCCAAACCGCTCACAATCGCGTTTACGAAAGCGGCCAAACCGTTTGAGATTCCGTCAAAGAAACCTCCGAACGTCATGGTAAGCCAGTCAACAAACCGGTCAACGATATCTGCTAACGGAATTCTAGGCAATCTGTCCATTTACTTCACCCCCTGAACAGAAGAATCCTGAGCTTGTTCAGCAGAATCTTCAACATTTATATAATCGTTATTTCCTGAAAGCGCGCCGATTAATGCGCCTTTTACGACAATGCCTTTCATGCGGTCCTTATCATCCGTGACGGCGATCGGAATATTCGCATCAGACACGACATCGAAAATTTCCGTCAAGTATGTGCTTTCATGCACAGTCGTAAATTCAGTATTTAAAATATCCTGAAGCGATAAGTCGGATTCCACCGCTTTTTTCGCATCCGCCGCGTGAATGACGCCGAGAAGCTGTTTCTGTTTATCAACGGCGTAAATAGAAGAAATACCGAGATTCTTCATGAGCTGCAGCGCTACACGAGGCCCTTTGTCAATTCGCACGGTTTCAGCGCGCTTCATGATGTGGCCCGCTGTCAGAACTTTGGATAAATCAACGTCCTCAACGAATTTCTCAACGTATTCATTGGACGGGCTCATCAGAATTTCTTCAGGCGTCCCGATCTGAACGATGTTACCGTCTTTCATCAGCACGATTCTGTCGCCGATGCGCAATGCTTCATCAAGATCATGCGTGATGAAGATGATCGTCTTGCCGACAGAGTCATGAAGGTCTAAAAGCTCATCCTGCATGTCTTTGCGGATCAGCGGATCAAGCGCACTGAAAGCTTCATCCATCAGAAGAATGTCAGGATCATTCGTCAATGCGCGCGCAAGTCCGACACGCTGCTGCATTCCTCCGCTGAGCTGATCAGGGAATTGGTGTTCAAAGCCTTCAAGACCGACAAGTTTAAGCGAATCAAGCGCTTTTTGCTCACGCTCTTTTTTGTCGACGCCTTGAAGCTCCAGGCCGTATTCCGTATTTTCAAGAATCGTTCTGTGCGGAAACAGTGCAAATTTTTGAAAGACCATGCTGATTTTTTTCCGGCGCACTTCCCGGAGCTGGTCTTTTGACATATTTGTTATCATGTCACCATCAATATAAATATTCCCGGCAGTCGGTTCAATAAGCCGGTTTAACAGCCGAACTAAAGTTGATTTACCGCTCCCCGATAGACCCATGATGACAAATATCTCCCCATCATATACATCAAAGTTTGCTTGATTGACACCAACGGTTGATCCGGTTGCTTTCAGGATCTCTTTTTTGTTTTTTCCGCTGGACAGCATCTGAATGGCTTTTTTTGTCTGTTTTCCGAAAACCTTAGATACATTTTCGACTTTTATCTTAATTGGTTTCTCATCCAAATTCATATTTTCCCTCCATAATAAGCAATCTTTAATACCGTAACACGTTTGTAATAAGTCAAACAAACATCATAATCCCGTTTATTTTGTATCATTACTTTAAAAACATCCCTGTGTCTTATTTTCCTCTGGTATGCTTCTAAATACTCTCTAATCCTCCTTATTGAGGATAAATTATAAAGGAAACCGGGCTTTTATCAGGCTTGAGAACGTTTCCATCGAATGTGCTGCAAACTGATTTCCTATCCTTTTTTTACAAAAACAAGAATTTTTTTGCGACATTGTCCCGGAAAAAGAAGTTTTCGCCTCCTGAAAATAAGGAATATTAAGGAAAAATATAGGTCTGCCAACAGACAGCTCACTAAAAAAAGCACCCCAAAAGGGTGCTCATTGCGCAAGCTCTGTCTGTTTCGTTTCTTTTCCGAGAATAATAATGGTGATGACAGCAATCAGGATGGCCGCACAAAAGACGGCGAAAATCACTGTAAACGAAACGTTCCGGGCTGCAAGCGATCCGACGAGAAGCGGACCGAAAATGCCGCCGATTCTGCCGACGGCCGCGGTTGTTCCGGAACCGGTCGCGCGGATCGCTGCAGGGTACTGCTCCGGTGTATAGGCGTAAAGCACGCCCCATGCGCCGAGATTGAAGAAGGACAGCAGCATGCCGGCCGTGAGCAGCATGCCCAATGAATCCGCGGCACCGAAGAAATAAGCGCTGCCCGCCGTTCCGAGCAAATAGATGACTAAGATGGTCTTCCGCCCCGCTTTTTCGATCAGCCACGCCGCTGAGAAATATCCGGGAAGCTGGGCAAGCGTCATCAGAAGGACGTATTCGAAGCTCTCAATCATGCTGTAGCCTTTCATCAGCATCACGCTCGGCAGCCATAAAAACATGCCGTAATAAGAAAAGACGACGCAGAACCAAACGACAGACAGCAGCACCGTCGGCCGGATATACGGTTTCGTCCAGACACTTCCCGCCTGCCCGCGTATGCTTTTTTTCTGCGGCAATGCCTGATGCGCCGGTGATTCCGGAAGGCTTCTCCGCAAGTACAGCGCATAAAATGCGGCCAGCGCCGTTAAGAGCAGCGCGGCCTGCCAGCCGAATGACGGTATGACAAAGTAGGAAATCACCGCCGCAAGAAGCCAGCCCGCGGCCCAAAAGCTCTCAAGCAGCACGATGATCCGTCCCCGCTTTTCGGGAGGGGACGCTTCTGACACGAGCGTCGAGGCGACAGGCAGTTCCCCGCCAAGCCCCATTCCGATCAGAAAACGCAATATGAGAAAAACCGTCAATCCCGTTGCGAAAGCGGATATGCCGCTTCCGACAGAAAAGAATAACAGCGTGATCATAAACACTTTTTTCCGGCCGATCCTGTCGGCCAGCATTCCGAATACAAAGGCGCCCGCTGCCATACCGATGGAATTGACGCTTCCGATCCATTTCATTTGATCGGGTGTTAAATTCCAATCAGTGTGAAGCGCGGCGATAATAAACGATAAAATTCCGACATCCATCGCATCAAACAGCCAGCCCATTCCGGCAATCGCCAGAAGTTTTCGCGGAGTGACGGCAGGTTGTTTATTCATAAGCAGCACCTCAAATCGAAAATGATTACCGTATAAGTTTACACCTGTCTTTACACATTGTCATTATCTTTTTTCACAAAAAAATCCCGCTTGCCGTAAGCAAGCGGGGTGTATGTTAATTCTTTAAGACTGCGGTTTTAATATTATCCTGAAGCTGTTGAATCCGTTTCGCGCCGTCTTCTCTGATACGTCTGTTCTCTTCCTCGATCTGTTTCGTTTCCTGCATACCGCTGACAATCGTATTCCAAGACGTTTCAATCGTCTCAATGTCAATGCTCGGACGGCCTGCCATACGGGCAATTTCCACGCTTTGATTTGAGATATTTTCAGCGTTTCGCTTCAGCATTTCATTCGTGCGGCGGTCCAGCTCGCTCATTGAATCAGCCACAAGCTTTTGCCGTTTGACTGTGACAGCCTGAATGATGCCGTTTTTGAAAATCGGAATCGTAATGACGAAAGCGGAATTGATTTTCCCGATGAGCTTCGTATTTCCGCGCTGAAGGAGGCGGATCTGCGGCGCCGTTTGCAGCGCCACCATCCGCGCCATATCTAAATCATAGACACGTTCCTCAAGCGCCTGAAGCCCGTCACGCAGCGTATCAAGCTGCATTTGCGCAAGCTGGTTTCCGCCTGCCGCTTTTTCTTCATAAGAAGGAATGAGCGCCTGCATTTCCTCAAGCTTCATCTGCCCGGCAACGACATACTTTTCAAGCTCCATGTAGTAGTTAATGTTGTTTTCATACATCTCTTCAAGCGTATGGTTCGTCTTTGCCATTTCATCTTTGTATTTTGAAATTTCGACGTGGATTTTTTCAATTTCTCCGCCCAGGGTGCGGTACTTTTGAAAAATCTTTTCAATCATGCTGTTGCCGCGTTTGAACATTTTAGCGAGAAATCCTTTTGGTTCATCGAAATCATTTTTGTCAAAACGGTCCATGATTTTTCCGAGCTGCGTCAGCATTGTGCCTGAATCCGTGACACTTGTTGTTTTCATCATATTTAAGATGCGGTCGGAGAACTTCGAGATTTCAACTGCCGGTTCTTTTCCGTACTCAAGCAGCTCCATTTGGTTTTTCACGTCAATCTGCTGTGAAATGCGCTGCACCTCAGGGTCTTGGCGCAGCTGCACCCTGATGTCATCTGCTTTTTGTTCAGAAATCTCTTCATTTTTATCAAGAACAAGCGGATTTTGATTTTCTGTCATGTTTATTTACTCTCCCTGCTTTTGCGTAATGGTTCTAAACAGCTTTCTTACGAGTGACGGCTCCTTATATTCCTGCCGAAATACCATGTCCTCCAGCCAATGGACATCAAATTGGCTTTCTTCAATATAATGCTCAATGTCTTGATGGCCCGGCGGATTATACAAGATGATATCGACGCCGAATTTATTTAAAAACAATAGAGCGGCGGCGTCAGAACGTGTAAGTTCGCCATTTTGTTCCGTATGATATAAAACGAGTTTCGGAACGGTTTGGGCGTAATCAAACGTCTGAATCAATTGCAGCAGCGAAGCGGGCAGGTTCGTCGCCTGGCGGAACAAATAGATTGCGGCATCCCTTGCCTGCTCCCCGGGCAAAGCCTTCAGCCCTGGGTTTCTGCACATGTCAGAAATCACATTGGCGATGGCGTTCTGCACGCCTGACGGGAGATGCTTGTACTGCCAGATGTTGCTTCTTTTCAGCCTGTCCGCGTCAATCGCTCCTTCTTCGTTCAAAACCTGACTGTAGTGATACTGGTAGTTGGCTTTCAGCTCTTCCGTAAACGGAAAACTGCGGATCATGTGTGTCTCCTGATAGTCTGCGGCGGTATGGAGTCTGTTCCAATATTCTTTCGTATCTTTGGAAACCCCCATCACTTTCGCAAAAAGGTTCGGAACGGCCACCCGCTCCCTGTCCGCTTTAAATTGCGGCCGGATAAACGCCCGCTCCTTCGCAATGAGAAATAACTCATCATACGTCGTTTTTAATGTCACGGACTGCGGGGTATGATCCCTGAACTGCCAAGGCTTATACATCATAGATTCCTCATGGTTCAGCACATGCTCAATTTCTTTCGTTGACCGGTAGGCCGTCGTGGACGTTCTGTCCGGCTTTTCTTTCGGGAATGGCTCAAGGCCGCCTGTTGCGGGGAGCTTTATCACAAAGCTGAGTTCCTCATCCGGATCAATCAAGCTGAACGGGTCTTCCGCAGTCGGATGAAACAATAGGACGTCACAGCCGATCAGCATGAGATAATAGAGAAAATAGAGCTGGCTTTTGGCAGCGTCTCCATACCACACCACCTTCGGCATCTCACGCTCTATATCGGCTTGTTCGAGCCATGGATTCAGGTGGTTCAGCGAAAACTTTGACACATCCAAGAGCACACGCCGGAAATCGGGATGATTCAGCCCGTTTTCATGCCGGTCCGCAAAGGTTTCCAAAAGCGTCATAAACGCGGTTCTCAGCCGGCGGTGCATAAGCGGATCAGCGTGTTTGGCAAGCAGCCTGCCCCCATCGAGAAACGCGACAAATCTGGAAACCGAAAGCCCTTTCTCTTTTTGATTGACCGAATGGATGTGCTGGAGCGCCTGAAACGTTTCCGGCGCGATGGTCTTATCCAGCGTCTCGCTTAACACATGGATGTTTTCATGAGAAGACAGCTCGAAAAGCTTATTGTAATACTCCGTCTCATCATAAGGAGTACCCAAAATCCGGACGGCAAGACGGGTAAACGCCAGCCCGTTTTCCCGCTCGTAACCGGGACGTTCCGGCAGCGGCCGCATCAGAAACGTTTCCCAGTCATCGTTTTCCGGCTCGGCCTTTCGGATCACCAATTCTTCCTGCCTCATCATTTTCCTCCTTTCTCTTCATGATGATCGGTACAAAAAAGGAAGGAAATGAACTCTCCCTCCTTTTTTGTTTTATTCTTCTTTAGATGCAGCCGTTTGCTCCTGAACCTGCTTTTGTTTGTTGAAATAGTGGATAATAAACGTTACCACAAACGCAGCGATGATGATTCCGAAGAACACCACGTGCGGCATTTCATAATCAAAGGCGCTCGCCGCCATTTTCACGGCGATAATCCCGATCAGCACAAAAGCCGTATTTTCAAGCTCAGGGATTTTATCAATTAAAACAAGGAATACTTTTGCGACTGTACGCATCATGAGAATGCCAAGCATACCGCCGATCAAGAGCACCCACACTTTTTCCGATACCGCAAACGCGGCCAGAATGCTGTCAACAGAGAAGGCCAAATCCATTAACTCAACTGAAACGACAGTGGCCCAGAAAATTCCGAACGTACGGACCATCCATGAATTTTTCTTCATGCCTTCCGTATCGTCATCACCTTCTCCGATCCAGAAATGCTTAATGACGAGCCAAGCCAGGTACAGCGCGCCAAGCACTTTAATCCACCAGAACTTAATGAGCAGCATTCCGATCCCGATAAAGATAAAACGGAAAATATATGCCCCGAACAATCCGTATGTTAATGCTTTCTTCCGCTGTTTTTCAGGCAGATGCCTTACCATCACCGCAAGCACTAACGCATTGTCGGCCGACAGCAGCCCTTCCAGCAGAACCAAGGAACCGATCAGCCCCCATGATACAGGGTCAGTCAGCACTTCACCCCACATTTTCCAATCAAAAAAGGAAGCGTAGGTCGACATAATATGATGTAGAAAATCCAAGTTTTTTCCTCCTATTTAGTAAAACGGTAATTTCCTGCTTACACCTGCAAGCCGTAATTCCGGCAAAGTGATGCCAGACCGCCGGAAAACCCGCTGCCGATGGCGTTAAACTTCCACTCAGCCCCATGGCGGTAAAGCTCACAAACGACAACCGCCGTTTCAATCGAGAAGTCTTCCCCTAAATCGAAACGAAGCAGTTCATTCTGGGTGTTTTCATCGACGACACGCACGAACGCGTTCGACACTTGTCCGAAATTTTGGCCGCGCGCTTCCGCATCATGAATCGTGACGGTGATGCCGATCTTTTCAATATTTGCGGGTATTTTTGAGAAGTCGACGATAATTTGTTCATCGTCTCCCTCGCCCTCGCCCGTCCGGTTGTCTCCCGTATGGATGACACCCCCGCTTGGGTGTTCCAGGTTATTGTAGAAAACAAAATCAAGATCATTTACACAGTTGTCATGGGCATCGACAAGAAAAGCCGACGCGTCAAGGTCAAAGTCATGCCCTCCGGAGTACTTGTTCGTATCCCAGCCTAAGCCGATCACCGCTTTTGTAAGGCCGGGGTTCGTTTTTGTCAGATCAACACGCTGTCCTTTCGCCAATTGAATAGCCATGTGCCGTCTCTCCCTTCTGTGTGTGATATGGTTCAGCCGATTTGCAGGCCGTAATCTGTCGCAATACGGGCCAGTCCGCCTTGGTAGCCTGAGCCGATCGCGGAAAATTTCCATTCGCCGTTATGTCTGTAAAGCTCCCCTGCGATAATGGCTGTTTCAATTGAGAAATCTTCAGCCAGATCATAGCGGATCAGCTCCTCATTTGTCTCTTCATTGACAATGCGCACGAACGCGTTGGAAACTTGTCCGAAGTTTTGGCCGCGCGCTTCCGCTTCATGAATCGTGATGACGAATGAAATTTTGTCAATAGCCGCGGGCACCGCGCTCAGGTTGACTCTTACGCTTTCGTCATCGCCCTCGCCCTGGCCTGTCAGGTTGTCGCCTGAATGTGCGACAGAGCCGTTTCCGCCTTCAAGCTGATTATAGAAAATGAAATCATCAGGCGACGCGCATCTTCCTGCTTCATTTAATAGAAAGACGCTGGAATCTAAATCAAAATCATGTCCGCCGTCGTATTTGTTTGTATCCCAGCCAAGGCCGACAACGACTTTAGAAAGACCCGGATTTGTTTTAGTCAAATCTACTTTTTGTCCTTTTGCCAATGAAATTGCCATGTGTGCACTCTCCTTTTTATCGTTTAGGCGTATCGGTTAACGATATCGCCGATTTTTGTATCGTTTGTGCCTTCTCCTACTGCGGCGAATTTCCACTCGCCGTCCTGGCGGTAGATTTCAGCCGCGATCAGGCTCGTTCTGCCTGAATAGTTATCTCTTAAATTGTAAGTCACCAGTTCTTCGCGATTAGCCTGATCAACGACGCGAATGAACGCGTTTTGAATCATGCCGAAGTCCTGTTTTCGTCTGACGCAGTCGTAAATATTGACGACAAACACAAGTTTATTAATCTGAGCGGGCACTTTCGCCAAATCGATGAGGATTTGTTCATCATCGCCGTCGCCTTCACCCGTCAGGTTGTCACCCGTATGTACGACACCGCCGCACCGGCTTTTCAGATTGCCGAAATAGATGACGTTTTTGCTGTCTGTCATTTTATCATTTTCAAGCATCAGTACGGAAGCGTCACAGTCGATATTGGCACCGCCTCCGCCGAACAGCTTTCCGAAAAAGCCCCCGGATGATACAGGGTCCCAGCCGAGTCCGACCAGCAGTTTTGACAGGCCGGCTTTTCCTTTTGTTAAATCAATCCGCTGTCCTTTTTGTAAAGAGATCGCCATATGATTCACTCCTATTCTGTAAGGGTGCCGCTAAGCACGCCGCAAGTGCGCATTTTTACTAAATTCCGGGACAAGAATCCCGGTGTTTATTAAGATATACGTCTTTTATTATATCAAAGTTTCATAAAACATAAGAATTTTTGGCGAAAAACGGCGAAAAATTACTTCCTATATTCTCCTTCGTTCCGGAGAAAATAGAGAAAACAAAGAAATTGACGAAGACTGAACATTTTTCCTATCCTTGTATCAATACATGTCAGGAAAGGGGCAGACGAGTGATTGATTTAAGCATACTTGATCAGGCGCCCGTATCCAAAGGAAACGGGCCGCACGAGACGCTCCGCCGTTCAGCGGAGCTCGCCCGCCTCAGTGAAGGATGGGGCTATAAGCGGTACTGGTTTGCCGAGCATCACGGCACAAGAGGGCTCGCAAGCGTTTCGCCGGAAATTATGATCGCTCATACCGCCGCAGCCACAACGTCCATCCGTGTCGGATCAGGCGGCGTGCTGCTGCCGCAGTACAGCCCCTATAAAGTCGCGGAAACTTTCCGTCAGCTTGAGGCGCTGCACCCGAACCGGATTGACCTTGGGGTCGGACGCTCACCGGGCGGCACGACGAAAATCCGGCTCGCCCTCACAGACGGGGTAAAGAAAAGCATGACCGAGTTTAACAGGCAGCTTCAGGATTTATCATCCTTTCTGACAGATTCGGTTCCCTCGGACCATGCTTATGCAGGAATAAAAACAGCGCCTTTGATTGAAACAGCCCCGCAGCTTTGGGTGCTCGGCCTCGGGGAAAACAGCGCCAGACGCGCCGCTCTTCAAGGTGCGGGCTATGTCTTCGGCCATTTCATTAATCCGGAACGCGGGGAAAAAGCTTTTCAGATCTATCGGGACCATTTCCGGGCCTCCGCCCATTTTTCCGCTCCCGCCTCGCTCTGTGCCATTTTCGTCATATGCGCGGCTACGGATGAGAAAGCGGAAGAACTCGCCTTAAGCCAGGATTTATGGCTTCTTCGTGTCGGAAAAGGCGCCGACAGCCGCGTGCCGAGTGTGGAAGAAGCGAAGGCTTATCCGTATTCGCCGGAGGATCGTAAACAGATAGAAGAAAACAGGAAGCGGATGGTGATCGGCTCTCCTGCCGCAGTGAAACGCCGTCTGCTTGAACTTTCTGCGCGGTATCAGACAAAAGAGATGATGGTGCTGTGCAACGTCTTTGATTTCGAAGCAAAAAAAGAGTCATATGAGCGTCTTGCTGATATATTTCTGTAAAAAAAAGCCGTCAAACGGAGCAGCAGATGAGACTGCTGCACCGCTTAACGGCGGTTTTTTCGTTCTTTTCCTTTTTTAAACGCATTCCAAATCCCCTGCAGCGTAAACCCGAGCAGAAGCAGAATGATTAACAGTAAAGTGATTGACGGCCCCGGAGGCGTTCCGAGCTGGTACGAAGACGTCAGCCCCATGAACACACTGAAAAGAGAAATAATAATGGCTGCCGCAAACACCCATTTAAACCCTTTGGCAATACGGATTGCAAAAGCCGCGGGCAGTACGAGGAGCGCGGAAACGAGCAGCACGCCGATAATCGGAATAATGACCGAAATCGCCAGCCCCGTCACGATGCTGAATGACATTGACAGCAGGTTTGTGTTAATGCCTGATGTCTTCGCCGTCGCCTCGTCAAAAGTAAGCAGATAGAGCGGTCTGTTTAATATAATGAAATAAAGCAGAATCAGCAGGGTAATGCCTCCGATAATATAGACCTGCTGCTGGCTGACCGTGACAAGCGATCCAAATAAATATTGATCGATGCTCATCGACGCGCCGCCTTTTGACAGGCTGATCAGAAACATCGCAAACGACAGCCCGGCCGCCATTAAGATTGCGATAGATACCTCGGAATATGTACGGTACGCCCGCCGCATGTATTCAATGCCGATCGCTCCGATCGTGACGACAACGATGCTCGCCGCCGTAATATTGGTACTGAGAAAAAAACCGATGGCCACGCCCGACAATGAAATATGAGACAGCGTATCCGCCATCAGCGCCTGTCTTCTCAGCACGAGATATACGCCTAATATCGGCGCCATAATTCCGATCATGCTTCCCGCTAGAAAAGCTCGTCGCATGAATTCCAAGTCAAACATTTCCATCCGCCTTTTTCCCCCCTTTCAAGCCGTATGACTTTATCCAGATACTGCTGTACTTCGTTTTGTTCGTGTGTCACCATGACGACAGTGCGGTTGTGATTTTTCACCTGATGGTGCATAAATTCGTAGAAACCCTGTCTGCTTTCATAATCAACCGCGGTTGTCGGCTCATCAAGCATCAGCAGATCCGGATTGCTCGCAAGCATTCTCGCAATGCAGATTTTCTGCTTCTGTCCGCCGGATAAATCGCCGATTTTCCGGTGGCGGAAATCCCACATTTCCACCATCTTCAGCGCGTTTTCCACCTCGTGGTGATCCGTTTCGTTCAATCGTTTAAACCATTTTCCTTTCGTATAACGGCCTGATTGCACAAGCTCCAGAACCGTGCTTGGGAATCCTGCGTTAAATGAAGAAATCTGCTGCGGAACATAGCCGATTGTCAGGCGTTTTCCGGCTGCGTTCTTTTTACTGATCTCGGCCGTTCCTTCCCAAGGTCTGAGCATGCCGAGCATGACTTTCATCAGCGTCGATTTTGACGCGCCGTTCGGTCCTGTAATGCCGACGAATTCGCCGCTTTTGATTTCCAGCGACACGCCGTCAAGCACGGGTGTATGCGAATAACCAAAAACGATATCCTGTAATGTAACGAGATTCATGCTGACCTTCCTTTCCCGCATAGAAATAGTGTGCACCCCGCGGCGCACACTATGTTATTTAACCAATAGCGAATCTTTCAGTGCATCAAGGTTTTTCTCCATAATGTCGATATACCCGATGCCTTTATCCCGTTCTTTTTGGCTTAAACCTTCCAGTGTATTGAGCACTTCCGTTTTCGCGCCGATTTCACCGGCAAGCGTATCTGCAACTTTAGGCGATGCAACTTCTTCAAAGTAGATGATCTTCACATCATGCTTTTTGGCAAACGTTTTGAGATCCGCCAGTTTGGCCGCACTCGGCTCTTCTTCAGGAGAAAGGCCTGCAATCGCGACTTGTTTTAAGCCGTATTCTTTGGCGAGATAGCTGAATGCCGCGTGCTGTGTGATCAATTCTTTTTTCGCCGCTTTATTTAATGTTGTACGGTATAGTTTATCAAGATCCTGCAGTTTTGCAATATATTCTTTACTATTTTTCTCATAGTATTCTTTATTCTTCGGGTCCTGTTTTACGATCTGCGCCGTAATGGTTTTGACCTCTTTTTGCGCAAGAACCGGGCTGAGCCACACGTGAGGATCCATGCTGTGGCTGTGGTCATGACCGCCGTGTCCATGTTCCTCTTCCTCTTCATCCGAACCTTCGAGTAAGTCAATTCCTTTCGACGCCTTTACAAACTTCGCATGATCAGAGCCCATGCTTTTTTCCGCTGAAGGAACCCATGTCTCCATATATTCGCTGTTGTATACGAAAAGATCGGCGTTTTGAATGCCGGCGATATCCTTCGGCGTCGGCTCCCAATCATGGGGTTCGACCGAAGACGGGATGAGAATGTCTACATCGCCTTTGTCTTTGACAATTTGTTTCGTGAATTCGTACATAGGATAAAAGGTCGTCACGACGTGCAGTTTGCCGCTTTTTGAAGAACCTGACGAACCTTTTGAAGGTGAATTGCCGCAGCCCGCCGCGATTAAAAAGCATGCCGCAATGACAATGATTCCGCTCCATTTTTTTAACAAGCCGTTTCCCCCTGTTCTGTAAATCAGAATGATGACGATTTCCAAAGCGTACTTTCTCGTTCATTTGTTACCTATACCATAATAAAACGAAGTAATTACGTTTTGCAAGATATTTTTTTCTAAATTGATATCCAATTTATCTAAAAAGCCCCCGCCATGTATGGACGGGGGCGTCCTATCACATATCAGGCAAGCAGATAAACTCTTGTTTCGTATGGGCGGAATGTGATGCGGGATTCCGTGCCGCTGTCATTATCATAGTTGCTGAGAAGCAGCTCGGCCCTTTCAGGTTCGGAACCGTCCGGCCAATAAAAAGCGGCTTCTTCTTTCGATACGTTGCTGATGGACATGAGTTTTTGTCCGTTTGCCTGTCTTTCATACACGAACAGCTGCGGGTCATCAGGAAGCAGCAGCGTGTAGCTGCCTTTTATGATATCAGCATACTGTTTTCGCAGGCGGATCAGTTTTTTGTAAAAGTTCAATATAGAATCGGGATCATCCTGAGCCTCGGCCGCATTGACGGTTTTGTAATTGGAATTGACCGCGAGCCACGGTTCGCCCTCCGTAAATCCGGCATTCTTGCTGCCGTCCCACTGCATCGGTGTACGGGCATGGTCCCGGCTTTTCGCCATAATGGACGCCATGACTTCTTCCCTGTTCCGGCCCATTTCAAATACCCTTTTATGATACATATTGATGGTCTGAATATCTTGATAATCCTCTATTCTGTCAAACGGAGCGTTTGTCATGCCGATTTCTTCCCCCTGGTAAATGTACGGCGTGCCTTTCATGAAATAAAGCAGGGCGGCAAGCATTTTGGCGGATGCTTTGCGGTATGTGCCTTCGTCTCCGAAACGGGATACGATCCGGGGCTGGTCATGATTGCACCAATACAGCGTATTCCAGCCTCGATGTTCCAGTTTTTCCTGCCAATCTGTGAGCACTTTCTTTAAATCGGACAGCTCAAGCGGTTTTACATCCCAATGCTCTTGGCCCGGCTTTTGATCAAGCTCCATATGCTGAAAATGAAAAATCATATTCAGTTCATGCTCATCGGTTCCCGTGTAGACCAGCCCTTCTTCAGGCGTCACTGATCCGGACTCGCCGACCGACATCACGTTATATTTGGAAAATACCTCTTTCGTCATTTCTTTTAAGTAATCATGTATCCGTGCCCCGTTTGGCCGAAAAGGCTTCGGATCGGCCCGGCGGGCGATGTAATCTTCATATGGCGGCAAATATTCTTTTTTTGACAGAAGATGGAGCTGGTCTATACGCAATCCGTCCACGCCTTTATCGAGCCAAAATCTCATCATCTCGTATACTGATTGCCGAACCTCGGGATTTTCCCAATTCAGATCGGCTTGTTTGACGGCGTTCATATGCAGGTAATATTCGCCCGTATGTTCTTCGTACTGCCAGACGGATTGTCCGTAATCCGACACCCAATCGGTCGGCGGGCCGTCCGCGGTGCCCGGCCGCCAAATATAATAATCGCGGTATTTGCTGTCCGGATTCATTTCCGCCTCTTTGAACCAAGGATGCTCCGTGGAGGTATGATTTAAGACGAAATCCATCACAAGCTTTAATCCGCGGCTGCGGCATTCTGTAAGCAGATCGTGAAAGTCCTCCATCGTTCCGTAAGATTCCATAATCGCTTGATGATCCGTCACATCGTAGCCGTTATCGACGTTTGGCGACGGGTAAATCGGGCAGATCCATATCACATCAGCGCCAAGTTCTTTTATATAATCGAGACGCGCGATAATCCCCCGCAGGTCGCCTATACCATCGCCGTTCGTATCTTGAAAGCTTCGCGGATAGATTTGATAGACAACGGCGTCTTTCCACCAGTCATTCTCCATCTTGCGGCCCTCCTGTTTTTTAGAGAACCATTTCCTTTATGATCCTTCCCTAAACAAAAAAGAGAAGGTTTCCCCCTCTCTTTTATCTGTCCAGCTGAGACGGATAAAGCGTCATGCCTCCGTCGACGAAAAGTGTCGTTCCGGTTACGTAACTCGCTTCTTCCGACACCATCCATGCGGCGGCCGCGGCGACTTCTTCCGGTTTTCCGAAGGCGTTCATCGGAATTTTTTTCAGCTGGGCCTGTTTATGTGTTTCATCTTCCAGATCCTTATTGGACTCCGTGGCGATCGTGCCGGGAGCGATGGCATTCACCCGGATGCCTTTGTCTGCGTAATTGAGCGCCATCGTTTCCGTCATCATTTTGATTCCGCCTTTGGATGCCGAGTACTGCACGTTTTCAGGACGGGGTATTTGCTGATGAACGCTCGATATGTTTAAGACCGTTCCTTTTTTGCCGCGCTCGAGCATATGTTTCAGTGCCGCTTTCGCCCCCAAAAAGGTGCCGGTCACGTTGACGTCGATGACCCTTTGCCAATCCTCCAGGCTCATTTCATGGGGCATCGCTTCGGCCCCGTTAAAGCCGGAATTGTTGACCATCACGTCCACACCCCCGAAATGCTCCTGGGCGGCATCAAACAGCGCCTGAATCCCTTCTTCTGAGGATACATCGGCTTTTACGGTGACGGCTCTGCCTCCCGCTTTCTCAATGATGTCCGCCGCTTCTTCCGCTCCGGCGGAATCACCGAGGTAGTTCACAACCACATTCATCCGCTCCTTGCCGAAGCGTTCGGCAATGGCTTTTCCGATTCCTTTCGAAGAACCTGTTACGATTGCTGTTTTTCCCTGTAAATCCTGATACATTGTCTCATTTCCTCCCTGATGTTAATACAGAGCATGTACCCGGTTTTGATCGGCCGAAAACAAAAGAGATCATAAAAAGAACGATGAAGCCGAAGCTCCCTCGTTCTTTTTTTCATTATGCGTAGTTGTTCATTTGCAGCCTTTTTTGCACGCCGACAAGCCTGCTGAAAAAATAAGATGCCGCTTTGTAGTTCTCCCGTTTATGAAAGAAATGAGCCGCGTCCTGAAGCAGTTCCTCTGTGTCAGCCAACAGCTCTTTTGATTCCAGGATGTCAAAATACTCTTTGAGCGAATCCTGTCCGCCTTCCCCCTGATAAAGCTCTTTAATCAGACGGAATTTCGTCATATAGATCTCATCTTCCCACTCCGCCGCGCTTCTCATGCCCCGCGCGCAGCTGGCGGCGGCTTCACTGTATTTTTCCGTTTTAAAGTAGATATGCGTGAGTGAAAAAACAGCCTGGATGACCTGCCGGAAGCTGTGTGCTTCAAATCCGGCAGCCGCCCGTTCAAAATCCTCCGCCGCCTTGCAAAAGTCACCCAGACTGTACATACAGTGCCCGATATTATAATAGGCCGCAGCAATCATATATTGATCATCAAGCCGCTCCGCGTGTTCCAAGGCGCATTCGAGGTATTCCAGCGCTTTTTTATGCTGCTGGGCGTCCATCAGATTTCCGGCAATGATAAATTTGCACTGCACCCTTCTCATTCCGTATAATTCATATTTCTTGTAAATATCAAGCGCCTGTCCCGCGTAATTCATCGAAAAGAAAGTCTGCTTGATATGATAGTACACCTCAGAAATTTTATACAGAAACTCGGCTTTCTCTATGTCATCTTCCACATATTCAAGCTTTTCCTCAGCCCGCTTATAATGAGAAATCGCTGAGATGAAGTTTTTCTGCTTAAATTCATACATTCCCCTGAAATAGTAAAAATAATATTCCAGTAAGCCGGTCAGCTTTTGCTGGTTCATCTCAATCTCAGTGAGCATTTCAGAGAACGGAGGCTGGCAGTCGCCGTCTTTCATGGGTTTTAATTTATCCAGCATGATGCGGTGCCGAAATTCCATCAATGAAAAATACAACAATAAATCCTGGTTCTCTTCCATATCTTCGAGTTCATATTGAATCTCCCGCTTCAGCGCTTCAGCTTGATCGGCTTCAAACGCGCGGATCAGCTTATACCATTCATTCATCTTTACGGCCACTTCTTCAGATGGAATCTTGGATTTCATAGATTTGCCTCCTTCCTCCGGCTACTAATTATGTTATATTTTATCATAGCAAATTTATGGCAGTGAGCAAACAAAGATTTTACTCAATTAAAGAAAGAGAGAATTCACCATGAAACGACCAGTCAGAATTGCGCTGCTTTTGATCCTCTTCTTTTCCGCAGACCTATGTTTTTCCTATGTGCAGAAAGAATTGAGGCCGCAGACGGCATTACAAGACAGAGCCATTCCAAGCGCTCTTCATCCGCTCGTGAAACAGAATGCGGAGCTATTGCAGACGGCCGCTCTGAACAAAGGCATCACCGTCGTTATCACAGAGGGTTTCAGATCAATTGAGGAACAAAACGAATTGTACCGTCAAGGACGTTCAAAAAAAGGAAATATCGTCACCTACGCAAAAGGCGGGGAATCTTACCACAATTACGGCCTTGCGATCGACTTCGCCCTGCAAAAAAAGGATGGAAGCCTGATTTGGGATATGACGTACGACGGAAACCGAAACGGCACGCCCGATTGGCTTGAGGTCGTATCGATTGCCAAAACGCTCGGTTTTGATTGGGGAGGCGATTGGAGAGGCTTTAAAGATTATCCTCATTTACAAATGATCCCTGGCTAATAAAACCTTTTCTTTTTTCGCTTTTGCGCATCAATGTACGGAGGATAGACAGGCCTGTACACAAGCTTATATCCTTCATTGCCGGACGGCGTAAAATCGCGCTGCCACTCCAGCCGCAGATGGAAATCGGATAAAAAAGCGGCCTTTGCTTCTTCGGGAGTAACGGCCGGCACCGGATTGATCTTCTCCAGCTGCTCCGGGTCAATGTCAGGCGCCATGTAAGCTTCCACAAGCCCCGTTACGGGACTGACAAGTATTCTCGCAGCGCCGAACCGCAGCGGAATATCCTGATGCCATATGGAAAAATGGAAGCGGAACCTGCCCCTTCCGTCCGTTTTCAGCGGGTTCATTTTAAAAAACTCGTCCGCTCTCGGATAAAGCTTGTATAAAAATTGAAGCGCGACGGCCTCACACTCTTCCGCAGAATAAAAGGCCGGGCCCTGATGCTCAATAAAAGATTTAAAGGCTGTCATTTTCCCTGACTTTTTGTCCGTTTTCATCTTCATTGTATTTTTGTTGCTGCTTTCAAAATAGCTTTCGATACTCAAATCTTTCCGTTCCGGAACCGACCCTTTCCGCCATGTCGTTCCGATCTCATCCCCGAGATCGCGCCGGCGCGTCTGAACCATATCCGAGGTAAACCCCATTAATTCATCCAGGCTGATTTCCCGTTTATGTTCAAACGCGGGAAGCGGTTTTGCCGGCTCATTCCTGTCTTCGCAAAGCTGCTGATCCGGCACGATATCATCTTCACCGGCCGGATAGCTGTAAGCCGGCAGAATCGGTTCATAGACGAGACGCGGTATTTTCTCAAAATTGACCACATCATAGACGAGACTGAATGTCAGCACACTCATGTAATGCGAGACGACTTTTTCCCGATCGACGAATGTTTCCGGGACGGGCGCTTCACCCTTATCCCCGTAATAGATAAACTGCACGACGAAGCCGCTCCTGGTTACATCAACGAAAAAACCTGAATCGGGAAGCGGCCGGCCGAGCACTTTTTTTGTATAGATAAATCGGATGCACCCATTGCGTTCTTCCCTCGCCTGAAAGATGAAATTCATAAAAGTAAGCGGGCGGTGTCTCGCCGCAAACCGAAGAGCCGTCAGCTTTAATTCGGCGTCTGACAGCTGCATGTCTGAACCCGGACAGTCGTTGCGTGAATAGGTAAGCAAAGATCCGTCGTCGCCCAGCTCAATCGTGACCGTTTTATCCGGATGGTTACGATCTTTCCATATATAATAGGCTTTCGTTTTTTGTTTTTCATCATAATCTTCTATTTCAAGCTCATAGTCCGGCGGTATGTTCCCGATTTCCAGCGCTTTTTTTCTCAGATGTTCTTTCAGCAATGGGGTCATCCTTTCAGAAGAGTGTATAAAAAAGAACTGTTTTTTATTATATAAAAACGTCCTTATCCTTTTAAAGGGAAGAAAGTGCCTTTTATGTGTCTATTTTTAGCAAAGAGGGAAAAGAGCCGTATTCAGAGCGGCTCTTTTTCATACAAATGTCACATTCCCCGCGAAAGCCCCGGGACGAACGCCCATGACCTTCAGCCTATTAAACTCGTGATCGCTTCCCCTGTATGAGCCTCAATAAACAGCGGGAAAACCGGCTTGTATACGAGCCTGTACACTTTTCCGCAGCTGTCGTCATCGTAACAACGATCCCAAGCGAGCTCGGCTTTGATGGCCCGGCGGATCGCGTCCTTCGCCTCTTCCATTGTCAATGAAGGAACGGGATCGATTTCCTGGAGCTCTTTCGGATCAATTTCCGGCGGCATATAAAAAGTGACAAGACCCGTCTTTTTGCTGACACAGATTCTCCCCTCTCCGAATCGCAAATCAACGCCGCCCGAACAAGCCTTATATGTAAGTCCCACGTTTTCTCCTTCATCATCCGGCTCATCATATTGAACCCGGAAATACTGATCCGCTTCCGGAAACATGGCGAATAAAAAGCGGATGGCCATGTGATGGCATTCTTCCTCGGAAAACACCGGTTCGCCTTCAACTTTTATAAATGACATCACCCCGGTGAGCCGGCCCGATTCTTTATCATACCTTGTTTTCAATACGTGTTCATTCCGTTCTTTAAACAGACTTTCAAAGCTTTTATCTTCCCGTACGGATTTTGTTTTTTCAGGACGCCAGGCAACGCCGATACAGCCCTCTCCAAGATCGCTTTCCCTCTCTTTATAAAAACCGTCGTGCAGCCCGATCATGTCATTGATGCTCAACTTTTCCGCTTCAGGTGCAGGGCGTGAAATCGGGACATACGGCCGCGTGTCGTCTTCCAGCTCTTCATATTCGTCTAATTCTACATTCTCTTCCTTCAGGTCGGCCGATATCGGCCGGGTCGGAGACACGATTTCATAGACGAGATGGGGCTTGTCATCCCCCTGCACATAGACGGACTGATGCAGGACGCTGAACAACAGCTCTGCTTCAATATGTTTGACAAAGTGAGCCAATGCTTCCCGCTTGTCCGCAATTGTCTCCGGTCTTAACAGATCATCGGCCTTCCCATGGTAAGAAAAGCCGGTTACTTCCCCTGTCACAGCCAGGTCGATGTAAAACCCGGTCAGCGGAAGCGGCAGACCGTCAGCCATCTGAACATAGGAATATCTCACATCGCCATCATTTGCGGGTCCGTTTTTTTCCGGTTCAAACTCAGCCAATGCCCCCGGACGATGGGTTTCTAAAAACGCCCGCATCCGTTCTTCTATGTCCGATTCCGAAAGAGCCGGCAGATCAGTCTGGAAAGCCGGACGGGATAAGTATTTCAGTTTTCCGTCCCGGTCTAATTCGACAATGATGCCGGCTTCCGGATCATTCTTATCTTCCCACCAAAACAGAACCTCATCTTCCTGGTATTCTTCCACATTACTCTCGTAGCGGGCAGGTACGTTTCCGATTCGGAGAGCCAGCTGTTTCAACTCTTCTTTTTTCATCATAACACTTCCTTTTCTTCCAAAAAGATTGATGATTACCAAGACTCTTTTATACAAAACTAGTATAATTAACCTGTCTGTCTTCATGACTATCGAATTAATCATTAACAACAGGGGGTAAACCAGATGTCCATCAAAAAAATGAGCGCCGTGTTTTTCATTCTGCTTCTCACGGCATTTACCGCCGCGTGCAACAGCGAAACGAGCGGCGGCCAGGAAAGCAGCACGGCGAAAGTGAAAATAAAAGAGACGGCATGGGCCGCTTCAGACGATACTGAACATCCGGCCGCGCTGAAAGTAACGGTCACCGTCAAAAATACGGGCAAAGACCCGCTTACCGTCAAAAGCAGCGACTTCTCGCTTTATCAGGATGACGCGAAAACAGCCAAGACCGATAAGGAAGACTTGATGCAGAGCGGCACGCTTCATGCGGGTAAGACAGTGACGGGCAATCTGTACTTCACGGCTGACGAAGGCAAATCCTATGAATTGGTATATCAGCCGCAGGCAAAAGACGCGAAGCCTTTATCTTATAAACTGAAAGTCAAAGGCACAGCCTCCAACACAAAACCTGACCCGGCGGACGCATTATCCGCATACATTGATGTGATGCTGTACGGCAAGCACAATAAAGATTTCACCCGCCTGACCGGTGTAAATGAAAAAATGACGGCCGCCGCATATCAGGAATCGGCGAAAGCCAGCTTTATCGCTTCTGCAGGTATATCACAAGAACAGGCGGATTCAAAAGCCATTTCCGCTATTATTGACGCCATGTCATCAGCGCTTCGGGATAACACAGAGCTCAAGGTGCATACCAAGTCCATGTCAGGCAAAAAAGCCGTCCTTGAAGCAAAAGTGACGCCGCTTGATATGTCTCCGCTTGCGGGCCAGCTGCAAGACCGCGTGCAAGACTATGCCGGAAAGCACCCTGATGCTGATGAAAACGAAATTGTCAGCCACCTGCTTTCTGTCTATCCGGAAGAGTTTATGCGCCTCAAACCGGCTTCTTCTTCTGTTACAAGAGAAATCGAGATGAAGAAAAACGCCCGCGGCCAGTGGTATCTGGATACAGACGCCGATCTGGAAGGATTGACAGAAGCGTTTTTGAAAACGTCCTGACAACAAGAAAGGAAATAGCGCAGGCTATTTCCTTTTTTTATTTTCACTTAAAGATGTCACTGATATATTGAACCTCATCCTCGGTTAACTGCACATGAAGCGCGTCCAGATTGTGTTTCAGCTGGTCGGGGCGTTTGGCTCCGGGAATGATCGCATCCACCGCCGGCTGCGACAGAAGCCATGCGAGTGCGATATGCGCTGTCTGCGCCCCTTTTTCCTCCGCAACGGCCCGAAGCTTATCCACTCGCTCCAGATTTTGGTGAAAAGCTTCTCCCTGAAACGGCGGCCTGTTCTTTCGGTTGTCCTCAAAGACTGTGTCTTTTGTAAACTTTCCCGTCAGCAAGCCGGAAGCAAGCGGAAAATAAGGAATAAAGGAAATGCCGTTCTTTTCACAATAAGGCAGCAGATCATGCTCCGCCTCACGCTGAATCAGTGAATATTCCGATTGAAAAACCTCTAAATAGCCGTCGGCGTTAAACTCCTGCAATTGCCGGAAGCTGAGATTGGACGCGCCGATTGCTCTGATTTTCCCTTCGTCCTTCAGTTCTTTTAGCGTGCCCGCCACTTCGGAGAGCGGTGTTTTGCCGTCAGGGAAGTGGACGTAATACAAATCAATCACGTCTGTTTTCAGCCGCTTCAGGCTGTTTTCCGCCTCACTCCGGAGAAATTCACGGCTGTTGTCCAGCTCGATTTGTCCGTTGACTTCTTTATGCGCGCCTTTTGACGCAATCACGAGGCTGTCCCGCACGCCGCGCTCTGCGACAACTTCACCGATTAACTCTTCGGAACGCCCCAAACCGTATATAAACGCCGTATCAATAAAATTGACGCCGCCGTCCAATGCTGTGCGGATGAGTTCTTTTCCCGTTTCATCATTAAGATTCGGAAACAGATTATGTCCTCCGACCGCATTTGCGCCAAAACCGATACGCTTTACCCGTAAATCCGTCCTGCCCAGCGTACGTGTCTCATCCATGGCTCAGGCTCCCTTCCTTTTATCGCTCTGTTTAGTATTAGATAGACGGTAAGAATTATCCTGCCTGAGAGCCTATCTACAGAAAAAACCTTGAAAAGCGTTTGCCCTTCAAGGTTTTTTTGGCTGTGTATTAAGATGTCAGAGCTGCGGCGAAGCGTTCGGCTTCATCCGTGAGAGCACCCTCGATTTCCTTATAGCGGCTGGAAATCGTTGAGGCGCTGACGCCGTACTTCTTCGCCAGCTTGGCTTGAGAAACGGACGCGCCGTTCAGAGAAATGCTGTTTACGTAATATTCGACCGCCGCCGCGAAAGCTTCAGGCTTTCTGATCGTCGGTGTTTTTTTGATACAGAACGTTTTCCACAGATCAATTACGGCCGGAACCAGCTCAGCCGGGTATTCATCCCCGCTCAGGCCTTTTTCAATAGCGTCTGCCGTTTCCTTTTCCATGTCGTTGGCCCACTCTGTCTGTTTTTCTTCAGCAGCCTGCTCAGGCTCTTCCGCCGTTCCTAAAAGAGCGGCCAGCACAATGTCGAAGTTGTCCTGCATAAAGCGCTCAGGCGATTTTCCTTCCGCAAGAGCCGGGGCAGCCGCCTTTTTCACTTTGCTGATTAGAGCTTCGGTCCGCTTCACAGGGAAGATCGTAAATTGCATGAAGAACTCCGCTTTTTCCGCTTCGTGGATCGGATAGCCGAGAATCAGGCTTCCCGCCGGCGGAAGATCCTGCTGGCTGACGTCCATTTCCACTTTGAATTGTTTTTTCGTCATCACATCTTCAAAGTGAATCATTCCTTCTTTCACATCTTCAAGCACCATAACGGCAGGTGTCATGCTTTTCCATGATTCAACGATTTCCCGTGTTTTCGGGCGGTTGATGCCGCCGGCTTTTTTCTGAAGATATTCTTCAAAAATCGTCTTGCCGCCTGCCAGCGGACGGAAGAAAATTCCCCAGATGCCGAGGTTGAAGACTCCGATGTCTTTTGTCTGTCTGTCCAGCTCCGTAATGAACGCGTGCTGGTTAATAAATGATGATATGCCGTCTCTATGTGCTGTAAAGGCGTACTCCATTAGGCTTTCCTGAATCTGTTTCGCTTCTTTTGCCGCGATGTCTGCCGGAATGGCAGCTTCTTTGCTTCCGCAGCATTTTTTATATTTCTTCCCGCTGCCGCATGGGCAAGGGGCATTTCTTTTCACTTTTCCCACAATAAACCCTCCGAATTCTGATATAACTTTATTATTTTAACAAAAATAACTTCAGAGGGCTTGGTTTACGGCGAAAAAAGAATATGGAAGAAAAAAAGACCCCGGGATATTCTCATTCTCCGGGGCTTCGAAACTGTTAATTTGTATTTTGTCCGCCGCCGTTCAGACCTTCTTTAATCAGCCCGTTTACTTGGCTGTTCATCAAAAGTCCGATGTGTCCGACACCGTGAATCTGCACGTTTTTCCCGCCGATCAGCCGTGACAGCGGGTTCAGGACGATTAAGTCCGCTGAGCTGTAAATCGATGTATATAAAATCTTTTGGTTCGGATCAGTCCCCGGAAGCGCCCGGTTGGTCACAAGGCCGTTCGCTCCGCCCAGTGTGACGACGTTTGCGATTTTGTCTCCGCCGTCAAGATTTTTAATGTAATAGAGCGTGTTGGCGCCGCCCATGCTGTGCGCGACGATATCGACTTTTTTCGCACCTGTTTCGCTGAGCACTTTTTTCACGTAATTGGACAGTCTCGGTGCATTGTGTCTGTTGTTTCCGGTTTTGTCCAGAAAATCAATGGCGTACATCTCATTTCTTGACCAGCCTTGGGATGCCAAGTACGTTTTGATTCCCGCGAAGTTAAAGGACGCCCCGCCGATTCCGTGGACCATGACAACCGGGTTATGCTCTGAGGAGGCTTTCGATACGGTCGGCTGGAAGGCAAATACGGAAATGACGGAGAGCATGCAGACTGTAAGGATCGCTAGGATTTTGCTTTTGATTTGTTTCATGAACTTTCCTCCTGTTATGTAATTTTTTGCAATTTTCATTTTATTAGAGAAGAAAAGGAAAAAATAGAGTATTTTTTACTGTTTTCAACAATTGAAAAAGAGGCGGAAAAATGAGAAAGACGCCCCTTTCCCGAAAGCACACTTATACTTTAATACGGCAAACAAAAAAAGGAGAGAACACCCGGTTCTCTTCTCCTAGTACTCATTAAAATAGGTTTGAATCCGCTTAGGGTCATGCGTTTTTGTCAGCGCGAGCATCAGCAGAATCCGCGCTTTTTGAGGGTTGAGAGAGTTTGAAGCTGTCAAATGGTCTTTTTCATACGCTCGATTAGGTGTTACCGTTCCGTTTCCCGTCCTTGTGGAGCGGACGACCGCCAGCCCGCTTTTGACCGACTTTACGGCGCCTTTATGCGCCGCATCAGACATTGAGCCGTTTCCCGGGCCTGCAAAAATAATGCCTTGCGCCCCTGATTTTACGGCAGCTTCAAAGAGATAGCTTCCGTCATTTTGATAGCCGTATATAATATCGACTTGCGGCAGTTTATCAAGTTTGTCTATCTTGAAATCTGTATCCTTCGTATGCTTTCGGGTCATGATGTTATTAAAATAGATGTCATCAGCAATTGTTCCGATATAACCCATTTCTTCCGATTTGAATGTGTCGGCCGCGGTTGTATTGGTTTTTGTCACATAGCGCGCCGAAGCGATTCTGTCATTTAATACGACAAGCGTCCCCTTACCTTTCGCATCAGGCGCAGCCGCTGTTTTTACAGCGTTATATAAGTTGGACGGCCCGTCTGCTCCGATCGCCGTGGACGGCCTCATTGACCCGGCGACAACAACGGGCTTGTCACTTTTGACCGTCAGATTGAGAAAGTAGGCGGTTTCCTCAAGTGTGTCTGTTCCATGTGTAATGACAATGCCGTCTGTATCATCAGACTTGAGCAGCTTGTTTACCCGTTTTGCAAGTTTCAGCAGTGTCTCGTTATTCATATTCTGGCTGCCGATATTCACAACCTGTTCTCCGCTCACATGCGCGACCTCTTTTATCTCCGGAACGGCCTGAATCAGGGCATCAACTCCGATTGCCCCCGCCGTGTACTCCGTAGCTGACGTCTTTGAAGGAGCAGCGCCTGCAATTGTGCCGCCGGTGGCAAGAATTTTAACATTCGGAAGTCCGTCTTTTTTCGCTGAGGCTGCGGCTGCCATCCGGGGCGGTGTTTCTTTCGCTTGAGGAGATTGGGAGCAGCCGGCCGCGATGAAGAGCAGAGCCGTGATAAATGTAATGAAGGGCATGAATTGTTTTTTCATTCTTTTCTCTCCTTTTCTTTATTTATGAAGATTTTCCTCTCACCGGTCAACGCGCTTGTCAGGCAACCTCCCGAAGAAAATAACCGTTAAAAAACCTTGACACCGTCATGTGAAATCAAGATAATAGACCAGTCACTATATTTTAAATTTGTCAAAAATCAGTAAGGTGGGAACATTATGAGCTATGGAGATTCTCGTGAAAAAATCCTCGCCGCGGCAACCAGGCTGTTTCAGCTTCAGGGGTATTACGGCACGGGGCTGAATCAGATTATTAAAGAAAGCGGTGCGCCGAAAGGTTCTCTTTACTATCATTTTCCGGACGGCAAAGAGCAGCTCGCCATTGAGGCTGTCAATGAAATGAGCCATTATATCCGTATGAAAATAAAAGAAAGCCTTGATGCCCATCCTGATCCTGCGGAAAGCATTCAAGCGTTTTTACAGGACTTATCAAGCCAATTCACATGTCCGGAAAACTTTGAAGGGTTTCCTGTCGGTTTACTGGCTGCCGAGACTGCTTTAAAGAGCGAAAAGCTCCAGCAGGCCTGTCAAAGCGCTTATCAGGAATGGGAGAATCTGTTCGCGGGCAAATTGAGATCAGCCGGTTTTTCTGATGAGAAAGCGGCGGAAATCAGCACTGTTTTAAATGCCATGATAGAAGGCGGCATCATTGTGTCCTTAGCCAAAAAAGACAAAATGCCGATCCTCCATATTTCTAAACAAATCCCGAACCTGCTGAAGACATAAAATACGAGAGACATGTACGTATAGAAAGAGAGGAGAATGATTTTGGAAAACGCTCAGCCTTCCAAACAATATAAAGTCATGCCGATCATGATTTCTTTACTGACGGCAGGGTTTATCGGCATGTTCAGTGAAACGGCGCTGAATATCGCCCTGACTGACCTGATGAAGGAGTTACATATCACTCCTGCGACCGTCCAGTGGCTGACGACGGGCTATCTGCTCGTTCTCGGTATTCTTGTCCCGGTATCGGGTCTGCTTTTGCAATGGTTTACGACGAGACAGCTGTTTATCGTTTCACTCGCTTTTTCCATTATCGGCACGCTGATTGCAGCGCTTGCACCGAGCTTTCCGTTTCTTTTGGCGGCAAGAATCGTGCAGGCTTTAGGAACCGGGCTGCTGCTGCCGCTGATGTTTAATACGATCCTCGTCATCTTCCCGCCGCATAAGCGCGGAGCGGCGATGGGGACGATCGGGCTTGTCATCATGTTCGCTCCTGCGATCGGTCCGACATTTTCAGGGCTTGTGTTAGAGCATTTGAACTGGCATTGGATTTTCTGGATTTCCCTGCCGTTTCTTGTGTTGGCTCTTTTATTCGGCATCGCCTACATGCAGAACGTGTCTGACATTACAAAACCGAAAATTGACGTGCTTTCCATTATTCTGTCTACAATCGGGTTTGGCGGCATCGTATTCGGATTCAGCAATGCGGGCGAAGGATCAGACGGCTGGTCAAGCCCGACGGTTATCGGTTCGCTCACTGTCGGTGCGATCGCGCTCATCTTATTTTCCATCAGGCAGCTGACAATGAAGCAGCCGATGATGAATCTGCGCGCTTTCCGCTATCCGATGTTTGTTCTCGGTGTCGTGATTGTGTTTATCTGTATGATGGTTATCTTATCGACAATGCTCCTCTTGCCTATGTATTTACAAAGCGGACTGATGCTGACGGCGTTTACGTCCGGGCTCATCCTGCTGCCGGGCGGTATTTTAAACGGCTTTATGTCTCCGGTGACGGGGCGCCTGTTTGACAAATACGGACCGAAGTGGCTTGTCATTCCCGGGTTTGTCATCACGGCCGCCGTACTTTGGTTTTTCTCAAACATTACCGGCACTTCAACGGCCATTCTCATCGTCGTGCTCCACACATGCTTGATGATCGGCATTTCCATGATCATGATGCCGGCGCAAACGAATGGCTTAAACCAGCTGCCGCCGGAATTTTACCCGGACGGAACGGCCATTATGAATACGCTCCAGCAGATGGCCGGCGCAATCGGCACTGCGGTGGCGGTCAGCATCATGGCAGCCGGGCAGAAGAATTATATGAGCACCGTGAAAAACCCGAATGATCCTTCCGCATACTCTCACGCGCTGATTGCGGGCGTCCAGCACGCCTTTATCTTCGCGATGATTGTCGCCGTTATCGGCTTGATCAGCGCTTTCTTTATGAAACGGGTCAAAGTGAATCACTCATAAGAAAACAGCAGGCTCCCCGTGAGTCTGCTGTTTTTTTATATATCGCGCGCTTCAGCCAGTTCATCAATCGCATACATCAGATCATCGGCCGTGTTATAGAAATGAGGCGCCAGCCGGATGATATGTCCGCTGGGTGCGCATACGATGTTTTTCCGCCTCAACAGCGCAGCCGTTTCCGCCGCTTTTTCATCCCGTATGGAAATCATGCCGGGTCTGTCATCGGCAGACGGCGGCCCTGTGAGATTCAATCCTTTTTCAGAAGCGTATTCATACGCAAATGCACTGAGTTTTTTTACTTCTTGGTGAATGCGGTCTGTGCCGGCATCGTTTACTAGAGATAAAGCCGCCTGTGCCGCATATATGCTGATAAATGCCGGGGTTCCGGTCTCAAAGCGTTTGGCTCCGTCCGCATAAGAAAAACGGGTTAAATCCAGCATCGACGCCCGCTGCTGCCCGAACCACCCGGTGACTTTCGGCTTCAGCCGTTCGGCAAGTTCCTTTCTGACATAAAGAAACGCCGTTCCCGGTATGCCGAGCATATACTTTCTCGCACCCGCGGCCAGCATATCAACTCCCCATTCTTTTACATCAATCGGGATGTGCCCCGCTGATTGATAAGCATCGACAAAAAGAAGCGATCCCTTCTTTGCGGATATCTCGGCAATGCGCTTCATATCCTGGACAAAACCGGACGTATATGACACATGGGGCACACAGGTGAAAAGCGTCTGTTCCGATATGTACGTCTCATACCGCTCTAACGGGATCATTCCATCTTCAGACGGCACGACTGAAAGCTCCATCTCAGTCTGTGCCTTCAAAATGTGGGCGATCGCCGGAAAATCCAATTCCGTATACACCGCCTGTTTCTTTCGGCAATCCGGTAAAGCGGAAACGACGGCAGAGACAGCAGCCGTTACTGAAGGTAAAACGGCGATTTCTTCAGGATGGGCGCCGATCAATTTCGCAAATTCACACCTTGCCTGCTCCGTTCGTCCAATGGCTTCTTCCCAGTTTCCGCCATGCTGAAGCAGGCTTTCCTGATAGTCATTGATCGCTTTTGAAACCGGCAGGGCAAGAGCGCTTTGAGAGCAGCTGGCGAGCATCGTATGTGTGCGGAGCGCCGGAAATAAAGATCGGTATTGCACCAGAGGCGAATTCAAGACGTGTTTCCCCCTTCGGCAGGAATATATGTCCATTATAGAGTATGGTAAAAAGAAAAGGAGGGTTTTATATGGAGAAAAAAGTATTGCTGACAGGCTTTGACCCCTTCGGCGGGGAAACGGTCAATCCTTCATGGGAAGCGGTCAAACGGCTGAATGATGCCGCTGAGGGCCCTGCCTCTATCGTATCTGAACAAGTGCCGACCGTTTTTTATAAGTCTCTTGCCGTACTGCGCGAGGCGATCAAAAAGCATCAGCCTGACATTATCATCTGTGTCGGACAGGCAGGCGGCAGAATGCAGATCACGCCGGAACGGGTCGCGATCAATCTCAATGAGGCGCGCATACCGGATAACGAAGGAAACCAGCCTGTCGGGGAAAACATTTCTCAAGGCGGTCCCGCGGCCTATTGGACCGGCCTTCCGATCAAACGGATCGTTGAGGAAAGCAAAAAGGAAGGCATTCCCGCGGCTGTATCCTACACGGCGGGGACGTTTGTATGCAATCATCTCTTTTACGGGCTGATGGATGAAATCAGCCGCCATCATCCGCACATCCGCGGCGGGTTTATACACATCCCGTACATTCCGGAGCAAACCTTGCAAAAGTCTGCGCCGAGCCTCAGCCTGGATCTCGTGACAAAAGCGCTCAAAATCGCCGCGGTGACCGCCGCGGCGCATGAGGACGATATTGAGACCGGCGGAGGCGAACTTCACTAAGCTGCAGACGGCGCCTCGGCCCATTTCTTCCGGTAAACGATGCGGGACAGCGTCACACTGATTTCATAGAGGACGAGCAGCGGAATCATGACGAGAAAGTCAGACATAAAATCCGGAGGCGTAATCAGCACCGAGACGACGATCAGCACAAAATACGAAAGCTTCCGCGCCTTTGCCAGCCGGGTTGGATTCACGATTCCGAGCCGTGTCAGAAACATGACGGCCAGAGGCATTTCAAACAAAAATCCGAACGGCAATGTAAGATTCAGCATAAAGGTAAAATACTTGTCCGCCGTAAATACCATGTCAAAATGGCCGGCGGATAATTGTGTTAAAAATCCGAGCACAATCGGAAACAGCACAAAATACCCGAAGGAAATTCCGATAATAAACAAAACCGAAAGCCCCGGAATGTAAAGCAAAGCGGCGCGGCGTTCAAACGGGGTCAAAGCCGGCGCCGTAAAACGCCAGAGCTGAAAAGCGGCAACCGGAATCGTTGCCGTAAGGGCGCATATTCCCGCAATCATCATATATACCCATAAAATCTCGCTCGGCCCTAAAACGGCCAGCCTGCCATCCAAATCCTTGATCAGCCAGTCATAAATATCCTGCACAAACCAGCAGGCGCCGATAAAAAACACGAGAAAGGCGATAACGGTTTTAATGAGACGCTGCCGGATCTCCTCTAAATGCCCGATCAAGTGGGTTTCTTTTTTATCCAATCGTACATCCTCCTTATAGAGAAAGAGGCAGAAGCGGATTCGTCTGCCCCCATGTCAGGATTCAGCCTGCCGTTTTGTCTTTCTCAGCCGTCTGCTTGTCCGGCTCTTCATTTGAGACCAGTGTTTTTGCGGCGCTTTTAAATTCAAGCAGCGTGCGGCCGGCGGCACGGCCGATTTCCGGAAGCTTTGAAGGCCCGAAAATGATGAGAGCGATGACGAAAATCAGGATCAACCCGGGAATGCCGATATTTGAAAACATGAGTGTGCCTCCTTATTGTGAGATTTTGGCCCGTTTCTTTCTCATTTGCTTTTCATGCGCATTGTTATGGGCGAAGAAACGATCCTCTTCCACCTCGTTTGACTGCTTTAAACCGCCTGCAACCGCCGCTTGAGAAACCTTCCGAATCCCCGTCTGGTCTTTCTGATAAATGAATGAAGCCCGCGTGGATACCTCAGCCCCCGGCTCCGTCACGTACGGCACCACTCTGTAATCCGCTCTCCATTGGGCAGGGGTCACCGTACAGCGGACATAGCCGCGGTAATCGTTGAAAAACTTAATATGCGGGTTTTGTTTTAAGATTTGATCCGTATCGGCCCGTTTATCCGCTCCGTTTCCTCCAGATGTAATGGAAGTCCCGACGAATTCGGCTCCGAAAATCTTTGAATTCGTTTGATTAAAATCGGTATGCAGGTTTGACGCCCAGCTTGCGTGAACATCACCCGTCAGCACGATGACATTGTTCAGGTTTTTGCTTTTTATAAAATTGATGACCCGCTCCCGCTGAGCCGGGTAGCCGTCCCATGAATCCATGCTGTATATCGGATTGGCGGTTGTTCCGAAATTCCATTGCGCGAAAAAGATTTGCTGCGCCAGCACATTCCACTTCGCTTTTGAGGCGGCTAAATTTCCGAAGAGCCATTGCTCCTGTTCTGTCCCCATCAATGTACGCTTCGGATCTCTCCACTCATCAGAAGGCGGCTTATTCCCGTCGCCGTTGGCCTGATCATCTCTATACTGTCTTGTATCAAGCACATTGAACGATGCTAAATTGCCATAAGAAAATTGCCTGTACAGCCGCATATCAGGACCGTTCGGCAATGACATGCGCCTGAGCGGCATGTGTTCATAATAAGCCTGATAAGCTGCGGCCCTCCTGAGCACAAACGCTTCAACGGATTGGCCTTTTTCAGGGATAATATTGGCATAATTGTTTTCCACCTCATGATCGTCCCACGTCACGACCCACGGAAATGCGGCGTGGGCGGCTTTCAGATTGGCATCAGAGCGGTATTGGGCATGACGGTTGCGGTAATCTGACAGTGTATACACTTCAGCGCTGCTGTGCGTCCTGACATTTCCCGTTTTTGACACATATTCGTTCGGTCCGTATTCATAAATGTAATCTCCGAGATGGAACACGAGATCAAGCTTTTCCTTCGCCATATGTTTATACGCCGTATAATAGCCGTGTTCATACTGCTGGCATGAGGCAAATGCAAACGTCATGGCGGATACGTCAGCACCGGGAGCTGGCAGCGTTTTCGTCCGGCCGACGGGACTGAGCTCATGCCCGCTTTTAAACCGGTAATAGTACACTTTATTGGGCTTGAGCCCGTCCGCCTCGACATGGACGGAGTGTCCGAGATTCGGCTTGGCCATTTCCGTTCCGCGTTTGACGATGTGACGAAAATGTTCATCAGCGGCGATTTCCCATTTTACCGGCACGGCCTGCTTCGGCATGCCGCCCCCATTCAGCGGGTCAGGGGCAAGACGCGTCCAGAGAATGACGCTGTCAGACAGCGGGTCGCCGGAAGCTACGCCGAGGGTGAACGGATAGTTTGAAAATTTCGGAGCGGCATTCACTTCAAACGCGCCGATGGATTGCGCGATCGCTAACCCGAGGGAAAGACCGGCGATTTTCCCGGCGCCCTGTATAAATGCGCGGCGGTCAAACGTATTGTTCTGAAAGCTTTTGTTCTCCAATTCCTTGATCCATTCATCTAAACGGCCGTCATGTGTCATGTCAGTTCCCCTTTCGTCTCATTGATCGCCCTTATTATAAAAAAGAAATGTTAAACCGCTATGAAGAAGTGTGAAGGGTTTGTAAGGCTGAAAAATGGACGGCGGGAGACATTTTTCACATTGTTTCGACAAACCTTGCCCCGCCGGGAGAAAACCCCCTCTGTTTCTTTTTGGCTTGTCATCCGTCAAGCGAACTTTTTTCCTATTTTTCTTCACAAGAAATTAAAAAAACACCGTTCATTCTCAGAACGGTGCGCCCGGGATTAAAATGTATTGTACACGTTTTCGCACGTCTCACCTGTCGGCTGATAGAAGCAGTGGGATTTGAATCTCGCGACAAACGGCTGATCATACCAAGTCGGCGGGCAGTTTCCCGGCGGCTTAAAATACCACAGACTGAACTTAGCCGGCCAAAACCGTTCTCCGTTAATCGTCCGGCGGGCAAGCCTCCGCTCGGATTCACGCGGTCTCTGGTAAAAGTATCCGTGAGTCACCGCTTCAAACGCGTGCGGCTGAAACACCATCTGCCTGATGGTGCGCAGGCCTTTAAAATCAGAACAATTCGCCCGCACCCGATTGATTCCCACATTGCCGACCAAAAGCATTCCCTGCTTCCCTTCGCCTTCCGCTTCCGCCCTGAGCAGCCTTGCCATTAGATCCAGATCGGCGCTCGACGCTTTTACGACTGCCATCATGACACCTCCCGTATTTTCTCCCTTCATCATATTCAGCCGCGGCCCAGTGATGACAGACAAAAGCCAGAAAACAAATGTTCACGAAAAAAGGGTTTATATTTCACGTTATGAGGAAACATACTAACATGATTTCCATAAGGAGGAATTCGCATGGAACACATTAAAGCGCTTGCCATCAAAGGCATTATGACCATCATTATTCTGTATCTGATACTCGGCTTAGGTTTTCGCTTTACATTCGGCGACGTGCTGCTGATGACCATTGTGCTGGGAGCCGTTTCTTACTTTACGGGCGACCTGTACGTGCTGCCGAGATGGAATAACATCACGGCGGCGTCCGCTGATTTCGGAATCGCGTTTCTTGTTGTCTGGCTGATGGGAATGCCGCTGTCCATGGGCATTTCCGGAGGAAGACTGGCGTTTGCCGCTCTTATTTCCGCCGTCATCATCGCCGTCGGAGAATATTTTTTCCATATCTATCTGATGAGAAAAGACTTGGGCGGGTCCCGTTTTTTAGAACCCCGGTCCGAATAACGTAAAAAAGGCCGGATAAAAGCCCCTTTAAAGGGGGCTTTTTATTTGTAAAGTATAAACGCTTTATACATCTTGATATAACTGATAAACCCTTTTCAGCCTTTCTTCGAGCTGTTCAAAATGAACAAAGCGGGCTTCTCTCAGAAACTCAGTCCCATCAATGAACAAAAGAAGCACGGGAACAGTGAAGCCTGAAAATCTGCCGGCCACCTCTTCTACCTCGTCAGCATTGATATGCCCCAATTTGATATTCGGAAACTGATCCAATACTTTTCTGAGCTGCGGCAGAACAGCGTGACATACTGTACAGGCGGGTCTTGAAATGTAGATAAAACTGAATTGATGCTGTTTAATAAAATTCTCGATAGAATCTAATGAATGTAATTCTGCCATCTCTTTCAACAAAACCCTCCTCCAATCGGCTCGTCTTTCATGACCAAGCTCATCAATACGCGTACATTCACTATACACATTTATATTGAACATATCCGCTTTTTTGCTATTCAGAGCACCTGAACGTTGTGCTTGAAAATAAAAGAACAGTTACCGCTTTTCAGTAACTGTTCTTAGATACTTATATTAAAAATGCAAAGCGTACGCCCCTGAACCGATGAGTGCAACTCCGATGGAGACTGCAATCAGCACCAAGTTATATTCAAAACCGCCGGCACCGTTGGCAAATCCTTTCGCTCCATGGACTTTTACGATGGCACCTAACATAATAATCGTTATAATAGCAGCTCCGAGCGGGAGGAAAACACCTAAAATAAATAGAATTCCGCTTGCGAGTTCCCCGAGACCTGATAAAGCGGCCGCGGCATTACCTGGTTTAACTCCAATTGACTCGAACCATTGTCCGGTTCCTTTAATTCCGTATCCGCCAAACCAGCCGAATAATTTTTGTGATCCATAAAACAGAAACACCACACCAATCATGATTCGAATAAGTAATAGTCCTGCATCTTCCATTTTTATCTCTCCTTATTTTTCATATTATATGATGTCTGCAAGGCAGCTGTTTACCAACAGTCGCTTCCAGCAAACATCTGTTAAATGTATGTCTTGTTATTTTTCTTCATGCTTCACGTTCATCTATCAATCAATCTAATTCTCTCACTTCAAACGGCAGCAGCCCTTGTTCAATTTGTGCCCGGTGCGGTTCATACTGCTCAGGGAGCATCAGTTTTCCGCCCATTTTTTCTTGTGACTCATCATGGGCAAAGCCCGGCGGATCAGTTGCAATCTCAAATAAGATTTCCCCATGTTCTCTGAAGTAAACCGCATTAAAATAGTTTCTATCCTGAACAGGAGTCACACCATATCCGTGCGCAGCAATGAACCTTTGCCAATCTAATTGATCTTCGTCATCCTGAGCCCGCCAAGCGATGTGATGGACCGTGCCGATACCCATTTGCCCGCGGCCGATAGGCGTTAACTTAAGGTCAATCACATTTCCGATATCACCGGCAGAACGATAACGAACGAAGTCTCCTTCTTTACCGACTCGCTCAAGCCCCATGATATTTTCCAGCAATTCACCTGTTTTTTCAGGCTGTGCTGATAACAGGGTTGCACCGCCAAAGCCTTTAATGGCAACATCCGGGGTTACATCTCCGAAAGTCCACGTATTGGCCTCCACTGCTTCTCTTTCCACGATTTCTAAATGCAGGCCATGCGGGTCATCAAATTCTATATATTGTTCTCCAAAACGCTCGATTTTTGTGTATGGAATGTTGAACTTTTCAAGTCTCTTTTCCCAAAACGCCATGGCACCCTTCGGCACGGCGTAAGATGTCACGCCAACCTGTCCGTCTCCAATGATGCCTTGGCGGGCGCCCGCCCACGGAAAGAATGTGATGATTGTTCCCGGCTTCCCGCCTTCATCCCCAAAATAAAGGTGATACGTACCCGGATCATCAAAATTGACCGTTTGCTTAACCAATCGCAGCCCCAGCACTCCAGCGTAGAAATCAGCATTCTCTTGAGGGTGACCGACAATTGCCGTAATATGATGGATGCCCATCGTTTTTTTCGCCATTTTTATTTGCTTCTTTACAAATAGTTAAATATACTCCACAAACTCATTCACAGGCTTTCGGTAGCCGCGCGGCCTTCTGCTTTCTATTTTTTCTTTCCCGATTGTAATCATCATGACGACCTCAAATTGATCATCTATCTTCAAAATCTGTTTCACGGCTTCAGCATCAAACCCTATCATCGGACAGGTGTCCCAGCCTTTTTCCTTAGCACTCAGCATAAACATCATCGCAGAAAGTGAAGCATTTCTTATCGCCTCATCTCTCTTAAATGGTTCTCCCCTGTTTTCATAAAACGAAACGGTGTCTTGAACCATGTGATCATACTCTTGTTTATTTAATACCCCCAGCATCTTCAATCCTTCATAGATGTCAGCCGCTTGCTGATATGCCTGCTTATCCCCTAAAACCAAAAGAACAGCTGATGAGCTAAACACTTTATATTGTCCGTTTGCGGCCTGTTTCAGCTTTTCTTTTACATCCGGGTCAAGAACCGTCACATATTTTGTGTGCTGCAAATTAAAAGCTGATGGAGCCAACGCAACCAATTCAAACATTTCATTGAGCTCATCTCTTGTGATTGGATGTTCTGGAAGAAAGTTGCTTGCAGATCTTCTTTCATTCACTAGCTGTACAAATTCAGCCATTTCCCTCGCACCCCTTTTATCTCGAATTCGAGATATTATAGTATAAAAAATCAAATAACGTATGATTAAAAAACGAAACGTTCTCTTCACTGATCTTTTCGTGATTCAAACGATCGGCAGGTTCTTATACTGCACTCTAATTAAATTATCTTGAATTAAAAAATCTTGAATTCGAGATAATAATAAAAGATAAACACTCAAATGTCAACAGTTCTTTTTTTAATTCAGCGCCATTTTGTCTGTGTACTGTTTAGCCCTGCTCCAACTTTTTTTCTGTCACCTTATTTATTAGGAAACAGGAAACAACCTTGCTATAGACCCACTCGAAACTGAATTGGTACGATAAGCAAAGTGATTACACAAGAAAGGATACGGAGAGCGAATCAAAAGCGCCTCTATTTTTTTGTGCAGTTTTATAGGAGGAAAAAATGACAAGTGAAAGAGAACAAATAAGCAAAAAAGTTGCTTTGATTGCATTGATAGCCAATCTGATCTTAATGGCAGGAAAGATCTTTTTTGGACTGATAGGCGATAGTGAAGCAGTTTTTGCCGACGGTATACATTCTGCAGCGGATGTCGCGGCTTCAATTGCTGTCCTGGCCGTCATCGGCATTTCTAATAAGCCGCCCGATCAAGACCATCCTTTCGGGCATGGCAAAGCTGAGGTCATCAGCGAAGCGATTGTAGGAATCATATTAGTGCTCGTTTCCGTGTATATTCTGATAGAAGCGATTTCGTCCTTTGTTGAAGGTCCAAGCATCCCGCAATACAGCGCATTGTTTGCGGCTCTGATATCCTACGCGGCTAAGCAGATCTTATATCGTTATTCGATCAAACAAGGGGAAAAATGGAACAGTAAAGCGATTATAGCGATTGCATACGATCATAAAGGCGATATCGTTGCCTCTCTTGCCGCTTTTATCGGCGTCCTATTGGCGATTATCGGGAACACACGCGGATGGTCCTATCTGTTGTACGCTGATGCAATTGCCAGTGTCATCGTGGCGTACCTCATTTTTAAGATTTCAATGGAATTAATCAGGCCGTCTGTTGACGTTCTCATGGAAAAAAGTGTTGATCCCGAACTGATAGAGGAATATAAAGCCGTTATTTTGCACTGCCCTCAAGTCAAACGGCTCGATAAAATCCGAGCAAGAGAACACGGCCACTATAAATTGCTTGATGTCCGGTTATCTTTGGATCATGATTTGACGATTAAGCAGGGACACGATATTGCCCGCGAAATCCGAAATGAAATCCAAAGACACTTTTCAGATGTTGAAGAAGTGCTCATCCATGTGAATCCTTATTTTGAAGAATGAAAAAGCAGCTTGTAGAGAAAATGATGTTTTTCTACAAGCTTTTTTGTTTTGTGCTGTTTCTTTACATATTCATTTGATTTCAGGTGCAGAAAAAGCACTCCCACATGCCTAGCTTTGCTTGGCTGGGTATGTGGCAATCTTCAACATCATTTTGAATAAGATCAGCGGATCAAGTGAGGGGGGGCTTTATTTTTGTTGCAGTAAGGTTTGACCTTTTCAACGATGAAAGAGAAGTCTATGTATTTATCAATTTTTCGAAGAAGGTGATCCTCTTCGACGAGTTGGTCAAACAGAACGAATTCGGCTGTGTTTCGAGAAAAATTTCTTGTGTGGAACATGAGAAAGAAAAGACACCGTTTTTTCAGTCTTTCTTTTATTTTATGACAAGAGAAACATAAAGGCTGTCGAGATTTTCTCGACAGCCTGAAGGCCGGATAACGGCCTTTTTCGTTTGATTTCACTGATCAATATGCTTTCTGATAAAATGCAGCAGCGTGTTTCCTTGAGCGGTCAATATGACGCCCTTCGCGCCGCACTTCGGACAGGGCGTCCCTTCCTTCTCCTCGCCGGTTCCTTCACAATGCGGACACGTGAGCTCAAGATCGTCGGTTGCGATCACCATGAATATCCCTCCTTTTTTGATTGTCTGTCCGTCTCCAGTCACTTTCCATGGCCATCACCTCCTTAACAATACAAAAAAACCCCGTCCATCAAAGGACGAGGTTTTCGCGGTGCCACCTTTATTAACGGCTGATAAGCCATTCTCTCAAAAAGTACAGAAACACACGGTTTCAATACTCCTTTCTTGATAACGGGGAAGAATCCCGGCACCGCCTACTGTCATTTCAGCGCAGCAATTCAGAAGCCCATTCGGCACCGGACGGGGATCGGTTCACAGCGGCCACCGACTCTCTGAACCCCGCGCGCTGATGCGTACTTACTCTTCCTCAGCATTGTTCATCCGTTCTTTTATTTTAAAATGTATCATACGCTGTCATCCGGCGGAAGTCAATAACCTTTCGGATCGGTCAGGCCGAGCATGTCCCGCGCCATTTGCATATGCTCCTCTTGCCCCGTCTGAAGCGCGAACTTCGCCGTTTCCACAGGGTAAGCGGCCTGCCATTCTGTCACATGCTGATTTTCGTTTACAAAAATATGCGGAGGATGCAAGTCGCCATGGATCAGCACGGAAAAATCAGGCCAGTACGAACTGTCATTTATCCACGTTTGCCATCTTTTCCAAAGCCAGCTTACCGGCTGCCTCCGCTGACAAATTTTGATCCTTCGCGTAAATCTTTCGCCTCCAAAAAGAAGACGTGAATGAATTTTTTCATATTCACTTTAACCGGAGAAAGCGGCACGGTTTCCTTAGCCTGCATTTCTTTCATTCTCTTGCTGACAGCGGGGAAATCAAAGAATTTCGAGGCGTAATATTCAAATTTGGGGTTTGAAAAATCAGTTGTGCCCAATGAAGCGAAATGGTTTAACGAATGAATGACGGCCCTTCTGATCCGCTGTTCCGAGGCTTTGATTTCCCTGTTAACCTCGGCTTGTGCCGCCGCAGGCCCCAGCTTCCGGATGGCGACGTTTGTAAACATCTGCTTTAAAGACGGGATGTTTCTTTCCGCCTGTTCATCCTCAAATAAATAGTGAAGGACGGCCATGAGGTCATGCGCCCCGCTTTCTCCCACGATGCCTAATTCCGATAAAAGAAATTTTCCTGTTTCTTTGATTGATTTCTCGTGCATCCCCCCCGGCCCGCTTTTTTTCGGCTCATTCCGCTGAATAAGACGGCTTAACGAGTGTTGGATGTCGCCGATCGAGGTTTCCAGTTCAATCCGCTCTTTTACTTTTCCCAAAACGGTGACGATCTCGATTTTGTTGATCGGTTTGTGGATAAAGTATTCGATGCCGAGAGAATAAGCTTCTCCCACCATTTCCTTTGCCTCCACCTGCGATATCATCACCGCTTTTCCGTTGTACGATCCCTGAAGATGCCGGATCGTCTCAATCCCGTCCCGACCCGGCATCAGCAGATCAATTAATAAAATATCGACTTGTTTAAAATGGAGATAATGCCCTTCAATCTGGCTTCCGTCCTCTGCCTCACCGACGACTTCTCCTAAGTCCTCGTCCTCGATCATCTGTTTTAAAATGGAACGGATCGCCCGGTCATCATCAGCTATAAAAAAACGCATATTATGAGTTCATCCTTTCTGCAATCAAATGCTTCACCGGCAGTTTAATCGTAAATATGACGCCTTTTGGCTTGTTATGAAAGGAAATGTCTCCGTCAAGTTCAGTTACGATTTCCTTCACGTAAGTAAGCCCGATGCCCGTTGAAGGTGTGCCGAATTCATCGTATTTGGACGTAAACCCGGGATCATAAACGACCTCTCCGATTTTTTCCGGAATGCCGGGACCGTCATCTTCCGCCTGAAATTCAGCCTTTTCTCCTTCCGTCCTGCGCAGCGCGAGGCGGATCTCACCCCTGTCTCCCATGGCTTCGACGGCATTGGCGGTCAGGTTATTTAAGATCGACAGGACGGTAAAGACGTGATAATCGGGATGCTCTCCTTCAATCACGCTCCGGAATTGAATGTCCTTGCCTAAAGATTCGGCGTATTTTTCATTGATTCGGATGACGATGCCGACCAGAGCGGCGGCATTCATGTAATCCCGGAATCTCTCATTGGAAATCAGCTTCGACAGGCCGGCGAATATTCGCTGATTGTCTTTTTTCACTTCATGAATCTCTCCCGCAAGGCGCAGCATTCGGCTCCCGAGCTCCCGGTCGTTCCCGCTCATTTCCCGATATAGCTGATAGGATTCTTTCGTCACATGCTCCGTCGTTTTCAGCGTTTTTTTCAAATGAATCGTTTCTTCATATAAGTTGGACACAATCATCAGCATGTGCTCATGCTGCTTTCTCGTTTGTTTTTCCCTGACCTGAGATTCGTGCAGCTTCATCACGTTGAAAAAACTCAGCACAATAAATGTGTGAGAAACAGCGATAACCGCAATATCCGCCAGCTTGTCCGGCATCATAATCTGCCGGCCGCCGGAAAACTGAACCGTCATTTCAACGGCATCGGACGCAATTTCAATGAGAAAACCGAGAAACCCGATCATCAGCGGCCGATCCCAAAAAAGCCTGACCTTCAGCACATAAAACAAGCAGGCATATGTAAAGTAAAAAAAGAAACTGGGATATTGGCTGAAAAAAGCCTCCGCAAAGCCGGCATGCTCTCCTCCCCAGCACGCCAGGCCGATCCGGAATGCCACAACGGCTGCACCTGTCAACAGCCCTGACAATACTGCCGGCACATGCCGAAGCAGCAGCAGAAAAAAGAAAAAAGCCGGGGCGCCGAAGCTGATCCGATATACCTCATTCAGAGGGTAAAATTTCAGTTCCCCCGCCAGCGGCACGGTGATCAGCATAAGGGCGAAAAGATAGCCGTCTTTTTTCAGTAAATAGTCGAGCCTGATCATAATCACTTCCTTCTTCTGTCTATTTTGAACAAGACCGATACAGTCCGCAAATTTCTTTAGACCCGAATGGCGGGACACTCCGGCTGATTTATAAATCTATCGGCTTATTTTAAGAATGATTTTGTCGTATTTTGTATGATTCTGTAGATGTCATTATACATTAACATGGAACACGCTATTTTTGAAAACGTTTTCCAAGACCGGTTTCCGCTTCGGACAGGCTTGCAATAGAGGAGGAATGTTATGAAAGATATGGTCAGAGAGCGCCTTGAAAAAGAGGAACTGGCTTCACTTTTACAAGATTGGGTCGAGCATTACCGACCGTTTTCCGTCAATGGAAAAAGCGCAAATTATATACCCGCCCTCGGAGAAATCAACGACTCTCAGCTGGGCATTTGCATATTAGAGCCGGATGGCTCAATGATTCATGCCGGTGAATGGAATGTCCCGTTCACATTGCAGAGCATCTCAAAAGTCATAAGCTTTATTGCCGCCTGCATGAACAGAGGCATTTCTTACGTGCTGGATCGTGTGGACGTGGAACCGACGGGTGATGCGTTTAATTCTATCATCCGGCTTGAAATCCATAAACCCGGGAAGCCCTTCAACCCGATGATCAATGCCGGCGCCATTACCGTCGCCTCGCTGCTTCCGGGTGAAACGGCGCATGATAAATTAGAATATCTCTTTTCCGTTTTTGAAAAATTAATAGGAAAACGGCCTCACATTCACGAGGAGGTCTTCCGTTCTGAATGGCAGACCGCGCATCGGAACAGAGCGCTCGCCTACTATTTAAAAGAAACGAACTTTCTCGAGGCGGATGTGGAAGAAACGCTTGAAGTGTATTTAAAGCAGTGCGCCATGGAGGGTACAACCGAGGACATCGCTTTAATCGGATTGATACTTGCGCATGACGGCTACCATCCGATCCGACGGGAACAGGTCATTCCGAAAGATGTCGCAAAACTCGCCAAAGCCCTGATGCTGACGTGCGGAATGTACAATGCGTCAGGCAAATATGCGGCTTTCGTCGGCGTCCCGGCCAAAAGCGGGGTATCCGGCGGCATTATGGCATTGGTTCCCCCAAGCGCCAGAAGAGAACAGCCTTTTCATAACGGCTGCGGCATCGGCATTTACGGTCCGGCCATTGATGAATACGGCAACAGCCTGACCGGCGGCATGCTGCTGAAACATATCGCACAGGAGTGGGAGCTCAGTATTTTTTAATCAAACGAACCAAGAGGTGATTGGATGCAGGAATTCCTTGAAAATGTAATCGGCTCGGCAAATGATTTTTTATGGTCAAAACTGTTAATCGTACTGCTTCTTTCTCTGGGACTGTTTTTTACGTTCAGATCAAAGGGTCTGCAAGTCCGCATGCTGAAGGAAATGATCCGGGTTTTGAAGGAAGGCGCGGCCGCCCGGACAAAAAACACCATTTCCCCGTTTCAGGCATTTTGCATCAGTATGGCGGCGCGTGTCGGAACCGGGAATATTACCGGAATCGCCATTGCGATCGCACTCGGCGGTCCGGGCGCTATTTTCTGGATGTGGATTATCGCAGTCATCGGTTCGGCTTCAAGCTTTGTTGAAAGCACGCTGGCCCAAATTTATAAAGTAAAAGATCAAAACGGATTCCGCGGAGGCCCGGCCTATTACATGGAAAAGGGCCTGAAGAAACGCTGGATGGGCGCGCTGTTCGCCGTATTAATCACACTGTCATTCGGGGTTGTTTTTAATTCCGTTCAATCCAATACGATCAGCGTCGCCTTTCAAAACGCATTCGGCACCAGCCGGCTTACATTGGGCATTATTTTAATCGTGGTTTTCGGCGGCGTAATCTTCGGCGGCGTCAAACGAATTGCGAAAATGGCGGAATACATCGTAGTCGTCTTGGCCGTTTTATATATCGGTGTCGCTTTCTTTGTCATTCTGACGAACATCACCCAATTGCCCGGCGTTCTGTCGCTAATCGTAAAAAATGCGTTCGGCATTGATCAGGCAGCGGGCGGCGCTTTAGGTGCGGCCTTGATGCAAGGTGTAAGACGCGGGATTTTCTCAAATGAAGCGGGTATGGGAAGCGCTCCGAACGCGGCGGCGACAGCTACGACGAGCCACCCGGTGAAACAGGGGCTCATTCAGGCATTCGGCGTCCTGACGGATACGCTCGTCATTTGTACAAGCACGGCGCTTATCATTTTATTTTCAGACGCGTATCACCAGCCGGGACTGAGCGGCATCGCGCTTTCTCAGGCCGCCTTGAGCGATCATGTCGGCGCATGGGCGTCAGGTTTCCTTGCCGTCTTAATGCTTTTGTTCGGCTTCAGCGCTCTGATGGGCAACTATTATTACGGAGAAACCAATATCGGATTTTTAAGCCAGAACAAAAAATGGCTGTTCATTTACCGCATCTGCGTGCTCGGAATGGTACTGTTCGGCTGTATTTCCAAAGTCCAGCTTGTGTGGGATATGGCTGACTTGTTCATGGGCTTAATGGTGGTCGTGAACTTAATCGCGATTTTCCTTCTGTCGAAAAAAGCGTTTGCCGCTTTGAGCGATTATGTCCGGCAAAAGAAAGCCGGAAAGGACCCCGTCTTTTACAGAGATGTACTCCCTGATGATGACGGGATCGACTGCTGGGAGTATTCAGACATCGCGAAAAGTGCGAAAGGCAAACACATTTCCTAAACAAAAGGTGTTCGGGCAGCGTCCTGAACACCTTTTTTCTGCCGGTTCATTGACAAAGAGAATAGCGTCCATTACCCTTTTTATATATTTTCAGTAAAGTCAGAAAGGAAGGCCTATGAATCCCATTACACAAATATTAAATGAATACCCGGTTATGATCATAGACGGCGCGATGGCAACCGAGCTTGAGCGGATGGGCTGTGATTTACATGATGATCTGTGGTCGGCCAAAATTCTTTTGGAGAGACCAGAACTGATCAAACAGGTGCATGCAGAATATTTTGCCGCCGGCGCTGATTGCGCGATCACCGCCAGTTATCAATCGACAATCGAAGGATTTGCAGCGCGCGGCATCCCGGAAACCGATGCGATACGTCTCATTCAGACATCTGTTGAACTTGCCGCACAAGCACGCGATGAATTTTGGGCGCATGAAGAAAACCGTTTACACCGGCCCAAACCTTTGGTCGCCGCTTCTATCGGGCCTTACGGCGCGAGCCTCGCTGACGGCTCAGAATATCGCGGGCATTACGGACTGACGGAGGATGAGCTGATCAGCTTTCACCGCCCCCGGATGAAAGCCCTCATAGAATCCGGCGCCGATCTTTTGGCCTGTGAGACCATTCCGTGCCTGTCAGAAGCAAAAGCGATCACAAGGCTGCTGGAGGAATTCCCCGGCACTTATGCATGGATCAGCTTCAGCGCCAAAGACGGGCGGCATATCAGCGAAGGCACGCCTATTTCCGAATGCGCGGCCCTGCTTGACTCCTGCAGCCAAATCGCAGCGATCGGCATCAACTGCACACCGATCGAACATATTCCGCCGCTGATAGAAGAAATCAAACGGGCAGCATCCAAACCGATTATCGCCTATCCGAACTCCGGTGAACAATATGACCCGGTGACAAAAACCTGGAAAGGCGCAGCGTGCGAAAACCATTTCGGAAAAAGCGCGCAAAGCTGGTACGAAAACGGCGTGAGCCTGATCGGAGGCTGCTGCCGGACGAAACCCGCGGACATCCAAGCCATTGCCGATTGGGCCAAGACCTTAAAAACAACTTGACTAATCGGAATAGTTTGTATATTCTATTCAAAAAGCCGGTTCGCCGGAATCTCGTGCCGTTCGCCGGCATGAGATTTTTTATTAGAACGGCTCTCGCAGAAAGTTGGAAAACAATGAACAACAAGAACGAGACGAATTTTCAGAGAAGTATGAAAAGCAGACACCTCTTTATGCTATCACTCGGAGGTGTGATCGGAACGGGGCTGTTTTTAAGCTCTGGGTATACCATTCATCAGGCGGGTCCGGCGGGCACCATTTTCGCTTACCTTTTGGGCGCGGGCATCGTCTATCTTGTCATGCTTTGCCTCGGTGAACTGTCAGTGGCCATGCCGGTGACGGGCGCATTCCACACCTATGCGAAGACCTATATCGGGCCCGCGACGGGCTTTACGGTCGCATGGCTGTACTGGCTGACGTGGGCGGTGGCGCTGGGCTCTGAATTCACGGCGGCCGGGCTTTTCATGCAGCGCTGGTTCCCGCATACTTCAGTTTGGATGTGGAGTGCGGTATTCGCTCTTTTCATCTTTTTATTAAACGCCTTCTCCGTGAAATTTTTTGCTGAATCGGAGTTTTGGTTCTCAAGCATTAAAGTCTTAGCCATCTTACTGTTTATTTTATTGGGCGGAGCGGCGATGTTCGGCATCGTCCCGATGAAAAGCGGTGAGGCCGCACCTATGCTGTCGAACTTTACGGATGGCGGCAGCCTTTTTCCAAATGGCTTTTTCCCGATACTGATGACGATGCTTTCAGTAAACTTCGCTTTTTCAGGGACGGAATTGATCGGAATCGCCGCAGGGGAAAGCGCCGATCCGGAAAAAACCGTTCCGCGCGCCATTAAGACTACAGTCTGGCGGCTGGCGCTTTTCTTTATCGGAACGATTTTTGTGCTGTCAGGGATGATCTCCATCAAGGAAGCCGGTGTGATTGAAAGCCCGTTCGTCACGGTATTTGACAGAGTCGGCGTGCCTTATGCGGCCGATCTGATGAATTTCGTCATTTTAACGGCGCTTCTGTCTGCGGCCAATTCAGGGCTGTACGCGTCATCACGCATGCTGTGGTCCCTGTCTAAAGAAGGGGAGCTTCATCCCGCCTTTGCCAGGCTGACCTCTAAAGGCATTCCTTTTAACGCTCTGATCTTCAGTATGATCGGCGGCATTCTGTCGTTGTTGTCAAGCGTATTTGCAGCGGATACAGTCTATCTTGTTCTCGTCTCCGTCTCAGGATTTGCGGTAGTGGCTGTGTGGATGAGCATCGCCGCATCGCAATTTTTGTTCCGAAGACGGTTTCTTACAGAAGGGCACCAGCTTTCAGACTTGAAATACAGGACGCCGGGATATCCGGCCGTACCGATAGCGGCCTTTCTCCTATGCCTCGCCTCCTGTATCGGCATCGCTTTTGATCCGAACCAGGCCATCGCCCTTTATTGCGGAATTGCATTTATGGCCGTTTGCTACACCGCTTATTACTTGAAAAACCGGAAAAGCAGAGCCCGCGTGCAAGCCGTAAAATCCCAATAACCAAAAAAAGAACCCTGCAGCGCAAGGGTTCTTTTTTCATTTATACTTCAACCACCCATCTGAACGAATCCCGCACCTTCCCGACTTGGATGCCGGCAATCGTTTCATAGAGCCTTTCTGACACTTCACCGATCAAACCGTTATTCAGTTCAATCGTTGCTCCGTGAATGTGCAGCGCGCCGACCGGCGAGATGACGGCCGCGGTTCCTGTACCGAATACCTCTGACACCTCGCCTCTCATCGCAGCCTCATAGATGTCATCAATGGCGACCTGTTCTTCCCTGACGCGGATGCCCCAGCTTTTTAACAGCTCTATCACAGATGCGCGTGTGATGCCCCCGAGAATGCTTCCGTTTAACGCCGGCGTTACGGCCTCTCCGTTTATGATGAAAAAGATATTCATACTCCCTACCTCTTCGGCATATTTCTTTTCCACCCCATCGAGCCAAAGCACCTGATCATACCCCAGTTCTTCGGCTTTCCGCTGAGCCTGTAAGCTGGCCGCATAATTTCCGGACGTTTTGACGTCGCCCACTCCGCCGGTGACGGCACGCACATACTCATCCTCCACATAAATCCGGATCGGTTTCAGCTGATCGCCGTAATACGAACCGACAGGCGTCAGAACAACCATGAACTTGTAACGCTTTGACGGCCGGACGCCTAAAGAAGGCTCAGTCGCAATTACAAACGGACGGATATATAAAGAGGTTCCTTTTTCTATCGGTATCCATTCCTGCTCCAGCTCCACCAATTGTATCAATGCCTCCAGCGCCAGCTTCTCGTCAAGAGGCGGCATGCTCATCCGCCGTAACGATTTATTCAGCCGTTTTATATTTTGGTCAGGACGGAACATCAACACCCGTCCGTCTTCTGACCTGTAAGCCTTCAGCCCTTCAAATACGGCCTGCCCGTAATGGAAAACCGATGCGGAAGGGTCAAGGCGGACCGGTTCATAAGGGGTGATTCTCGGATCATGCCACCCTCTCTCCTCTTCGTAATCCATGACAAACATGTAATCAGTGAAGTACTTGCCAAACCCCAATGAAGCGGAGTCCGGTTTTTCTTTTCTTGCTGTGACCTTACGTCTTTCAATCAGTTGATTCAACAAAAGCACACCTTTCTTTTAATTGTTCAAATTTTCAGTCTTTTATAAGCTGCCTGTTTTCTCTGCCTGAATCGTGTATGCACAGATATATGAGGATGCAGTTGACCGTATCATATCAAATATACCACTTATAAGAGGATAATTATCAAAATTTTTGATATTTTCAAGCGAAAATCTAACTTTATTTTATTCTGCTTGATTTTTTTCAATGAGGACTTTCTGTCATATTAAATGATTGCGCTTACATAATGTAAAGCAATCCTTTCTTTCGCACAGTCAATAATGTGACAAATTTATGGCGAATAGGAAGGTGGTTGCCGCCTGCTTCACGAATTACGTATGAAATGCGCAAGTAAAAGGGGGATTCGCTTGAAAAAATTTATCGCATTCCAGATTTTGATCGCTTTAGCCATCGGAGCATTGATCGGCCACTTCTTCCCGGATTTCGGGATGGCGCTGCGGCCCGTCGGAGACGGATTTATCCGCCTGATTAAAATGATTGTCGTGCCGATCGTGTTTTCGACCATTGTTATCGGAGCCGCCGGCAGCGGCAGTATGAAAAAGATGGGCAGTCTCGGCATCAAAACGATTATTTGGTTTGAAGTGATTACGACGCTTGTTCTGGCGCTCGGTCTGTTATTGGCGAACGTGCTGAAGCCGGGAGTCGGACTTAACCTCTCTCATCTTGCTAAAAAAGATATTCACGAGCTTTCCGGCTATACGGAAAAAGTAGTCGACCTGAAACAAATGCTTCTTGATATTATCCCCGTTAACATCATTGACGTCATGGCGAAAAACGATCTTCTCGCCGTCATTTTTTTCGCGATTTTATTCGGTGTTGCCGCAGCCGGCATCGGCAAAGCCTCCGCACCTGTCATGAGTTTCTTCGAATCCACGGCAAATATTATGTTCAAGCTGACGCAAATGGTAATGGTCACCGCTCCGATCGGCGTTCTCGCCCTGATGGCCGCCTCTGTCGGGCAATTCGGAATCGCGCTTTTGCTTCCGATGCTGAAGCTGATCGGCACTGTGTTCCTCGGGCTGTTCCTGATACTCTTCGTTCTGTTTCCGATCGTGGGGCTTATCTTTAAAATCAAATACTTTGAAGTGCTGAAAATGATTTGGGATCTGTTTTTGATCGCTTTCTCCACGACAAGCACAGAAACCATTCTGCCTCAGCTGATGGATCGGATGGAGAAATACGGCTGTCCGAAGCGGGTCGTCTCCTTTGTGGTTCCGTCAGGTTTATCGCTGAACTGTGACGGCTCAAGCCTCTATTTATCGGTGTCCTGTATTTTTCTGGCGCAGGCGTTTCATGTGGAGATGCCGCTTTCTCAGCAGCTTCTGATGATGCTTGTGCTCGTCATGACAAGCAAAGGCATTGCCGCCGTCCCGTCAGGCTCACTCGTCGTGCTTCTGGCGACAGCGAATGCCGTCGGTCTCCCCGCGGAAGGCGTCGCCATCATTGCCGGTGTCGACCGCGTCATGGACATGGCGAGAACCGGCGTTAACGTGCCCGGCCATGCGGTCGCCTGCATCGTCGTGTCCAAGTGGGAAAAAGCATTCAAATATAAAGGACCCGTCACGGCAGACCAGACCGCCCGGACAGAAAGTATGTAAACACAAAAAAGACCACCTTATTGGTGGTCTTTTCTATTAATCAATCGCCGCATGATCCTCTTGTTCAATCAAAGCAAGGCGTTCATTGATTTCTTCCTGAGTCATTTCGTGCTCTTTCACATACATGTTGCGTTCGTTCGTACGGCATTCGTGACTGCAGCTGCGCATGTATTTGTATTCATTCTCAGGTGTGCAGATCATTTTTTTATTACATGCCGGATTTGCGCAGTTCACATAACGCTCGCACGGCTCGCCCGTGAAATAATCTTTTCCGATGATAACGTGCTCTACACGGTTGACCGGTACGCTGATTCTTTCGTCAAACACGTAGCACTGTCCGTCCCACAGTTGCCCTTTCACTTCAGGATCTTTACCGTAAGTGACGATACCGCCGTCAAGCTGGGACACGTCTTCAAAGCCCTTCTTCAGCAGCCAGCCGGAAAATTTTTCACAGCGTACGCCGCCTGTGCAGTACGTGAGGATTTTTTTGCCTTCAAGCATGTCTTTATGCTCTTCAATCCAGTCCGGCAGCTCACGGAACGCCTCAATATCAGGTCTGACCGCTCCGCGGAAATGACCGAGGTCATACTCATAGTCGTTTCTGGCGTCGATCACGATCGTGTCAGGATCCTGCATTTGCTCATAAAAGTCTTTCGGTTTCAAATGCTTGCCCGTCGTGACATTCGGATCAACATCATCTTCGAGACGAAGCGTCACCAATTCTTTTTTATGGCGCACAAACATTTTGCGGAATGCATGTCCGTCAGCCTCGTCAATTTTGATCGGCATGTCGGCAAAGCGCGGATCAGCTTTCAGTGCATTCATGTATTGATCCGTCTGTTCAACCGTTCCGGACACCGTACCGTTAATGCCTTCCTCAGAAATCAAAATACGGCCTAACAGACCGAGCTCCTTACAAAACTTCAAATGCTGAGCCGTGAACTCCTCAGGCTCATCAATCTTTACATATTTATAATAAAGTAAAACTCTATATTGTTTTTCCATGATTTATACACCCTGTTCAATTATATTAATGATCGCACACTCTACTATATCATACAGGAAAACGGGCGAAAGATGAACATTTCCGTCCGTACTCTTTCTTCCAGTCACGCTTCGCCTTTTAAAACCTGCTGAAAATAAAACCGATACGTATTGCGCAAAAAGGTCTCAAGCGAAAGGCCGGCCGCGGTCTGATACTTGCCGATAATAAACGGAAAACGGTCACGGCCTTTTGCCCGCAAAAGATCGGCGCTGTCTTCAGCCAGTTCTGAGATGAGCGCCTCAACGACAGGCCGGCATGCGTCCCGCACGGCTTCAAGAATTTGCTGATCCCCTGTATGCTGGTACTGTTCTATCAGCTTTGCCAAATCCTTTTCTTCCATAATGTTCACTTCCTTACACCATATAAAAAAGAGGAGCAGCTTTTATAAAGCGGACGCCTCCTCCTGTGACTCCGCATAACCGATGATCTGACCGACCTGTAATTCACGGCCTTCAGTCAGGTTATCCGAAGGGGTAAACATATCTTTCTCGAATACTAAAATAACGGTCGATCCAAATGAAAAATAGCCCAGCTCTTCCCCCGTCTCAAGCCTGTTTCCGGTGTTTGTCTGAACGATCGAGTTAATATTCATCGCACCTACCGGAATCATGAGCATCTGCTGGTCAGCACGGGTCAGCTCGTACACATAACGGTAATTTTTTGAGAGCACGTCTTTCCCGTACTTTAACCCCATCGTATTAACGGGATAGGAGCGTTTCCCCAGCTCGGCCAGCTTCTGATACGTGCAGCTGACAGGAGAATGGAAGCGGTGGTAATGTCTCGGGCTCAGGTAAAGCACGGCAAAACACCCGCCGTTATACTTGTGATCGGCGCTTTTAAACCCCGTCAGTTCGGCGAACGAATAATCCTTCCCTTTTACCATGAAAGTTTGATTGGGTTTAATCATGCCAACCGTCTGAACGACACCGTCCACCGGGCTGACGATGGCGTTCTTCTCTTTTGCCACGGGGCGGAGATTTAAATTAATATCACGAATGAAAAATGACGCCAATGAATCAAAGTCAGAAGCCGTGCGTTCCGTTTCATTCCAGTTGATGCGATAGTGTTTGGAAAACAGCGGAATCATCGGCTTGCTCAGTTTCGATTCACAGAAGTTTTTAATGAGATAAGACGTCAATCGATTATTAGTCAGTTCAATCAATGAACGGTAAAGAACTTTAGCGGCAGTATTAAACATTGATTACTCCTATGAATTTTCCTATAGTAATAAAAATAAAACACCATAAAAACGCTCCGATGGCGGCGAAGCATAAGTAGGTTTTGAATTCCATTCTGCCGATTCCGGAAAAGTAGCAGGTCACGTGTCTGATGCCGGGGATGAAATAACCTAAAATAATGGTGTACGGCCCGTACTTCTTCATCCACCTGTCTACTTTCTCCATCCTCTTTTCCTTCAGGCCGACCCATTTCCCGAACTTATTAATAAACGGCCGGCCGGCTTTTCTGCCGATGAAGTAGCTGATAATCATCCCAAGGAGCGCTCCGATAAAGCTGATCAGAATGGAGAGCCCGTAATTCAGCACGTTTAAATGAGCGAAGTAGCCCACAAGCGTCATCATGACTTCATCCGGAATAGGCAATCCGATAATACCGAGTGTCAGCATAAGAAAAATCGCGATATATCCGTAATCGGATATTAATTGCTGAACTAATTCCATCTTCTGCTCTCCAGGTTTTCAGGCGCCTGTTTTTTAAAGTGCGGAAATTTAATGTTGCTGACCATTAAATAACCGAGCGCGATCGTTCCCGCCCCCAGAAGAAAAGCGTTATTGATAAAGCTCAAAATGACAAGACACATACCCGCAAACGGAATCGGCATCCCGATAAACGTCGGCAGCTTGCTTTGTTCAATATTAAATCTGGAAAGACGGATCATCCCGCAGATACTGTAGGAAAGCGCGATTAAAATTCCGATGAACGGAATCGTATATAGTGAAACACTGTAAGCGAGCATGGACGGCGCCACGCCGAACGTCACGAGATCAGCAAAAGAGTCAAGCTCCCTTCCCATCTCCGATACCGCGTTCAGCTTACGGGCGGCCAAACCGTCAAAGAAATCAAGAAACATCCCGGTGAAAATAAAGATCACCGCAGAGTGTATATTATGATACAAAAGGGAATGAATCGATAAGAGCCCGCAAATAAAATTTCCAATTGTAATCATACTAGGTATATAATTCACAGTTTACACAAACCCCCAATTAAAACCATATCAAATCGGACTGCGTATGCATAAAGGCTCCATTTTACGGAAACATAAAATGAAATTCTTTCAATGCTATCATTCAAATTCTTTTATTATACAGCATTTGGTGTTATTTGAACAATCTAATCTGGTGATTTTTGTTTTTTCGCCGTTCATATTAAGGTAAGCAATCATGGATGCCTTTATTCCGGATTACCCTGCTTCAATATTCCATGCCGCGATCCGGATTGTCCGTTCTTGATGAATGAAAAGCCGTATGATGTATTGTTATTTCCTTCTCCGTGAAATGAGAACATTACATATAACGATTGCGGACATAAAAAGTTTCATGAATTAAAAAGCCGGCACAAAACGGCCTCATACATTATCTCACAACCCCGTTTTCCAGTATATAGTCTGCCAAACAAAAAAGGCGCCTTACCATTACGGTAAAAACGCCTTTTAAGATCATTTTATGTAATTGATAAATGACTGAGTGCTTCGGCCGCTATTTCTCTGGCTTCTTCAACGGTCTCAGCTGCAGAAAGCGCAACCGCCATACGGCGTCCTACTTTCGTGACGGGTTTACCGAATACGCGGACCTGAGTGCTTTTTACTGCCAAAGCCTTCTCCAAACCTTCAACCGCATAATCAGCAAGCTCTTTTGGCGCCTTCAGCGGACGGCTTGCCCCCGGCGACAGCTGAGTGATTTCGGGAATCGGGAATCCCAATACCGCGCGGACATGAAGCGCAAACTCCGACAAATTCTGCGTTACAAGCGTAACGAGCCCCGTATCATGCGGACGGGGAGACACCTCGCTGAAATATACTTTATCTTCAGTAAGGAAAAGCTCCACCCCGAACAAACCGTATCCGCCGAGCTCGTCCGTTATGCTTTTCGCAATGTGTTTCGCCTCTTTGATCTGCTGTTCCGTCATATGATGAGGCTGCCATGATTCAATATAGTCACCGTCTTTTTGTTCATGTCCGATCGGCGCGCAAAAGGACGTACCGTTCGCCGCGCGCACTGTCAGAAGAGTGATTTCTGATTCAAACGGAATGAATTCCTCAACGATGACCCGGCCGTTTTTCACCCGGCCGCCTTCCATCGCCATGTCCCAGCAGCTTTTCAGCCCGGAAGCCGAGCGGCACACGCTTTGCCCTTTTCCGGAAGAGCTCATCAGCGGTTTTACCACGCACGGAAAGCCGATTGTTTCCGCCGCTTCTTTAAATTCTTCATATGTATTCGCGAATTCATAGCCGGCAGTCGGAAGATGAAGCGTCTCTGCCGCAAGCCGTCTGATGCCTTCACGGTCCATCGTCAGCTTTGCCGCACGCGCATTCGGAATGACGTGAAAACCTTCTTCCTCAAGCTTCAGCAGCTCATCCGTCGCAATGGCTTCCACTTCCGGCACGATCAAGTCCGGTTTTTCTTTCTCAATGACTTCTCTGACCTGCGCTTTATCAAGCATATCAATCACATAGCTTTTGTGCGCGGCCTGCATGGCGGGAGCATGCTCATAGCTGTCAACGGCTACAGTGACAACCCCGAGCCGCTGCGCTTCAATGACGACTTCTTTCCCCAGCTCGCCTGATCCTAATAACAACATCTTCTTCGCCTGATACATGTCCTTTGGCCCCTCCCTTTCTATACCCCACTCATTATAACGGAAATATTCAAAAAATAAAGACAAGATAGATGACAAGCTCTATCCTGTCTTTTGCGCTGATTCGAGCGATTCAATCGCCGCTGACACGTCCTTCTCGCAATATTGCCCCATTAAACATAACGATTCTTCCGCCCGGCAGGCGTGAGAAGCAATGCGGCGCTTGGCTTCCTCATGGTTGTCAAGGATGCCGAGATCACAGAGGCTGACGGGGAAACCGAGCCGGCGGTAAAACGGAAGCAGCTCTTCAATCTCAGGTCTCCGATTCTCAAGCGCGAGCTGCACCAATATGCCGTAAGCAACCTTCTGGCCATGCAGCACCTGATGTGTCTCCTGAAGAAAACTGAGTCCGTTGTGGACCGCATGCGCCCCTGCCATCCTGCACAAACGGCCGCCATACCCGCCGACCGTTCCCGCAAGCATAATGATCGTTTCCGCCGTATGGATGAACGGCACGGACAGCTCGCCTTTCTCCATGCTTCCGACGGCCGCTTCACTGTAACGCAATAACAGATTACGGATATATTCCGCCTGTCTCAGCCCCGCCTGCGCCATCAGCGGCGCCGCCTCCTCCGTATTTCTGATGACCGCCTCAGCCTCATACCATTTCGCCAGCGTATCACCGATCCCGCTTTTCATATATTCAATGGGAGAGGAAAGCAAAAACAGCGGATCAACAAGCGTCAAATAGCTTGAACGCTTATGATAATCAACTCTGATAAAATTGCCGCTCTCATCATATATGACACTCAACGGCGTACTTGCCGCACACGTCCCCGCAATGGAAGGAACCATCACAGCTTCTATATCAAGCCGGTCTGCCGCCGCTTTTGCCAAATCCAAAATCGTGCCGCCTCCGATACCGATGATCACATCCGCGTCTTCCGCCTGCTCACAGACCTTACGCACCGCCTCAGGTGAACAGTATCCTTTATGCTGAATCACATCCCAGGAAGAACCGCCGCCGTAATCGGAGAACGCCTGATAGGATTTGATTCCGGTCACAATAACGGGTTTTCTGAATGTCTCCAGCAGCCCCGGAAGTTCTTTTGCGATTCCTTCCTTGCATATGTACTGATTCGGGCCGCTTCGGACGATATCTTCAGGCTTCATTCGAATCTCTCCTTTGGCTGGAATTTATATATATTTTCCCACTTGTCAGAAAATACATCAACCGGAGGTGCTTAGCGCTTCGCTTCTTCCGCCTCCAAAAACAGCTCATCAAGCCGCTCCAAAGCCTCTGCCTTTTCAAAACTGCTGAACCACAGATCATCATAAGAATCAAGGATGCGGTAATGGTGGGAAATCAAATGCTGCTGCAAGCGGAACTCGCCTTTTTTCTCGATGGCTTTCCACCACACCTTGCCGCCCATCGTCTTCCCCTTCGGCCTGTCAATTGTGCGGTGAGCAACCGTTTCAATGACCTCCAGCGGATCATCTCCTAATACGGATTGCAGTGTTTCACTTGATCTGAAAAGCGCGCAAACCGCCACAACATGCGGCCATTCCGCAAGCGCCCGCCCTTTCTCAATCTGCACCAGCGACTTTTTAGAAAGGCCGATCACATCCGCCATTTTCTCCTGTGTGTAGCCTCTCTCCGACCGGATTTTCTTCAGCTGGACTGAGACAAGCTCAGTCATATAATCTTGATCCATCTCAACCTCCATATTTATCAATATAGCCATTTTACACCGCGGCACGCCTTTTTTATATCAGAACATTTTCAAACGAAGCAAAAGAACCCGGGATTGGCTTATCATTGAAGCGATGTACCTTTCCGCATAATCCAGAATGATGCGGTGAAATACAAACGTACGCCCGAAGAGACAGGTGCGGGCTCCCTGGCGGTTGAGCTCCGGACAAAATAAAAAGCTGCCGCAGCTGCAGCAGCTAAAACTTTATAGACCGGAAAATCAGCATTATGAAGCGAATACAATCCATCTTGCACTATAATTGACACGTTTTTTCGAACCCTGATTGACCATTTTAAATCTGTATGAATCTCCTTTTTTTAACGAAGGTGTTTCAAAATAAGTCGTTCCATTTTTCTTTGCATTGGCGGTTTTGATTGTTTTCCAGGCACCTTTGCCGTTGACTTGCTTTTGGACGTATATTTTATACGTGCCCTTCCCTTTACTGTTGGATTTAAAAGTCACGGCTCTCAAGGTGTACTTTTTTGTCGTTTTAGTGAATTTAGGGTGATATGTATTGATCACATAGTTAGTGAAATACCCGCTTTTATAAGTATGAAGCCAGTCTTTAGCCTCTGCTTTTTGCGGAGAAGAAAAACCCATAAAACCAATTCCGCTGATTAAAAGAGTAAAAATAATGATGAGCGACTTAAAAATCTTTTTGCTTTTCATCGAGAAAATCCTTCCTTCCTGTAACTATTTACCCTATTTATGTTAATGACAATATAGCCAATCATAAATCCGTCCAACTAACCATTTTGACCGCAGGAAGAGATGTGAACAGCCCTTAAAATGACTATATGACTACTACTTATGATTCTTGTCATTTTTGATTAAGTGATAAAGTTACTTTAAACCGCTATTCATTTTGTTGTTTTTGTATCAATTGTCATAGCGAGGTCTTTTCCTATCAATGCCTCTCTTTCGGCGTTTGTTCTGCTGCCGTGATGGGGCGCTCCTTGGATAAACCCCTGCACCCATGACAAACTGTCATACGTTTGCCACCTATGAATGAACGCACAATACACATAATGGAGGGATTGCAATGGACGAAATGGTCCTGGAAACACAACAATGGCTGAATGAGACGTACAAAGGCAGACACGGGTACAACAAAGTGCCGGAAAACGGAAAAACGGGCTGGGATACCATTTACGGTCTGACACGGGCGCTTCAAATTGAGCTTGGTATTTCAGAACCTGCCGATAACTTCGGACCGACGACACAAAGATTGTTTAAGCCGTTGAAAAAGCAGGCTCCCGATTCTAAGCCGACAAACATGAATTACATTCTGCAGGGGGCGCTGTGGTGTAAAGGTTTTAACCCCGGCGGATTTTCAGGCGTTTTCTATGAAAATACCGAAAGCGCTGTAAAAGAGTTTCAAAAAGCGGCCGGGCTCACTAAGCAAGACGGCATCGTCACGGCACTCATTATGAAAGCCTTGCTGGATATGAGCGCTTTTCGGTTAGTAGCGGGAGGCGACAAAAAAATCCGCCAAATCCAGCAGAACCTGAACCGGGATTACAATGACTACATCGGCTTGATGCCTTGTGACGGCTTATATGCCCGCGATACAAACAAGGCTCTCATTTATGCCCTGCAAAAAGAAGAAGGCATGAGCACAAGCGTCGCCAATGGATTTTTCGGAAACGGAACGACCAGCTTATGTCCTACCTTGACTCCCGGCGATTCACGGACAGGCTTTGTTTTGATTGTTCAATACGCGCTTTACTGTAATGGGAAATCATTTGACCCCGGTGAATTCGACGGAAAATACGGCGTCGGCGTTGTATCGGCAGTGAAAGCTTTCCAAAAGTTTATGTGCCTGCCGCAGACCGGTTATGCGGACATGCCGACGATTAAAGCTTTATTATCAAGCTCAGGCGACACAACACGGGCTGCTTCAGCTTGTGACACCGCTGCCATTTTGACGGCAGATACAGCTAAAACTTTGCGTGAGAATGGCTATAAGATCGTGGGAAGATATCTGACCGGGAATGTGCGGACAAGCAGCGGACTGACATCGAAAGCGTTGACGTCAAAAGAACTTTCCGCGATTTTCAATGCCGGCTTAAGCGTGTTTCCGATTTATCAGGACGGCGGCTATGAATCTTCTTATTTTGTAAAAGACCAAGGAACGAGAGATGCGTACAGCGCTGCATCAGCCGCCCGAAGATTAGGTTTTCCGTCAGGAACGACCATTTACTTTGCGGTCGATTTCGATGCGTATGATTATGAAGTCACGGATAAAATCATCCCTTACTTTCAAGAAATCAAGTCAGCTTTTATGAAAATGCAGGCGTTCTCAACTGCGCCGAAATATGAAATCGGCGTATACGGACCGAGAAACATTTGTATCCGGACGTCAGAAGCAGGTCTGACCAAATATAGCTTTACGGCTAACATGTCGACCGGATTCAGCGGCAACCTCGGATACCCGATGCCGAAAAACTGGGCTTTTGATCAATTTTATGAAGGATCAATCGGAAGCGGAGCGGGAAAAGTCGCCATTGACAAAGACGGATACTCCGGAAAAGACTCGGGTGCAAGCAGCGTCCATCCGCCTTCTGATCCTGTGTATGATGCAAGACTGCGCACGCTGACGGATATTTTAACAACCATTCCTGCTTTAGAAAATATATCGAATCTTGCGAATGCCATGTTTGAATTCGACAAGACAGAAACCATTTATGCATCACCTGAAATGGATATTCTTTTATCTACTTCACTTTTGGCAACAGTGCCAAGCGAAGGTTCTCCCAACACAGTTACCATTACAAATGGCAAACCGGGAGCCTATATTACCGGTCTGATGGGAGATTCACAAGTCTCTTTTACAGCATCACAAATTGATTCCTATCAAAACCTGCTTAACAGTCTGAGCTTGTCAGTCCGCAACGGTTATTTAGAAGTGTATGTCAATCCGGCTGCAGGATCGCTGAATATTCAATTTAAAATTTATACACCTGATATTCCGGTCGGTGACAGTGCTACAACTGGACTAACAACTACCATTACATTTAAAATAAAACAAAAGAGCTTCAGGTTGCCGGATTCCGAAGAGGTGTACTCCCCGGATTGGGATTCTGTCGTGAATACCATGGCTATTGCAGGCGCAGGAATTATTGTTATTGTAGGGATCGGTGCTTTAGTCGTTTTAGCACCTGAATTAGGAGGAGCGGCAGCCTTGTTCAGCACGGTTTTATCACTATTTCTATAATTGAACAGGCAGCTCCTTGCTCCAGGAATGCTCAATGAGTATTCTTGGAGTTATTTCTAAAGGAGGATTCGCATGAAGATTGATATGCAGACATACAAGGAAACCGTTCAAAAAATAGAAACCGATTTGATTCCGCGAAGTCAAAATGACGAAGAACTGCTTACATACTTAATGAAACAAGATTCGCTCACACTGAATCAAATGAAAATGTGTCTCACTGAACCGCCCCTCACCTTCCAACATACTGTCAAAATCGTATGTACAGTCACATTCATCACGTTATATATCTTTTTTTTCAGCACTCATTTTAATGATTTGATTGAAATGGCTCTGCAGATGGTTTTCGGCCTGGCCGGCCTTGTTTGGATTATTGCTGCATTTCCGTTTTCAAGAAAAATCCAAGTGTCTGACCGTTTCAGACAAAAATCTGAAAACGCCCGTATCACCGGAATGATAGACTTCGTCCTCGAACAACGATACAAAGACATGATCAGTTAAAAACCCCTCTGCTTAAGGGGTTTTTTTATTATGCAATCCCTTCACCCCCCTTATCAAAAAAGGCCCTTCCCCTTTGGAAATAACCGGAACACCCAATTTCGTTTTCAATATAATGAGGTAGTGGATCTGCAAAGAAAGAAGGGCGACATGATGGGTATCATTAATGGCAAAATGTTCATTGACCGATTAAATCAGCTTGGAAATGAGATTTGGCTCGATGGTGAAAAGATCGAGGGACAGATTTCTGAACATCCCGCATTTAAGGGCCTTCTGGAAACGAAGCGCTCTCTTTATGATTTGCAAACGAAACCGGACATGAAAGATCAAATGACTTACAGTCTTCCCGGTAAAAAAGAACGGGCCGGGCTTTCATACCTGCAGCCGAAAACGAAAGAAGACGTAAAAAGAAGAAGAAACATGTTCGAACATTGGGCCAGACACACGCACGGAATGATGGGACGAAGCCCGGATTATATGAATACCGTGTTGATGAGCTTCGCCTCCTCTGCCGCGCTTTTGAAAGACCGCGATCATTGTTTTCCGGAACATGTTCAAGCGCTGTACGAACGCGCTGCTGCACAGGATCTTTCTTTTACGCACACGTTTATCACCCCTCAGGTGAATCGTTCACAAATGGGTGTAAACGTATCGCCGACACCTATCTCGGCAAAAGTCGTCGATAAAAATGAAAAAGGCCTCATCATACACGGCGCCCGGATTTTAGCCACACAAGGCGGCCTGACGGATGAAGTGCTCGTGGTTTCTCTGCCTAAAATGTATTTTGAATCGGATGAAGCGTTCGCTTTTTCAATCCCTTCCAATACAAAGGGAGTAAAATTCATCTGCAGGGAATCTTTCGTACTCGGAAAATCATCGTTTGATTATCCGCTCAGCTCAAGATATGAAGAAATGGATTCTATCGTTGTATTTGATCACGTTTTGGTCCCTTGGGAACGCGTATTTTTTTATAATAATTACGAGGCGGCTTTTGATTTTAATATGAAAAGCTCTTTTAACGCCTTCTCATTTCATCAAGTCATCACGAGACAAATTGTAAAGACGGAGTTTCTCCTGGGCCTCGCCCAAACGCTTGCCGAAGCGATAGATGTGGGCGAATATCAGCATATTCAGGCTAAGATGGCTGAAATCATCACCGGTCTGGAAACGATGAAAGCCCTTTTGGAAAAGTCGGAGAATGATGCGGAAACAGATGAATGGGGTTATATGCGTCCGAGTGTCACTCCGCTTCGTGTGGTCAGCGCGATTTTTCCCGACATCTACCCGCGCTTCACGGAAATCATTCAGCTGATCGGGGCAAGCGGAATGGTGACTTTGCCGACTGAAAAAGCGTTCCGTTCTGACATCAGAGGAGACCTTGACCAATATTTGCAGGCGGCCGAATTGAACGCTGAAGACCGGGTAAAAGTGTTCCGCCTCGCATGGGATTTGACCATGAGCCCCTTCGGAACAAGACAGACACAATATGAGCGGTACTTCTTCGGTGACCCCGTCCGCTTAACCAGCCATCTGTACAGAAGCTATCCGAAAGAAGAACAGACCGCGGTCATCAAGGAATTCCTGCACATTCATAAATAAAACAAAGCAGAGAGCGCATCTCTGCTTATGATAGCTGGATCGGCTGCCGCCGATCCTATTTTTTATTTTGGCTGATCACCACCATCGTAATATGCGATAACGCGAAAGAGACAAGCGTATACACAACGGCCCACCCGATAAACGAGAAATTCAATACGGTAAAGGTGCATATAAGGCAAACGGCCAAAGCGGCAGCCGGCATAATGAACGCGTTTTTAAACAGGTACGTTCCGGCGACTGACAAGATGATGATACAAAGCGGCAGAACACCGAACGCAAAATCCAATTCATCAATCAACAGATGCACTCCCTTCGCTTTTCTTAGTCCGGCCTAACACATCTTATGCCTGAGTACAAAATCGAGTACTTCAAATCTTTCGCGCTCCGGCTGATTTTCCCTCCGGTTATTTATTCAAAAAAATGAAAACTTTCCTTAAAGCGTTTACATTCACGTCAGACTGTGATAATTTAAGAAAGCGCTATCATACACAAGTTAATGATTTTTGGATGGAGATGAGGAGAACCAGGAAACCCCGCCCTTTCACAAGGGTGATTTCTGGTTCTTTTTGTCATTTTCAAGGAAAGGAGTCATACATACATCATGATAGACGTTCAGCAAAGGGGAGGATATGATGTTTCAATTGTTTAAGCCGGCTCCGCATATTGAGAGATTGGATGATTCAAAGACGGATGCGGCCTATAAACGGCTCAGGCTGCAAGTATTTTTGGGGATTTTCATCGGGTATGCCGGGTATTATTTGCTTCGCAAAAACTTTGCCTTCGCTATTCCTTATTTTCAGGAACAAGGGTTTTCAAAAGGGGAACTTGGCTTGGTGCTTGCGGCCGTATCAATCGCTTACGGCTTCAGTAAATTTATTATGGGGATGGTGTCTGACCGCTGCAACCCGAGGTATTTCCTTGCGACGGGTCTGTTTTTGTCAGGTGTCGTAAACATTTTATTTGTTTCCATGCCGTGGGTCACGTCAAGCGTGACGATTATGTTTATTTTTATGTTTATTAACGGATGGTTTCAAGGAATGGGCTGGCCGCCTTGCGGACGGACGATGGCTCATTGGTTTTCCATCAGTGAACGCGGCACGAAAATGTCGATATGGAATGTCGCCCATAACATAGGCGGAGGTATTCTCGCCCCGCTCGTGACTCTCGGCATCGCCATGTTTGTTACTTGGAAAAGCGTGTTTTTCTTTCCGGCGATTATCGCCATCGTCATTTCATTTGTGATTGTTCTTCTCGTACGGGACACGCCGCAATCCTGCGGGCTTCCGCCGATTGAAGAATACCGGAATGACTATCCGAAACATGCGTTCAAAGACCAGGAAAAAGAGATGACGACCAAAGAAATTCTTTTTAAATACGTGCTGAATAATAAATTTCTGTGGTATATCGCATTTGCCAATGTCTTTGTTTACTTCGTGCGGTACGGTGTCGTTGACTGGGCGCCGACTTATTTGACGGAAGCGAAAGGGTTCTCTCCTGAAGATTCCAGATGGTCTTATTTCCTTTATGAATATGCGGGAATTCCGGGAACGATTTTGTGCGGCTGGATCAGCGACCGGTTTTTCAAAAGCCGCCGCGCGCCGGCAGGCGTACTGTTCATGGCCGGCGTATTTATCGCTGTATTGGTCTACTGGCTTAACCCTGCCGGTCATCCGCTCATCGATAATATCGCGCTGATCAGCATTGGGTTCTTAATCTATGGACCTGTCATGCTGATCGGGCTTCAGGCCATTGACCTTGCGCCTAAAAAAGCGGCGGGAACGGCAGCCGGCTTAACCGGGTTTTTCGGCTACATCGGAGGCTCTGCTTTCGCCAACGCCATCATGGGTTATGTCGTAGACCGCTTTGACTGGAACGGCGGCTTTATCATGCTTATCTCCTCATGCGTGCTGTCCATCGTCTTCTTGGCTATGACGTGGAATACGGGCAAGCGGGCGGAGCATGTGTAAGAAAACAACATAAAAGATTAATATTTTTGCAGTACAGCATTTACAACGATTTTCTACACTAGAGACAGATATTGATTTTTAAGGGGGAAGAAAACATGCGGAAACATAAATTGTTTGCTTTGGTATTGCTTTCATTCGGTTTATTGTCATTCATCGTCACGCCTGTATCGGCGGCGGGAAAAGGAAACCTCTTGTCTCCTGACAGAATTTTGACCATTGCCCATCGCGGTGCTTCGGGGTATGTCCCGGAGCACACGATCCTTTCTTATGAAACTGCGCAAAAAATGAAGGCTGACTATATTGAGCTGGATTTACAAATGACAAAAGACGGCAAGCTGATCGTCATGCATGATGAAAAACTGGACCGCACCACAAACGGACAAGGCTGGGTGAAGGATCATACATTAGCCGAGATTCAAAAGCTCGACGCCGGCTCTTGGTTCAATAAGGCCTATCCGGAAAAAGCAAAACCGCAATACGCCGGACTTCGCGTTCCCACACTTGATGACGTGTTAAAACGGTTCGGCAGACATGCAAACTATTATATTGAAACAAAGGCGCCCGAAACATATCCGGGTATGGAAGAAAAACTGATCGCTTCACTGAAAAAATACAAATTGGCAGGTAAGCATGCGAAACTTGGACAAGTTATCATTCAGTCTTTCAGCAGGGACAGCCTTCTGAAAATCAAACAGCTCGATCCGAAACTTCCCGCCGTCCAATTGCTTGAAGCGGAACAGATGACGTCAATGACTGACGCAGATTTAACGGACATTAAAACATATGCCGTCGGAATCGGACCGGATTACAAAGCGCTGAACGCTCAAAATGTCCGAAACATTCGCAGCCACGGCCTTCTGCTTCATCCTTACACCGTAAACAGCGAGGCGGACATGCGCCGTCTGCTGAATTGGGGCGTAACCGGTGTGTTTACCAACTATGCGGATATATTCCAAAAGGTTAAAAAAGAATACAAATCATAAAGCCACATGGGTTCGGAGATGATGCCGAACCCATTTTTTTTGCCCGATCATGCAAACGCCATCATGGGTTATGTAGCGGGCGGAGCATATATTAAAGCTTACATTCACCTTTATATTAATTAAAGGTATCACTGTAATTGTGAATTACCTATGATACCTTACAAACAAAAGGATATAATTATTTATTTCTATTATCTATTTTCTTTCTTATACTATTTGTAATAGACGATAATACAAGTGATACTAAACCATAGACAACCACCCATCCCCAAAAGGATAGATTAAAAACAGTAAACATTAGTATGACAGAAACAACTATACTGACAAGCGGCATTATATACACTTTTTTGAAAATATAAGTGAATATAATCGATAAGACGATAATAGAAAGTGGTAAAATACCAAAAGCAATATCTAGCTCATCCATTATTATTCTCCTTTGTGAATTTAATTTCTCCCTTTAAATATACTCACTCAGCTATCTAGCGATTTAAAAAATGTATCTATCCACTCCATACTTCTTTGTTTTTCTTAATCATAAAAAAGTCATATTCAGAAACATGGGTATTGTTAATAATTTTTTCAAGTCCTCTGATAGGAGTAGATTTTAATTTTTTTCCGTTTTTATAAGAGTAAGAATTAATCACATATTTCCCACCCTTGCTTATTTCTAACAAGAAAATTTTAGATTCGTCAAAATAAGTGAATTTTGCTTGGTTTTCAAATTTTGTCGACCTATTTAACGGAATTTTTTTTCCCGGCTTCATACTTTTCAAATCGAAAGTATAAAGTATTGAATTAGCTGCCAAATGATATAAAGTGTCATTTTTCACAAAAAAGTTATTAGTGGAAAGAGGAATTGCCAGTTGAGAAATTTCATCAGGGATATTATAACTGCCTAAAGGATATGCCCCTTTAAACTTTTTATGCTCTAAATCAATTTCTGCTACTTTGAATTGTACTTTGTTTGATTTATCCGTTTGGTTATATAGTATAAAAAAGGCTGAGCTTTTTTTAACTATTATTTGTGAATAAACACTCCAATTTTCTTCATTTAATATAGGAATTGTTGTTCCTTTCCCTACTGTAACTTTATCTTTATCTATTTTAATACCCTGAAAAGTCGGTGTTTTGATTGAAGAATCTTCATTTATCACGTAAATATATTCACCGTCATTACCAGTACTTGTATAGAAACCCGGAATAATCTTTTCATGAAATCCACTGCCGTTACCCCATCTAATTAAACTATTATAATGGTTTTCACCGACTCCTTGATTATTCAAAAAATAAAAGATATTTTCTTTTATTAAATGGCCTGATGATTGCCCATAACTTGTATGTACTTGATGCTGCATCGGGAATTTTTTAAAGTTATCACCTATCATATAAACTTCTTTTTTGTCCTGTCTAACTATGTTTTTTTCATCTTGTGCAATGGTTCCAACCTCAATAGCATCTCCTTTTACAGCTGTTGCTGCTCCTTTTTCATCAATGTATACAGTACAACTCCCATCTTTAGGATAATCTATTGTAGCTGAATAATATATAGCTGCAATTTTATCATTCAAGAAATACTTTTCCTTTTCTTTTTCAGTTTGTTTAACGTCAGAAACTGAATTAGTATATTTAAAAGTTCCAATACATATAAATATACCTATTAATACTATGACCGCAATTATAATAAGCCACTTAATCTTGTTCAAATATAATCTCTCTCCTTAAAATAATATGACTCCCTAAATAAACTTAGGGAGTGAAAATAATTCATCTAAATGTTTTAATAGTTTTTGTATAATTGGAATCTCTGATGTCTCTTGGATAGACGCCCATGCCTTTATCTTTATCCATATCTATACCAGCCTTTAGCTTAAAAGCTGACCATAATAGTTTTGAACAGTTTTTATCACCATAATGACTCGATTTTCTATTTGTTGCAAAATTATATGAATAACCATCCTTCCCAACCCTGCTATAACCCCAATTTACTGAATTATTTTTTTTAGAACTAGAAACTTTCACATTTTGAATTACAGCGTTTTTTTCGACCTTACGTTTCGATGAAGCTATTGCACGAACACCTTTTTTAGGGACCGATTCGACAATTTGATTTCCCTTATAGTACATACCGACATGTCCATGCGGAAGCCCAAAAGTAGATGCAGGTGTATAGTAAACATTACCTTTAGAGCTTGATCCTATAATTTTCGGCCCGCTATTCTTGCCCATTGTGCTCATTCTATTACTTTTATCTTCTTCTTTATCTAGCTTTTCTTGCTTCTTTAATTCAGTTTTAATTTCCTCTAAGATCTCATTAGATGTTTTATTATCTTGTTTAACTAGATCATTAACGGATTCAATTAATTTTTTTTTCGACAGATTCGGATTCATTTTCAATATGTAGTTTACTGTTTCTGAATTATACGAGTCCACAGCCTTAACACAAAATACTAAGGGAGTAACGATGCATAATATTGCAAAAAATTTCTGCATTTTCATACTTATTACCTCCAACCATTTGTTTATTCTCCTATATTTTAATTTATTATACAATTATTGTAATCACAACTTACGTACTGTATTTTCTCTATGGTTAATTATTTGTTTTGTCGCTAAAACTTTGACTTGAAGTACAGGAAAACGGATGAAGTTACGGAGAAGAAAGAAGTTGCCCAACATATCTTTTACATTCATTGTTTAATATGGAAGACAGTTATTGATAAGGCGGAGAAATCATGAGAAAAAAAGAATACTGTCCTTGGTTGCCTGTCGTTAGGCTTTCTCATTCATCGTCACGTCTGTATCGAACCCATGTTTTTTGCCCGATCAAAAAACCTTGCGGGAACGTTACCGCAAGGTTTTTATTAATCATTACTCTTTTCCGGCAGCGGCTTCCGCCTGTCCGCCTTTTAATTGATCGTTGATTGCTTTGGCGTCTTTCAAATACTCAGTCTTGAATCCGCTCTTCAGGGCCCACGCATAGAAGGCAAGGGCAACGATTGCGATCAGCCCCATATCCCAGCCGTACGGAATGATGTTCAGACCGCCGAATTTTTCACTTCCGAGCCATGAAATGACCATCATGCTGAGCAGATAGACAACCATCCAGACGCCGCCTTTAAAGTTTCTGCGGAATCCTTTCCACTTCGCTTTCGCTTGGTAGTAGAAATAAATCGGAAGGCCGATCAAAATGATAAACAGCACCTGCCCTGTTAACGGCCAGCGCGCCCAATACAGCACGAGAGACGCGAACACGAAGCCGAGCGGTGCAACCACGCTGAGGCCTTTCAGACGGAGAGGCCGGTACAAATCCGCCGCCGTCCGCCGCAGCGTCATCACCGTCACGGGACCCGTGATATAAGAAATCAGCGTCGCAACGGAAATGATTTCAGCAAGCACGCCCCATCCTCTGAATAAAAACAGAAAGATAAACGATACGACCAGGTTGAAAATCATCGCTTGGCGCGGCACGCCGTACAGCGGATGAAGCTTTCCGAAAATGCTCGGCATATATTTATTTTTTTCCATGCCGTAAATCATGCGTGACGTCGTAGCGGTATAAGTGATACCCGTTCCTGACGGAGATACGAACGCATCCGCATAAAGAATAATGACAAGCCAGTTGATATTCAATGCGATCGCCAAATCGGCAAATGGAGAGTTGAAGTTCAGGTGACTCCAGCCGTGAACGATCATGGAAGGTTCAACCGCACCGATAAATGCGATTTGCAATAGGACGTAAATGACGGTTGCGACCAGCAGCGAACCGACAACCGCAATCGGAATCGATTTGCCGGGATTTTTTGCTTCTCCGGCCATATTAATCGGGCTTTGAAACCCGTTAAACGCAAATACGATACCTGATGTGGCCACCGCCGTCAGCACGCTCGCCCAGCCGTTCGGCGCAATGCTTGAACCGGATGTGAAGTTTCCGCCGTGAAAACCGGTAAACAGCAGCGCTCCGATTGTCAGCCCCGGAATAATGATTTTAAAGATGGTAATCAATGAATTCGCTTTTGAAAATAAGTTAACTGTCCAATAATTCAGTAAAAAGTAAATAATCAGTAATACGGATGCGAAGCCGAGCCCCTCTCCCGTAAGAGTGCCGTTGTGAACGAGATTGCTTGTCCATTTTGCCCATTCCCACGGCCATGAGCTCATGTATTGAACAGACGCAACCGCTTCCACCGGAATAACGGAAACAATCGCAATCCAGTTTGCCCATCCTGCGATAAATCCAATAAATGATCCATGAGAATATTGAGTATATTTTACCATTCCCCCGGCTTCCGGGAACATTGAACCCAATTCACTGTAAGAAAGTGCGATAAACAAAATAACGATCATACCGATAATCCAGGAAATAATTGCGGCAGGTCCCGCAATCTGAGCCGCCCGCCACGCCCCGAATAACCAGCCGGAGCCAATCATCGACCCAAGTCCGACCATCATGAGTGCAAACGTTCCCATTCTGCGATGTAATTGATTCATAAAGTTAACACCTTTCAATTAAAATATGACTCCAGCGCTATCATATATTTATAATATTATTCTGAAAATAGTTTTGTCAATCTTTATCGCATTAAAGCAGAAAGCCAAAATTACCCTTCCGATGTTTAAACAGCCGTTAAGCGGGAATAACTACTGCAAGCCAGAAATAGAAAGGAGTTTTTATCGTGAAACAAAAACTGCTCATTTCAGGACTTGCCGTGTCGACTGTCGGAGTGACTTCCTACCTGCTCAAAGATAAATCCAACCGCCAAAAGGTGATGAACTTTATCCGCAATATGAAAACATCGCTCTCCGGGAAGCAGGATATTGAATCATTCCCCGTCAACAAAGCAGGCAACCCGCATCCCGAAGATATTGAAGATAACAAAATGGTATCCGAAGGCTCCATGTACCCGGTTCAATATTATGATGACAAGAAGAAATAGTCTGTTCCCGGGCTGCCCGGCCGTATCAAACGGCGGCAGCTTTTTTTATGCAGACGGCGTTTGATAGATCCGCCAATATTGGCGCGATCCTTTCTCCCGCACGGTAATGCCCAGTTTGGATATTTCCGCTTTCAGCTCTTTCGCATCAGCCTTTTCCTCCTCTTTCAGCGCCTTTTCTCTCGCTTTAAAAAGAGCATTTGCCCCTGGCTCCAAATCCGGCGTGTCCGGCACCCACCGTTTGTATTCTTCTTTAAAAGGATCTTCCGTCCCCAGCCAGACATACCCATGCGCGCGAAACGCATCAGCCGCTTTTTCAACCGCGGGCTCAAGCTTCTCCCGAAAAAGCTCCTGCCCTTCAGTCCCCAATAAGACAAGATGCTTTTCATCCGTAAACACACCGGAAATGCTGTCTTTCGAAAACACGCTTTCTTCATTATATATGGTTAAGGACACCTCGCTGTCCGTCACGACCGCCGTAAGACATTCTTTAAAAACAGTCCGCGTCAGCCACATTCCCCCGATTAAGCCGATAACGGCGGTTGCAGCCGCAGCCTTCCATCCGTGAAAAGAAGCGATCATTTCCAGCGGCCCGATAACAGGCAGCCAATCCAATGTTACGGCCCACTTCGCAATGACCGGCAGAAACCATCCGATGACCAGCCCCAATAATGGCGGCATCAGAAAAACCAAAGCTTTTTCAACCGATGACAACTCAAGAACCGTCTGTTTTTTTATTTCGTTCATGTTTCTCCTCCGTCTGTGTTTTTCACAACTATCCATTATACAAAGGGTTGGATGATTCTGTAAACTGTTTCCGAAACAATAAAAAGCCTCCCGGCCGCCGGGAGGCTTTTTAAAACAGGAGCTCATATACTTCATTCAATTCCATCGTGCGCTTCTCATCCTGCTCGTTCTCAGCATATTTGATTTCCTTTTCAAGCACCTGATTCAGCGCATCCATTTCCAGATCATTTAGATCTTTCACAAACTCGCCCTCATTTGCATAATGCTTCACCTGAAGCTTTTTATAAATCCCCCGGCACACATCATGCTCCAAGTGGTTCGAAAGCGACTCGCGCAAATATCCGAGTGTCCTGTCCATCATGTAAGCCCTCCCTTTTCTTTAAGAATAGCTTCCCGGAAAGAGAGAAAAACTATACATGAAAGCACCGGGCGGCTGTTTTAACTCTGTACCTGAATGGAGAAAAACCCGCTGCTTAACGGAGTGTACGGCCCGTTCAGCCCCGTTGCGGAGAAAGAGAATGTTCCTGAACTGACATAAGAAAGAGGAACACTGTAATATTTAATATAGCCTGTAACGATATTGCCGTTTTTCGTATATTCATCTTCCAGCGCTTTTGACGTAAGATTTGTAATATTCGTTCCGTTGTTAAACGCCTGGATCGTGTTATTGTTCGGATACCCTTGGAAATATACGGCTAAATAACCCGTTGTACCCTTCATCGGTTTTGATGCGCTGATTTGGTTCGGCCCGATATTTTCCCATTGGTAACTCTGACCGTCAGACGTCACACCGATAATACGGATTTGTGTTAAAGCAGGAGCCGGCGCCGCAGACGCTGATGGAGCCCACAACCCGCTCACAAGCAACAAAACAGCGGCGGCCGCCGCGAATAGCATAACGAGTCTCTTTTTCATGTTTCTTCCCCCTCTTATTCTTTTCGTAGAATCCTATACTATTTTACACGATTTACAAGGAAAAAGATTACATTTTATAAAAGAGTCCGGAACACTTTGTGAACTAGATATGAAACGCTCTTGAAACGCCGTTGATCATGAGAAAGATGCCGCAGATTCTTAACACGACTCTCGAACTTCTGTCATCTTTACCGAAAAAGGTTTTTCCGAGCCGCCCGATCCATACGTTCATTGCAACTCCCGCGAGCAATTCTATGATTCCGATCATTTCTGCCATATACAAAGCAGCCACCCTTCTAACCGTTTTTTTTCATATGACGGCTTATCATATAAAGTGATAAGACCAATGACGCTGCACCGACAGCAAGAAACAGGCTCAGCGGCACGATCTGCATGCTGCCTCCGCCATTGTTTTGAAATGCGCCGATCGCCCATTTTTCAGGAGTAAACAACGACAGCATGCGCATGTACTCCGGAGCCGCGTCTAATGTGAAGAAAGCCCCTCCCAATAAACCCGTGACAGCTATAAAAACGGAAGCAAGCGACGTGAATTGCTTTTGGCTCTTCATGAACGGTATCACGGCCATCGTTACAGCAGTCAGCGCAAACGAGCAGGCCGCAAGCACCGCTCCCGCAGCAAAAACATGATCAGCAAAACGGATATGCAGCATGAATGTTCCGGCAGCGAGGATCACGATAATATGGAGAAGTCCGAAAAGATACGCCGCCGCAAACTTAGAGATTGCATATGCCGTATAGGAAACGGGCGTGCTCAGCAATCTGTCATATGTATGATTTTCTTGTTCATCTATAAATGATCGCAGGCTTTGGACTGCAACGAACCAGATAAACATCACTAAAAATCCGATAAGTCTGTCGGCTGCCTGTCCGCCTTCATAAACGTGATGGCGGTCAACATTGACGGCGGAATGACCCTGAATATCCTTCAAGAGATCAGCTGCCGCCTGCTTCCCGTCGGTGTGCAGCGTGCGGGATATCACTTTTGCATCGCGGACTATTTTTTTCAGCTCGCCCGCCTGCTGCGCAATCAGCTGCTCTGTCAAAACAGCATCACCCTTTTCTTCATTCTGAATAAATGAAACGTTCAATTCATCTCCGGAAAATAATGTCTCTTCAAAATGAGAGCCGATCAGCAATCCAAAGGATATATCCTGATGATGAACCTTTGTTTTTAATACATCCTCCGTGACCTTCGTGACTTTTATATGGCCGGCTTTCTGAATCATTTTCATAAATTGCGCTGAATAGGCGCTCTGATCCTCATCAGCTACATATACTTCCTTCTGCTGACTGCCATCCGCAGAAAAGGAAAAGAAATATGTGAGAAGGAGCGGGGCGGAAATCGTCGCAAAGATGGCAGCCCGATTTTGCAGCATCAGTTTCAGCTGATGTCTGATCATGAATAACAGCTGCGTCATGAAACAGCCTCCTTCCGTTTAAACACCCAGATGGTCAAACATAAAAACACGGCGCCGATGGCGGCAAGCTCTGCCAAATCCGTCGAAATACCGCTCAGACCGGCATGCTGCGTGACACTGACATAGCTGTTGATCGCTTTGCCGTTCGGTATCAGCTCCTGCACGATTTTCAAACTGTCAGGCAAGCCGTCTTTTGCGATAAAGCTTCCGCCTAAAAAACTGAATCCGTATAAAATGGGAGCCGCCATGCTTGAGACGGTCTCGTGGTTTTTTGCAGTAAACCCCCAAAGAAGCACGATACTGCCGATCGCAAATGAATAAACGATCGTAACCAGCAATATTTCAAACAAATTGCCCCATTTTACCTGATACAAGATGCTGCTTGCGATGATGACGGCAGCCATTTGCATAAGGATGGCAAGCATGATTCCCAAAAGCTTACCCGCCACATACTGGATACGTAAAACAGGCATTGATTTGATTCTGAATAACGTGTGCTGCTGTCTCTCTTCCACTATCCCGTGAATGAGCGCAAACGCGGTCATAATGGAGAACATGACGACCATTGCGATTGAATAATACTGCATCGCATCAATCGGAGCCGCATGATTGCCGGCCGACTGTTTCGGAATGGTGACAGCCTGTTCACGTTCACCCGAAAGGCCGCTGATGATTTTGCTGGCATCTCCCTTTGACAGATGTCCCGACTTCTTCAGCACCGCTTTTTCTTCACCGATCTCCGCTTTTACTCTGGTGACAAACGAATCAGCCATCATTTCCACAATGTCTCCGTTTACAGAGCCTTGTTGGTCCGAGATGACTTTGATACTTGTTTTTTCATTGTGTTCTGCCGCTTTTGCAAAGCCTTTCGGCACGTATACAAAAACGGAGACTTTGCCGCTTTCGACAAGCTGTTTCCCTTCTTGGAAACTGCCTATGTCTTTTACACGGATGAGATCAGTTTGTTTCAGCACGTCATTCTTTAATACGTCGCCCAAAGAACTCTCCGCGTGATCCGCATTATAAAACGCGGTCTGAAACGGCTTCACTTTCGAATCGCCGTGAAAAACCGTTCCTAAAATAAAAATCATCAGTGCCGGAAACAGAATCAGTTTTATATAGAAAGACTTTGCTCCGGCCAATAACCGAAAATCTAATAAGATCAGCCTGAATAATATTTTCATGACGCCCCCTATGAATCCCGCAGCGTTTTGCCGGTGAGCCGGAGGAAAATGCTTTCCAGATTGGCTTCCTCGAAATGAATGCCTTTAATGGTGATACCAGTTTTCCTGATATCATCCGCAATATCAAGGATATTGCGATCTGCCGCAGAGACGAGCATCGTAATGGTCTGCTGGCTGACAGCAGCCTCGGCAACACCGGGAATGCGGCGGATTTTTTTAACGGCGTCATCATTCAGCCCCTCTGCATTCACGATCAGGGTATCAGAGGCTTTGGCTGACTGCTTCAATTCATCTTTCGTCCCGCAGGCAATGATTGAGCCGTGATCCATGATCGCCGCTTTTTCACAGAGGTATTCGACCTCTTCCATGTAATGACTCGTGTAGATGACGGTCATCCCTTTTTCTTGATTTAACGTCTTCACGGTTTCAAGAATGTGGTGTCTGGATTGCGGATCAATTCCGACGGTCGGTTCATCTAAAATGAATAGTTTCGGTTCATTCATTAGCGCGGCCCCGATATTCACCCGTCTTTTCATGCCGCCTGAAAACTCAGATATCCTTTGATTTCGCTGTTCCTGTAATTCGATGATGTCCAGCACTTCATCAACCCGTTTACAAAGTTCCTTACCGGAAAGTCCGTACAGACTCCCGAAAAAAGCCAAATTATCCTTTGCGCTTAACGCTTGATATAAAGCGATTTCCTGCGGGACGACTCCCATCACTTTTTTTATGGCCGCAGGCTGCTCCTGTAATGAGGTTCCGTCAATGCAGATTGTTCCGCCCGTCGGCGGGAGCACGGTGCTGATCATCGACACCGTTGTTGATTTACCGGCGCCGTTTGGTCCCAGGAGACCGAATATCTCTCCTTTTTCGACGCGCAGTGATATATGATTGACAGCGGTAAAATCGCCGTACTTCTTTGTCAAATCCGTTAATTCGAGCATTCGTGCAGCACTCCTTGTGTCATGTCTGCACTTATTCTACTCTTGGCGATCCTTGTTTTCTATTCACTTTCGTACTCGATATGGGTATTACTTTCGTCATATGTTTAGTGATAAAAAGGGAGAGAGGAGGGTGAAGCGGGGTTATAGCAATTTTTGCAAATATAAGGTAAGCTCGGTTCTGTTTGACACTTCAAGTTTATCGAGGATTCTGGATACATAGTTTTTCACAGTGCCTTCAGTCAGAAATAAGTCTGCGGCAATGCGTTTATTGCTTTTGCCTTCCATAATGTGTTTCGCCACATCAAGCTCTCTCGGCGTGAGAATCTCCTTCAGCTTTGACCGCGGCTCTTTCTGCACCGCAGGGATCTCCATATTGTTCAGCGCTTTTACGACGGAAACCGTGATTTTGGGATTCAGCATCATCTTGCCTTCATAAACGGCTTGAAGGGAGGCGGTAATTTCATCTGAATCAGCATCCTTCAAGAGATAGCCGTCGGCTCCGCTTTTCAGCCCGGCAAAAATATAGTGATCATCTTCAAACGTTGTCAGAATGATGACTTTTACGGACGGATATCGCGCTTTTACCGCTTTTGTCGTTTCGATTCCGTCCATACCGGGCATTCTGATATCCATCAAAATCACATCGGTTTCGGTTTGAGAAAGCAGCCGGAGAACCTCTTCGCCGCAAGAAGCCTCTCCCGATATTTGAATTCCTTCATGAAGACTCAGAATCATTTTCAGCCCCTCTCTCACAATGGACTGGTCGTCTGCAATCATGACATTCACTTGATTATTCCTCCTTGCATGGAATCCTTATTTTCACGTCAAAACCCATTTTCTTCCCAGACGAGAAAACAGCCTCTCCGCCAAGTGCGGCTGCTCTTTTCTCAATTCCTTTCAGACCATTTGATTTTATGATCGTTCCGCAGGCTGAGCCGTTATTATGAATATGCGCCAATATCATGTTTCGGTTTTTTTGAATCCGGACAGAAACATATGAAGCATGCCCATGTTTTATCGCATTCGTAATCGTTTCCTGAACGGATTGATAAAGACATTGCTTCACATCCGGCTGTTCCGCTTCTATGGCCGCGTCCGTCTCCAGCTCGAAGCGTATGCCTCCCGCCTCTTGAAAATGGCTGAAAATGTCACGGAGCTCTTGCTCAAATCCCCGCCCCGGCAAAGAGCCCTGCAGCAGCATAACGGCCTGGCGAAGCTTTAAAATGGATTCTTTCGTAAGATCATGCGCCTTATGAATGATCTGCTTCACTTTGTCCGGCTGATGCCCGGCTGTCTTCCCGGCAAATTCCAAATTCATTTTCAGAGCAGCCAGATAATGACCGAGAGAATCATGCAGCTCCTGCGCAATTCTAGTTCTTTCTTTCGTAACGGCCAGTTCCTCAATCCGGTCTGAATATTCCTTCAGTGTGTCATTAGCGATCTTCAGCTCTCGGTTCAGCAATTCAACCTTCGACTTCTCCTGCAGGTTTTTCCGATATAAATAAATCACCGCAAACATGATGAAGTATGGCGGCACGATATCACTGACACCCGCTCCGCCGGCGTATAAAGCTGCGGCAAATGCGGCGGCATTCATCGTTAACAAAACAGCCGAAATCTGCTTATCAGTAATAAGCACCTCCGCCAATAAAAGCACCATTACGGCCTGTGCCCCCACACTATAGACATTGTACAAAAGAACTCCCGCGATAACGCTGCTCAGGAGAAAAGAGACTTGATATACAGCCGGCCTTCTCTTCATATATAGCGGCCGCAGGCAGTCATTAGCCGTCAGCATAATCACGAGCACAGACAAAAAAACCTTCAGCTCCCCCCGGCCGGGAGGAAGCTGAAGAATCGCATGAAAGATTGATAGTAATGCAAAACCCCTGATCAGTAACTTCGTATGTGCAATCTTCATCGAATTCTCCTTACAAATGAGCGGCGGCTTTCCGCTCCACGTTCAGCACATCATACAGCTCATCAAGCGAATGAATTTCATGCGTCGGGATGATCTCGGACTCATTTGCTTTCTTTCCGGGATTAAACCAGCACGTATCAATTCCCGCCATCTGACCGCCTTTTATGTCCGCGCTCAGTGAATCGCCGATAATAAGTCCGCCCTCGGCAGAAAAACCGGGAATTCTCGCAAACACGTAATCAAAGTATTCCTTCATCGGCTTTTGAAAACCCGTGTCCTCAGATACAAACACATCTTTAAAGAACGGATACAGACCGGAGTCGCCCAGCCGCTTATATTGTGATCTTGAGACGCCGTTCGTCACGATGTATAAATCAAATAAAGGACTCAGCCGTTCAATCAGCTCATAAGCTCCGTCTATCATCTGGTGCCCTTCTTCTAAGTATTGGCGGTACGCCTGATTCATCAGCACGCCGTCGGCTTCGAGGCCGTATTCTTTAAACAAAAGGGCAAACCGTGTATTGACCACTTCATCGCGGGTCATTTCCCCCTCTTCAAACGCCTTCCACAGCCCTTGATTTAACGCTTTATAACGGGCTTCCACCTCTGCCGTCAGCTCCAGCTTTGAACCTTGAAACAATTTTTGAAGAGCATCGGTTTCTGAAGCGGTAAAATCCAGCAGCGTATTGTCTATATCAAATAATAACGTACGGTAATGACTCATCGATGTTTCCCCCGGTTCTGCTTTTTTTAACCAGTATACCACTCGCGGACAAGCCGAAAAAGACACCCCTGTAAGAGAGTGTCTTTTTGAATTATACAGCGTCTTCTATTTTCGATTTTTCACCAGGCATGCGCTTGCCGATACCGAACGCATAATAGCTGACCGTCACAATCGCCAGGAAAATCACCCCGACAACCAACGAAATCCGCGTATCTTTGTTAAACCACATGCCGATCAATACCATGAGTAAGAAAGCGATCGTCAAATAGTTTGTAAACGGCGCAAAAGGCATTTTAAACGGATGCTTATCAAGCTCAGCGCCCTTCGCTCTTCTGAAACCGAGATGGCTGATTAAAATGACGAACCACGGAATCATTCCCGGCAGCACACTCGCGCTGTACACATAGACAAAAATTTTCGGAGGCGCGATGTAGTTCAGCACGACACCGATCACAAGTCCGATTAATACGGCAAACGTACCGAATATCGGCACACCGCTCGAAGAAACTTTCTTAAAGAATTTCGGGGCCTGTCCGTTCACGCCCAATGTATAAAGCATGCGTCCCGCACTGAATATCCCGCTGTTGCATCCGGACATCGCAGCGGTAATCACAACAAAGTTAATCAAACCGGCCGCCGCCGTAATCCCGACTTTCGCAAATGTCGAAACAAACGGACTGCCGAGTGAGTGAAGCTCATTCCACGGATATACGGTAACGATTACGAAAATCGCACCGATGTAGAAAATTAAAATCCGCCAAATAATACTCTGAATCGCGCTTCGCAGCGTTTTTTGCGGGTCCTTCGCTTCCCCTGCCGTAATCCCGATCAGTTCGACCCCTTGATAGGCCGCAACGACCAAAGACAAGGCAAAGAAAAATCCTGAAAAACCATTCGTAAAGAAACCGCCGTGCGACCATAAATTAGATAATCCGATCGCATGCCCTCCGTTACCGAAACCGAAGAAAATAATTCCGATTCCGGCCACAATCATCAGAATAATGGTGACGATTTTGATCATGGCAAACCAAAATTCAAACTCACCGAAAGATTTTACCGAAATTAAATTCGCCGCACCGAGAATGGCCATGGCGATAATGCCGGGAATCCATGCCGGCAGATCAGGAAACCAATATTTCATATACGAACCGACGGCGATAATTTCAGACATCCCGACGATCACCCATTGAAACCAGTTGCTCCACGCCGTCATATAGCCGGCTAACGGATGTATATACTTATGGCCGAACGTCGCAAACGACCCTGTACTCGGCTCTACATAGAGCATTTCGCCCATCGCACGCATGATAAAAAAGATAAAGATACCCGAGATCGCATAAGCCAGCAGGACAGACGGCCCGGTCCATCCGATCGTGCTGGATGACCCCATGAATAAACCGACACCGATCGTGCCGCCCAGCGCAATCATCTGTATATGACGCGCGCCTAAGCCTCTCTTTAATTCTTTGTTTGCCACTTCGCTTCCTCCTCTTAACAGCTCTGATATATGTGAAATAATGAAGCAGAAGGTGCACCTGTTGAACCTAACTCACTCTTCATTTCCCGCAATATTAGAAATATTCTATCTTTCTATTGTTATATAATCTCCAATTTCCTTATTTCATCATAATAAATTTCCGTGGAAAATACAATTGTTTTTTTCAGGTAAACACCTTGCACCCTAAATCAACAAACTAAAAATAAAGCGCTTTCATTTTTGTTGAATTATGAATATTGAGATAATAAATGCTGCAGCCTCCGAGAAACAGGATGTCCCTGGAGAAACATGTTCCGCCCCCTATTCAATATTATTTTTGCTAAGCAGAATGGCGTAAAGCCTTCCCCTCTTCCATTCTCCCTTGTATACGCCATAATCCTGCTTAACTCGGCAAAAATCATGCATTAATCGATAAATGCCTCATTCAGCCGCAGCAAAAGCCGGCCGAACATTTCTTTTTCATCGCCGGACCAATCGTCAAGCATACGATGATACCGCTCAAGACGCATCTTTTTATCAGCTTTTAACCTCTGTTTGCCAAGCTTCGTAATCGCAAACAGACTGACCCGCCCGTCAGAAGGATCGGAAAAACGCTGGATCAGCTCTTTCGACTCCAAGGCCGCGGCCTGGCGTGACAATGTGGAAATATCCAGCTTAAATGATTCGGCCAATTCCTTCACACGCGCCGGCCCGAATTCATCCAGCTGCCGTAATAACAAATACGCAGCCCTTTCCAGATGTCCGATTTTACGGTCGGAGTTATCAAGATAAACAGCTCTCCTGATAAAAGTGGTGAGCTCATATTCAATTAATTCAATCGGATCTTGTTTTGACAACAGCCTCACTCCTTACATTGACAACAGCAATATTAGTTGTATAATACAAACATATGCACATTTACTCAGAAAACATATAGAAAGATTTTGCATACATATATTTGTATAGTACAAATATATGCGCAAAAAGTAAAGAAACATATCGAAGCATCAAGAAAGGGGGAAGCTGCTCTTCTCCAAAGAACAGCATTGTCGTGAAAGTCATACGCATCATCTTGCAAATCATTATTTTATTCGCATTTTCCTTTATCGGGGGAGCCGTTCAGCAGTTCTTTCACCTGCCCATTCCCGGAAGTATCATCGGTTTGATCCTGCTGATCATATGTTTATCGGTTAAGATCATTCCCGCCAAAATGATTGAAGACGGAGCCGGATTTTTGCTGTCTTTTCTTCCGCTGTTATTCATTCCGGCCATGACGGGCGTCATCAATTACCCGTCACTGTTTTCCGCCAGCGGGGCTGCTCTGTTTCTGGTCATCGTGCTGAGCACCATCGTCACAATGATCGCCGCAGGGTACGCCAGCCAGCTGTTAGAGCACAAAGCCAATCAGAGAAAGGAGAAAAAGAAGTGCAGCAAGCATGTATCGCAATCCTTATAATTTTGTTCACGGCTGCCGCCTATCTGGCTATGGTGAAATTATATGTGCGCTTTCCATATCCCTTTCTCATACCGGTTTTGACGACTACGATTTTCATTATTGCCGTGCTGCTTGTTTTTCATATTTCGTATAAAGACTATATGATCGGCGGACAATGGATCAATTCACTGCTCGGACCCGCCGTGGTGGCTTTGGCATACCCGCTTTATAAGCAGCGCCGGGTGTTAATCAAGTATATGTTTCCGATCATCGGCGGCGTGTTGGCCGGTTTATTCTCCGGAATGGTCAGCGGCCTGCTATTTGCAGAGCTGTTCGGCATCAGCCGGAGTTTGATTTTGTCAATTATCCCAAAATCAATTACGACGCCTGTCGCCATACAGATTGCGTCCGGTATCGGCGGTGTCCCTTCCATGACAGTCGTGTTCGTCATGATCGCAGGGTTTTCCGGCGTTATCTTAGGACCGCTGCTTCTCAAGTGGATCCGCATCCGCAGCTCACTCGGGAAAGGAATTGCATTCGGGAGCGCTTCCCATGCGCTCGGCACCTCAAAAGCAATGGAGTACGGAGAATTAACGGTCTCCATGAGTTCTGTTTCCATGACGCTCTGCGCCGTGTTAGGGTCGGTCTTCGGCCCCGTCGTAGCATGGATGTTTCAAATTTAAAGCTGGCGGTTCTCCGTCAGCTTTTTTCATGTGCGGATCATCTCATTCCCTTCCATTATTATGTTTCATTTGTAAGAATAATGGTAAAGTAGAAAACAAGGAGGGATTTAATGATGACTGGAGCAATTCCGCAAAAGAAACTGCTGGATGGGACAAGCATTCCCGCGTTCGGCTTCGGTACATACGCTCTTAACGGAAACAACGGCGTTCATGCCATTACCAGCGCCATTGATATCGGCTACCGTCTGATTGACACCGCTTATAACTATGAAAATGAAGGGACGGTCGGAGAAGCCATCCGCAGAAGCTCTGTTCCGAGAGAACAGCTATACGTGACGTCCAAGCTGCCCGGACGCTACCATGACTATGACAAAGCTGTACAAACCATACAAGAATCTTTATACCGCGCCGGTCTGGACTACTATGACCTGTATCTCGTCCATTGGCCGAACCCGAAACAAGACCGCTACACGGAAGCATGGCAGGCACTGATTGATGCGAAAAAATGGGGTCTGATCCGATCCATCGGCGTCTGCAATTTCCTGCCTGAGCATATCGAACGGCTCGAACGTGAAACCGGCGTAAAGCCAGGCATCAACCAAATAGAACTGCATCCCGCTTTTAATCAGCAGCAGCAGCGCCAATGGCACGAAGAACAGGGCATCGTGACAGAATCATGGAGTCCGTTATCCCGCGCCGGCGAAGTATTGAACGATCAAAAACTCGGACGGATTGCGGACAAATACGGCAAAACCATTTCTCAAGTCATTTTACGCTGGCATATCCAGCTGGGCGCCATCCCGATTCCAAAATCAGCATCGCCCGAGCGCCAGCTTGAAAACATCTCCGTTTTTGATTTCTCCCTTGATGAAAACGACATGAGCATTATCGACTCGCTTACCCGCCCCGACGGACGCATAAACGGCCAAGACCCGGCGGAGTATGAGGAGTTTTAAGAAAACACATAAAGAAAAGCTGACGGCATCATTTGTCAGCTTTTTTCTCATTTTATATACGCACACCCAGCTCCCGTTTCCATTCAGAAAGCCAATCTGTATCCCCAGATCCGTATTGCCTGCTTTGGCCGACATCACGCAGAGATCCGTTTTTATACTCAATGGACAGCACCAAATCAGGAATGGCATCATACCCCATTCTCGCCAGCTTCGTGAGCGCCTGTCCGTAATGGGCAGCCGCTTCTGCCGCCGTATGTTTCAACAAAGGATCGAGCTGCAGCGCTTCCTTATAGACGTCTAAAAGGTCGCGTCCGTCTTCTGTGACGTACTTTCCGTCCACGATCTGCAAGTCTTTCAGATGATAGCCGGTCACCTCATACATTTCCCGAACGACTTGATATTTCTCATATGTTTCCGGCGTAAACTGCGAGGAGTCATCACTCCGGCTGCGAATGATGTGCGCAAACAGCTCTTTGCTGTTTTCCCCGGAGTTTAAGACAGCTTCAATCTGCTGAGTGAGCTCTTTATCGTCAGTCCCGCTCACTTTTAACAGATAATCAATCGGTGATATCGTAAATGTAAGATTCGCACCCTCCGGAATCTGAATATGATTCCGATGGAAAAGCATCTCAATCTGCTGATTCACCTGCCCGCGCTGAAACACCTTTTCATTTTCGACTTGAATCTCTCCGTTGAGCGTTTCACCCCGAAACGCCGCATCACGGAAATCATAGCTCTGGGCCTTCCCCTTAAACAGCCATTCCGTTTCATTATGATAAGCGGCCTGACGCTCCGATTCTGATAAATCACTTCTGAAATAAGGTGAATCGGCAAGCTGGTATTTATCCTTAATATAATGCAAAGGATCTGGTTTTCGTTTATTGATTTCATTGATACGGCTGTATTTCTCATCAAGAATCTTGCTCGCAATATCACTCTCAGACTCATACGGATTATTAGCGTCTATTACCGTCTCATTCCCATTATCCGTAATCGTTTTCTGATTTGCAGATTGATATAAACGGGACAGGCTGCTCCCTTTCTCAGTGACACCGCTCCTTGAATAATTCACCTGGCTCAGATCGCGGCTCCCGCCTGTCTGAATCAATAAGCTGTCCGATCCTTTTGCCGCATCTTTCACATTTGTTTTGGAAGAATACCGCTGAAGCACTTGCTGAGCCATTACTTGATTTTTTATATATCGAGCGTTTAGGCGCATGTTTTTAACCTCCGCTTGAGATGATGTTCTAGTGTTTTTATCGGCTGTCTTCAAGTAGATTTTAACCTTAAATAACAAATGTTTACATAGCTAATTTTTCTATGTATGATGTAGTCAAAAAGGGGGAATTTTCCATGAAGAAGTATATATCTATACTATTTGTCAGTGCATTCGTATTATCAGGCGCATTGTTTGCATCTTCACCTTCAGCCTCTGCGTCTCAAAAGAACTCGTTACAAATAAGCGCCATTACAGGAAATCATTCATTTGAAACTGCCAATCCGGTAGGCTACTGGAAATATAAAAATATTGATACTGCCATATTGCCAAAAGGGGAAAAAGATTCGTATTTCACTTTCACGGCAAATAAGGGAGAAAGACTTTATGTCAGGAGTTCAACAAGAAGTGAATACAAGGGAATGGACATTGAAATTTATAATAAAAATAAAGTACTGATCAGTAAAAGCACAGAAGTGATAAATCCTGATACGGCGCTACCTTTTATCTATGCGAATACAGATGCGAAAGAAAATAACGAGACGTTCTACGTGAAAGTGTCCCGCGGCTCCTACACTGACGATATGTACTTTACACTCTCTATTTACGACCGAATCAAATCCGGCAGTGAGACCTTCTCATTCAGCGGTACAGCTGAAAATAAAGGGAACACAAGCCTCAGTCCGAATGGATCAGATTCAACTGTTCTTAGACTCGACTTAACCAAACAGACAAGCATTCCAAGAGACGCCACAGTGAAAAGAATCAACACCACCGCAACCCAAACACCAAGCCAAGGAAATACAAGCCACTACATAATGTCGGAAGAAAATAAAGTGTGGCACCGTGCACTTGCAAACAGCTCCACTCAAGGAAATTACGGTATCACACTGGATGATAACCTCTCAGTCTCAAGCATCTGGAATTTTAAATACAACACACTCGCAACAGCAAAATCGACTATGAAAAATGTGAAATTGAAGATTGATTATGAGTACGATGTGACAACGCAGTTTTAATTAGAAGAACAGCCGCCCATTGTGCGGGCGGCTGTCTGCTTGGAGTTAAAGTAAATTTATGAACCCGTGCCATGCCGTATCCTGTTATAACTTGATCAGTTGCTAAAATTCTTTTTTATGATATATAGCTGCGGCAATGAAAAATGAAATGATATATAAGATAACGCCGATCATGAGATATATAATCGGGACATATAAAGAAGGATTTATGTGCAAAAATGACAGCGGTACTTGTTCTGCTGCATACCCAACGACACTTTGCAATCCAAACGTAGCAAAAAGTCCCCCCATTGCTCCTCCAATCACGATAGCATCGGATTTTTCCGGGCCTATCATGTAGAGAAGAGGATAAACGATTGCACCGGCAAAGAGAACGATGAACGTTCCAAAAGAGACAATATTAAATATGCCGTCAATCGGTTCATCAGAACCCAGGCTGTATACAAGGAAAATACCATAAGATATTACAGCTCCGATCACAACAATCAAAAGATAGAAGACATAGTGGCTTTGAACAATATTTGTTCTGCTGACCGGTAAAGTCAGGACATACCTGTCATAGCCAGACTTGCTCTCATACTTTATAACCTCAAGTGCGGGCATGACGACAAACAAAATAATCAGCATAGCAACAAAACGATGCATTGAAGCATCCCCAAAATAAAAAATGACTGCTGATACCAATATGGCCAACCCCGTGTATGCAAAGAAACTCCGATAAACCAAGTAATAGTTAGTCAGTAACAGACCTCTCAATGTTTTCACTCCTCGTTAAAAAGACGCTGATTTCTTCTATGGAAATGGTGTTGGCCGTTACGCCATTCGGCAATTTCTGTTGATCCGATACAAGCACACTCCAATAAGATCCACGATCCCTTTTTGCTAGAACGATATCTTCGTCAAGCTCAGCCAATCGGCCTTCATCAACGTCTATAACGGTATAGCTTTCAAGAACCTTATCTTTCTCTTCATTTAATAAAATTTCGCCATCTTTCATAATAACGATATGGCTGGCTATCTTCTCGACATCAGTCATAATGTGCGATGAAAGTAAAATACCGCCGTTGCTTTTGCTCACAAAGCTTTTTAATTCATTTAACAGATCATCTCTTGAAGAGGGATCAAGCCCTCCCGTTGCTTCATCCAGGAGTAATAATTTTGCATTATGCGACAAAGCAACAGCTACGGATAACTTCATTGACATGCCGCGCGAGAATGTATTCACTTTTTTGTCCATAGGTAAAGAGAAAGAATGAACCAACCGGTAAAAATGATCTTGGTCCCAAGCACCGAATAGTTTCTTAAATACATGATTCAGCTGCTTTATCGTAAGGTGCGCAGGAAGATTCATCGCATCAAATACGACCCCAATATCTTCTTTGAACTTTATATGTTTATCCAGATTCTCTTTACCAAAGATTTTCACTTTACCTCTATCCTGAGAAATTAATCCTAATATCGTTTTAAATGTTGTTGACTTGCCTGCGCCGTTATCACCGATAAAACCGACAATTGATCCGGCAGGCACATTGAATGTAACATCCTTTAAAACAGCTTTATGACCAAAAGATTTGCTGATGTTTCTGATTTCTAAAAGGTTTGACATCATTCCACTCCTATCATTGTCGTCAGGACTTTTTTAAGAATTGAACCGGATTATTGCAAAAATGTTGTGATTTTCATATCTGGTCTAGGTATTCATAATGGATCAGGAGTCGGGAAATACAAAAGGGATTTTAAAGTCTTAAGCATAATATGGAAGTGTAATCGATTGATTACGTTTATATAATGGGATATTCATGATGAAAACTGCTGAGGTGTTTACTTTCCGATGAGGTATACACAAAATGATTTACTAATGATTACATTTATGGATTTTAACCGGAATGCATCTCGTATTATAAAGCAGGTGTTACTCCTTTTCAATATATAAAAGGGGATTTCTTTACAATCGCAAAGAGTATGCATTTCTCATTTCCGCATTAAAAAACCCCTCTGGCTAATAATGTAGCTTTCGAATAAAGTTCAATTAAAAGCATTTTGCAAACGTTGATTTTATAATAGAAGAAACCCACACATTTTGAACAAAGTTTGATCAAAATGCGTGGGTTTGATTTTTGTGTGGAGTTTGGTTTTATAAAAAAGATTGATATAAAATATCAATTTCCCACTATGTATATGGCATTAACTAAATTCAAAGCAATCATTTAGTTAACACTTTGGTTAATTTCTTTTATAAAAGCTGTATAGTCAGATGCTTTTAGGTCACTTAAATTAGTATTGTTCCAATCACTTATATCAGATAAAAATTCACTGACGTTATTTGTGATACTCTTTATTCTTTTTAACTCCTGTAAAGGTTCAATCTTATTTGTATCTTGAGTTATTTTCTGAATCATTTCCGAGTATGCCTTCTCTTTCTCTTCCCAATATGATATATATCCTATCCTTTGCTCAAAAGAATATATATTAGCTGCAATTGTAGTCGGTATCTCTGAAAGTGAAGGTACAAATTCTTTATCAGAATCTTTTAGTATAACTAATAACATTTTCTCTTTATATTCACGCGAACGCATAACTTCAGATATCTCATACATACAATTTACTGATTTTAAATATTGGTCACTAATAATACTAATAACAAAATCGTGTTTCCCAATAGTTTTCATGAAATCTTTAATACTATCTTTAAACTCAATGTTTCGAACATCTCTAGTCAAAGTATACCCCATATTTTTGAAATCATTATCAATTAAATCAGCAAACGCTACATCATTCCAACAATATGAAATAAATATCTTCTGGTTCTTCATCTGTTCAGCCACTCCACTATCACCAATTTTATAAATCGTTTTATTTACTGTTACTAATTCCTCTGCTTTATTAATAGAGATATAATATAGCCTAATGTCTTTTAAAGTAAAGTACTCACTTTTAATATTTATAATACCCTCTATCAAATTTTGAACTCTCTCCAAACCAAATCTAAAGGGAAAATTCTTTATTTCTAATCTTTTTCCATCATCTCGTATTCCAAAGACTATATCTCCACCGTTACTGTTCGAGTATGCAACAATTAATTTTGCTATTTCTTCATGACTCGCAATTGGGTGTATATATGTTGTATTCTGTCTATTATTTGTACTTATTTTGTTTTCAATATCTTTAATTGTTCTAAACACTAAAAAGTACCTCTCTTATAACTTAGTCAATGGAATTTTAGATATACCTGTTGTTTTAAGCAAATCACCTAAAGTAACCATTCGTTGTACTTCTCCATCATCCGTCCATAATTGATAGTTGACATCATCTAAAGCCTCTAATTCTTCATCATAATAAAATATTATTTTTTGATAATCACTTGGACGAATAATGATTCTAAAATCATTTCCGTTATACTTAGCCGGAAATACCGTATCAGAATACTTTTCATTCATCCATTCTTCTAAAGTTGCCGGAAGTGTATAATCTTTAAGTCTGCTTAAATACTTAAAAATATTTTCTGTACTTCTATGTAGTAATTTCTCAACATAGCGTTTCATTTCTTCGGATGAGGTAATAACATGTTTTAATTGATTGATAATATCTTCTTTACTCAGTTCAGAGTTAGTTACAATCTCCATTATTTTATCTCGATTATTAATAATTTCATCTAATTCTTCAAACTTAATGTTATTTTCCTCTATTTTTTCCGCTATTCTATATCTTCTCAGATTTTCTTCTGGAGAAGATAACATCATTCTCTTTGAATATAAATTCCCAAACCATTTTTTTGATTTTTCAGGATTTGATAGGAACCAATTAGTTAATCTATTAAATATTTTTTGGGTAGATTCATTTCTTTCTATCCTGTCAATAGTTTCCTCACTGAGAAGTTTTGATACTTTGAGCTCAATTTGATCAGAGCATATTTCATTAGTCTTAATTTTTTTGGGGTGTTCTTCGAAATAGTGTTCAAATGAAATAATATCTACTTTCAATAACTGTCCTTCAATTTTCTCACCCAATAATGTTAAGATCTGTTTTAATTCTTGATCTATATTTTTATCAAGATAAATACAGGCGAACTGTACAAATTCATTAATTTGATTCGGTACAAATGCCGATTTTACAACTTCATCAATACCTGCATCCTTAATCCAAAGAGAAAAAAATGCATTTAACCACTCTGCATATAGAGTCTTATCATTCAAACAAGCAACTAATTTATCAATATTTGAATCTTCAAAAATATCGTTTATCCAAGAGAATCCAGCATTCTCTCCAAAAACCTCCGCCCAGCCTAAGTAAGTATCTTTAGTTGGTATCGATACTCCGTTATAATTAGATAAAACATCCCAAAGTAAGTCCTTATGTGTGCTTTTTTTTGTTTTTGGTATGCCTATTGCTACGTTACCATTATTATCTTTAAATGCTAATCGTTTCAAATCTTCCAAATGATTATGAATAGGAACAATTGGACTCTTCTCAATATGCTCTTTAATTTCTTTATAGCTATAAGCCTGAATATTTGATGAAGTAGAGGGTTTTAAAATGCAAATATTAAATTCATTTCTTGTCCTTTTACTTTCTGAACAATAATCTATTAATTCCTTGTATAAAGAGACAGCTACCTTTATTAATTCATTATTTACTGGATTGCTATCTCTAATAGCATTTCTGTCCCTTTCTACTTCAAATAATCCTGAATTAACTACTATAGGAAAACTAAATTTTTCAGTTCCTAATAGAGGAAATTCACAAAAGACCCTTGGCATGGCATCAGGAATTGGTAAGAAATATAATTTCTTGTCTTTACGTTCGATAGCACAACCAATAGTTACATTATTTTCATTTAATATTAGCAACTCTTTAATACTATCAGAAACGTTAATTTGAACAGCTTTTAGCTTGTTATTTGAACGTGAAGTTTCTACTTTCTCCTTTTTGTAACAATCACCATTGTATGTAATAGAGTTGATATTCTTATTAAAAGTTAATACATAAGGAATAGTCTCTTTTAAATCTTCTATCCCTTCCTCTACTGCTTCTTTTATGTCATCATCCTGTATTAAATAAACGAATTTTGTATCCTCATACTCTTCTTGTAATTCCTCTTGATTTCTGCTTACAAGATCTAATTGTTCTAGCATAATTTTTGTTTTATTCTTAATATCGCTATAATCATCTCCTGACCTATCAACAATGAACTCAAATTTTGTATACCTACTATCTTCTTGGCTAAACGACCCTTCAATTCGTACAACCTCTGATAATAAATGAGTCGACATAAAACCTGTTCCAAATTTTCCTGTTTTCTTTTCTTCTGAACTTTGCTTAGATGAGATTTGTGTGATTAAATCTAATAAATTTTCATACGAAAATGGCAGTCCATTATGACTAAATATGATTTGATTATTAGAGTAATCAATTTTTATATCTATTTTCTTACCTTTAGGTGTACAGTCTGATGCATTTTGAATTAGTTCCCATATCCATCTACGCCTAATAGTCTTTTTTTCTATTTCTGAAGACTCTCTTATCTTTTTCAATTCATCCCAAATTGTATTAGAACTCGCATCTAAAACTTTATTTAATAAAACCTCTTCATTAGACATAGTAATAATCAAACCTCTTTTTCCCTGTATTTTTCTGAATTCCCGGGTATTAATTTCTTTTTATTTTCGGCATTATAAGATTTGAGGAGCCTTCTATATTATTCATTTAAATATCCTTTACGAATTCTCCAACTCTCTTGATTTAAGTAAAGATGATAATATTACCTAGATCTCGAATGGGTTTAAAACTACTTCAAAAACATTAACTGATATTTCTCAGTATATTGATTTTGTACAACCTTCTAACCAATATTTATTCGTCTCCCTAAGCCTTTATCATAACAATGTGTTCTTTTGTTTTAAGAACTGTATGATGGTTTATTTCTAACTCATCTGCAACCTTTCATTGATAATATAATCTAATGATTATCTTGTATGCTAATTTTATTTTCTAAATATTCAGTTAAATGTTATAATTATTGTTTTATATCAGATAGAAGGCTCCTACTATCTTCCTTATTCAATTTATTATAAACGATGAGCATCCTTTTTGAAGTTAATACTTGAATGTTTAGCTCCAGTTTATGTATTTTTTAGCTCCTATACCTTTTTCAATCAATTTTTCTACTTAGTTTTCTGTTTAGACATGAAAATACCCCTTTAGATGAGTATATCTAAAGGGGTAGAACGGTGCAACTTTTTCCAGGAACAATACAAACTTTGAATTTAAAACAACATACTGTTTTCTTTCCTTGTCAAATCCTTATTCCACAGTCACACTCTTCGCAAGGTTGCGCGGTTTATCAACGTCACAGCCGCGGTGCAGTGCAGCGTAGTAAGCGATCAGCTGCAATGGCACAACAGATACCAGCGGAGCAAGCGCAGGGTTGACTTCCGGCAGGATGAATCTGTCGTCTGCGTCTTCTAAGCCTTTCAGCGAGATGATGCAAGTGTTGGCGCCGCGGGCTGCGACTTCCTTCACGTTTCCGCGGATGCTCAGGTTGACGTGTTCTTGTGTCGCCAGTGCAAAGACCGGTGTTCCTTCTTCAATCAGAGCGATTGTTCCGTGCTTCAGCTCGCCGCCGGCGAAGCCTTCCGCCTGGATGTAAGAAATCTCTTTCAGCTTCAGGGCGCCTTCGACACATACGAAGTAGTCAAGGCCGCGGCCGATGAAGAAAGCATTTCTTGAAACAGTCAGGTACTCACGCGCGATCATTTCCATTTCGTCCTTCTGGTCGCAGAGGGCTTCCATGGCGTTTGCCGCAATACCTAATTCTTTGACTAAATCAAAACCGATATCAACACCGTTGCGTTCTGCTGCAACGGACGCAAGGATCGCAAGCACGGCAATCTGAGCCGTATACGCTTTTGTTGATGCAACCGCGATCTCAGGGCCTGCGTGCAGAAGCAATGTGTAATCCGCTTCACGGGAAAGCGTTGATCCCGGAACGTTTGTGATCGTCAGCGCTTTGTGACCCAGCGCTTTGACTTGAACAAGCACGGCGCGGCTGTCCGCTGTTTCTCCGCTTTGAGAAAGGAAGATAAAGAGCGGCTTCTTAGACAGAAGCGGCATGTTGTAGGAGAATTCACTCGCTACATGCACTTCAACCGGGACGTTTGCCCACATTTCAATATATTGTTTCCCGACAAGACCGGCATGGTAGCTCGTTCCGCAAGCCACGATATAAATACGGTCCGCTTCCGCCACGGCGTCAGCGACATCGCCGGCCACGGCCAGTCTGCCATTTTCGTCTTGATACGTTTGGATGATTTTGCGCATAACAAGCGGCTGCTCATCCGTTTCTTTTAACATGTAGTGAGGGTATGTGCCTTTTTCGATATCACTGGCGTCAAGCTCAGCGATATAAGACGCACGTGTCATGACTTCACCGTCAAGGTTTTTAATCACGGCTTCGTCTTTTGTCACGATCACCATTTCTTTGTCCAAAAGCTCAACGTATTCATTCGTTACTTGAAGCATAGCCATCGCGTCAGATGCCACGACGTTAAACGTATCTCCAAGGCCGATTAACAGAGGGCTTTTGTTTTTTGCAACGTAAATGGTGTCTGTGTTTTCACCGTCAAATAATGCAATTGCGTAAGAGCCTTTTAACAGAGTCAGTGTTTTGCGGAACGCTTCTTCTGTGCTAAGTCCTCCCGCCACAAATTGCTCGATCATTTGAACGACTACTTCAGTGTCCGTGTCGCTTTTCAGTTCAACGTTTTCAAGATATTCGCGCTTCAGCTGAACATAGTTCTCGATCACACCGTTGTGAACAAGTGTAAAGCGGCCGAGTGCGCTTTGATGCGGGTGAGCGTTCAGGAAGCTTGGTTCGCCGTGAGTCGCCCAGCGTGTATGGCCGATTCCCGCTTGAGATTCAACCGTGTGATCCACCACTTCACGAAGGTCGGCGATGCGGCCTTTTTCTTTGTACACATGCACGCCCTGCTCATTCGCCACAGCGATACCGGCAGAGTCATAACCGCGGTACTCAAGCTTCTCTAATCCTTTTAACAAAATCTCTTTCGCATCAAGCTGACCGATATAACCTACAATTCCACACATTTTTTCTTCCTCCTAAAGGTGCAAAAGGAGACGAAGAAAGTCAAATTACAAGGGGACTTTCAATCGTCCCCTCCCACATGTTTTTTTGGAAGATCATGTGATTTCTCTTTGTTCGGAGAGTCGCCCCTCCGGTTTGAAGAAATCCTTACGGCTGTGATCTAAATGAATCAGCCGGGAGGCATCCGCCGAAAATTCGATAACCTCCATCCTCGTCAACTAAGCCGTTTTTCGGGCGCTTAGTTCGGGCGCTGTAATTATAAAAGATGCAAACAATCCCGCCTTTCCTGCAAGTGAAAAACAAAGGCTGAACAAGCTTGATTTTACAGCATGTGCCAAGGACGGTCAATTATTTTTTGCCGCCCCGGCATCATGTTTACTATCATATTATGCTGATCGCACTTGTCTTGTTCGCTCTCTGCTTATAAACTTCGCTACTCCGCTCCCATTTCTGTCCGCACGACATCCACGATTTTTGTGACATATTCGTCACAAAGCTCTTTTGTTCTCGCTTCGGCCATCACGCGGACGAGCGGTTCGGTGCCTGACGGGCGCACTAAAATCCGGCCGTCTCCGTTCATTTCTTTTTCCACTTCAGAAATAACGGCCTTCACCTTAGCGTTTTCTTCTACCTTATATTTATCCGTCACTTTCACGTTCACTAAGAGCTGCGGGAATTTTTTCATTTCATCCGCAAGTTCTGAAAGGGTTTTGCCGGACGCCTTCAGCGTATTCACAAGCATGATCGCGGACAAAAGACCGTCGCCGGTAGTGTTGTAATCAAGGAAAATAAGGTGCCCTGACTGCTCGCCGCCGACATTATAGCCGTCTTTTTTCATCGCTTCTACGACATAGCGGTCGCCGACTGCCGTTTGAACGCTTTTGATTTCTTCTTTTTCAAGCGCTTTGTAGAAACCGAGGTTGCTCATCACAGTCGATACGACGGTATCATCCTTCAGACGGCCCTCTGATTTCAAATACTTCGCGCATATGTACATAATCTGATCACCGTCGACGATGTTTCCTTTTTCATCAACAGCAATGAGGCGGTCGCCGTCTCCGTCAAACGCAAGGCCGATATCGGCGTTTTTTTCTTTGACGAAAGCACTCAGCGCTTCCGGGTGTGTAGAACCGACGCCATCATTAATGTTTAATCCGTTCGGAGACGTCCCCATTGTAGATACGTCAGCATCGAGATCGGCAAAAAGGTGCGTCGCAATGGATGATGTCGCACCATGGGCGCAGTCAAGCGCTACATGAATGCCTGTGAAATCTTCGTCCGCCGTCTGCTTTAAAAATTGCAGATACTTTTGAACGCCTTCAAAATAATCGTTTACAAGCCCGAGGTCCGCGCCTGTCGGTCTCGGCAGCTTATCTTCCGGTTCATCCATGAGACGTTCAATCTCGGCCTCCTGCTCATCAGAAAGCTTAAAGCCGTCCCCTCCGAAAAATTTAATTCCGTTATCCTGTACGGGGTTGTGAGAAGCGGAGATCATGACGCCCGCCTCAGCATCCATGGCTTTCGTTAAATAGGATACCCCCGGCGTAGAAATAACGCCGAGGCGCATCACTTCAGCTCCGATCGATAAAAGTCCGGCGACAAGGGCTCCCTCCAGCATATGTCCGGAGATACGTGTATCACGGCCGATCAGCACTTTCGGGCGCTGCTTATCTTTGGTCAGGACATAACCGCCAAAACGCCCAACTTTAAAGGCCAGCTCTGGCGTAAGCTCGCTGTTGGCAACACCTCTTACACCATCTGTTCCAAAATACTTGCCCATTTTGTATCGCTCCTTTTTCATTCTGTTGAAGAAGAATCAGCGCTTGATCCGTCTTCATCCTGGTCTTGATTTTGATCCTGGTTTTGACTTTTATTCTGATCGCTGTCAGTGTCGTCTTCCCGGTTCTTGTTCTTGTCTTTGTCTGCGTCTCCGCTTGTGCCGTTCTTATTGCCGGAATCAGCGGAGCCGCCGTCATTTTTATTTGAACTTGTGTTTTTCTTAGAAGTCAGCTTGATCTTAACCGTGTCTTTTGACAGGGACCATGTGACGTTTTGCGGGCCGTTTACTTCAAGCTTTACAGAGTGCTCTCCGTCATCCAAGTCCGAGACATTGGCATACAGTTCAATGTCCGACTTTTTCAGCGCCTTAATGTTGGCGGGAGAGCCTTTGGCCGTAATATTTATCGCCTGCGATTCAGGATCGAGAAACTCAATCTGCTGTGAGCCTCCCAGTCCGACCGTCTTGATTCCGACATTGTCAAAATCCTTTTTGTCTTCACTGTCCACTTTAACATGAAGCGTGATTTTTTCCGGTGATACCTTAGTGACACCCTTAGGAAGCGGGATATCGGCATTGATATCGGTATCTTTATCAATTTTGCCTAAATCAAGAGATACGCCGTCAATAAATTCAAGTGAATCCAGCACATCCTGCGGGCCGTAAACCGTCACCTCACTCGGATTCGAGTCAATGCTCGCAACGCTCACCCCGTCCGGAAGACTTCCCTTCCTTTCGATTTTGAAAGGAAGCTTTTTGCTCGGACTGGCTACGGGAACCGTCACTTTAATGACTGACGGTTCAACATCAACAGGAAGTGCGTTGCCGTCTTTGTCATAGACGGTCACCTTCACTTCCTTTTCAATGGTCTCATTTGCATTTTCTAGGTTCACGGATGCTTTGACAAGTGAAATGTTATCAATCACATTTTTCGAACCTGTAATCTGCACGTTTTTCGGGCTGATAATCGGCTGCTGAGGGGTGTATCCCTTTTTCATTTTGCTTTTATTGTAGTATTCAACTTCCACGGGAAAACTCTCAGCCGTTTTTTCCTGAATCGTAACCGTCGTGACTGACGGGTTAATGGAGATCGTCAGTCCGTCCGATACGTTTTTCGCCTTCAATTCGACCTTATGAGTCCCGGTCTTCAGCTTATTCATATCGGCGTATATCTCAAAATTCTTTGTCTGTCTCGCCTTTTTCACCGCGCTTGTCGAGCCTTTAATCGTGACATTTACGGTCTGGGGCACGCCGGTGACGACATAGTTCGCTTCATCATAGTATGCTTTTACAGGAATATCAGTAAGCGTAGCCTCGTCAGTCGTTGATGTCGGAAAAAAGGATTCCCCCGGCTTTTTCGGAGTCGGCGCCTGGTTGTTGTTAACCGCAACGTAAAGCAGCAGCGCAAAGAGCAATGCAATGATCTTTACAGCCCAGCGGTTGTTTAAGAATTTATCCATTTTTCTTGCCCCTCCAGTACCAGCGGTTAGAAGAAGTATCTCTGGCGTTTTTCTTAAACTCGGCTTCAAGCATTTCTTTCAGTGCTTCTTCCGTCAATTCTCTGTGAAGGTCTCCGTTTTTGGCCACACTGATGGCGCCCGTCTCTTCAGATACAATAATGGTTAAGCTGTCCGTCACTTCACTGATGCCGACAGCCGCTCTGTGACGCGTCCCCAGCTCCTTTGAAATAAACGGGCTTTCAGAAAGCGGCAGATAACAGGCAGCCGCCGCAATCTCGTTATTTTTCATAATGACCGCTCCATCATGCAGCGGTGTATTCGGGATGAAGATATTAATCAAAAGCTCCGAGCTGACCTGTGCATTAAGCGGGATGCCCGTCTCAATATAATCGCCCATTCCCGTATCGCGCTCAATCGCGATGAGTGCGCCGATGCGGCGTTTCGCCATGTAGCTGATCGATTTTGTAATCGCTTCAATTGTCTTATGCTGCGCTTCCTCCACGGGGGTTCCGCTCCTGGAAAAGAACCGGCCCCGTCCGAGCTGTTCAAGCGCCCGTCTCAGCTCAGGCTGGAATATAATGATGATCGCTAAAAATCCCCATGTTATCGCTTGGTCCATCAGCCACTGAAGCGTGCTGAGTCCCAAATATGAACTGGCCATCCGGACCAATACGATGACGACGATTCCTTTTAAAAGCTGAACCGCCTTCGTCCCGCGTATGACCATGATTAATTTATATATCACATACCAAACAAGGAGAATATCAACGGCATTGCCGAGGTATTGCAAAAATGGGATGTCCTCAAAAGCCATTTCCTCGTCCTCCAAGAATTCAGTCATTTCGTTTTTCTGTTATGAATTGTGCTGCATGAGCAATATGTACATCATATAGCGTGCTCATTATACCACATTTTGATTTCTCAAGTGAAATGAGCCAGAGCGGCGATGCACAAAAAAAGAGTAAAGCGATTATACGCTTTACTCATCTTCACTCGGGTCCAAAGCGCTCACGACGCCCTGGCCCGCCGATTTCAGTTCGTACCAGACCCAGTCAAACAATTGGTTAATCTCTTCAATCTGCCCGGTGACTTGTCCGGCTGAGGCCATGTATTTTTCTCCGTTGACGACGGTCACATTGCCGTCGACTTTTCCTTCAATGAACAGCTTGCCGTTTTTTACTGTGACATCGCCCTTTACGGTCTCGCCTTCAGGGACGGTGACCGTGTGATTCTGCACGACAAGGTTCGGCTGTTTGGACACACTGAAATTGTGGTCATTATGCCAGCTGTTGAAAAAACCGCCGCCCATTAAAATCACAAAAACCGCTGCGGCTGCAATCATCGGATGAGTTTTGATCCATCGTTTTACAGAAGCGCGTTTTTTCTCTTTTGGAAGATTCGCCATAACTTTGGCAGTAAAATCAGCAGGGGCCGTGACATGCGATGTGCTTCGGACGAGTGCTACGGATTTCTCCATTTCATGAAAATGCCGTTTGCAATTCCCGCATGACTGCAAATGTTGTTTTAATACGTTTTCATCTTCAGGAAGGATATCTCCATCAAGATGCTTATGCATAAGCTGCACAATCTGTTCAGGACAGCTCATTTCATCACCCCACTTAAAGATCCCTCAATTGTTTTCTAAGAGCCTCTCTGCCTCTGTGTATCCTTGTCTTGACGGTGCCGACAGGGATATTCAGAATCTCCCCGATTTCAATTAAAGAGAGTTCGTCAATATACTTTAATACAATAACCGTTCTGTACTTGTCAGGCAGCTTTAAAATCTTTTTCTGAATTGTGTCCGACAGCTCCAATGACAATACGGCGTCTTCAGGGAGAACCCCGTCCGCGGCGATCTGCGAATACATCGTCAGCCCTTCTGCTCCCGCTACTTCTGCGTCCAGATAGTAATCAGGCTTTTTCTTGCGGATGCGGTCAATGGTCAGGTTGGTCGCAATTCTGTAAAGCCACGTTGAAAACTTTCTGTTGATATCGAAACTGTCGATATTGACATACGCTCTGATAAAAGCTTCCTGCGCAATATCTTCCGCTTCGTGAACATTGCCGAGCATGCGGTAGCAAAGCTGGTAAATCTTATCTTTATAAAGGTCAACGATTTCTGCAAACGCATTTTGATCGCCTTTTTTGACTTGCTTGATTCTTTTTTTAATCAGGTTTTCCATGTTTTATCTTACCTCTGCCCTTCACCGGTCTGTATCTATACGTTGATTGTTTTAAAAGGTTTCATTTTTTTTATTACATTTATTTTACCAAATTTCAGGCAGGGTGTAGATGGAAAATACAGAATATACTGCCTTAACAGCAGCTTAAAAATAGTATATCTGATGAACAATCAGAAATCGAAACAAAATGCTGATAAAAAAAGACACCTTTATGCAAAAGGTGTCTGAGACTGGGCTAGCTGGATTCGAACCAACGCATGACGGAGTCAAAGTCCGTTGCCTTACCGCTTGGCTATAGCCCAAAAATGGTGGAGGGGGGCAGATTCGAACTGCCGAACCCTGAGGGAGCGGATTTACAGTCCGCCGCGTT
>NZ_ML064909.1:0-147859 GCF_003676355.1 Bacillus sp. L75
TCACCCGCTGGGCCCTCAACCTAGTAAAAACCTATCATGAGTTACAAAAAACTTTTATTCAAAGCATCTGTTTATTTTATTTATACTTATTTTCATCATTTTTCATGAATTCTGAGCACAAACTGGGCACCTATTAGAGACCAAGGAAATCTGCATTTCATCAAGAAATATGCACTCATCGCCCTGCTGTAATTAGTTTCACATCATTTATTTCAGCTTCCCTCGCGAATACCGGATCAATGCTCAGCTTTAAGATAGTCAACCAATTTCTCCGCACTGTTCTTAACATCTTCTTTTGAAAGGTGAAGTGTCCCATATTGTGTAAAGGCAGGAAGAAAACGCATTCCTATATAGTTAGCAGTGACTTGAAACGGTCTGATAAGCTCGCTGATCGTGATATTATATTCTCCGCCTGCTTGATAATCAGATTCCTGTGCGCCTAAGGAGATCGCTAAGAGCAGTTCTTTTCCATGCAATTTAGTACCTCCAGTTCCATAAGCCCAGCCATGTGTTAACACATCATCTTCCCACCATTAATTTAAATCTCGTAATTTCATTTTTTTCAGATTCCCATTGATACATATTCTTGCAATGTTTTAATGTCGTTTACTAAAATTGAATTGAGTAAGGGACCCATCTTTCAGGAGTTCCACCCATCTTTTCGTAAAAACGCTGAGCTCGTTTATTATCATGAGCAGTTAGCCAAAACATATCAGCATAGTCATTGTCTTTAGAAAATTTTTCACATGCTTTGAAGAGGCCATTCGCAGCATCTGTCCCCCTCGCATCTTCCAAAACGTATAAATCATTTAGTACACTTGTTGTTTGTGCAAATAGTGTATTGTAAGTGAAATATAATGTAGCAAAACCAACTAGCTTATCATTTTGTTCTGCAACAAATTGGATACCTTCTTTTTGATTAAGAAGTGTATAAAAAAGTTGGTGAACTTTTTCAATTGAAGGTTTCGGTCTCTGATAAAAATCAACGATATATTCATACATTATCTCAGTTAATTGGTCAATATCCTTAGCTTCAGCTTTTCTAATATTCGTAGCCATTACAAATCCTCTCCCCTTTTAATATGTTTTTATATTTATTTGATTTGTATTAAAAAGTTGTTGCTAACTTTCTCGCATCTGATATACCTTTGTGAATAATTTCTTTCGCTTCGTCTCGATTGAATTCATGTCCTTCAACATATAATACTGCTACATCCTGTATACCAATGATATTAAGTACATGTTTTAAATACGGGTGGCTATAATCCATTTTCGCAAAAGGTTCATGCGAGTAAACCCCACCACTCACCTGAATGTGAATAGCTTTTTTTCCTTTTAGATGACCAACCGGTCCATTCTCAGTGTAGTGAAATGTTTTCCCTACTACAACAAAGGAATCGATGAAAGCTTTCAATTTTGGAGGAATCCCCCAGTTCCACATAGGAGATACAAATACAAATTTATCAGCACTTGCTACCCTGTCAGTGAAATTATTGAGTGCGTTAATTTTATGCTTCTCTACTTGCCTTAACTCTGAACCCTCATCCCGCAATTTGTCCCAGCCATTAAGGATATCTTCATCGATTATTGGGAATTCATCTTCATATAAATTAATTGTCCTAATTTCATCCCCTATATGAGATTCACGATAAGATTCCAGAAACGCACGTCCTACCCTATGACCAACTGAATTTTCAACTGATTTTGGATTAGCGGTAATATATAAAATTTTCGACATATTAAGTCTCTCTCCTTTGTGAAGAAATTCCATATTAATGAAAAATCCAAGGCTTTAATTATGAAGTTACACTCGCTCTGAATTATTAAGTGACTAATAATTTAAAACCAATACGCCAAGATGGATAAGTGGGCTTCCAACCATATTCTCTTTTCGCTTTTCCATTTGAGGCCCCACGTTTTCCTCGTTCACTTCCATCTATAAATATTGGTTTTGGTGCTCCGATCTCGCTCGCAAATAGCGTGAGACATTCTTTTCCCGTGGTTGGTTCATCATCCACAATATTAACCGGTCCATTCGGCCAGTTTAATGCTTCAACTGAGGCTTGTGCTGCATCTTCCACATGTAAAAATGATGTGATGCTATCATCGGCTTTAATTTCTCCTTTTAATACCTGCCGACCAATCATTCCGTTTTTTTCATACCATGTACCTGATCCGTAAAGCAGCCCATGCCGCAGGATGACATACTCGGGTAATTCAGCAACTGCGGATTCTAATGATGCCACTCCAATTACATTTATTTTCCTTGAATTCGGCGCGTTGAGATCTAAAGGGACATCTTCATTGGCAGGTATTAATCCGGGTTCATAGGCCATAGAAAGGCTTTGAGCAATTATCCTCTTCACTCCAACTTTATGACACGCATCAACAATATTTCTCGTACCTATAATTCTGATTCTCGCGTTTTCTTCAAGATTGTAACTTGTTAAAGAGGTAAGCTGATGGACAACAACCTCAGGTTGAATTTTCCTAAAAACATTAAGAACAGCATCTCGATCCATTGCATCTGCTTTTACAGGAGTTACCCCTATTCTTTTGAGGAACGTGTTCGACCGATTACCTCGGGTCAATGCAAATACTTGATGGCCGTTTTGTATTAATTTAGGAAGAAGGGACCGACCAATTACTCCAGTCCCCCCGGCAACAATGATCTTCATGCTATTTCTTATTTACCTGCTAATCTTGAAGCAGCTTCTTCAACTTCTTTATTTGCTTTTTGTAAAACATCCTCCGGACATAGTAAAGCTGTTCCTTGCACTCGGATAATTTGATAATCCTCAATACCGAGGAAATTGAACATTGATTTCAAATATTTATTAGAGTATTCAACTTCTTCATACCAGTCATCATTTGTATAAATTGATCCGCTAGCTTGTATGACAAGCATTCTTCGTCCATCTTTAAGCAGACCCACTGACCCAGTGTCAGTATATTTAAATGTTTCGCGTGCGATCATGATATTGTCCATATAGTCTTTTAATTTTGATGGAATATTGAAATTATGCAAAGGCAAAACGATGACATACGTTTTTGCACTTTTGAATTGTTTCAATACTTCTGTCATGCGTTCTGTTACTTTTTGTTCATCGCTTGTCAGTTCTTCGCCCTTTCCAGCCTTATCCCATGCGCTTAAAACTGTTTTATCAACCATAGGCACTTCATCACTATACAAGTTAATCTGCTCAAGCTCTTCACTCTCTGGAATTAATTCTTTGTAAATTTCCAAAAAGTGTTTCATTACCCGTAAACTATATGACAACGTATCATCCACTTTTGGATGTGCATTAATGATAAGTGTTTTGCTCATTTAAAACTCTCCTTTTATTTTATATTAAAGATTAATTTAATCGACGATCAACTCGGTCTTTAATATAAACCCTGCAGTTTATTTTGTCAAACGGAACAAATCATATACTAAAGAAGGGTTTTATGATTGACTATCACCAAAAATACTCCTAAGATACAATATGATAACCCTTAAAATCAAAAGCAGGTGAGTTTATATGCAGTACAGTGTTGGGGTTGAATATGCTTTACATTGTCTGGTTTATTTAATAGATGTTCCCTCCAAGGAAAGTGTCGGGATTCGGGACCTTGCAGAGTTCCAAGGACTTTCAGAAACATTTCTTTCAAAAGTTTTCGGTAAATTATCTAAAGCTGGTATTGTAAATTCTGTCCCTGGTGTAAAGGGAGGATATAGGTTAGCAAAATCCCCAGAAGATATTTCCTTTTGGGATGTAATAGAGGCTGTTGAAGGACCAAAACCCATTTTTCAATGTAAAAATATTGTAAGCAATGGTCTGCTTTATCGTGACAAATGCAACTCCTGTGAATCCAGCAATTCTTCTTGTACAATTAACTTGGTAATGCTTGAAGCAGAAGAACAGATGCGTAATTATCTTCGTAATAAAACGCTCGCATGGTTAAATAAAGAATTGGACGTAGTATTGCCTAAAAAAACAAGGACAGATACTCGGGAATACTTCATAAAAAAAAGCTCTGACTAAATTAATTAGTCAGAGCTTTTTTGTGCTTCAAGATGCCTTTAAATTACAAGTCATATTATGTTTTTTCGTTTTCCTTCTCGGCGTTTGAATTTGTAAAAACAATGCCGTACGTATTGGTGCTTCTCTTGCATAAGAAAGCGCAAATGTTATACTCATATTAAAGACTATATTAATCGCCGATTTATACGGTCTCTTATAAAAAAGAATAACAATCTTCTTTTTTACAGATTAATTTCAAAAAAGGAAGGAGAAATGTAAAATGAAAGCATTAATGACTCTGTATCTTAGGCTCGCTTTAGGAATTAGCTTTTTATCTTCTGTAGCCGATCGATTCGGACTATGGGGGACACCTGGCAAGCCTAATGTCGTATGGGGAAACATTGAAAATTACACGGATTATGTCGCTGCCTTAACTCCTTTTATACCAAATGCTCTTGTACCAATAGCAGGATGGATAGCAACTATGTTTGAAACCATCTTAGGAATACTTTTGATCATTGGTTTCAAAACAAGAATAACTGCTGTATTGAGTGGTGCTATGTTGATTATTTTCGCTCTAGGTTTAACAGTAGGAACAGGTTTTAAGACTTCTCTTGACTATTCTGTATTCTCTGCATCTGCAGGTGCATTCATATTAATTTATTTTAAAAGAGTACCCTATAGTATAGATGCTTTACTCATGAAAAAAACTGTAGAGGCTGAATCATTTTCACTTGAGTCAGACAAATAGCCCTCAAACCTCTAAAAGATAGGGAAAGAAATATCGAAGCATAAAAAAGGAGCAGACATAAAGTCTACTCCTTAATTTTCGGTTTCCTTCCCTTTAACTTCTTCATAATCAGGTGTTTTCTTATACAGACCAAGTCGGTCGCCATCACCCGGCATATGTGCCATTTCTTCATAAGAATCCCCAAGCTTCTCATAATAAGAATAAGCAGTCAGCTTACGAGAACTTTCCTCAAAAAAATACCAAGGGCGTCTGCAACCCTTGGTATCATTGATGCGGCCGAGAGGACTTGTACCTCCACGGGTTACTCACCCGCTGGGCCCTCAACCTAGTGAAAACGTATCATGTATTACATAAACCTTATAAATAAAGCATTCTTTATCTACATTTCCACTTGTTTTCTTCTTTTTTTCGGGCAAAAATTAGGCATTACTTTTTTTAAAAAAATCACTGAAAATATTAGCTTTAAATTTGTAATTCCAGCTAAGATCTAAGAAACCACTAACAAAGGAAGTAAGGTGGTCTCGCCCAATAGGTGCGATAGTTTTTTCTTTTGGTAGTATCTTGACTTGTCCGATTTTGAGTAAAAAAGAGTACGTATTAATCTTGAATAGAACAAAAAACACTACCCTTTTCGTTACTTTAGAGAAAGGATAGTGTTTTTTGGTTTTGCGGGTATCGGAAAATCTTTAGTAGCAGTACCTCAATAAAAGATCGCAAATTCCACTTACCTAGCTATATCAAGGCTTACTTGTCTGATTTGGGATGTATGGGGTACAAAAGTTGAGTTACAAACATTATTATCCAAAAGAATGTTTACTGTAATTATTTTACATGGTATTATTTGTATCATGCATACGAAATATGTATGTATAATAAATGAAATTAAAAGGAGTGCTTGATCGTGAATCTTAAGTCCATTTTCAAAGGAGTAACATCGACTCTGATAGCTGGTGTAATTGTTGGAACTTGTACTATACCTGCTTTTGCGGAGTCGACTACAAGTGTATCGTCGAAAAATTATGCAGTTACAAGTGGAGTATTCAAAGCTCTAGATAGGGAAATTTCAGAGGGTTCTGTTGATCAATCAAGCTGGAGTCGGGAGTTCGAATTAGATGAGAATGACGGAGCACAAGTAAACTTCTGGATTTCAAATAACGGAAGTAATGACATAAAAATATCAATTGATGGAAAAGTCTCAAGAACCATCGCACCAGGCAAGCAAGGCAACATTTCTGCCGAGGTTAAAAATGGTTGGTTTGGTTGGACATACAATTACACATTTACAGCTTCACCAACGGCTCAAGGTGGTAGTGTTAAGATGAAATATAAAATTGCTCAAAGAAATAATTAACGAATTACGGAAAGGTAATCACTTATTACCTTTCCGTAATTTCATCATTTTTTTAGTTTTTTAATAGATTCCTTAAATAAAAGGTTTTTGTATTAAATCCTATATGATGCAAATCAAACCGATTAGTAATTACTTTTCTCCAATTTTCTTCTCCTGCTTTTCCTGCTCTTTTCCCCTCAACCTTACGAGTATTATCATGTCCTATATTTAAGGGTTATACAGCGCTCGTTATCATTATTTACACCTTTTTTGATGTTTTTTCATATTTTCTGGACAGTAAATGGGAGTAAAGAGACCTTGACCACTCACCAAGATAAGTAAAATAAAAAACGAAGGGCATCAAACTAGATGACTTACTATAAGTAAGTGGGCAGTAACAGATAAATTTCTATAAACAAAAAATACCAAGGGTGTCAAAACCCTTGGTATCATTGATGCGGCCGAGAGGACTTGAACCTCCACGGGTTATTCACCCACTAGGCCCTCAACCTAGCGCGTCTGCCATTCCGCCACGACCGCGTGCTATGAAGCTGTCTTTCCACTAAGCATATAAGCTAGTGATGATGATCAGCACTTTGAAAAGAAAGTGCGGGTGAAGGGACTCGAACCCCCACGTCGTAAGACACTAGATCCTAAGTCTAGCGCGTCTGCCAATTCCGCCACACCCGCGTGACAAGTGGTGAGCCATGAAGGACTCGAACCTTCGACCCTCTGATTAAAAGTCAGATGCTCTACCAACTGAGCTAATGGCTCGCTCTAAAAGTGATTCAAAAATTTTAAATAAAATGGCTGGGCTAGCTGGATTCGAACCAACGCATGACGGAGTCAAAGTCCGTTGCCTTACCGCTTGGCTATAGCCCAACGAAGGTAAATGGTGACCCGTACGGGATTCGAACCCGTGTTACCGCCGTGAAAGGGCGGTGTCTTAACCGCTTGACCAACGGGCCGTCTGGTTGAGAACTTATCTGGCGGAGAAGGAGGGATTTGAACCCTCGCGCCGCTTACGCGACCTACACCCTTAGCAGGGGCGCCTCTTCAGCCACTTGAGTACTTCTCCATATGGCTCCACAGGCAGGATTCGAACCTGCGACCGATCGGTTAACAGCCGATAGCTCTACCACTGAGCTACTGTGGAATAATCAGACTTTCTTTATTATAAATGATGCGACATATTGTGTCAAGAAGCAACATTTATTTTTTTAAGAAAGTGTCGTTGTCTCTCAACGACTTTTATAATTTAACATAGAACATTAAAATGAGTCAAGCCTTTTTAAAAAATTCTTTTGATTTTTCCTCTGCACTTTCCGCAGGCATATCTTTCCGGATTCATTGCCCGCTTCTTTATATACTGTTGGCCGCAGGCCGCGCATCTATACATATATGTTTTCTTTTGTGTCTTTTTGGTTTGCAGCGGCGTGCAGAATCTCGGCGCTCCGACTTTCTGAAGCAGGTCTCTGAAATCTTTGTCTCTGTGCTTGTACCCTTTTCCTTCAAGGTGAAGATGGTAATGACACAGCTCGTGTTTAATGATTCCTTCCAGCTCGCTCTGCCCGTGTTCGAGAAGATATTTTCGGTTTAATTCGATGTTATGGGAAGACAGCATGTACCGGCCGCCTGTCGTTTTCAGCCGGTCATTGAAAAAGGCCCGGTGACGGAACGGTTTTCCGAAATCCTGTGCAGAGATGTCTTCCGTCAGCCTTTGAAGTTGTTCGTTATCCATAAGTGCACCCCGCTTTAAAAACATTGAACGGGACAATTCACCGTTCGCATACAATGAGTTAAAACCGACCTCTAACTAAAAGCTGAGGAGGAATGAGCCATGCCGAATTGGCTGATGAAACAAATGCAAAAAGCGTTTTTAGAAAAGGACAATTACCAAATTAAACTGCTGAATCAGTGCTGGTATTTCTACAGAAAAAAACACTGCTCGTAAGCAGTGCTTTTATTTTACCATAGACAGCGACACTCTGCCTTTTTGCACGTCCACCCCTTCGACCCATACGGTGACGATGTCTCCGACCGATACGACGTCGAGAGGATGTTTGACGAATTGATTGCTCAGTTTTGAAATGTGCACAAGCCCGTCCTGCTTGACGCCGATATCGACGAAAGCGCCGAAGTCTACAACGTTGCGGACGGTGCCCTGCAATTCCATTCCTTCCTTTAAATCCTCAAGCTGCAGAACGTCTTTTTTCAGCAAAGGCTTCGGCACTTCGTCACGGGGATCGCGCTCCGGCCTTGTCAGCTGCCCGCAAATATCCGCAAGCGTAATTTCCCCTATACCGAGCTCTTCAGCCGTTTCAGACAGCGGCAGTGCGCTGATTTTCTCTTTTACGTCCGCGCTTCCGATCTGATCCGCAGTGAGCTGCAGTTTTTTGAGCAGCGCCTTTGTCTCTTTATAGCTTTCCGGGTGTATCCCGGTGCGGTCGAGCGGTTCCTGTCCTCCGGGCACTCTCAAAAAGCCGATGCATTGTTCATATGTTTTTGCGCCGAGACGCGGGATTTCTTTCAGTTCTTTGCGATTTGTAAATTTGCCTAGTTCATCTCTTTTTTTGACGATATTGCCGGCAACGGTTTTGGATAACCCAGCTACATATTGAAGCAGCGCGGCTGATGCTGTATTGACATTCACCCCGACTTGGTTGACGACGGTCTCTACGACAAAACGGAGAGATTCGTTTAATTGCTTTTGGCTGACATCGTGCTGGTATTGCCCGACGCCGACGGATTTAGGATCAATTTTTACAAGCTCGGCCAGCGGGTCCTGCAACCTCCGCGCGATGGAGACGGCGCTGCGCTCTTCGACCTGAAAATCCGGAAATTCTTCACGGGCGATTTCTGACGCGGAATACACGCTTGCTCCGGCCTCATTGACGATGACATAATAAATGTCACGCTCTGTTTCTTTCAGCACATCAACGACGAATTGCTCTGTCTCCCGTGATGCCGTGCCGTTTCCGATCGCCACAACCTCGACTTCGTACCGATCCAGCAATTCTTTGATTTTTTTCCGGGCTTCCGCTGTCTTTTTTACGGGAGCGTGCGGGTAAATGACGTCGATTTTCAGCACTTTTCCCGTCTCATCAACAACTGCCAGTTTGCACCCCGTACGGAAGGCCGGATCGACGCCGAGCACAACTTTCCCCTTCATCGGCGGCTGCAGCAGGAGCTTACGCAGGTTTTCAGCGAAAATATGAATCGCCTGCGCGTCTGCTTTTTCTGACAGCTCTTTGCGGATGTCGCGCTCAATAGCCGGCTGGATCAGACGTTTGTAACTGTCCTCAATGGCCTCTTTCAGCGATTCTTTCACAGGCGTTTCACGGTGTTTGATAATTTGCTTTTCTAAATAAGCTTTTATCTGATCGGCGGGCGGTTCGATCGCAATCTTTAAAATGCCTTCTTTTTCACCGCGATTCATCGCAAGCACTCTGTGAGGAACGACCTTTTGGATCGGCTCTTCGTACTCGTAGTACATTTCATAGACGTTTTTCTCGTCATCTGCGGCTGACTTGCCTGCCGCGGAAGTGAGAATTCCTTTTTTATACGTTTCCTGGCGAATCCACTTTCTGAAATGAGGATCATCCGAGATTTGCTCGGCTATGATGTGCTTCGCGCCTTCAATGGCTTCCTCTCTTGAAGCGACTTCTTTTTCTGCACTGATATATTGATCAGCGATGTCGTGAAGGCGGTTTTCTTTCGGGAGAGAAAGAATATAGTCCGCAAGCGGTTCAAGACCTTTGCTTTTGGCGACGGTGGCTTTTGTTTTCCGTTTTTGTTTGAAGGGACGGTATAAATCCTCGACTTCCTGAAGCTTAACCGCTTGTTCGATTTTTTGCTTCAGCCCTTCCGTCAGCTTGTCCTGCTCAGAGATCAATCTGATGACTTCTTCTTTCCGCTGCGTCAGGTTTTGTATGTATTGCCACCGCTCGGAGATTGCCTGAATCTGCACCTCGTCCATTGAGCCGGTCTGCTCTTTTCGGTACCGCGCAATAAACGGGACGGTATTGCCGTCTTCCAGCAGGCGGATGACACTTTCGACATGTTTTTGGGATAACGCTGTTTCTTCAGCAATTTGTTTTTTCAAAAGGGCTAACGTTTCCATATCACAAAAGCCTCCATCTCTTCATTCTTTCTCTAGTGTATCAAAAAACGGCGGAACATAAAAAAAGCAGCCTTACGATAAAAGCTGCCCTAGAATATAGGTCAAATCATCACGTCTGGATGTTGTGTACGGATGAAGTGATTTTGATATATCTTCTATTGAGTGTCCCTGCTTTAAGCAGGTGCGGATATGCGGAACCTCAAGCCCATCCGTGTAGATGATGAACCTCGCCCCTTTTTCGTATGATGACGTATACGTTTTGTATCTTTGCGGTTTGCCTGAGAGGTAACCCGAAATCGGCAGCGGATGAAAGACTTCGCCTGATGGGGAGTGCAGGAAGAAACGGACATTGCCGATCGAGCAGTATGTCAATTCCCTTTTGATGAAATTGATTTTTAAGATGGAGGCAGTCGCCCCTCTTTTGTTTTTCATCGCTTGATTGCAGCGCTCAATGATGCTTTCCACATCCTCATCCGCATACGTTTCCACGATGTCTTTAATGGCTGACGAGGATTCGTTGGCAAGAGATCCGCTGCCGAGACCGTCCGCTACCGCGCAAACTAATTCTTCTTCATTCGCCTTCATAAAAAAGCTGTCGCCGCATATGGACTTGCCTTCTTTATTTAATTGGTATACAAGAGTTTGAACATGTTCATTTTCTTCAACCTGAATCATTACATTAGCTCCATGGAGGGATCTCCAATCAAGGCCTCTCTCAGTTTTTTCACCGCTTTCCGCTGCAGGCGCGAGACGTGCATTTGAGATATTCCGAGAATGTCCCCTGTTTCTTTTTGGCTTTTATTTTGCACAAATGTTAGATCGATAATCTGTTTTTCGCGGTCGGACAGCACATGAAGCACGCTTTTGATCATCATTTGCTGGTTGACGCGTTCGTATCCTTCCTCCTGCGAACCGACGATATCTAAAATCGTGACGGTGCTTCCGTCCGCATCCGCTTCGATGCTGTGATCGACAGACAGCGCCTGATAGCTTTTTCCCATCTCCATCGTTTCAAGCACTTCCTCTTCTGACACATCGAGAAAGGCTGCGATTTCTTCGACTTTCGGCGACCGCTGCGTCTCTGTCGTCAGCTGATCCACCGCCATTTTAATGCGCGGCCCGAGTTCTTTAATCCGTCTCGGGACGTGTACGCTCCATGTTTTATCTCTGAGGAAGCGTTTGATCTCGCCGATGATGGTCGGAATCGCAAATGCTTCAAAGGATTTGCCGACCTCGGGATCATACCGTTTAATGGCTCCGAGAAGTCCGATCATCCCGACCTGGCGGAGGTCTTCATGAAAGCTTTTTCCTTTTGAATATTTCTTTGCCAGCATTTCGACGAGATTGGTATACACCTCGACGAGTGTTTCCTGGGCTTCTTTATTATCATGTGTTTGAAAGTCGCGTATGAGCCGATCAACTTCATCTTTAGTTAGTTTCGTAGTTTTTGATGGTTGTGCCATGATCAACTCGCTCCCCATTTAAATACTTTGTCATCGCCACGGTTACGCCAGAGTTGCTTTGAACTTTGACTTCATCCATGAGCGTTTCCATTAAATACAGACCGAGCCCTCCTTCTGACAATTGATCGACTGTGTGCGAAGGTGTGTACGGCCCGAGATCCTGCTGCTTCTGATCAAAATCAAAGCTGTCTCCCTGATCGGCGACAATGACCTCCAGCCGATCCTCAAACACACCGAACCGCACGGATACTTCTCCCTTATTTTCATCTTTGTATGCATGCTGGACAGCGTTTGTACAAGCTTCGCTGACAGCGATTTTTAAATCTTCAATGTCATCATAGGTATAGCCCATTCTGCTTGCGACCCCTGATAACGTAAGCCTGACGATTCCTACATATTCCGGTTCGGCCGGAATTTTCATCTCTATATAATCAACTGATGTACTCATTGCACGCCACCTTCTGACTTTGCCGAAATGTCGATGATGTCCTTAAGCCCCGTAATTTCAAACAGACGGACGAGCCGGTCGGAAAGATTCTCAAGCTTCAGAGAGCCGCCTTCCTTGCTCACCGTTTTAAACACGCCTACAAAAACGCCTAAACCCGTACTGTCCATATAATTTACATCTTTTAAGCAGATTCTCATGTCTTTCCCCTCGTTTGCCAGGGGCATCAGCTTTTCACGAACCACCGGAGCTGAGTATACATCGATTTCTCCAGCGATATTGATTTGTATATCTGAAAGATTCTCCTTCATATCTACCGTTAAATTCATCGTATCACCTCTGAAAGTTATCCTTACTCGTGCTAATGGCTTTTTACCCGTGCTGCTGTTTTTTTAAACCTTTCTTTTCAAAACAATTAACGTAAAATCGTCATGAAGCTGAAAGTCCTGGAGTCTCAGCAGGCTGTCGTAAATATTTTTGACCATATCCTGCGCGGAGCAGTCCATATGTTCTTCCAGCATGCGCTGAATGTCGCTGCGTTCTAAGAAACCGTTTTCGGTACGGCATTCGGTGACGCCGTCAGAAAAAAGAACGATCATGTCTCCTTCGTCCATGTGCTGTTCATATTGGCTGTAATCAAAATCCTGAGAAATTCCCAGCACCAATCCTTTTGCCTCCAGATCATAAAACTTTTTTTCTTTTTCAGAGTAGTAGAAGCCCGGTTCATGCCCCGCAGAGGCATATGTAAATTGGTGATTTTTCGTATTGTAGTTTGCGTAAAACATGGTGATAAACATGCTTGAGTCCACGTTCTGTTCTACAACGCGGTTAAGATTTTTCAGCACTTGGGAGGGGTGAATGCCGATCTCCGGAAGAGAGTCCATGGCATACTTGATCATCGACATGCACAATGCGGCGGGTATTCCTTTTCCGATGACATCGGCTATCGCGATGTTAATCGATTCCTTGTCTTTGACAAAGTGATAATAATCCCCGCTCATCTGTTTGGCGGGGACGCTGATCGCCCCGATATCCAGATCTTCTTCTTCAGGAATTTTTGTGCCAAGCAGCGTCTGCTGAACATTTGCGGCAATTTCAATTTCTGAACGAAGCTCCTGCTGGATATCTCTCAGACTTTGATGTTCCTGATAAGCCATCCCGTAGCCAATCATGACTTCTATTAAAAAATCCAGCGAATGAAAAACATCTTCCGGCAGATCCGGATACAGTTCCTTTACTACTTTTCGGTGGATACTGATAATCTCCTCCGGAGGAACCTGATGTTCAATCGTTTTTCGGCTGAATTTTTGGGCTTGATATAAAGATGTTTCTGTTAATTCGGCTATATATCGGCTAAGCAGCTGATGATACCGCTGCTCTATAACCTCCCTGAAATCCACGTTCTAACCTCCTACCGAAGCCATTTCACGGCTTGAATCTCTGTTCCTTCCTCTGCAACAGATTGCAGGCTGAATTCGTCCATCAGCCTTTTGACGCCCGGAAGTCCCGCTCCCAGTCCGCCTGACGTTGAAAAGCCGTCTTCCATCACTTTACGGATGTCGGGGATTCCGGGTCCTTTGTCTTCTGCTATAATTTTAAGGCCTTTTTTCCCTCTGTCGTTTACTTGTTCTATGCTGACCTGGCCTTTGCCTGCATATAAGTAAATGTTTCTGGCCAATTCTGAGATAGCCGTCGTGATTCTGGCCTGGTCCACCGTGCCGAAGCCTAATTCCTTCGCAACGTTGCGGCCAAGCTGTCTGGCGGCTACGATATCCCATTCTGTCATGATTTTCACACAGGATTGGTCGTTCATCGCTATTCCCCCAATTCCCGCTTCAATGTCTCAAGCCCTTGCTCTAAATCGAGCGCCGTTTCAATTTCCTCAAGTGAGATTCCGAGTTCAATCAATGTGACCGCCACAGCAGGCTGAATTCCCGTCAATACGACCTTTGCGCCCATCAATTTAGACATGGTGATGACATCGCCGAGCACTTTCGCGATAAATGAATCGATCATGTCAACGGATGTCAGGTCAATGACGACCCCGTTTGCGCCGGTTTCATAGATTTTGTTCAGCAGATCTTCTTGAAAATGCAAAGCTGTCTGGTCGTCAAGTTCCCATTGGATGGATACCAATAAGCAGTTATACAGTTTCAGGATCGGGATTTTTGGATGTCTCACAATGTTATTCCCCCAATGAAACGATTTTTCGATTTGTCATTTCAAGCGCTGTTTGAATTCCTTTTTGAAGGGTATTCTTCGTAATAACCTGCGACAAATCAATTCCCAGATTAACGATCGTCTGCGCGATTTCCGGACGGATTCCGACGAGCAGGCATTTCGCGCCGACAAGCCGCACCGCTTCTGATGCCTGAATAATATGGTGCGCCACCATCGTATCAACGACCGGCACGCCCGTGATATCAATTAATACAACCTGTGAACGGTGCTTCACGACGCCGTTTAACAGATTTTCCATAATGTGCTTTGCACGCTCCGTATCAATCGTCCCGACAAGCGGCATGACCGTTACATGCTCAAATACCGGGATCAGCGGAGCCGACAATTCCTGAAGCGCGATTTTTTGCAAAGTAACCGTCTTTTCCCAGGAGATAGAATACTGATTTAAAATTTCCGTATTGATCGGATTGAAAAAGCTGTCTATTTCCAAAATCAAATCTGCTCTGTTCTGATCGGCCATATTAAGGTCGACCATCGTTTCGTAAAGCAGTTTCCAAAACTCTGACAGGGTGGCTGAAAGAAGTTTCAGTGACAGGCCGAGCTGAACGGCGCGCAGTGCGAGTTCACTGATCTGCTCTTCCGTAGCCTCGTCATTCTTAGTCGATAATAAAAGAATGTCTATATAGTCTTTACAAATATTTTCACATATGTGATTCGTAAGCTGATAGTCTTCCTGATTGCCTACTTCTTTTAGTTTGGCTGTCCAAGTATCAAGCAGTTCATCATGCTGATCAATGATGAACTGATACACTTTCTGATTCGACATGGGTTTCACTGACCTCCCGACACAAAACAACAAATTTTGTTTGATTATTATCTCTTTATTATAGCGCTTATGTTTTTCGAAAACAAAAAAAGTTGCTCTATATGAGCAACCAAAATATGACTAAAAATCAATGAGTGCCAAACTGATTTGCAGGGCTTCATCAACCTTATCCATCATTTCATCATCCAGATGAGTTATTTTATCCGTTAATCTTTGCTTGTCAATCGTCCGAATTTGCTCCAGCAAAATAACGGAATCTCTTTCAAAACCGTAGCGTTTTGCATCAATTTCGACGTGGGTTGGTAATTTCGCTTTCTGTATTTGGGCTGTTATGGCTGCAACAATAGCAGTCGGGCTAAAGCGATTTCCGATATCATTCTGGATCACTAAAACCGGGCGTACGCCGCCTTGCTCTGAGCCAACAACAGGAGATAAATCAGCAAAATAAACATCGCCGCGCTTTACAATCAAAATGATTATCCTCCGCTGACTAAGCGCTCAACGGTCGTTTCTGCTTCGCACTCAGCATAGTGAGCCTCAGAAGAGATATTCAAGTTGATTTTCGCCATTTCCATATACCCGCGTCTCATCAAATCACGGTTATGGCGAGTTGTCCGTTCGCTGACATACGCTCTCACTGCTTGTGATATCAGTTCGTTTCTGCTTCGTTTCTCCCGCATCGCTACACCATCCAATTCAGCTACTAAGTTTTCAGGCAAGCTGATTTTCATTTCGGTTCTTGCGCTGGATTCAGACAAAAAACATACACCTCCACCAAACTTACGGATACGACCAATACATCCATCCAGACATAATGATACCATTATTCAAACGTCAAGCAAAGCTGTTTTATAAATTCTCTTTTTCCGGATGACGGCTACTTGTTTGTATTATCTTGCAGTAAAGGATTTCTTACTTCCATTATACTCTCATTTTCCAAAAACATACGGGGAACGCGGGAACTAATGGTACAAGGGACCTCGTAATTAATCGTCTCAAGCCGCCCTGCGATTTCATCCATCGTGATCGTTTCTCCCTTCTGGCTGCCGATCAGGGTGACTTTGGTGCCCGGCGGATAAGATTGATCTAATTCGACCATCAATTGATCCATGCAGATTCTTCCCGCGATGTTCATCCGTTTGCCGCCGATCAGCACAGACGTGCCGCTCAGCTTGCGGAGCCACCCGTCCGCATAGCCGATGGGAACCGTTCCGATCCATTGATCCTTCTCTGCCGTATATGTTGCGCCGTAGCTGACGCTTTCCCCTTTGCGGATCTTTTTCACATGGGATAAAACAGAGTGCAGCGCAAAAGCCGGCTTTAATTGAAACGGAATTTCGCTTTGGATGTCAGCAGAAGGACGAAGCCCGTACATACTGATGCCGAAACGAACCGCGTTAAAGAAGCCTTTTTTAAGACGAAGTCCGGCAGCGCTGTTCGCGCAGTGCACCATCAATTCTTTTAAAGGGAGCGGAGCGATCAATGTTTTAAAGCGGTCAAACTGGAAGAGGAAATAATCTCTGTTTTTCTCATCCGCGGTAGCAAAGTGGGTGAATACGCCTTTACAGACTAAACCGGGATTTTGGCTGAGGATTTTTAACACGCTTTGGATTTCTTCCTCCGTTTTGACTCCGAGTCTGTTCATGCCGGTGTCGACTTTCAGATGAAACGGCAATGTTGCACTTCCGAGGTGGCGCGCAGCTTCCTGAAGCCATTCAACAGAATATCCCGTGAGTGTTACGTCATACTCGGCAGCTGCTTGTACATATTCGGGCGGCACGGCGCCAAGCACGAGAATCGGCGCTGTAATGCCCCGTTTTCTCAATGAAATCGCTTCATCCAGTATGGCTACGGCAAGACAAGAGGCACCCGCTTCAAGCGCGGCTTTCCCGGCTTCCAAATCTCCGTGGCCGTAAGCGTTCGCCTTTACAACCGCCATGAGATGGACGTTTTGCCCGATGTGTTTTTTCATATGCGTGACATTTTCTTTAATCGCGGACAGGTTGATTTCCGCCCACGTTTCTCTGTAAAAGGATGCTGTGTTCATTCGATACACTTCCTAGCATTATTTTCAATTCATATTGTTATTATCATACTAAAATTATTCTGCAAAGTGAAATGGAATCAAAAAAGAGACCGACAGCGGCGGCCTCTTTTTTGACATTATTTTGACGACTGTCCCTGCATGCTTTTGGCGGCGGCCACCATTTCATCTTTTGTCAGATCCTGTGATGACAGAAGATAATCCACTCCGTCATATGTCCACGTTAAAGACGTATCAGATAATGCGGCCACCGTGAAGCCGAGATTAACCGGTTCGCCTTTCAGCGTGACGGCAGAGGCGGCTTTTGCGATATGGGCTTTTTCTTGAATAAGGGTGAAGGATTTTTCTCCGCCGTAAGTCATGACGATCCGTTTGCCGTCCGCCGTTGAAATATCTTTCTCTTCAAGCTTTTTGACGCCGGCCGGCACTTGAAGCGGTGTTTTGACCGCAAATGAATCAGACGGCTTGGCGCTTGTGGCGACGTCCATCTGGGAAAGCGTCATATTTTTCTTCTCGTCAAAAGAGTCTTTATCAAACGGCTTGTTGAATTCAAAGCTTTTGAATTCGACTTTTACCATCACTTTCCGGTCTGTATCCATGACTTTGACGAGCGACGGGCTCATGTCCTTTTTGTTGAAAGTGATTTCCTGAATCGGCAGCATTTTGTTGTGCTGATAGTTTGTTTTTGTTTCAAATGTGTACTTTTTATCTTTGGCGGAATAGACGGCGTCTTTGTCATGCTGCACGTCTTTTACAAGTGACTCAAACAAATATACTTGGCTGCTGTTATTCGGCCAGTCGCTTTGGAATCTGAAGCTCTTATTTAACGACGGCGTGAGGACAAAGACTCCGTTGGCGTTCCGTAAAATGACTTGGTTTTGGTCTTTTTTCGGATTTTCCAAATAGACCCGGTACAGGGAAGGCTTTTTATGCCAGATTTCCACATTGTATACTTGCGGATCACTCCCCGTTTCGATGGTCATTTTGGCTTTCGCTTTGTACGAGGTGTATTCTTTCGCCTTCTTATCTAAACCGTTCACGATATCTTCCTGTGATTTTTGGCCGCAGGCCGAAAGAATAAGGACGGCAAGCAGTCCCGTTAAAAGCAAAACAAAGCTTTTTCTCACCTTTTTTCAACCCCTTCTTCTCAATTGATGTAAAGGGAAGAAATCGCTTGTTTGACTTTAACGGTACGCCCTGAACGGACGGACGCGTACCATAAAAGCCTCAAACAACTTGTCTCCCTTAATGCACTATCAAATATATGAAGGGGTTCCGGCTAATATGCAGACTAGCGTGACAACCTTTCAATCACGACCTGTGCCGCGGCGTATTCTTTTGTATGGGTAATGGAGACGTGAACCGCCGCGCCGTCAAGCTTGGCGCAGGCCAGCACAGGCTTTCCCGCTTTGTCGTTTCCGGTTTCAATATCCTGAAAGCTGAGCTCTTTGCCGATACCTGTGCCGTATGCTTTCGAAAAGGCTTCTTTTGCCGCAAATCTTCCCGCGAGAAATTCAATTTTCCTTTTGTCCGACAGCAATGTAAAACGGGCGTATTCAGCCTCCGTCAATATTCTTTGCGGAAATCTTGCCTGCCGGCTGAGCATGTTTTCAATTCTGTGCAGTTCAACGATGTCGATTCCGATTCCGAAAATCATGTGAATTCCTCCTAAAAGTCCGTACTAAAAAACGGTTTATGTCATAAACGTGTTACTATATATGTAACAAATCAGATGCAAAGGGGCTTGCGATGTTTATACGAACGGAAAATTTCCAGACTTTTATCAGACGTTATCCGGCCGTCAGCTGTATCTTGGCGCTGCAGGCGTTCTTGTGGCTGTTTTTCAGTATGCCGCTTCATTCCGTCATGATGTGGTCAGATGCTGTGACCGGCTATAATTACGGCGTTTCCTCGGGAGAATGGTGGCGGCTGGTGACACCGATGTTTTTACACGCGAATTTCACTCACCTTTTGTTTAACTCCATGTCTCTCTTTTTATTCGCGCCCCCGCTTGAGCAGATGCTCGGAAAAGTCCGTTTTCTGGTTGTGTACATCGCATCGGGCATCATCGGCAATATCGGCACGTATCTTGCCGAACCGCTTGATTATGTGCATGTCGGCGCATCCGGCGCGATCTTCGGACTTTTCGGCGTGTATGTGTTTTTGACTGTTTTCCGCAAGGAGCTGATCGGCCGGGATCAGTCGAAAATGATTATGACCCTGCTTATCATCGCGGTGCTGTCGACGTTTATCAACTCTAATATTAACATTATGGCGCATTTGTTCGGACTGGCAGGCGGATTTTTGCTTTCCTTTTTATGCGTGCAGCAAAAAAAGCGGCGGTATTAACCGTCCGCTTTTTCATATGAATACCAGCGCCCGATGCGTTCGGCATCTTCCTCGCTGACATCCTTCAGCATGACATGCTCCATGTGGTGAGCTGATTTCACTGCGGTAGCCACAGATGCGAGCCGCCTTCTTTTTTGCAGAAAGGAGCGGCTGACTTCAAACATCTGCATTCTTCTTCTCAGCATAATCGTGGTCGTCTTCCCGACCAGCCTCGTGGTGATCTGAAGCCTGCCGCCGTTTATGCACCATGACGCTGTCCTAAACGAGGCATATCCAAGCACCAGTTCGACGGGAAGCACAAGGAGCGATGCATATCCCCACGGTTTAAACAGAATACAAAGCGGGATGATCACGAAAACCGAGAAGATTATGGATCGGAATAAATACCGGCGCAGCGCCCTTTTCGGCAAATGATTTCGGTTTTCTTCCAGCACGTAATCCGGTGTGAAACCGTTCAGCATCACTCCGAGCTTTGATTTGCGGATGATCGGAAACAGAATCGTCTGAGCTCCTTCTTTCTCATTCCCCGCACTGCCGGCGCTGACAATCGCCACCGTCGCGTATCCGAATAATTGCCTGATCACATTTTCTTTCATTTTAATGGCTTGGATTTTACGGAGCGGGATTGTCACTTGATGTTTTTCAATAATTCCTCTCGTAATGACCAATTCGTGTTCCTTTTTTTCTATCTTAAAGTTGGCATGCTTGATCATCATACCGGCGATGCTTAACAGCCAGGCGATGAACAATCCTATGAAAATGATCACGGCGTATATACCGATGCTCGCATGCTTGAGAAAAGAAAACCTGTCATAGAGCCAGTCCATCGGAAGTACTTCATCAATCTGAGAAAAGAGGGCGAATACCGCTGAGATGATGACACCGATTCCCCCGGATGTTGAGGCGGCCATAAGCAGCTCACCTACAGACAGTCGGTAAACGGATTGCACATCTTCCCCGCGCATCGGCTCCTGCTCCGCTGCGGTCTCCCCTCGTTCTTTTTGCTCCGCTTTTTGCTGAAAAACAGCCGCTCTGATCCGTTCCGCCTCTTCCACAGTAATGGCGGATAAGACGGCCTCGGCGTTTTTCCCGTCGCCGGCCGTTTCGATTTGAAGCTTAACAAGCTTAAAAAGTTGCTGAATGATGCCGGCACTCGTATTCATTGATTGAATCCGGTCAATGGAGATGTATCTCTTTTTCGTAAAAAACAAGCCTTCTTCAATTCTGAATTCTCCGTCCTCAATCCGGTATGTAAATTTTCTCCACTCGATCACACTAGCCGTAATCAGCCAGATAAGCAGGACGGCGAGCGCAATGCCTCCGTAAAAGCGGATGAAGTGGTTGGAGTTTACAATATAGACGAGAAAAAATGGCAGAATAATGTTTTTAATGGTTTCGATAATAATATGGAATAAGTTCAAAATCACGGCCGCCGGGTGCAGACGTTTCGGCTCAGACATCATCTTCCGTCACCCTTGCCAGACGGGAAATGGAATCCCTCAGCCGGTCAGCTTCCTCCATATCAAGCGCCGGAATGGAATGAACGGTTGCCGCCGTGGAGATTTTGACTGAGGCCAGACGGTACCTTCTGAGGAGCGGGCCTTGTGAAGTATCTACGTGCTGCACCCTCACCATCGGCACAATGACCCGTTTGACAATAAAAATGCCGGATTGAATATCAATTTCATTTTCATGGACTTCATAGCGCCAGATCCTGTGCCTGATTTTCGGTATGGCATAGACGGATATCACTGAACCGAATATCCAAATGATGCCGAGGACTCCGGTGATCCAATACGGCCAATGGAAGAAATGGCTTAAAACAGCTGCTGCTATAACGGCCAGAAGACAGAAGGCGGACAGGATGATTTCCTGAAGACGCCAGACTTTTAAGCCGCTTGGACTGATTCGATTTTTTGGCTGTGCTCTCAACATACCTACCTCCCATTTTTTATCATACATACAAATACGGCTGATTTGCAAAAAAGATTCACTTTCCGGCATATCAAAAAAAAGCGGACCCCGTACAAGGGTCCGCTTCCTGTGTTTTAGTATGATTTTTTCTGGCGTCTGTCACCTGAAGAACGGCGGTCGCTTGAGCGTTTTTTATCGTAGGAAGAACGGTTGTTGGTTTTCCCTTTGCCGCCGCGGTAGCCGCCGCCTTGGCCGTCTCTGCGCTTAGAAGTACGCTGGTTTTTATAGCGTTTGCTGACCATCGGCGCTTCATCAGTGAGGCGTACAGGCGTGCTGTCCGGCTCTTTTGTCGCCATTTTAATGGCTGCAGCCACAACTGTCACTGCATCATGATCTTCTAACAATTCCGCAGCTGCCGTCATGTAGAAGTTCAGGTTGTTTTCGCTGATCGCCGTGCGCAGACGGTCAACCGTCACCTGCTGCTGTCCTTCTAATGCTTCGTCAAGCGTCGGCTCTTTCATACGGTCCATTTTGCGTTTTGTCGTTTGTTCAATCGCGCGAAGCATGCTTTTCTCACGCGGTGTGATAAACGTCATCGCCATACCCGTTTTTCCTGCACGCCCCGTTCTTCCGATACGGTGAACGTAGCTTTCAGGATCTTGAGGCACGTCAAAGTTGTAAACGTGGGTAACGCCTGAGATATCAAGTCCGCGGGCGGCAACGTCAGTCGCTACAAGCACTTCGATCGCACCTTCTTTAAATTTACGAAGCGCAACCATACGTTTCGCCTGCGTTAAGTCGCCGTGAATTCCTTCAGCCGCATATCCGCGAAGGTTCAGGGCTTCAGCAAGCTCATCGACACGGCGTTTCGTACGTCCGAATACGATCGCAAGTTCCGGAGACTGAATGTCAAGAAGACGAGTCAGCGTATCGAATTTTTTGCGTTCCTGCACTTCCAAGTAGAACTGCTGAATGTTTGATACAGTCATTTCTTTCGCTTTTACTTTTACGTGTTCCGGCTCAGTCATGAAACGCTCTGCGATCCGTTTGATCGGCGCAGGCATTGTTGCTGAGAATAAGAGCGTTTGGTGCTCGCTCGGCACGTTTGAGAGAATGGATTCAATATCATCAATGAATCCCATGTTCAGCATTTCATCAGCCTCATCCATAACAACCGTATTCACGTTGTTTAAACGGATCGTGCGGCGGTTGATATGGTCAAGAAGACGCCCCGGCGTACCTACGATGATATGCGGGTTTTTCTTTAATGCGCGGATCTGACGTCCGATATCCTGTCCACCATAAATAGGCAGTACTTTCGCACGCTTATCTTGTCCGATTTTATATAACTCTTCAGATACTTGAATGGCTAATTCACGGGTTGGCGCGATTACGATTGCTTGAATATTAGGAGACTCGGGGTTCATTTTTTCAACAAGGGGTATACCAAACGCAGCTGTTTTACCTGTACCTGTTTGCGCTTGTCCAATGACGTCTTTATTTGAAAGTCCGAGCGGAATCGTTTGTGCCTGAATCGGCGTTGCTTCTTCAAATCCCATACGATTAATTGCCTTCATGAGATCAGAACTTAATTGAAAATCTTGAAACGTTATAGTCAAATTATTCAAACTCCTTCTAATTGCTGTTTCAGTAATGTCGTGATTTACCACTAAAAACTGTCCTTTCATTCAAAAGACAGGATCGTACGTATACAAAGCCCGAATTACTTTACGTTTAATCTTACCATTACAGTATGTGTTTTTCAATAAGGCGAGATGGTCAGGCGGCCGGAAGCGGCCTGACCGGATTCTTCCCGCGAATGATGCCGGCCCCCGCACCGTGCGGGTTTTCCCAGCCGGCGGGATTTCTTTTTCATACGGACAGAATTATTTCACCCTGAATTAGTTTCTTCATTTTTGATAATTTTATAATGCTGATCGGTATTTTTTCAGTTCTTCTCTAATAAATCTTTAACGATTTCTTCGAGCTTCATACCTCTTGATGCTTTAAACAGCAGGAGATCGCCGGAAGCGGCACTTTTCTGTATCGCGTGAAGCAGTTCTTTTTTGTCAAGATAATGGCTGACGCGCCCTTCTTCAAAATGCCGGCGCGCTCCGTCAGCGATGAATGCGCCGAGTGTGCCGTAAGTAAATACATGATCGATTTCCGCCGGATTGATCGCGGCCCCGCATTCTTCGTGGAATGCTTTTTCATTATCCCCGAGTTCAAGCATATCACCGAGCACGAGCATTTTCTTCCGATAGCCTTTCATCGTTTCGATTAATTCGACCGCCGCTTTCATTGACGTCGGGCTCGCATTATACGCGTCGTTTACGATTGAGATGCCGTTTTCCGTTTTGACCAGTTCCAATCTCATACCCGTCACCTTCAGGCGGCTCAGTCCCAGAGCGGCATTTTCCGGCGTAATGCCGAAATAGATGCCGGCGGCGTATGCGGCCATGGCATTCATCACATTATGTCTGCCGAGAACGGGAATAAAGAAAGAACGGTCGATTCCGTCGATATTGAAGTACGTGCCTTCTTCCGCCTGTTTTATTTCTTTCAGGCGGAGATCATTGTCCGCGCCTGCGCCGTATGTCGTTGTCCGGCAAGTGTACGTCTTTTCGCGAAGCAGCGGCTCATCCCCGAAATAAAACAGAACGCCGTCTTCCCGAAGTCCGTTTATAATTTCAAGTTTCGCCTCCGCAATTCCTTCTCTTGAGCCTAAATCCTGCATGTGGGATTCGCCGATATTGGTAATGACGGCAGCTTCCGGTTCAGCAAGACGGCTCAGAAAATCAATTTCGCCCCTCGCGCTCATTCCCATTTCTAAAACGGCGATTTCTGTATCTTCAGGCATGGCAAGCACAGTCAGCGGCAGGCCGATATGATTGTTGAAATTGCCGGCGGTTTTGTGAACGCGGTACTGCGTGCCGAGAACGGCGTGAAGCATGTCTTTCGTTGTCGTTTTTCCGTTGCTCCCGGTCACCCCGATAACCCGTGTGCCGAGCTCTTCCAAATAAGCTTTTGCCAATGTCTGCAGCGCCTCCAGCGTGTCATCGACCAAGATGACAGCACGCTCCTCCGGCGGATTCGATTCGGAGCGTTCCCACAACACCGCGGAAACGCCTTTTTCGAATGCTTGCGGCACAAAGGTGTGGCCGTTAAAATGCTCGCCTTTTAAAGGAATGAACAGCTGATTTTTTTCCAAAGTCCGCGTATCCGTTGCGGCGCCCTCAATCATTGTTTGTTCAAATACGGGATTTGTCAGTGTGCCTTTGACCATGTCTGCGATTCGTTTTACAGTTCGCTTTATCAAAGGTGGCACCTCGCTTTCTGAAAATGTTGTCTGTTACGGGAAAAGACACTGCCCCTTCAGGCAGTGTCCGTCTTCATTAAAATGTATGTTTAATCAGCTGTTTTTCGGCATGGCGTTCTTTTGCCAGCTCAACCAGCTGTTCGATCAGATCACTGTACTCTACGCCTGCTTCTTTCCAAAGCAGCGGGAACATGCTGAATGGCGTAAAGCCCGGCATTGTGTTCACTTCGTTAATGAGCACTTGACCGTCATTGGTCAGGAAGAAATCGGCGCGGACAAGGCCTGATCCGTCAATCGCTTTGAAGGCTTTAATCGCCATCTCGCTGATTTCCGCATATTGTTCATCCGTCACTTGCGCGGGAATCATTAAATCCGTGTCGCCGTCTTCATATTTCGCTTTGTAATCGTAAAAGTCGGTTTTCGGCGCGATTTCACCGACGGCGGAGCATTTCGGTTCGTCATTTCCGAGTACGCCGATTTCGATTTCTCTGCCGGCGATTCCTTCTTCCACCACAATTTTCCGGTCATACTCAAAAGCCAGTTCGAAGGCTTTTTCAAGCTCTTCACGGTTTCGGCATTTGCTGATTCCGACGCTTGATCCGAGGTTCGCCGGTTTGACGAAGCACGGATATCCCAGCTCCTCTTCAACCTGCTGTAAGCAGCTGTCCGGCGTCTGTTTCCAGTCCTTTTTTAAGAAAGCGGCGTACTTCGCCTGCGGAAGCCCCGCTTGAGCGAACAAATGCTTCATGATGACTTTATCCATGCCGGCTGATGATGCAAGCACCCCGTTGCCGACATAAGGAACGTTCAGCAATTCCAGCAGACCCTGAATGGTGCCGTCTTCACCGTTCGGTCCGTGCAGAAGCGGAAATACGACATCGATCGGCGCCTTTTCGTCAGGCGACGCTTCAGGAAACATTTCCCGGTTCAATGCTGATAGAGCGAAACTTTCACCGTTTTGTTCCAGCTGAAGCATTTTCACGTTGGAAACCGGCTCAGTCAGCAGCGGGCCTCTTTGCCATTCTCCTTTTTCAGTGATGTAAATCGGATGTATATCAAACTTCTCAGTATTAAGCGCTTTTGTTACAGCTAATGCTGTCTGCAGCGATACATTGTGTTCGGCTGACTTTCCGCCGTACACCAATCCTAGACTTGTTTTCAATGGATATTCCCCCCACAACAATTCATCTTTACTATCTTATCACTTTCCTCAGAAAATGATCTAATTATTTTTGGGCATTCTGAATATGAAAGCATTTGTATGTAATTCCTTTTTATTTTATATTAAAATGGCATGGAAAAGGAGATGTGTCATATGAAAAAAATCAGTACAACAGAACAATTTAATGAACTTATTCAATCCGACAAGGAAATCATCGTGAAATTTTTCGCTGACTGGTGCCCTGACTGCACGCGCATGAATATGTTCATCGGCGATATTTTGGAAGAATATAATCAAAATGATTGGTATGAACTGAACAGAGACGAGCTCCCTGAGCTTGCCGACAAATATCAGGTAATGGGCATACCGAGCCTTCTGATCTTTAAAAACGGCGAAAAGAAAGCGCATCTTCACAGCGCAAACGCGAAAACGCCCGAAGAAGTCACAGAGTTTTTATCACAGCATATTTAATTCGTTTCACGATCTTTGTTTATGACTTCAGGCTCTACATGAACATGGACATGAGTCACATCATGTTCATGTTTTATTGCATATTCGACCTCATCGGCTACTTCATGGCCTTCTTTCACAGACAGTCCCGGATCTACCGTAATGACCAGTTCCACATGAACCGTGCTCCCCAAATACCTTGCTTTCACATCCTTCAGCCTGCTGACCTCTTTTATTTCTTTCACCGTGTGTTTATACGGCTCCAAATCTTTCAGATCAAACCCGTCCGTCAATGAGTGGGAAGCATCTTTGAAGATGTCCCATGCCGTCTTACAGATGATGATTCCGATCAGAAAAGCAATGACCGGATCAACCCACGGCAGATGAAGCCGGGCGGTTAAGACGCCTATAAACGCCCCAATACTGACATAGGCGTCAGAACGGCTGTCTTTCGCCGCCGCATGAAGCGCAGAACTTTTAACCCGATCCGCAAGACGGCTGTTATATACATACATGCCGTACATTACAATCGCGCTTCCGAGCGCCGTCCATGCCGCAATGAAGCTCGGCTCGGCCTCCGTTCCGCTGACAATCGCCTTTGCTCCTCCGATCAGCACTTCAATACCGACCGCCATCATAATAAAAGACGCAATTAATGAAGAAATTGTTTCAGCCCGATAATGTCCGTAGGCATGATCACTGTCCGCGGGGCGCTGGGAAATCCGGAGCCCGATCAGCACAGCCAGTGATGCGACAATATCCGTGGCATTATTTAACCCGTCCGCTCTGAGCGCTTCGGAATGATAAATAAGACCGATCACCAGTTTGACGGCGGCAAGGATGAGGTACGCGGCGATATTAAGAATCGCGCCTTTTTCGCCCCGTTTTAAGTTTGCCGTTTGATCATTCATGTAAGGACTCCTCCATTCTCATTCATAGTATGGATGGAAAAGCGGAAAAATAGCAGCTTTGATCTGAGCAAGTGCAATATTCGACAGCATTATTCCCCGGGAAACTTTTTGTCGAAAAATTGGCGGTATTTTCCCTTTACATATGAATATGCCCATTGTATACTTTCATTAACTGATAATGATTCTCAATATCATTTGATTAGGAGGGTAATCATGAGGTCTTCTCCTCAGCTCAGATCATCAGTTGAAGGACGAAAAAAACATCTGATCCATTTGCTGATCAATAACGGAATATACAAAAAGTCGGAACGGCATTTATATGAATTATCGCTCGGAGAATTAGAAAGCGAATACAAATATGTAAGGAAGGTGCGGGCTCATGGCGAAACGTAAAATAAAAACATACGAACAGCTGATAAAAGAAAACAAGGCGGCCATTATGAATAATCAAAAGCTGATGAATGTGATCTATGACAGAATTGACCGCAAGCATCAAAAACTGCTCCGGCACAACAGCCATACATAAAAAGAGCCTTTTTCAGGCTCTTTTTTTTATTGCTCAAAGGCTTCCGCCGCTAATTTGCCGATGACCGCATCGTCCATCGGCGGATTGTGAAGGCCGGCCCGGGCATCCCGATAATACCGCTGAAGCGGATTGTTTCGCTCCAGGCTTTTTGCGCCGGTGATTCTCATTGCTTTATCAACAACAGAAAGGACCGCATTTGTCACAATATGTTTTGCGGCGCCAAGCTCGCTTTTGATGAAAGGACGGCGTTTCGGGTCATCATACATTTGCGCCGCCGTGAAGAGAAACTGTCTCGCTTTTAACAATTCAAGCTCCATTTCCCCGACACGCTGCCCAACGGCCGGCACGTCTTTAATCGGTCCGTTCAGGCTGTTCGGCGAATATTCGGATGCAAACCGGACGGCATAGTCCCTTGCCGCTTGAGCGATGCCCAGATAAGCAGCGGGAATGTGAAGCAGCCAGCCATTCACTTTCGCCGCTCTCGGCCCGCTGATAAGCTCCACAAGCCGCTCGTCACTGACCGTGACATGATCTAAAAGGAGATCATGGCTTCCGGTCGCCTTCATGGCAATCATATCCCATGTTTCTTCGACTGAAACGCCTGACTGATCTTTATGAATGAGAAAAACACCGGTCGTTTGTTTTTCTTCAATCCATGCCGTCACAAGCATATAATCCAAAGTCAGTGAAAGGGTTGTAAAGGTTTTTCGGCCGTTCAGCACCCATTTTCCGTCTTTTTTGACAGCGGAGGTGCCGGGTCTTCCTCCCCTCGTCGGACTGCCGGTCTGCCGTTCCGTCGCTGCCCTGTTCAGGACAGCTCCCTTTTTCACCTCTTCTGTGATAAATGAAAAGACATCTTCATCCCAGCTGTTTCCTTCTCCGAGCTCACCCATGACGGATAAATGCCAGCCGATTCCGAGAGCAACGGCCGCGTCTCCCCGCGCCATCCGTTCCTGAAACAGCACCATATCATAAACGGAAATGCCTGCACCGCCGAATACCTCAGGTACCGTTAACGCCGTATATCCCGCGTCGCGCAGTCTTTGAATTTTCTCCGCGGGAAAACGGCCCGCCTCATCATCAAGCGCGGCTGTTTTTTGAAATTCGTCTGCAAGCAGGCCGATTTTTTCCATCCATTCCCTCTGCCGTTCATTCTGTATCCATAAAGACACTGGAATCCCCCCATTATAATTCCGATAAAGTTAATAAGTATTATAGAGATTCAAGTCTCGTTTCGCAACTGTGAGGCTGTACAAAAAAACACGCTATTCCATGGAATAGCGCGTTCAGACTGCTTCCGGGCCGCGGTCCTGCTTAAGCCCGAGATAAATCAGCATATATGTGAGATAACCCATCGTCATCACAAGCCCGCCAAAGAAAAAGCTTGAAAAAATCGGCTCTTCAAACGCGGTAACTGCCGCAAGCACGATCCAGCTTGCATACAGGTAGATGATGAAATAACGGAATCCCGACTTCATTTTATATAAGAGAAACAGCCCCACTGTAGAAAACAAACCCAGCGCAAGCCTGAAATAAACAAGATGTTCGAATTGGAACATGAATGACACAAAGGAAAAACCAAGCAATAACACAATCGGTAATGCGGTAATAAAATTTCTCAAGTGAGCACCTCCGTCATTACCTTTATTATAAATCAAAATAGCATAAATTATTGATTTATCGTGATCTTTTTCACAAAAATGTCATTCCTTTACTTTATACCCGAACATCGCGTTTGCAAAAGCTCCACCAAGCGACGGCTAAGAAGAATACAATATGGATAATGATAATGCCTGCGGAAAATAACGGCGTCATTCCCGCAAACAGCGGTTTCGCCCCGCTCATATATTGCGTCAGGTCAGTATTTGCGAACAGCAGAAAACTTCCCCATTTGTTTTGGAAGAGCGACATAATCGTCACGAGTGATTTTGCGCCGTACAGCACGATAAATGACAAAATGACGGCCGTTGCGCTGTTTCGGAATACAGAAGAACACAGCAAGCCAAAGCATGCCATCGCAAACGCCTCGACCCAGTTCGTGCCGATTACTTTCAAGGTGTTCATAAGAAGCGTCCCTGATTCAGATGTCACCGACACGCCGAAGAAAGCCATGCCGAACAGCAGAGACAGAATATAGTACGCCGCATACAGGTACAAGCTGACCAAAAATACGGTAATGAGTTTAGATACAAAAATCCGCTCCCGCTTTACCGGGCGGATTAACAAAAATTTGATCGTTTTCTTATCAAATTCAGCGGAAATGATCGTTGCCGCGATCACGATCGTTAATGCCTCAAGCAGAATATTCAGCCCGGGCGCGTACGCCATATAGCCGATGAAATTCTCATCCGTTCCGGAACTGATGACAAGCCGTTTAATGACAAGCGCCATAATAAATTGGAGAACGGCCATCAGAATCAGCGCCACTAATGAGACTTTTCGGTTAAAGAGTTTCATATGCTCATTCGCTGTCAATTTAAACATTCGTCTCCTCCTCCTCTTGAAGCGCCGTCGTCACTTTCATGAATTCATCCTCCAGCGATTCCGCATACGGCATGATGGAATACACGAGAAAGTCTTGTCCGACGAGCGCACGGTTTAATGCCGGGATGTCCTTCTTCGCTACGGTGACGGTAATGCCCCCGCCGTTTTTCTCCGGAGCAAATTGCTGTTGGGACAGCCATTCGAATGCTTCGTCAGCCGGCTGAATGTCGAGGACGGCTTTTTCTTCTTTTTCCTCAGCGCCGCGCAGAACAACCTCTGTTTTGATCTCACCTTTTTGAATGATGATGACACGGTCGCAAAGGTCCTCCACTTCACGCAATAAATGCGTCGCAAAAAGGATGCTCGTCCCTTCAAGCTCCGCGAGTTCCTTTAAGTGATCGCGGAAATCCTTCATTCCGCCGGGATCAAGCCCGTTTGTCGGTTCATCTAAAATGAGCAGATTCGGACGGTGAAGAATGGCCTGCGCAATCCCGAGACGCTGACGCATGCCAAGGGAATACGTTTTAACTTTGTCATGAACGGCATTGGTGAGCCCGACCCGCTCGATGACTTCCTGAAGCCTGTCCTCTTTGATGTTTTTGTGCATGTTGGCAAAGTGCTTCAGATTTTCCCACCCCGTCAGGTACGGGTAGAATTCAGGATTTTCCACGATCGCTCCGACGGATTCAAGCGCTTTTTCGAAATCAGCATCGTGCTGAAAGCCGTTAATTGTAATCGTGCCGCTGTTTTTCTTTAAAAGACCGACGATGATTCGGATAAGTGTGGTTTTTCCCGACCCGTTCGGACCGAGCAAACCGATGATCTCGCCCTGCCTGACATCCATGCTGATGTTTTTTAAAATGTGCTTTTTGCCTATTGTTTTGTCAAGGCCTTCAATATGTAAAATCGGCTCAGTCATACAGCCTTCCTCCTTTTTCACAAAAAATAAACAGTGCCCGTACATAGGCACTGTCTGCATTATAACATTAGTCATATATTCGTGAAGAGCCGGAGCCGACGTTATGTCTTATCCGGGACCGGTCCATTTTTTTCCTTCTCTTCATTATTGACGACATCCAGAATATCGAGCAGGAACACAAAAATCGGAATTCCGATAATCAAGCCCCAAATGCCGAAGAAATGTTCCGAGAAAATCAGAACTGTAAAGGTAAAAAAGATCGGCAGTTCCGTTTTCGCTGACATCAGTTTCGGATTAAGGAAGTACGTCTCAATCGCATGGATGACGAAAATGACCAGCACGATGTAGATGACATACGCTGCGCCGCCCGTCGTATACGCGATGATGCTGAGCGGAATGAGCGAAATCACCACACCCGCAACGGGAATGAGCCCGAGGAAAAAGACCATGATGGACAGGCCGAACAGCTGCGGAAAATGCAGAATCGCCAATGCGATCAAGGTGAGGATACAGTTCACCAGCGCGATAATAAATTGGGCTTCAAGCACTTTGCCGAATGTTCTCGCAAACTTGCTGCCGAAATAAGCAAGTTCGTAGTAAAAAACAGACAGCTTGCTGTGCTGAAATTTTTTCATAAACTCCGTGAGCCGCTTTTTCTCGAACAGGAAAAACATGCTGAGAATCAGTGACATCACGACCTGCAAACCGAAAGTGCTGATATCGGCCAAGTATGTATACAGTACATTAAAGCCTTCTTTTACATAGGAACCGATATTGATATCGCCGAACACGCTCGATATCTCATCATAAAACGGAATGACATCGGGATGATACGCGATGTGCTTGATCTGCTTAATCAGCTGTTCAATCTGCTTGGCAACAATCGGGTAAAAGACAAAGCCACCGACAGTCGCCCCGACAGCCAGCGCAATATATAAAACGGTGATGACCACCCTCTGGCTGATCCGGAAAAAATGGTTCAACACGTGCCGGATGACAGTCTCCAGCCGATCCATCAGAAAAGTAAAAATAAACGTAAGCAAAATCAAATTAATCATACTTCGGAATACAACTAACACCCCAGTCAAAACAAGAAAAACGGAAAAACGTCTGACACCCGGATGCTGAAAAAATTTAAAAATAGCCGCCATTTATACACTCCTGCTAGGACAAAAAGCCCTTAGATTTCATCTTTCACTCTCTAATTGTAAATTATATAACAAAATGACGCTAAGGTCTTTGTCCACCTCCTAATAAATTTAAACAAATTTATCTTTTTTACTCATGGCGGCCGAAAAAAAGAACGGCATGCCCGATGCATGCCGTTCCTTTCCTTTTATACCGCCGTTTTCATTTCTTTAACGGCCTGTGTGCTTTTCACTTCGTCAAACTCATTTTCGCTCTTGGCTACGATGATGGTGGCGATTCCGTTTCCGATCAGGTTGACGATCGCCCTTCCTTCACTCATAAAGCGGTCGACGCCGAGGAGCAGCGCCAGCCCCTCCAGCGGAATAACCTGAAGCGCCGATAAAGTGGAGGCGAGCACGATAAATCCGCTTCCGGTTACGCCCGCCGCGCCTTTTGATGTCAGCATCAGCACGAGAATGATCGTAACCTGCTGGCCGATGGTAAGGTCAACGCCGAACACCTGCGCCAGAAAAACCGTCGCCATGGACAGATAAATCGAGGTGCCGTCCAGGTTAAAAGAATATCCCGTCGGAATGACAAGGCCGACAACCGATTTGGAACAGCCGTAGCGCTCCATTTTATCCATCATCCGCGGAAGGACGGACTCAGAAGAGCTTGTGCCGAGAACGATGAGCAGTTCATCTTTAATAAAACGGAGATAGTTCCACAAGCTGAAACCGAATAGTTTGCAAATGATATTCAAAGCGACAAATACAAACAGGAACATCGTAACGTATACAGACAGCATCAGACTCGCCAGCGGCTTGATGGAATCAAGGCCGAAGTGTCCGATCGTATAGGCCATGGCCCCGAATGCGCCGATCGGCGCCGCGCGCATGATGTAGCCGATGATTTTGAAAAAAACATGCGACAGTTTATCAAAGAAATCAATAATGCTTTTGCCTCTTTCACCGAGCGCCGCCAGGCCGACACCGAATAAAACAGAAAAGAATAAGACCTGAAGAATGTCGCCTTTTGCGAAAGCGTCAACCATATTTGACGGAACGATGTGAGTGATAAATTCAATCCAGTCAATCCCCTGTCCCCCGTTTTGCGTGTACTGAGAGACATCCCCTTTTTCAAGCTTGCTGTAATCAAGCCCCTCACCGGGTTTCATGATATTGACGACCAGAAGTCCGATAATAAGGGCGATGGTGGTCACGACTTCAAAATAAATAAATGCTTTTCCCCCGACTTTGCCGACTTTTTTCATGTCTCCCATCTTGGCGATGCCAAGCACGATCGTCAGGAATATGATCGGTGCGATAATCATTTTTACCGCATTGATAAATGTATCGCCGAGCGGCTTCATCTGCTTCCCGGCCTCAGGCCATACGAGTCCGACAATGACGCCGATGATAACCGCCGTGATGACCTGCACCGTAAGATTTTTGAAAATTTTCATCCCTACTCCCCCTTGCCTCTCGCTGCGTCTATACAAAAATGATAGCGTTTTCAAACGAAGAGGGGAAGCTTATGATCATAACGGACATTTTGGTCTTTTTGGTCTCGGCTAGCGGACGAATTTGTAGCGGTTAACCGGCCGGCCCACTCCCCCGTATTGAATGTCGAGCTTAATCTGGCCGTCTTTTTCAAGAAAATCAAGATAACGCCGCGCTGTCACCCTGGCGATTCCGAGCGCTTTGGCGGCTTCTTCAGCTGAAAGCGGCTCCGTCTGCTGTTTCATATAGGTCAAAATTTCATTCATCGTAAAATGATTTAACCCCTTCGGCAGATCGCGGGACGGATTTTGCGGAATTTTAAGCAGCATGTCAAGCTGCTCTTGCGACATGGTGTCATGCTCTTCAATTTTCCGTTTATATTGTTTATAGTTTTCGAGCGCCTGTCTCATCCGCTCCAGCTTAAACGGCTTCAAAATATAGTCGGCCGCACCGTTTTGCAGCATAAGCTGGATTGTTTCTTTGTCTTTTGCAGCCGAGACGATGATGACGTCTACTTCGAGCTTTTGTTTTCTGATTTCCTGGAGCGTTTTAATTCCGTCTTTTTTCGGCATGTATACGTCTAATACCACGAGCCCGGGCCGCAGATCTTTTATAAGCCTGATTCCCTCGTCTCCGTCAGCGGCTGTGGCGATGACGCTGAACCCTGAAACACCGGTGATAAATTCTTTATTCACCTCCTGCACCATCGGATCATCTTCAATAAGCAGCACCTTGATGTCCATCGAATGATTCCTCCCCCTTCATCGGAAATAAAATAGAAAATGCCGTTCCCTGTCCCTGCCGTGTGTCGACTTCAATAACGCCCATCCCTTTGTCGACGATTTGTTTAACGAGGTACAAGCCGTATCCCGTTCCTCCCGTTTTATTGACGGTAAACCCTTTGTCATAAAGGTGCGGGATGTGCTGATCGGAAATCCCGCTTCCGTTGTCTTCTATTAATATAGCAAGCACTTCATCATTTTGCTCGATACTGATGTCAATATGTTTGTCCTCCGTGTCCGCTGTTTCGAATGCGCCGAACGCATTTTCAATTAAATTGCCGAGCAGGACGACGATGTCATGCTGGTCGACATGCTCCGGAAATGCCGAGAAACTGCTGTTTTCATCAATTTTCACAGAAATGCCAAGCTCTTTTCCTCTTTTGATTTTGCTTAACAGCAGCCCCGCCGCAGCGTCATTCTGAATGGCCTGATGAAGAAAATCGGTGACACTTTCTTGTTCTGATGATTCCTTAAAAGCAAGCTGGAGCGCTTTTTCTGATTTTCCGAGCTGAATCAGTCCCGCGATGGTGTGAAGCTTGTTCATATGTTCATGATTTTGAACTCTGAGCGCATCGACAAAATTTTTCACACCTGTCAGTTCTTCCGCCATTTTCGCCGCTTCCGTCCTGTCCTGAAAAATGGCGACGGCTCCGATGACCTTCTTTTTCATGACGATCGGAATTCTGCTGCTCATAATCACCTTTCCGCTGACTTGGATTTCTTCATTATATACCGCTCGGTTCCGCTCGACGATTTCAGGGAGGCGGGAATCTTTTAACACGTCCCAGATCAGCCTGCCGTCTGTTTCTTGTCTGACATTGAATATCTGCTTCGCTTTTTCATTAAAAATGGTGATGTGATGCTGATTATCAATCGCGATGACGCCCTCATTCATTGAATGAAACGTAGCGGTCCGTTCCTCATACATTCTCACGATCTCATGGGGCTCCAGCCAAAACATTTGTTTTTTGATGTGGCGGGCCAGCAAAAAGGAGCCGGCCAGTCCGAACCCGAGCGCCAGCAGAACGATAAACAGTATTTCATGTTTCAGCTGAAGAAGAATTTCACCGAATCCGGGCAGCGTTTTACCGGCCAGAACGACGCCGATCTGATTCAAATCCCGGTCTTTGATGGGATAAAAAGCGCGGACGGCGGTGCCGATTTCTCCCTTTGCTTCGGAAAAATAAATGTGCTCGGCGAACGCCGCGGCTTCGTCCTCACCCCTTGAACGCTTTCCGATCATTGTGCTGACGGGATGTGAATAGCGGATATGATCCATATCCATGACGACGATGTAGTCCGCTTCATTGATGATCCTTATTTCTTCGACCGCATGGCGCACGTCTTCCCTTTGTTTTTTCTGCTCGAGGGCGCGTTTGACATCGGTCATCTCAGATACCGTCCGCGCGGTATTCATCAGCCGTTTTTTCAGCTCGCGCTCCTCTGTATGCTGAATATTGCCGATCAGCACGATGCCGACGATCAAAAAGGTAAAAAGCACGACGATATACGAAAGTATGGTGATTTTCCAGCGGATGGTGAGCTTTTTTTTCGTCATTGGCCTCTTCCTTTCCGTCTCTTTACGAAAACGGCCCGCCCGATTATGCTTGTTATAGAAAATGGCGGAGGGGGTTTTCGATGAAAAGCTTGCTGACTTGTCTCAGCCTGATGGTACTCGGTATCGGAACCGCTTTATTCATCGGCTTTCATGATCGTTTCTCAACGGAAGAACCGTATTATGATGACGAACAGGAAGGCCTGAAAGATCAAATCGTTTTCAAATTCAGCCATGTCGTTGCTGAAAACACGCCAAAAGGGCGGGCGGCGAATAAGTTTGCCGACCTGGTCTATCAAAAGTCCGGCGGCACCATTAAAGTAGAGGTGTTTCCAAACGGGAGCCTCTATTCAGATAATGAAGAAATAAACGCCCTCCAAAACGGGGACGTGCAATTCATCGCTCCCTCCACCTCAAAGCTCGGATCACTGTCTCCCGAATGGGGTGTTTTGGATCTGCCTTACGCGTTTACAAACTATAAAGCCGTGCAAGAAGGCCTGAACGGCAAAATCGGCACACGCCTGTTCGCTTCTTTAGAAAAGCATCATTTGAAAGGTCTGGCGTACTGGACGAACGGGTTTAAGCAGCTTACGTCAAATAAAGGGCCGATCTTCACTCCGGACGATTTGAAAGGACAGGCGCTCAGGATCATGCCGAGCAGCGTGATCGAAGACCAGTACCGTCTGCTCGGCGCGCGCCCGCGGCAGGATTCCTTTAATTCCACGTTTCAGCTATTGGAAAGCAATCTCGTAGACGGAGAAGAAAATACGATTTCAAATATCTATTCTAAAAAATTTTATAATGTTCAACATTATTTGACAATCAGCAATCACGGGTACCTCGGTTATGCCGTGATGACCGACGAGCATTTCTGGAATTCGCAGACAGAAAAAACGAGAACCATCTTAACGGAGGCGATGAGAGAAACGACGGAGTGGAACGAAGCCTCCGCTGAGAAAATGAATAAAGACCAGCTTGAAGAGATAAAGAAGAATTCATCCATTCATATTCATGTGCTGAGCAAAGCGGAAAAGAACACATGGATGAAACGCCTCGACCCGATTTACGGACAATATGAACAGGTGATCGGCCGCGGGCTTGTGCAGGATTTGTTATCCTTGCGCCGCGAGCCTTAGCAGGACCAATACGCCCATCTCCGTTTCATCCCTTTTCCCGCCGGGGAAGTAAATAGGGACAGAGCAAAAAAAGGAGATGGAGACATGTTTACACATACGAAAAAACTGCAGCATCCGGCTAAACCGGATCGTCCTGACCCGCTGTTCGCAAAAAAGATGCAGGAAATTTTAGGGGGACAATACGGGGAAATATCCGTCGCCATGCAATATTTGTTCCAAGGATGGAATACACGGGGCAATGAAAAATATAAGGATCTTCTGATGGATACCGCGACGGAAGAAATCGGCCATGTCGAAATGATCGCGACGATGATTGCGAGACTGTTAGAAGACGCCCCGCTGGCAGAGCAGGAAAAAGCGGCTGATGATCCGGTCATCGGGTCCATTTTAGGCGGGATGAATCCGCATCATGCAATTGTCTCAGGACTCGGCGCAATGCCGGAGAGCAGCACGGGCGTTCCGTGGAGCGCAGGCTATATCGTCGCAAGCGGAAACCTTCTGGCAGACTTCCGCGCCAATCTGAACGCCGAATCACAAGGAAGGCTTCAAGTCGCACGCCTGTATGAAATGACCGATGATAAAGGCGTGAAAGATATGCTCAGCTTTTTATTGGCCCGCGATACCATGCATCAAAACCAATGGCTTGCGGCCATTAAAGAATTAGAAGAACAGGAAGGCCCGATCGTTCCTTCCACATTCCCGAAGGCACTGGAAAAACAGTCATTCTCCCATAAGCTTATTCATTTCTCAGATGGCGGAGAAAGCGCTGAACAAAATTGGCTGAAGGAAACAGCGCCGGACGGAGAACCATTTGAATACGAAAAGGAACCGAAAGCGCACGGCGAAATAGCTAAGCTGGATCCTGTCCCGCCGTATGTCCACAACACGCTTCCCGGACGCGAGTAAAGACACAAGCCCAAAACAAACTGTTTTGGGCTTTCATTATGCCTTCTGAACCGTCCAGTCCGGTTCGTATCGGATGTCCGGGTGATGTAACAGCTCGTGAATGACAGGTTCATCCTCTTCATACAGCATCACTTCTATTGAAAGAATCGCTGCCTTCTGCTCGTTTTCTTCGTATATGCGGTCATGTTCGTTCTCCATAAAATCATCATAGGCCTGTCTGTTCTCCCAAACGCTGATGATCTCTGCGATGAACAGGCCGTCTGCGTTTTTCCGCCACCCGCCGGCCTGTTTGACGAAGCCATTTACACATGATAATGCTCCCCACCTTGACTGTGCTTGCGCAAATGCTTCAGCGTTTGCAGCGTCTGTTTCACATACAATTTTTTTGATCAGCATGACGTTCCTCTGTGATGACTGTTTTCGCACGCGTATGCTCAACACACAGATTCACGGTTCTGACGTAAGAGCGGGTGCGGTGAATCGTGCCTTTCGGGATGAGCAGGCTGTCATTTGCTTTGAGCACTGCGGTTTCTTTGTCCTTAAAATCGATCAGCAGCTCCCCTTCCAGAACGATGAACCATTCATCTGAGTCAGGGTGATGGTGCCAGTCATATTCTCCCGTAAACACTGCGAGGCGCACACAGTGGTCATTGATCTCCGCGATTGAAAAATTGTCGTGTTTTTCTTTGACTTTATTGGCGATAGCGAGCAAATTCAGCATGTCAGACACGAGTGAAAAACCCCTTTTTCATTTATTGTATCGCAACGGCGGCTCAGATCAAGATTTTCCCAAAATAAAAAGCGATCCAGCTGATGCGCCGGATCGCTTTTGATCTGCAGGTTGTCTGCCTTTTATGCTTTTATTAGCTGCTTCGTCTGTTTCCGCCTTTTTGGCCGATTTCCTTATAAAAATCTTTGTCATGATTTTTGCTAGTGGCTTCTCCGCCTTTTTGGCCGATTTCTTGATAGAATTCCTTGTCATGGTTATTGCTAGTGGCTTCTCCGCCTTTTTCACCGATTTCCTGATAGAATTCTTTGTCGTGATTTTTGCTTGTGGCTTCTCCGCCTTTTTCACCGATTTCCTGATAGAATTCTTTGTCGTGATTTTTGCTAGTGGCTTCTCCGCCTTTTTGACCAATTTCCTGATAGAATTCTTTGTCATGGTTATTACTTGTGGCTTCTCCGCCTTTTCACCGATTTCCTGATAGAATTCTTTGTCATGGTTATTACTTGTCGCTTCTCCGCCTTTTTTACCTGCTTCTTCTCTGCTCATTTTGTTATTATCTTGTGCCATTTTTGAATTCCTCCTTTAATTGGTGTTGGTTGTTGGTTTCCCGATTTCAGAACTGCTAAACAAAGAAAACACATTGAATGTGTTCGGGTGGTTTTTTATCATTCTGTATCCTTCATGCGTTTTAGAATCCGGCGTTTTTTATAAAGCATGATGCCTGTTTCCGCGATGCTTTCTAAAGCTGAACGGTTGGCGGACGCGCCGAAGATGATGCCTGCGGCCGGAACCATTTGCAGCAGTTTTTTCGCGGCGAACGTATCGCGATAGCTGTAAACGACTTCCCGCCAGCCTTGGATTTGCGAGGCGACGCGCTGATAGGCGCGGTCGTTTTGATCATATTGCCGTAAATCTTGCAGGATCGCTTTTTTTCCGATGACGTCACTGGATGCAAGCTGTAGCAATTTGACGATAAACACGCGTTCTTTTTTGTCTTTCGGATCAAAGCCGTAAGCAACCGCGATATCCTGCAGCGTCTTTAAGGACAGGCCGAGCATCGCCGGAATGTCTGCCGCCAGCGTGAATACGCCGCCGACTCCCGTTGCGGCTCCCTGCACCGTCGCGGCCTTTACGCTTGTACGCGCTATGGCTTCTGCGATTTCGTCCATGACGGCAAGCGGCGCATTGCGGATGTCGTGAAGCGTTTGACATGTACCGTGCGGCAGCCGTTTTTGAAACTTTTTCATGATGCGCTTTTCTGATGTCAGGTACTGTCCGCCTGACTGAATAAACGTTCCCGTTTCATCGAGAATGAGTCCGATTTTCCTCTGAATAAATTGCGGTGTCAGCTTGTCCAAAAGCTGAAACGGCAAGCGGGTGAATGTTTGCCAGAACATCACCCTCTGCTGCGCCTTTTCCCATTTTTGAATGTCTCTCAGTTGTCTTTCCAGGTCTGTCCGCTCTTCTGTCACCCGTCCTGCACGTCCTTTCTGATTTCTTTCTTCATAGTATACCTTTATGGCGTTTTCTTTTTACATCCGGACGGATTTTTTATCCGGAAAACATCCCATTGTTTAATTTCCTTCAAATTCTGTATATTGTATAATTTTGAATAATACGATTGAAGGAGAATGTTGAATGCAATGGATTTATTTAAGTTTAGCGATCATTTTTGAAGTATTGGGTACGGTCAGCATGAAATTATCAAATGGATTTACAAAACTTGTCCCAAGTATTTTATTATTATTGTTTTATATCGGCAGCCTTTGTTTTCTTACTTTGACTTTGAAATATATAAGTGTCTCCATCGCGTATGCGGTCTGGTCGGGAATGGGGATCGTGCTGATTTCCGTGATCGGAATTTTTTTCTTTCATGAACAGTTCTCTGTCATAAAAGCCGTCTCTGTTCTTCTGATCATCATCGGTGTCGTTTCCTTAAACTTTATTTCTGAAAGTGAAACGTCATCAAACGGCATCAGCGTTCATACGGACAGAAACAGATGATGAAAGGGTTAAAGGTTCTCTTCCTCATTACAGATATTGGATTTATCGTTTATTGGATTGTTACTTTTTTTGAGTGGATTCCAAAAAACATGGTGTTTAAAGATTATGATAACGCCATGATCATGGCCTGGAACTGGTCATTCTTTCCCTTAGATATTTTCATTTCGATAACCGGGCTGTACAGCTTGTTTCTTTATAAACGGAAACATGCGTTATGGCGCTCTTTCGCATTAATATCACTTGTGCTGACCTTTTGTTCAGGCCTGCAAGCGATTGCCTTTTGGGTATTTATCGGTGATTTTGATCTTATGTGGTGGGCATTCAATCTGTACTTGCTTCTTTATCCTTTATATTTTATTCGGAAATTGCTGGTCTCTCGTAAAAATAGCTGTCATTCTTTTTGATGAGGCGGTTTTCTTTTTCTTCAGGCGGGAAACACTTTTCATAAAGGAGTGATAGACATGCCTTGGTCTATGAAGGATTATCCGCAATCATTGAAGAATCTCGAGGAACCTGTGAAGAAAAAAGCGATCGAAATCGCGAATGCGATGGTAGATGAGGGTTATGAAGAAGGACGGGCTATTCCCATTGCGACAAGTCAGGCGAAAGAGTGGAAAAAAAACGCTTCTAAGGAAGAAATCGATCAGCTGATGGAACACGATGATGAAACGAAACGCGGAAATTGAATCGGAATAAAGGAAAAACCCCGCTCTCAAGAGAACGAGGTTTTTCTGATTATAAACCGTAATAATAGGATAAAGTGGTGACTGAAACGTAGCCTGTCGCTCCTGCATACGTGACCTTCAGCCATTTATTGGAATTGGTGTAGTGGCCTTGAACATATTCTCCGGTTACCCAAGAACCTGTAATTTTTTTACCGCTTGAGAATGTTGTGATCGTTGAACAGCTGACCTTAGAGCATGAGCGCATATTAGCACCGTAAATACCGACTGTGCCCCCGCTGGCTAAAATGGAAACGTCCGGTTCAGCTTTAGGTTTGAAAGCTGCTGCTGATGCAGAGCCGCCAAAAGCGAATAAAGAAACAGCAAAAATCATGGCTAAAGAAATGATCGACAAACGACGTACCAAGAAAATTCCCCCTCTTTTATCATATGGCCGGAAAGCTTTCCTGACGTTATTATACTTTTTCGCCCGGGAGACTGAAATAAGTCTAATGCTCCAACTTCTTTTCTTCGCAAGTGACCATGCCGATTCTTTTTTTGATAGATAACAGCGGTTTATTAGACTGGAATCACTGAAATATCGTTGATTCAAACGTTTATTCAGAGCGGCCGGAGTTTTTCCGGAGGTCATTTGAATGGTACAGAGAGGTTTTATCTTCCAATGGAAAGAAACATTATTATTCTATTTACCCGGGAAAACGGAGGAAATACAGCGTCTTTTTCTCAAATCAGTTGGGCGGACAGAAAGTTGTGAAGTTATATAGGCAAGTGTCCTCTTTTCACCTTTTTAAAAGAACGCTCCACGCATCCGCGCATGATCCGACGCGGAAACACGCTTTGCGAACGGCATCGCTTCTTTCCCGGAACGATGCCGTTTTCATTTTCGGACCTTTCTTCGGCGGGATACATATCATAGATAAAACAGGGCATCAATGTGCCGGTTTATTGAACATAAAGAACTTGACATCTTATAATAGCGGATTTATGATGTAGATAAAATAATTTGCGTCTAGGAAACTTTTTGTTATTTAGCTAAAAATCTATCGGAATTTAGGTGAGACATAATGAGCAAAGACATCTCAGCACAATCACTGCAAGCAAAAGCCGTGCAGGATGCACTTGACGGCAAAAGCAAGGGATTCAAGCGGCTTCTGCCTTTTTTAGGCCCCGCCTTTATCGCGGCGATTGCCTACATTGATCCGGGAAACTTCGCTACGAATATCTCAGCTGGTTCGAAGTATGGGTATATGCTGCTGTGGGTCATCCTCTTTTCAAACTTGATGGCTTTTTTAATTCAAGTTCTTTCCGCGAAGCTCGGCATTGCCACGGGTAAAAACCTTCCGGAAATCGCCAGAGACCGGTATCCGAAATGGGTATCAGCCGGGCTGTGGATACAGGGTGAACTGGTGATTATGGCAACTGATCTGGCAGAATTTATCGGGGCGGCGCTCGGACTCAACCTGCTGTTCGGCATACCGATGGTTGAAGCGGCCATTATCGCGGCGATCGGATCATTCGCGATTTTAGAGCTGCAGCGCCGGGGTTATCGGGCGCTGGAAGCGGGCATCGCCGGACTTCTGTTCGTCGTGGTGATCGCCTTCGCTCTGCAAACCTTCTTTGCCAAACCTGACGCCGCCTCCGTTCTCGAGGGGCTGTTTATCCCGAAAATTGACGGAATGGACAGTGTGCTCTTGGCAACCGGGATACTCGGCGCAACCGTGATGCCGCATGCCATTTACTTACATTCCGCACTGACACAGCGCCGTGTCGTCGGAAAAACGGATAGTGAGCGGAAAAAGATTTTTAGATTCGAGACGATTGACATTCTCATCGCGATGGTGATCGCCGGGGCGATTAACGCAAGCATGCTCATCGTCGCTGCCGCGCTTTTCTTCAAGAACGGGCTGTATGTAGAAGATTTAGACGTGGCTTATCAGCAATTCGGCCACTATATCGGACCGGCTTCAGCCATTCTCTTCGGGATCGGGCTGCTGGCCGCAGGGCTTTCAAGCTCTTCTGTCGGCACATTGTCAGGCGATATTATCATGCAGGGCTTCATCCGTTACCGTATCCCGCTTTATTTGCGGCGTTTCATTACCATCATTCCGCCGATGATCATCATTATCTCGGGGGTCAACGCCACAGAAGCGCTCGTATGGAGCCAGGTCGTTCTTTCATTCGGCATCTCCTTTGCGCTCGTGCCGCTGATTATGTTTACAAGCAACAAACGCCTGATGGGCGCCCTGACGAACCGAAAATGGGTGACGGCTCTCGCCTGGCTGATTGCGGTTTTGGTGATCGCGCTTAATCTGTTTGTGATCTACGATTCATTCCGTTAGAAAAAAACCGGCCATTGCGGCCGGTTTTTCTTTTGACGCCGGGTGCCGTTCGTATCTTTTTCCGGGCGTTTTTGGTATGATAGAAGAAAAATCGGAGTTTTGCTTATGTCAGTATTTATCCTTTTTTATCTGTGGATTGTGCCGATTGTCATCGGCATCTTCTGTTCTCTTTTTGCTTATCGGACAACGGGTAAGAAACGTCTGATTCCCGGCTTTTTGATGATCGCATTAAGCATCGTTTCCTTAATCACGGGGCTTTGGATCGGCGGGGTGAACTATCATGTGTTCATCGGGGGCATGTTTTTATTCGGTACGTTATTGGCCGGCTCCGCCTTCCCGTTTTTCTTCGCTCTTTCACGCAAACGAAAATAAACAGGCATGCCGCCTGTTTATTTTTATTCATTAACCCTAAATTATAAACCGCTCCGATAATGTGATTCCGCCTCAATCAGCCTGTACATGTGTTATATAGGCTCCAGCCCATGTCCCATCTCATCGAAACTGCAGCCAAAATGAATCCTACTAAAGAAGATTTTGAATTATAAGAAAAATACTGTATTAAAATCCTATTTACCCCAAAAATACCTATTGATAGAATGGTATCTGAGAGGGGAAAATGTTCAAAGCGGATCATATCGGTCCCGCCTAAATACATAGTCTTTCATTTCTCTCTACACTACATTTCTAAAGGAGGATTTCCCATTAGACACGCAGCTAAAGGCATTCTGTTTGCCGCATCTTTAGCCCTTGTAACTACTGCTTTTGTCCCCGCATCCTTAGCTAAAGAAAATCATAATAATACTGCCAATGCCACTGGAACGACCAAATCATTTTTTTATCAGACTGATACGCAATTTTCCTACGGACTTAAAGCACAAAGCGATGCATCTGTGTCAAAACCAGTCAAAGATGTAATCAGAGAAGTGCTGAAAAATAAAACAAAATTATTCAATCTTGTTGAAAAATTAGCAGGAAAGAAAATAAGAAATGAACTCGAATCCGTTTTCAATGAACACATCGAACCGGTTTTAAAGAAAATGCTGAACGAGTATGTCGCCTTAAGCTGGGCTGACGTGGAAAAGAATCTTTATCTTTCACTTAAAAAGTCCGGACTTTCTGACAGCCAGGCTAAAAACCTCGCTCAATTGACAACTTTAGCAATGAAAGCATTTTAAAATCATTCATAAATGATCGTCAGGAAAATACGTATGAAGTAATGCAAAGTGCTGTTAGATTCACTCTAATAGCACTTTTTCATTGGAGATGTCACATGACTGTCTTTTTTACTGTTCTGCTCACTTTCTTATGCTGCCTTGTGATTTCATCTCTTATTTTTATGATTCTATTAAAAAAAGAGATCGTGGATACACCGCCCAACCGCTTAGCTCATGCAGCATTCATCGTACTTATTGGATTCTCCCTGTTCTTGGCTATAACTGTACCCAGCCTAGTTATGTATTTTGCAGCTATAACTGTAAATCATTTTTTCGGAGAATATATCATCTATGGTTCACTTTCAGACTTATACATATTTTCTGTCGTCGTAAGTATCTTAGCTTTAGTTTATATGCTTATCCTTACGGCAATTGTAAAAGGAATGACTCATGTTTTGACATTGCCTGCTTGGTCAGCCTATATCCTTGAATTCATTTTTGCATGGGCTGCTGTTTACTTCTCAATCCAATACGTTTCCAATCATATCATTGAGAACATATCTATATTTCAAGGTGGAGAAATTCTTCTTTCATTGTTCATCACTTTCTTATTTTCGGGATTGGATATCCTTTTCACTAATTTGGATAAGATCACAAAAGAGAAATTAGGCTAAGGGGGTAACAAATATGAGAATCATGACATATATATCCTATTTTTCTATTTCTTTAGTTTTGCAGGTGGTATGGCTGCTATTAATAAAAAGAACCTCTAATATATTTCTGATAGATATGATTACGGTGTCCTTCTTATTCACCCTCTTTATGTTCATCTTAGATCAAATGTTCAAAAATAAGCGGACAAATTAGGGACTGTTTTTTAATAATCCTCGGGCTTCTCTTTCGTTTTGAAATGATTCCGGATCTAGAGATGTTACGGTGAGCCATTCATTAATGAATAACACCAGCCTCTTTAAAATACTTCTTCTTTTATATAACATCCTGACTTTTCCGTCATATATTCATACGAAAAAACTGCAATAGGGAGTAATGAAACATGATATTGTTTATTGGCAAGTTCATGTTGCTCTTTTTACTCTGTTCGCTGGCGCATTATTTGTTTAAAATTGTTTATTACAATATAGGGAAGAACATTGCGCTTAAAACCCCGAAAGGGACAAAGACAAACCGGACGGCACTTGTGTTTGTCAAAAATGGAACTACACTGAATGAGGGAGATTACTTTATGATCGCTGTTGTGACCGCTCTCTGGCTGTTCTTGAGATGAATTGCACTGGTCCTTCATAAGTTTTTTGATCAGCCATCGCTCGCCAGCTGCCGATTTTCACAATCATCGTTTTCGTTTAGGACGGCTATATGCAAGCAAGCCGCTCAACAAACAAAGGAGCTGTCGAGATCTTCTCGATAGCTCTTTTGTTTGTCCTTGAATGATTGAAGATAGGCTTAAAAATGGACGGCGTCTTTCTCATGCATGCATCGTTCAAGAAAACACTTCACAGCAAAACGGAAAGGTGAACGCAATACAAGTAACGGTTAAGAACCTTATGAGGCAGCGTATGTTGATTACTGGATAAGAAAAAGAAATCCCCCAGTCTTAAAAGGTGGAGGTCAAAAATTGGAGAACACTTAAATATTTATAGCTTTTTCAGCGATATAAAAAGTTCCAGAGTCACTCATTTCAGCAGTATAAACATTTGTCACACTTAATAATCCAGTAAAAAGAATACCGATTAAAGCGGAGCTGATTATAAGTTTCTTCATTATATAGCCTCCGTAACCTTAAGTATTTGTGTTTGGGCATGTATGGTTTTCTTTAAAAAGTTTCTTCCCTCTACATAGTTTCTCTTCTCAAAATGAAAGTCACCTAATTTTTCGGTTAGCTCTGCGAAATCAGACCAAAGGCGTTTCTTTTCCAAGTAACCTAAGCTTTGTTTCACTTCTGTTTCATTATATTCTTCTTATAATGAATTAATGATTTTTAATTTAGCCAAATATTCTTCTTCATTAGAAGTCCGAGCACGATTTAGAGCCGTTTCATAAAAGAAACGTGCTTCCTTGGCTTTATCACATTGGTACAGGACATTCGCCATCATATATAATGATCTCACTCCATACACTGTATCAATATGTTCTTTCACGTCTATTGCCTTTTTGAAATTCTCTTCAGCAGCAATCAAATTTTTCCCTCTTAAATAAACTAAGCCTAAGTTATGAAAGATCACTCCGATAATTCTTTTCACTTTTTCCTCATCCAAGCCACGGGCGATACTTAATGCTTCCCGATAATATGATTCTGCCTCCGTCAGCCTGTACATATCGTACATGTTAGCACCGACCATCATATTACAGCCAATCACTTTCACTTTGTATAGTTGACTTTTTTCAAACAATTGCTTGGCTTTTTTTAAATGATTGAGGGAAACAAAGTGCTGATCAATTTGATAATAGGCATCAGCTATTTTGTAATGAAATTCAGCTTGCTCCATTTCATCTGATACAGCATTCAACTCTCTCTCTGCTTTGCGATAATAGCTTATCGCTTCAACATACTCTTTATGATCAAATTCATACATTCCACGAAAAAACAATGAGTAATATTTCAAGAGGCCTGTAAGTCTTTTTTGTGGTTTTTCTATTTTTTCAAGCAGTTCGTCGACTGTAGGGCGATCTCTATATCTGTCTTCCGGCTCCAAGGAATCTAACATCAATTGGTGACGAAAGCACATCAATGAATAAAAGACAAGCAAATCCTGATCCTCTTCCATCTCCTCTATTTCCTGTTCTACTTCAGCCTTTAAAATCTCAGCATCAGGCACACTGAACTGGCGAATCATTTTGTACCATTCATTGATCTTGACACCAACTTGGGACGACGGTAAAACTTGGTCCACACTTATCCCTCCCTCTAATCACTATTTTTGTAATATTATAACTTTTCCTACAATAAACACAAACGAAAAAATCCCGCAATTTTCGTCGCGGGATTTTTGGGATTATGGTTTTGATGTACACTCTTGATTATTCCATTTAATATTTTCGCTTTGTAAAATTCATTATAGTCTTAGTGATTGAACCGGAGATAAGGCAGGCTCCCGTCATGATAAACACCCAAATTAAAAATGTTGGCTCTGCCCCTATCACAACAAACATAAATATCAATGACAGGATCAATACGACGACAACCATAGTCCATACTTTTTTAAAGATGAAATACCCTATTATCCCCAGCATAAAAGAAGCTGCCGGAAGAATAATGAGTATGATATATGCAGGGCTCAAAAACGGGCTAATATAAACACCTCCTACTTATTTTAAAATTTCGAACCGGGCAATTTCCCACTCTTTTTTTGCTTTTAGCGGGATTGTTTTTACCTTTTTGCCTGATTTCAAATCATAAGACGTGATATCTCCAAGCTTGTTATCACGCTGGATATCAAAGTTTTTGAGTAAAACATACATCTCTCTGTCATTGAATTGAACATCATTCATTAATTTGTTATCATCCCCAGCATAAAAATCAAAAGATTTTTTCTTAACCATTTTTTTATCAAACACCTGCAGCTTCCCCTCAAAAGAAACAGCTAAGATGCTATCTTTTAATATTTTCAATTTTGCAGGATGAAACCCTTTCTCCATCTCGACTTCTTTTTTTACCTTAAGAGTCTCTCTGTCTATTAATATGAGCTTAGAATTCTCTTTCTCATTCACGTTATCATTAACTGCCAGTACAAATGTATTTTCATCTAGAGCTTGGAATGCATCCTTTTCATCCATGAAGTATATCCCTTTATTCGGTATGGATGCCTTGTTCTCTTGCTTATTTGTCTCTGGGTTAATTGAAAGGATGGACATACTTTCTTCATCACTTGAAATGACATAAATTTTATTTTTAGCGACGATTGCTGATCCAAGTTCTCCGTCAAGCTTTATTTGTTTCTTGTTTTTTCGGCTGTTTCCCTTCCAATATACCAGTTCACTTTCCAGCCCTTTGTCTGTATATCCAACGTTAATGTCATGGATGATATAACCGTCAGAACTATTTATAAAGAAAGCACCTTCATCCTCAGTTGTTTTTGACAAACTCTTTTCATTTATTTTGTTTATTTTTCCGGTTTTATTGTCTATCATCAAGTGATTATTGCTTCTATTTGATGAGAAGAACGTATCGTTTTTGTTATATGAAGACATCGTGAAATTTATACCATCTTTCAATTCCAAGCTATCCATTTTAGCACCATCTTCACCGTAAACCCCAATCTCACTTCCCCTATCTAAAGTGTTAGAAAAACCAACAATAAATTTTGCATTGTCAATATCCTTTAATACAGTCTTTTTATTGCTGCTTCTTTCCTCTTTTTCATTCCCAGTTTGGATGAGACCGCAAGAGGTTGTGACTATCAGTATGCAAATGAAAATAAACAGGGTCTTAAGTCTATTCATATTTTCCTCCCTTTGAAATGACAAAACAACCGGTGCAGCACCGATTGTTTTTGTCAATTTGTTTAACCCTTGTGATAAAAGATTGTTGTGTTATTGGATTTTACAAGCTCCATTGGTGTTACAACGCTGTCCCATTTGACATTGTCAATATCAATACCTTGGTTTTTCCAAGAACGCCAAGCTAATTGAGAACAATAAAATTTAGCAGTTGTCTTTTTATTTAAAAAGTTGAAATTATATTTCTTTTTATTATCTGCTTGCTTTTCCGCATATTTTGCAGCGTTTATATACTTATTGTTATTCGATCCTTTAACCCATAGACCATAAACTTTCTTTTTACTTCCCCAGTTATTATTATATCTGCGAACTCCATCTTGGTTTATAGGGCTCCAGCTTTTCGCCCATGCTTCAACTGTTTTTGATTTGTTAGTTGAAACAACCGCAGCATGTCCTACACCAATAGACCAACTTCCAGAATTAATTTCATAGCTTGTAAGAACATCACCTTTTGTACCTAACGCTTTTGCTGCAATTTGGTTCTTGGGCTGATATTCAGGCTCCTTGTATTTAGGAAGAACTTCATCAATTTGACCAGAGGCTTTCAATTCTTTGATTTCTTTTTGGGAACCCTTATACAAGTCTTCTGCATGTTCTTGTACATACGCATACTCTTCTTTACTCATTTCATAGAATTTCTGTACTTCCTCACTTGTCATGCCGGCATCTTTCATTTCCTGTATTTCCGTTTGGACTTTTTCATTAGTAAGTTGCGGAAATCCTTCAGCATGTGCACTTTTCCCAAATCCCAAGCCTAAACCGGAAATCAACATAGTTGTAGAGAACATGGTGGTAAGTAAAAATTTACTCTTTTTCACGTCAGTATCCCCCTATTGAATATTTTTCCTTCTTTTCTAAGATATAGGATATAAATAAGGTTGTAAACACCTTTTTTTAATTATTTAGGATATTTTAATCATTTCTATCTAGTGCATAATGACACAAAATCGGGATATGCAGTGCCAACTGAACTATAGGATTTGGGTTTTGCACGATGTTTATCAGGCAATGTGTTGTTTCACTATTTCTTCGTAAGGTTACCCTTCAAATTTTATACAAATTTACAAGTATTTGAAATGCCTTCCAACAAACACATTCTACCATTGATGCGAACCACAATTCTATATACTTCTTTATTTTTATGAAATATATAGAATTGTGGTACAGCCCTATTAAAGGGCTGTTTCATTTATTTCAGAAGAGACAACATTTTTGCTTTCGTTTTCGGTCCGTAAATTCCATCAGCAGTTAACCCGTACATAGATTGGAATCGTTTGACTGCGTTTGCTGTTTTCGGACCGTAATAGCCATCTATTCCGTTGTTCTTTGCTCCTTTGTCCGGATAGTAATAAAGAGCCGCCAAAGCTGTCTGGATCTGTTTCACGGCCGTTCCCTTAGTTAAGGGGCTTGTCACTTTAAAAACGCCTGATGGCAGCGTGTAAGATGATTTTTTGCCTTTTGTTGGAGAGCTGGCCGAGTCCGTCTGCTTTAATACTTGGCCGACTTTGATAAAATTCGGGTCCTTGATACTGTTCAACCTTTGCAGGGTCGCCATGCTCACGCCAGTTTCCTGTGCAATGACAGAAAGAGTATCGCCTTTCTTGACGGTGTACGTCGCCCCGCCTGTCTTGGTTTCTGTTTTTGCTGATAAGGGCTGGGCGATGCGATGTGCGAACCACGTTTGTTATGAACTGTCCTGGTCCTTCATAAGTTTTTTGATCAGCCATCGCTCGCCAGCTGTGGCTTTTCACAATCTCCGTTTTCGTTTAGGACGGCTATATGCAAGCAAGCCGCCCAACAAAAAAATAAACAGGCATGCTGCCTGTTTATTTTTTTATAACCACCTGCTTCTTAAAACAGCCGTTTTAAGCTTTTCTTGAGTGACGGCATTTCGATTTTTTGGTTTTCAAAGAAGTTTTTCAGCATGTATTTGCTGAAGCCCTTCGCTTGACCGTAAGTGATTTTTCCCGGAAGCGGCGGCTCGTCGCCGATGACGGCGTCGATGACGACCGGCTCATTTGAGTTGAGCGCTTCATGAAAAGCGGGAGCCAATTCCTCGTGTTTCGTCACTTTGATCCCTTTTGCCCCGCAGCTTTCTGCAAAAGCGGCGTAATCCATATTTTGCAGCTGGGTGACGTAGTCAATGTTGCCTTTGACCCGCTGTTCATATTCAATCATGCCTAAATTTTCGTTGTTTAATATGACAACCGTAATCGGCAGTTTATATTTAACAGCTGTCGGCAGATCCTGCATCACCATTGAAAATCCGCCGTCTCCGCAAATGGCGATGGACTGCCGCTCAGGTTCGGCAAGGCTTGCGGCAATCGCTCCCGGAAGCCCGCATCCCATCGTGGCGAGCCAGCTTGAGACGATAAAGTCCTGCTTCTTCATTTTAAAATGGCGGGCCATCCACACCGTAACCGTTCCGACATCCACTGACAGGACGGCGTCCTCTGCGGCCGCATCCTGAAGCCGGGCAATGACCTGCTGCGGCTTGAGCGGATGAGTCGCTTCGGTTTCATCCTTTTCGATTTCCTTCCACCAATGCTTCATGTGCTCGGTGCAGGCGTCCAAAAATCTTCTGTCTTCTTTATATTCAATGTATTCCGTCAGCTCTTTCAGCCCCAGAGCCGCATCACTGACGATTCCCGCATTGACGGGATAGCGCTTGCCGATTTTCGCCGGATCCGAATCAAGCTGAATGGCGGGCGTATCATCCGGGAGATAATCCCTGTATGGGAACGATGTGCCGAGCATGATCAGCAGATCGCATTCCTCCATTGCTTCGTAGGCGGGCTTTGTGCCGATTTGCCCGAGATTCCCGAGAAAGTGGGGATGGCTGTCAGGCACGACGCCTTTTGCCGGAAGGGTAATGACAATCGGAGCGGCCGCTTTATCGGCGAATGCGAGCAGCTCCTCTTTTGCTGATTTTAACCCTTGGCCGGCGAGAATGACCGGTTTTTTTGCGTTGTTAATATATTGCGCGCATGTCACGAGATGTTCTTTTTTCGGCTCTATATCAGCTTTGAGGTATATCGGCGATGTGTAAACCGGCTCCCGTTTGATTTTTTGCGCGAATAAATCATCAGAAACAGTTAAAACGGCAACGCCTTTTTTGCTGTAAGCCGTGCGGATCGCCTGATTCAGAAGATCGGGCAGCGCTTCTGCCGTATGTACTTGCTGGTTGAATACCGCCACGTCCTCAAACATTTGCTCTAATTTGATTTCCTGAAAGCTGTCACGGCCGATTTCATCGGAAGCCACCTGTCCCGCAATCGCCAGCACCGGAACGCCGTCCGCTTTGGCGTCGTATAAACCGTTCAGCAGATGAACGGCCCCCGGTCCTGCGATTGAAAGGCAGACACCGATCTGGCCGGTCAGTTTTGCCTCAGCCGCGGCTGCCAGGGCTGCGACTTCTTCGTGCCGGGTTTGGATGAATGTCAGGTTATTCCGTTCATGTCTCAGTTCTTCGATAAATTCATTAATGCTGTCTCCGGGAATGCCGTATATATGACCGACTCCCCATTGTTCAAGCAGCTCCGTCATTACGTGTCCTGCTGTTTTACTTGGCATACTGCATCCTCCTTTTACCTGTATTCATCCCCTTTTTCATACAGGTTGAAACACGAGCTATACTCTCAGCTTTTTTCTTAGCAGATCAAGGATGGATAACAGATTTCGGTCTTTAAGGACTGCCTTTTGATTTGCCGCCCCATTGAGTCCGTCTTTTATTTGCCGTTTTCTGTTCGGCACCATGAACAGCGGCAGCCGGTTTGGGGAAAACCAGCGTAAAGCGGCGGTTTCCGGCCCGTTCATCAGCGGAGTTCCCCCATTAATGGCTCCGATGAATACATGTTGTGTATCTTCAAATGCCGGCCTTTCATACTCACCGGCTTTTTGCAGGATGGTCACGTTATAACCGGTTTCTTCGAAGGCCTCTCTGACGGCTGCGGCTTCAGATGTTTCACCTTCTTCAATCCTGCCCCCGGGCAAATCCCATAAGGGAATGTCTTTTCGTTTTACGAGCAATATGTCCCGCCCGTCATTTTGTATGATGACAAAAGCGCCTTGTGCCATGTCGTCCTCCTTTACAAAAAAGACCGCAGCATTTTAGCCTGCGGTCTTTGCCGTTACTTTTTAAAATGATACGGCAGGGTGGCGACGATGATGTCCTTCTTCCAAAACAGCCGGACGCGGAGCAAGAAGGCTGATTGGTTGTGAAGGATGGTCTGCCAGCGTTTTTTCGTAATGAATTGCGGAAACAGCACCATCACGGAGAACTGTTCTTTTTTCGCTTTCTGTTCGACCGTTTCCAAAAATTTATCAAACGGGTGAACCAGACTGCGGTATGAGGAATGCAGGGTGACGAGGCGGACACCGTTATGAAGCTCTTCCCAGCGCTTTTCCACCTTTTTTTCGTTTTCTCTGTCAAAGGAAACATGAACCGCAATGACCTGATCCGATAATGATTTCGCATACTGAATCGATTTTTGGACGACGGTGGTGACACCGGCGACAGGCACGATGACGACGGTTCCCCTGATTTCCTCAGGCTGCTGATCAACGACCCGCAGCTGTTCGCCGACCGCGGTGTAGTGATTTTTAATGACGAAAAACAGCATGACGACAGCAGGCATGAATAACAGCACCGGCCAGACAAGATTGAACTTCGTCGCGAATAAAATACACAGCACCATAAATGAAATGGCGGCGCCGCATGAGTTGATCAGCATTTTTACCGCCCAGCCCTTCGGCTTCTGCCTGATCCACTTGATGCACATTCCCGTCTGCGACAGCGTAAACGGAATGAACACGCCGACGGCATAAAGCGGAATTAAATGTTCCGTGCGGCCGCCGAATAAAAGAATGAGCAGGATGGACGCGATACCGAGAAAGATGATTCCGTTTGAAAATCCTAACCGGTCGCCTCGTACCGTAAACATTCTCGGCATATACTGATCGCGCGCTAAATTAAACGCCAGCTGCGGAAATGCGGAAAAGCCCGTATTCGCCGCAAGCACGAGAATCAATGATGTAACGCCTTGAATGAAATAATACACCGTATGGCGTCCGAAGGTTTCCGCGGCGATTTGCGAAATAACGGTCTCGTTAGGCTTCGGACCCGTGCCGTAGCCGTACGCCAGCACCGTAATCCCCGTAAATAAGATCGCCAGCAGAATCCCCATCATGGCCAAAGTGCGGGCCGCGTTTTTTGCCGGAGGATTTTTAAAGGCCGGGATCGCGTTTGAAATGGCTTCAACACCGGTCAGTGCCGAACAGCCCGAAGAAAAGGCCTTCAGCAATAAAAACAGCGTGATGCCCGCCACAGGTGTGCCGATCGGCGTGTGTTCGGCCGGATGAACCTGGCCCGTCATGAGTTTAAACAGCCCGACGACGATCAAAAGGACAAGCGCCGCCACAAACAGATAGACGGGATACGCCAAAATGGACGCCGACTCTGACAGTCCTCTCAAATTTAAAATCATAATCAGAATCACAAGCAAAACAGCAATGAGCAAATGATGCGGGTGCAAAGCCGGAAATGCCGATGTAATCGCGTCAGTTCCGGCAGAAATGCTTACCGCCACCGTCAGAATATAATCAACAAGCAATGAGCCGCCCGCAATCAGGCCCGGCTTCTCACCAAGGTTTTCTTTTGACACCATATAAGCGCCCCCGCCTTGCGGATAAGCGTAAATAATCTGTCTGTAGGACAGAATCAAAGCAAGCAGCAAAATGAGAACACCCGCTGCGATCGGAATGGAATACCAAAACGCGGCCGCGCTTACCGCAGCCAAAATGATCAGAATCTGTTCCGTTCCGTAAGCAACTGATGACAGCGCGTCTGAAGAAAGCATGGCGAGCGCCTTGAGTTTCGTGAGTTTCTGCTCTCCGGCAGCCTGTGATTTCAGCGGTTTCCCAATCAAAAATCTTTTGATTGAATGGTACATTTGTTGTCTTCCCCTTTTTTTCATTTTCCGTTTGATTTACAAACCCTTACTGCTATGATGTCTCCGAATGCTGATTGCATGCCATATTTCAGCACAGCAAAAAGACACAGAGGCAAACGGATGCCCCTGCGCCATAATCGTGCACAGGTTTCATTCATCTCCTCTCATGAACGCTTACGAGGTTAGCTGTCGGATTCGGGCTGATGAGAGTTGGCCCTACCTGAAAAAGGATTCACCCCAAGCGGCATCACGCGCCGCAAATTGGTTCCCCCGCTCTGATTACAGATTAAGCGATATAGATTATAAAAGAGATCATACTCCCGTCCCGTTCAGTTGTAAAGGGGCTTTTATGCTGTTTCAAAAATAAAAAAATCACCGCCAAAAATGGAAATAAAAATACAAAAAAAGAGGCCTGTTAACGGCCTCTTTTTCCTTCATTACTCTTCGCTTTTTTCATGATCCGCTTTTCTTTTTTTCCTTCTTGCCGTCAGCCAGATCAGACCGGCCGCAATGATCATAAGCGCCGCGAAAACAGCAATATACGTAACGTTCAGTGCTGCGGACCGGCTCTTCGTATCAGCCGCCGGACTGCTGTCATCGGACTTGATTTGCTGATGATTCGAAAACAGCTGCCGGCCGGCTGTTTCGTTAATGACGGTTGCGGCATCGCTTGTGCTGTCTAAAAAGCTGATCAGCTCTTTTGTGACAGACGCGCCGCTTCCTGATAACGGAGCAAAAACAGCGATGCTCCGGCCGGAGTCCCAAGGTGATTCCTGGGTAAACGCGACTTGTTTCGTCGTCTCATTCAGCATCTGAAACGAAGAAACATCGTACGCGCCGCTGCGGTCTGACGGCACGAGAAGCTTAGAGGCGTTTGACTTTAAAAGCGGGATTTGCGGCAGGCCTCCGATAAACACAACATTCCGGCCTTTGGCATCCGCTTCCTTCATGTCTGATGCCGTCTTTACGGTAAAGCCGTTTCCGAATGAATCCGCCACCAGAGAAAGCTCTTTCAGTGTCTGCATGTTTACGTCATCCGGGATGACGATCACTGTTTTCTCTTTCCCGCCGCCCGCAAACGGGAGCGGCCATTGCCCGAAATCAGCTTTCTGCGCCGCATCGCTTACCGGATACGTCAGCGTGCTGCTTTTATCAATATAGACCCATTTGTTTTCGTCACGGTCGATACACGGATTGTTATGTTTCAAACCTGATGTGACAAATTGCAGATCAATGTACCTGCTGCTTCGCAAAAGCTTCGGATCAATCGGGATGGAGACGTGGTAAAAGCCGTCTTTATCTTTATTGCCGAGATCATCAAGACGCACCGCATTCGGCTGTCCGTTGACCGTGACGTTCAGCTCCGCTCTCTCGGCGTCATTTGCTGAATCCGCCTTCGTCCGGATCGATTCCGACGTCTTTAATGTAAGTGAAAGCTTGACCTTACCGTCTTTATCAACAGCGGCCGCCGCAGGGTAAAAGAAGTGCTCTGACGCCGTTTTGTTTGATCCGACCGTTACATTTCCCGCGCCGAAGTCCTCTAGTGTCAGTTTATTGCCTGTCTTTTCCGCAGCGGGCTGAAGGCGGCCGATTGTCAAAGTATCTCCGCCCAGCTGGCTTGAATAAGCGCTGTCTGTGATGACGCGGATTTTATCCGCCAGCGTTTTGTCTGATTGCGCCGTGACAAACAGGACGGGCTGCCGTTTGTTCCCTGATGTCAGAACCCGTTCAGCGAGAAGAAGTTTGTTGTCTTCCGCTTTGATGTTCCCCCGTTCGAAAAGCTCGTTTATTTTCCCGTTCCAATGCTGATCAGCGCCGATGACAATTGACGGATTGCTGATTTTGCCGGCGTCGGATTCTTTTACATAAGATACCTTCAGCCTGCTGTCTGCCGTTTTCAGAAATGCTTCTGTTTTGACTGCGGCTTCAGCTTCCGCCGAGGTCGGTTTGTCAGGAAGGATAATATCGGTTTCTTCACCCGTATTGCCTGATTGGGCAAACGGATACGGGAAATGGCCGAGATCCGCTCCCTTTGACTTGCTTGCTTCTGAAAGCACAAGGCGGCTGTCCGGATAAATTTTTATCCAGTTGCCTGACGTATCCTGCCTGACGCAGACGCCCTCTTTTAATACGCCGTAAAATCGTAATGATACATTGTGATAGCCTTGGGCGGATTGGCTTTTGCTGAGATTGAGCTTCACCGTTTTCCGCTTGGAACTGCCGTCAAGCTTTATGGATTTGACGGGTTCATCATCAATGGCGATGGTTAAAGAAGACGGGGCAATTAATAAGTTTGACGCCTCGTAATCAATCAGAAGCGACTGATCCGCATTCGAAGCTCCCGCAGGAATCTGATAGGTCAGCTCTGCGCTGTCTTTCGCCCCGTACAGTGTCATCAGATCGCCAGTCAGCGCCTGCTGCTCTTTTGCGCCGGCGCTTGTTCCGAGGGCGGAACCGTCCGTTTTCAGTTCCCGGGCCGCGGCCGCCTGCCCGTTAGACATCAATAGCAAAAGGCCAGTTATCAATATGATCGCTTTTTTCAAAAAGGTCACCCGCTTTTATTTTGATTGTATCGCTCCGTTTTGTACCACTTGACTTCCTGCTTGAACAAGCGGTGCTTGATCTCTGTGAATAATGACCAGATGACGAGCACGATCCAAGCCTGGGAGTATGTAAAGTACATCAGAAATACGATAAAGAAGTTTTGTTTGTTCATTTCTGTTTTTTCAATGCTTAAAGTAATCATGACCTCAGTCATAAACAGGAAAAAGGCCAGTATCCACAAAATCATCGCCAAAAACCCGACTGCCAGATGCAGGTCGTAAAAAAGATTGATGATAAAAATCGTGTTTGACATGATCACACCGAAGAAAAACAAAAAATACGTAAAAAAGAAATAAAACAGATCGAAGATGATCCGCTTGCGTTTCAGCTTAAAAAATTGGGATAAAAACTTGAGAACAACGTATTGGTTGCCGCGCGCCCATCTTGTCCGCTGACGCCACCACACCTTCCATGTCTCAGGCTCCTGCTCCCATGTCACAGCCGCCGGGAAAAAGCGGATATGATAGCCGAGATTATACACGCGGATGGTCAGCTCGGTATCCTCCGCCAGCGCCTTATCATCCCAGCCGCCGAGCTGTTCGATAATGCTCCGCCTGATCGCGAAGTTCGTTCCCGGGATGGTGGCGATTTTGAACCATTTCCATCTGCCGCCCTGCGCCATCCACTGAAAGCAGATGGTTTCAATATTGATAAACTTCGTCAGGATCGTTTTGGCCGCGTTGATGACACGGAATTTCCCGACAACCGCTCCCGCTTTCTCATCATTCATCAGACCGAGAACCAGGTAGTACACCGCCATTTTTTCCGGCGTGTTGTCCGCATCATACACGCAGATCACGTCTCCGTTCGATTCCGCGAACCCTGAGTTCAGCGCCGAAGATTTTCCTTTTCCGGCGTTCGGGGGCTTTGTAATGACCATTTTAATGAAGTCATACTGACGGGAAAATTCATTGACGATGTCTCCCGTCCGGTCGGAGGAATTATCATTAACGACGATGATCTCAAGCCTGTCTTTCGGATAATACAGGTTCACCATCGCCTTCAGCGTCTGCCTGATGACGACCTCCTCATTATGCGCGGGAATGAGCACGCTGACCTTCGGGAGCTCCCCCATCTTTGCGCGCCATTTCGGAATGTTCCGTTCGTAGGTCATATAATGCCTGAATCCGCCCTGCATCAGAAACATGTGATAGAGAAGCATCACCCATATTAAACTTAATGAGATAAAAAACAGAATGTTACTCAAGGCTTCTTCTCTCCTTAAAGATTCGTTTTTTTAATGTGGCGCGCAAATAAAGAACGTAGCAGGCGAACATGATGATAAACAATAACACCACGCCGGAGAGAATCCAAAGCGCTTTTTCCAGAGGCGTCTGCTGATGGTGATTGAAAAAGGCCGTTATCGGATGAATCTTGTTTTCCACATGAATGGTTCCGTCTCCGTCCGTCTTGATCCTGACGCTGTCCGACGTTACCGTTTGCTTCGTTTTCTTCAGATCGAGCCACTCGCCGCCGGGAATCCGCTCCATCTGATTGACGAGCTCGGGGAGGTACTTCATGCCGAGATACGGATGGTAGAAACCGCCCGCCACTCCGCCGCCGAAATCAATCATCTGCGAAATATGATTCTCCATATCTCCGAGCGGATTTTCCTTTGAGTTATCGGCATAACCGATTGTTTCCGGGTACAGCGTCATCCCGTCCAGCATAGCCGGCTTTGAGACGAACGGAGGGGCGCCCGAGGTTTTCCACGTCGTGCCGCTGAGCTGCACTTGTCCGAAAATGCTGGAGAAATAAGAAGATGCGATTTTATAGCCTTCTTCAGACATCGTATAGTGCGGCGCTTCGAATGACAGCGGGTAAAGGCCGAGCTCTGTCAGATCGTCAATCGCCTGCTCCAGCTTCGTTCTCGTGTAGATGTTTTCTTTTTCACGGAAAGGCTTCACATACGCCCGGTACGCTTTTTCATTCGGAAAATCCTGTTCCTTTTCAAGCTTGATCGGAGTATCATCCGCATTTTCTGACGTGATCGGCTGATCCGCTTTGGCATCCCAAAATTCAAAGCCTTCTCCCGTTTCGCTGTATCGGTATGCGTGCGTGTAGCCGTGAATAATGATGCTGCCGCCCATTTGCTGAAGTTTTTTCAGGACGCTGACCATTTTCGGCTTGTCCGCCAAGTATACTTTTTCTCCGTTTTCCGGATTGAGATAGACCGGAATGACCGCCAGAATAAACGGAATGTGTCTTTTATGCAGGTAAGCGCCCGCTTCGTAAAGCAATGTTTCATCTGACATCGGACTGATGTCTTCAAGCCGTAAATAAAGGAGGGTGCCGCCCGCTGATTCTCCGAATGCGTTGCGCAGCGCTTTCGCCGTCAGAAACGAATCATTTAACAGGCTCGTCACACCGAAATAATAGTCAGAGCGCGCCGTTTTCCACATAAAAGGGCGGGTGCTGCCGTCACCGGACCGGTATGTATAAAGGGACTTTCCTTTTACTCCCGATACGCCGAGCACGGACATCCCTTTTTCAAGCGGCATGTCTGTTTTTTCTTCTTTGCCGTAAATGCGGTATACCGTTTCTTTCTCTGTCAGGGACAAACCCGCAAATTGGCGGAACTGTCCGGCGTTATAGCCGATGCTGATAAGCTGCTGCGGCATGCTGCTGATCAGAGACACGAATGATGTGCTGAGCTTTTTTTTCGTGACGCCGTAATAGATGACCCGCTGATTCTTTTTGAGGTCCGCGGCTGTGATGTCTCCGTCGCTTTTCACGGTGACGGCGGATGAGAAATGGCCCGCGGTCAGATCAAGCATTTTGACCTCAGCGGTTTCTTTGCCGTCCGTGCTTGTATAAATAATGAGAATGCCGTCCTTTTTGTCTTTTGCTTCCGCCGTAAGGGGAACATAAACCGACGAAATCATGAAGAGCGCCGAGAGTAAGAGACGTATCCATTTAGAGTTCATTCATCATCATCTCGTTTTCCAGTTCATTTAAAAATTGCTCGGCCGTTTGTAAATCCTTTCGGTACGCCAAGTAACATACACGGAAGGTGATGGAGACGTATTTACCGTTTTGCAGCCGGTACGTATCCAATTCCTTTTTCAGCTTCGCCAGAACGGCCGGCATGTGTTCTTCTGGCGTATGGGTCAGCACGATGCCGAACCGTTCGGCGGACGGCCTGAATTTTTTGTCTGTTTCCCGAACGCTTGACCGGATTTGGCGGCTGATAAATGCCAGCAGGCGGTCGGTCTCTTTTTCTCCGTAGAGGGATTTGAATTCCTTGAAATAATGCATGTGCAGCAGCAAAAAGACGAAGGAATTGCCGTAGCGTTCCGCCCGCTTGATCTCCTCAGAAAGCTCCAGCTTCATCCGCAGATGGTTGTCAAAGCCGGTCACCCTGTCGACGGCGACAAAGCTCGTAATCTCTTCACGCAGCTGTTTCACTGAGCGCTCAAGCCCCTTCGCCAACTCGTGAATCCTTCCCGCTATGTAAGAAAAGAGCAGCAGCGCAATCCCCCAAATGACCAGCACCTGCAGACTTTCGGCAACGGCAGACGCCATAAAGCTCCCGGTCTGAAACCACAGGAGCAGGCTGCCGAGAACAAATAAGACGAGTAAGGTGATGACGAGCGCGTAGATTGCCCCGAACCATATGCCGGCTCCCGTGACAAGCAATGTGATGCAGGTTATCAAAAGCCCTGCGGATTGCTGAGACGCATAGTAAATAAAAAAAGACAGCAGCACCAGCATAACTGCTGTGTAGCTGCACAGTTTTTGTGATTCATTGAATGATATTTTCATTAAACAATTTCCTTTCAGCCAGAAGCGGCAGCAGGTTATCGAAAGAATGTGTATCGCCCCCGCTCATATAGCCGCCGTAATCAGGTTTCAGCGTGTCCAGTGTTTCAAATGAAGTCATTCTTTCATAAAGCGGCTTGATGACAGCCGGATCAGCTTTTTGTTCTGCTAAAAAAAGAACGGCCAGGGCGTAAACGGACGGTGATTCGTATTGAACCGCCGGCTCCTTCGTGTCTGCGCTGTATCGTCCGTACAGCTGTCCGCGCGTCTTAAATTCCTTTATCATCCATTTCGACAGCACAGCGGCTTTGCCATCGCCCCGCTTCAGATTCACGGCGGCGTACAGCTGGTCGATGACATTGACTTCGCTGTCATATTTGTATTCCTTAGTTTCGGTATTGAACGATTTCGGCAAAAAACCATTTTTCAGGGGCGCAAGATTGAGAACATCGAGGTTCCGGTTTTCCGTTTTCTCCTCGATAATCCCCTTTTCTCTGAGCATCTGTAAGGCGCCGGGATCGACATAGGACAACGTCACGGTCTTTGACGCGGCATTTGAAGCGGCATCATAATAATCCGTAAAATACCCGTCATTCGTATTGTATTTTTCCAGCGCCTTCCCGATCTGCACCGCTGTTTTCCCGTATTCACTGTTTCCCCATAGGGTTCCGGCCTCATTCAGACAGTTCATGATTCTGAAATCGTCAATTAAGGCATTGGTGCCGCTCGCTTTATTCCCGTCAATCTTCCACGACACGAGCTCATTTTTCGTCAGAAACGAATCGGTGAGAAGCTGATATTGCGCTTGAAACTGCCGTTCATCTTTCCTGTTCAGCAAAAATGCCATCCATAGTCCGAGAGACTCTGATAAATATTCCGGCTCACCGGTTATGTTCGTCCGGATCATCCCCCGCCCGTTCATCAATTTATGATAAATAAAATGCTCTGCGGGCTGAAGCGGCCCGGACGGTTCGGCCGCCGCCTGTTTTTCAGTGCCGGCCTCCGCGCACCCCGCCGTCAGAACGATCGAAATCAAAAGGATCATCAGACGAAAAACGAATTGCTTCACAGTCCATCCTCCTATTTTATAAATCCTTTTTTAGACCCGTATCTTATTTTTTCACAAAGTATTTTTACTATATAGGAAACGATAAAAGAATACTAGCATTTTTTCACATTGGGAAATTTTAAATGGGAGCGCCGTCTGCTCACCTTTTCCCTCTTCGTCTGGATCGTATTCCCATTACAGTTAAAAACACAACAAAAGGCAGCATTTCTTTACAAATGCTGCCTTTCTCTGATCTATTTATCCAGGCCGAGTTTTTTCAGCTGTTCTGCCAGCGCGTTGTTCATCGGCTCCTCTTTGTTTTGGCTTTTCATATAAGAGTTGATGTCCCGCTTGGATGCGCGTCCGGATTTATCTTTCGCCTTGCGCTTTTCAAAGACGGACAGTTTCTCCCGGTGGCCGCATACACATGCGAAGGTTTGGCCTTCGCCCTGGCCGCGAAGCTCCATTTTCTTATGACAGTTCGGACAGCGGGCGTTTGTTTTTCTTGCCAGCGTTTTCCGGCTGCCGCACTCACGATCCTGACATACGAGCATCGTGCCGCGTTTGCCGTTGACTTTAAGCATCATTTTGCCGCAATCAGGGCAGGCGGTGCCTGAAATGTTGTCATGTCTGAAAGTCTGGCTGCTGTTTTTTATTTCCTTCACCGTTTTGCCCGCATATGTTTTCATGTCTTTAATGAAGACGGCGGATTTCAGTTTGCCCGCTGCGATGGCGGAGAGCTTTTGCTCCCACTCAGCGGTTAATGCCGGTGATTTTAAATCTTCCGGGACGAGCTGTAAGAGCTGCTTCCCTTTTGACGTAATGAAAATATCTTTTTCTTTTTTCTCGATCAAGAAACTGTTGAACAGTTTTTCAATGATATCAGCGCGGGTGGCGACTGTTCCGAGTCCGCCGGTTTCACCCAATGTTTTCACAAGGTTCTTCTCTTCTCCCTGCATAAAGGCGCTTGGGTTCTCCATCGCGGATAACAGCGTGCCTTCATTAAAGCGCGCCGGCGGTTTCGTCTGTCCGCTCGTTTCTTTCAATGATGAGACAGTGAGGCGCTGACCCTGCTGAAGATCCGGGAGCGTCTGGTCTTTGTCTTCCTCATGATCGTCGTCATCCTCGTACATATCATACACGGCTTTCCAGCCAGGCGATTGAACCGTTTTCCCTTTTGCGGTAAATGTTTCGCCGCCGATATCGGCTGTGACCTTTGTTTCTTCGTATTCGAACGCCGGCATTAACACGGCGAGAAAACGTTTGGCAATCAGGTCGTAAAGCTTTCGTTCTTTGTCGCTGAGGCTTGAAAGGATCAGCGGCTCCTCTGTCGGAATGATGGCATGGTGATCCGATACTTTCGCATCATTGACGAATCCTTTATGCGCTTTGACGCCCCGCTTCAGTATTTGATTGACGTACTGTGCGTACGGCTTAACTTCCATGCCGTTTAAACGGTCTTTTAAAGTCGGCACGATGTCTGCGGAAAGGAATCTGGAATCCGTCCGCGGGTAAGTGACAAGCTTATGCTGTTCATACAGCTTTTGAAGCACGGACAGCGTCTCTTTTGCGGAGAAACCGAAGCGCTTATGAGCGTCCCGCTGCAATTCCGTCAAGTCATAAAGACCGGGAGCGAAGCTTTTCTTCGCCGTTTTTTTCAATTCTGAAATGACCGCCGGCTTTCCTTGGAGATCTTTTGCCAAACGGCCGGTCACCGTCTGATCGAATGTTCTTGTCTGCTTTGTTTTTTTATCCTGCCATGTCAGCGTCATCTGATCAGCCGCCGCACGGAGACCGTAATAAGGAACGGGTTTGAACGCCTGAATGTCCGCTTCACGCTTGGCGATCATCGCCAATGTCGGAGTCTGGACGCGTCCGCATGACAGCTGCGCGTTAAATTTCGTCGTCAGGGCGCGGGTCGCGTTGATGCCGACGATCCAATCCGCTTCCGCTCTGGCAACGGCGGAATGATACAGGTTTTCGTACTCTTTGCCGCTGCGGAGCTTCTGGAATCCTTCTTTAATCGCCTTATCCGTCACAGAGGAAATCCACAGCCGCTTAATCGGTTTGCGGACGTTTGCCTTTTCGATAATCCAGCGGGCCACAAGCTCCCCTTCCCGTCCTGCGTCTGTAGCGATTACGATCTGGCTGACGTCTTTTCGGACAAGCTGAGCTTTGACCGCATTGAACTGTTTTCCTGTTTTTTTAATGACGACGAGCTTCAAAGGCTCCGGAATAATCGGCAGATCCTCAAGCCGCCATGATTGAAATTCTTTGCCGTATCCTTCAGGGTCAGCGAGCGTTACCAGATGCCCGAGCGCCCATGTGACGATGTAGCGGTCGCCTTCAAGATATCCGTTTCCTTTTTTATGACACTTCAGAACGCGGGCCAAGTCCCGGCCGACTGAAGGTTTTTCAGCTAATACAACTGTTTTTGACATGCTTTTCACTTCTCTTTCTTTCACAATCATCCTGTTATTATAACAGACTTCCTCACGCTCTCTCTAATCGAGGACGTTTTTTGTGTCAATTTCTGAGAAAATGACATGGGTCACGGTTTGGGCATACGGAGAGGTGCGGTTGATGAAGTGTTCGATCGTTTCCAGGCTGTCCGCGTTCATCTTCAGCATATAACACGCCGCCCCGGCGACCCGAAAACAAAATTCAATGTTGGGAATGGATTGAATGTAGGTTTTAAATTGATCGTATTTTCCGTTTTTCACCGTCGCTTCGACAATGCAGGAAACAGGAAGCCCGATCTTTTTTTGATCAATGTCCAATGTATAGCGCTTAATGACGCCGAAGGATTCAAGCTGTCTGACACGCTCTGTGACGGACGGAGCTGACAATTTGATTTTTCTGCCCAGTTCCCGCATGGACAGGCGGCTGTCCCGCTGCAGCTCTTTAATGATGCTCAGATCAACATTATCTAGTTTCATGACTGTAGTCCTTCCTTACCCTTTTGGCTATATTATCAAGAGAAATCCGAAAAATGACAAGAACAACAGGCTGAAATCATGAAGGTTTTTTCAGGAACAGACGCGAAATGGTCATATTAGGACTGCCCTTTGCTTATAGTATAGAGGAAAAAAGATGTCCGACAGGAGGGAGCTGTATGTTACACACGCCGATCGGCAGACTTCGCACGATGGGGTTTATTGAAGGAATGTCGCTTTTGGTGCTGCTGTTTATCGCGATGCCGCTGAAGTATTGGGCTCATCATCCGCTCGCCGTCACCATTGCCGGTTCCATTCACGGCGGTTTGTTTATCATTTATCTGGCGGTGCTGGCGTATGCGGCGTTTACTGTCAAATGGCATGTGAAATGGTCAGCCGCCGGTTTTATCGCGGCCTTTATTCCGTTCGGTAATTTTATTTATGATCGCGGCCTGAGAAATTATCAATAAAAAAGCTCCTCTTCTGCAGAGGAGCTTTTTTCATGCGTTACATCCATTTCGTCACCCAGGCGATATAATAAGCGCCGGGGATGAATACGAGCTGGGCGAGAAGCGTGCCCGCCACCCTTGATGTGACCATCGTCAATGATGTCCATTTTAAGGAGACGTAGCTGCGCTTGCCCTTCGCCACATCGTCTGCCAGTACGGATACTTTCGGGTCAACAAACACAGCCAGCAGCATAGTCGCAACTCCGTTGATTAAGCCTGATGCCATCACGGCGGTCGTGCTGTGCTCAGGCGCCAGAAGGCCGGCGTACAGAGCGGACAGAACGCCGATCGTGTAAATAGACGTAATGACCATATTAATGACAAACAAGCGTTTCGGAATCATTCGGAATTGAAGCCCTTTTAAATAGGAGACTGACGGCAGTCTGATATAAGAACGCGCATGCTTCAGCCCGTTCAGTGAAAATCCTTTTTTAAATACCTGCATGACGGAGCCTCCTCCGTCCGCCAAGTGTATAATCGCCCTGGAGAATAACGCGACGAATGTCGGCAAAAGACAGATGCCGAGCATCGTTCCGACCGTGGAGCCGAATATTAAAAATCGAAACTGGGCGCCCACAAGAGACAGGGCGTTTGATCCGGCGGCATCAATCAGATGTCCGGTAAACGGCTGCTGAACCATGTTTGACATGCGAGACACGATGACCATGACATTAAATAATGACAGCGCGGACGCGATAAAACCGACTCTCGCGCCGGAAAGCCGTGTTGCATAGGCAAGCGTTTCAATCGAATGTATCAGCAACAGAAAACAGAAGATAAACAGTACTTGTGAAGTAATAACGTGCAATGTATGATTCCTCCAAATCTTTTCTACTGATTAGACTCTGCAGACTGCGGCGAGGTTTCGGCCGTTTACATAAAAAAACCGCCCGGATGTCCGGCGCGGTTTTGTCTTATTCTTTTCTTACGCAAATAAATAATATATGGTTGCCCGCCTTAGCCCGCGGGTGATTCGTATTAACAGTTCCGACAGAATCATTCTTCGAAAGTAAACACCATGGAAGTTCTTGAACACAAGACAACGAAAGCCCTACCTCTCAATCGTCACTGCGGCTCCGAAGCCGCGCCGGTGTGAATTGTAAAACAAAAAGTCTTTTTTCCATCTCTTCGTTAGGGGCGAATGTCAGAAGGAAAAGAATAAGCTCAGCTTTTTTTCAAGCTGTCCGTTGAAGCCTGAAGCTTCTATATCAAAACAGAAAAAAGAAGTTTACTTTCTTTTTTATTTGCATGTTGTCACTTAGCAATTAAGTATAACAGATTGCCCCTGAATAATCAAATGATTTATTAAAGTTCCAGCTCGGCCGGCGTTTTTTCACCCGCGTTCATGAGCTTGATCTGCTTCGGTTCAATTTCAAGAATCACCAGGTTCGGATCGTCTTTTCCGTCAAACCAGCGTTCCAGTTTCGGATCCCACAGCTTTTCTTTTAAATCGGCTGAGTTGTTCAGTTTGGCGGTTCCGGCCACTTCCACATAAGCGTCTCCGAATCCTTCACAGTCATACCCTAACAGAATATGAACATTCGGATTGTTTTCAATTTCTTCCGCTTTATGAGTGTCTTTGCTCGTCGGCGTGTAAATCGTTAAGCCGTCATGGAAAAATGTCATGTAGCGTGAATGCGGTTTGCCTTGCTCTACCGTCGCAAGCGAACCGACTTTATGATGATCCAGTACTTCAAGCACTTTTTCTTTGATTTCATTTTGATTCATGAAGAATCACTCCTTTTTAACGTCTCCGCTTTTACTTTTCCACATTGGGGAGACATTTAAACCAAGAAATGTGCTCTTCTGCCGATCTTCGCTCCATTCCCGCTTCAGCATGCTGTAGTTCACCGTGTCATGATAGGCGCCCTGTACGAAAATGCCTTCTCTCGTCAGTCCTTCTTTCTGAAACCCGAGCCGCTCCGCCACCGCCCTGCTTTTCGTGTTTTTTTCAGCCGCGCTGATCATAATGCGGTTCAGCCCGAGATCCTGAAATGCATGGGTGATGACCGCCCGGCAGCTTGCGGTGATAATGCCGAATCCTTCATGCTCTCGATCCAGCCAGTAGCCGATCTCTGCTTTTTGATTGGCTGGATCGACATTATGGATGCTGATCATGCCGCAAAACCGGCCCTTCACAAAAATTCCGGCGTCAAACCCATTCTCTTCCGCGTATTTATAGCGCCATTCGGGGATGATCACATCGCGGTACGTATCGATATCAGCCAGTTCTTCCGCCCAGCTGAGCCATTCGCTGAGATGGTTTTGATTTCGCTTCATAACAGAATACAATTCGTCCGTATCTTCTTTGGCAAGCAATCTGATCGTCAGATGTTCCCGGATTTGACAGGAAAACACGATCACACCTTCTTTCCTTTATTAGCCATTATACAGGTAAATTCATTTTTTTCCATACAAAAAAAGATGAGGCGTGCAGCCTCATCCTTAAATGCGCGGGTCGGTGAAAACATCGTGATCATCCGTGCTTGTCGATGACATTTCCGTGACGACCGCCCCTTCTTCTCCCGCTTGAAACCAATGCTTCGTATCCGGCGGAATGGTGTATTGTCCGCCCGGCTCAAGCACAATCTCATGCCAGACGGTGTAGTATTCCTTGTCTTCTTCCGGCGGGAGGACGCTTGGGTTCTCTGTCTTTTCGCCTTCCACGTAGAGATACACCTTCCCCCAGCGGCAGCGGAATGTCTCTTGTTTTCCCTTCTCGCCGCCGACCGGCGGATGGCGGTGTTCCGGACACGTCTGCCGCGGGAAGAGCACCAATTCTTTCGAACAGTAGCGGTCGGTATTCACGTAAATAAACAGCTGAAGCCCGGTTTCCTCAAGCTTGCCTAAGCCGTAATCCATGATTTGAATGTCTTCGACTTCATTATCAGTCAGAACGATTCCCGCTTTTTGATAGTATGCATTCACATCATGTTTCGATATCGTCATGCTTCAGCCCCCTTATGTGGTTACAAATTTGCCGCCGTTGACATGCAGCGTCTGTCCAGTCATATAAGATGATTCGTCTGAGGCCAAGAGAACATAGCAGCCGACATGTTCAACAGGCTGGCCTGCCCGGCCCATCGGCGTAGTCTGACCGAAGGAAGCGACTGTTTCTTCTGAGAATGTCGCCGGAATAAGCGGTGTCCAGATCGGCCCCGGCGCCACGGCGTTGACACGGATACCGTCGTTGACGAGCGCTTGCGCCATGGATCTCGTAAAACCGTTAATCGCGCCTTTCGTAGCCGTGTAGTCAATCAGCTGCGGATTGCCTGTGTAAGGATTAATGGATGTCGTATTGATGATCGCGCTGCCCGGCTTCATGTAATCAATCGCTTTTTTAGTCAAATAAAATTGTGAGTAAAAGTTTGTTTTAAAAGTTCTGTGAAGCTGCTCGCTTGTGATGTCTTTAATGCTTTCTTTCGGATGCTGTTCCGCGGCGTTATTCACGAGAATATCAAGACGCCCGAATTCTTCAACCGTTTTTTCAACCGCTTCATTGCAAAAGTCTTCCTCACCGACATCGCCGGGGATTAACAGACATTTTACGCCTTCTTCTTCCACTCGTTTTTTTGTATCTTCCGCATCACCGTGTTCATCAAAATAGACGATCGCGACATTTGCGCCTTCCTTCGCGTAAGCAACCGCTACGGCGCGTCCGATACCGCTGTCGCCCCCTGTGATAAGTGCGGTTTTCCCTTTTAATTTATCAGCGCCTTTATATTCTTTGTATTCATAAACAGGCGTCGGATTCATTTCGTTCTCAATGCCCGGCTGGCGGTTTTGTGATTCCGCTGGGAATTCCTTCGGATAGTTTTCCATGTCAAGTTCCTCCTTCTTGTTCGATCTCATATTTCTTGTCTACCTCGGCAGTTCTCCGGATAAACATGATTGAGACAGTTCAAAACGTTTTCGGAGAAAAATGTTTCACATGGAACGCAAGAAAAAAACCCGGCTGGCAGCCGGGTTTTTGTTTTCAATTATGAACGTACCGCTTGTTTGCGGAGCACGTCTTTTCTCACTTTTCCAAGGTTGTTTTTCGGAAGTTCGCTGACGAACTCAATTTCCGGAATTTTAAAGGCGGCAAGACGTTCTTGAAGGAATCGGGTCACTTCTTCTTCTGTCAGGTCTTCTCTGCCGTTTGTCACGATGAACGCTTTCGGCTTTTCACCGTAAAGCGGATCAGGGATACCGACAACCGCCGTTTCGAGAATGCCCGGCACTTGCTGAATGACCTCTTCAATCTGGTCGGGATAAATATTGTCGCCGCCGTAGATGATGACATCTTTATAACGTCCGGTGATAAAGATAAATCCGTCTTCATCCACATATCCGGAATCGCCGGTATGGAACCAGCCGTCTTTCAGCACTTTTCGTGTCGCTTCTTCGTTACCTTCGTAGCCTTTGAATAAAAACGGACTTGTCACAACGACTTCTCCGATTGAGCCTTGCGGAAGGACTTCACCTGTTTCCGGATCTACAACGCGGACATCCACTTCTTCCATCGGTTTACCCGCGGAAGCGGCTTTATCCATTCCCATTTGCGGATTCCAAGAGCTGATGCCCCACGCTTCCGTGCTTCCGTATCCGTGCATGAGCGGAATACCGATGTCGAGATACTGCTGGATCAGGCTGCTTGGCACCTTTGTGCCTCCCGTCATCATATAAACGATAGAAGACATGTCAGTCTGGTGCGTTTCCCATGCTTTCAGCAGGTATGTGAAATAGACTGGCAGCGCCATGATGGTTTGAATTTTTTCTTTTTCGATGAGCTTCAGGTTTTCCACAGGGTCCTGATTGTCTGTCATAATGAATGTCGTTCCGCTCATCGTGCCGACCATCTGGCAGATAATCGCGCTCGTATGGTAATTCGGATGGCATGCTAAGAAGCGGACATGCTGCATTCTCCCCGTGTATGCCAATGTCGCGTTGACGTAGTTGTATATGCCGCCGTGAGTGATCATGCAGCGTTTCGGATTGCCGGTTGTACCTGAGGTAAACATCAGCAATGCCGTATCGTTTTCAGACACCGTTTCGACATCCGGTGTCTCACCGGAGCCTGTCAATAAAGCGTCAAACTGAGGCGTTGTCTCCGCAGCTGTTCCGGTCTCGACCTTCAGTTTAAGAGAAGATACCAGCGCAGGAAGCACTTCTTCCATAATCTCTTTAAATTCAGTGCTGTAAAAAACAGCTTTCGGTTCACAGGCTGCTAAAATGCCTTTCATTTCGTAAGGTGTTAATTGCCAGCTGACCGGCACAACTACCGCGCCGATTTCGAGTGCCGCAAACATGACAATGGATGCCGCGTGGCCGTTTTTGCAAAGCATCGCCACTCTGTCGCCTTTTTTTATTCCTTTATCAAGAAGCGCTTGTGCAAGCTGGTTGATTCGTTTTCGATATTCAGCGTAGGTCAGGGTATGCGCACCGCTTTTTACAGCTTCAATCTCTTCGCTATTTGAAATGTCATGCAGAATCAGATGCTGTAATGTCTCCATATTTTCATCTCCCATAATGATAAATCACAAAAAAACTCTGTCAGATTTTCTTTCTCACGCAACCCATTTTAAACCAAAAAATATAACTTGTAAAACTATTTTGTTTTAGAACTATTCCATCAGTGAATGATACAATAGTCCCGTGTTTTTAGTTTCTTCCCTTCCCCTTACCCTCATACATGCACAAAAAAACACACCCCACATGAGGTGTGCGCTTCCTGTTTACCGCTGTCCTTTCTCCTGAATGAAATGATAAAACAGCTTGTTTAAACGTTTGTATAAATCGGCCTCATCCTCAGTCTGGAAGGCTTTTATACTGTCTTCGGACTCGATGATGGCCGAGCTGACCGCACTTAGTATTTCCGACCCTTCAGCGGGCATATCAGCCGGCGCCATCATCACCAAAGCGCGGTCGACGGTCAGGGAATTTCCGTCCATGCCTTTGACACTGCATGGAGCTGTCAAATCATAAATTTTGAAAAAAGGCGTGACAATTTCTTCATTTTTGAGATGGTACAGGGCCATCGCCGTTCCCGGAATGCCGAGTCCGCCCTGTCGTTCACGCTCAGCAAGGCGCTGTGCGGTTTTTTGGGCATTATGAACCAATCCTTCTTGCTCCAGCATGTCAAACATACGGTTCAAAAACAGTTCATACGCCGTGTTTGAATCAATGGATTTGACCGAAAAGTTCCGCAGCACGCTTTGGATAACCGCCGCGTAATGCGCCATACGGCCGGCCGCTTCCAGCATATCAGGCGTCTCCGGCTGCTTCTCTTCTCTTTTACCGTTTCTTTTTTTGTCAAGAATCAGCGGAATTTTTCTTTTGATGTACTGCTTGACCTGATCAGCGTCTTCTTCGTTTAAAAGCGGACTGACCATGACGTAATCAATGTTTTCATACGGGATCGGAACGGTGGATACGATCATGTCATACGCGGTGATGTCTCGATCCTTCAGTTCGATGAGGGAAGACATATCAAAGGAACGGATTTCCGGAAGCTCTTTTTTCAGCCTGGATGCGAGCATTTTGGACGACCCGATGCCGCTTGAACAGACGATCAGCGCTTTGATCTTCGCTTCTTCCCGTTTGATTTCCAAAGCGGAGCCGAAGTGAAGAACGATGAAAGCGATCTCATTATCAGAGAAAAGAAGCCCCGGAAAGAATTTTTCCATTCCTTCTTCTACGGCCATGTACAGCAGAAAGTAGTCGCGTTTAATTTGCTCGGTCATCGGGTTGTACATGTCGATATTTTCTTTTACCCGGTTGATCGCAGGCTCTAGATGGGCGATTAAACCGTCGTATAAAGAACCGTTTTCCGTCAGATCAATTTTAATTTTTTCAGAAATGAAGCCGATCAGCTGCTTCGTTTGCAAGGCCGTTTCAACCTCTATGTCTTCCGGTTTGAATTCCGTTTTGTATTTGCGGTTGGCGCTCCGCAAATGAATGGTGATATATCCGATCTCAGCTTCCGGAATTGAAACGCCGAACGCTTTTTCAAGCTCTTTTGCCATTTCCAGCGCAGAGCCGTACTCCTTCGTCTGCTGCAGCGCTTTTAGTTCCGAAGCCTCCATCGTGATGGTTTCTCCGAGCCTGATCCGGTCCATCGCAAAGGTTAAATGAACCGCAAGCGCCATGTATGAGCTGTCAGATAAGGCGATCGCGATTTTTTCCTTGAGCTGAATTAAGAGCCGGTCCATTTTCAAAAGTTCCGCTTTATTTACGACGCCGAACATTTTTTCAGCATCGTTCGGTTTTCCTTTAATATTCAATTCAACCGCTTCCAAAAAGCTTTGAATATCAAGGCGGTTGACGATGAGATTGCCGACGATTTTCCGTTTCGCATTTTCCGGCCCCGTCAGCTGAATGCCGAAGCCCCTTTTTCGGATCAGCGTCAAGCCGAAGGGCGCAATCCAAGTCTCCAGCTCATCCAGGTCATAGCTGATCGTCGCGTTTGTTACTTGCAGTTCGTTCGCCAGACTGTAGAGCTTGATCGGCTCTTGAGACTCTAATAGTGAACATAGAATTAAAAGTTTCCGCTCCTCAGCGCTGTATTCATGCTGTTCATAGGACAGGTCTGACAGGAGTTTTTGTTTGTCCTCCGGGTTTCCTACCGCTTTCAGTCCTTTGCCAGGCTGTTTATCAAGTGCCAGACCGAATGATTCCATCATCGGTTTGATTGTTTTCAACTCGCGGTGAACGGTTCTTGTGCTGACTTGTAAAGCTTCCGCCAGTTCATGCACTGTCTCGTACCGGTTCTGCAGTAATAGATGTTTCATTAATTTTTGTTCTCTCGCTGTCATATACATGAAACGCGCCTCCAGATTTTCTAGTTGTGAGAAGTATGGCATATGGGGAGTGCTGCCGGGGAAAGTGGTGTAAGCTATAATATAAAACGCTTTCAATGATTATTCAACCATTTTCAAATGGCAATTTGGCACTGGGCCGTGTGACAGTATTGAAAAAGAAAAATGTGTCAGATAATATGCCATGACGCTTGTTACTCTTGATCCGCACGGCTATACTTCAAAGTGACCTTACTTGTTTTTAGACATTGCACACCACATAAACAAACGCCCGGAAGATAGCTTCCGGGCGTTTGTTCTGTTTATGGAATATCGCAGCCTTGGACACCGGTATAAATCCGGAACCACTGATCATGGCTGAGTTTGTACGCGGATGCACGCACCGCGGCGGAAATGCGGTTCTCTTTTCCGCTGCCGACAATCGGCATGATGTCTGCCGGGTGGGTGAACAGCCATGCGTACATGACTTCGTCAATGGAAGCGGCGCCGATTTCTTCCTGTACGGAACGAAGCGCGGCACGGATACGGACGTCCTTATCTGATTGTCCGGTAAAGACGCTCCCGCCCGCAAGCGGTGACCACGCCATCGGCGGAATGCGTTTTTCCTGACAGAAATCCAGCGTGCCGTCATGAATATTTTCCAGCTCGTACGCCGAGATTTCAATTTGGTTTGTGATGAGCGGATCATCCAAATAGGATTCGAGCATTCTGTACTGGTGCGCTTTAAAGTTCGACACCCCGAAATATCTGACCTTTCCCGAGCTTTTCAGCGCATGAAACGCTTCAGCCACCGCCTCCGGGTCCATAAGCGGGTCCGGTCTGTGAATGAGCAGCACATCCAGATAATCCGTATTCAGATTCAAGAGCGACTCCTCCGCCGACGCTAAAATGTGAGACTTCGACGTATTATAATGATGCGACTTGTTTCCGGGCCGTTCCGGTGATTCAATGACAATCCCGCATTTTGTGACGATTTCGATTCGCTCCCTTATTGAAGGCGAAAGGGACAAAGCGCCGCCGAAGAGCTTTTCACACGTATAACCGCCGTATATATCGGCATGGTCGAAGGTGGTGATGCCTTGGCTGATACACCATTCAATCAAATTCAGCAGCTCTCCGTCTGAAACATTCCATTCGTTCAGACGCCAAAGCCCGTGTATCACTCTTGAAAATTCCAGGTCTTCAGCCAATTGAATGCGCTGCATGTGAGATCCCCCTTTTTCTTAGAGCCTCTTGTATCTCTGTTTTCAGGAATTGCCCATGCTGTTTCATTCTGCTTCGGCGGCCGATTTTCCTTTCAGCCCGCAAAAATCGTCATTTAATGATTCTGAAACTGCTTTTTCGCTTTTTCAACGACGTAATGGCTTCCGCCGCGTTTTTTGACGTCTTGAATCATCATCGCGATCAAGAGGTCTTTCTTTTTATAATCGTAACCGACAAACCAGCCGTTTTCTTTGCCGTCTTTATCTTCTTTAGACGTTTTCAGCTCGGCTGTACCGGTTTTCCCGGCTACGGTAATGCCGCTTACGGCCGGCTGATATGCAGAGCCGCGCGGATCTTCAACGACGCCTCTCAGCCCTTTTGTGATTTCTTCGGCATTGGCTTTCGATACCACTTGCTTATGCCAGATTTGCGGTGTTTTTTCTCCGTCTTTGATCAATGTCGGTTTGACGAGATTTCCGTCTGTTACAAATGCGGTATAGTCAGCCGCTAAGTGCAGCGGAGACATCAGCATCTGCCCCTGGCCGTAGCCCGTATCTCCGAGAAGGATCTCGGAATCAAGCTTGCCGTTAGCGATTGAAGACTTTTCAATCGGAAATTGGTACGGAATCTCTTCATCAAAGCCAAATGTTTTTAATCCTTTTGTAAACGCGTCCGCTCCGGCATCTATGGCATTTTGCGCAAAGTAGATGTTGTCTGATGTGATCAGCGCGTTTTCGAGATCCACTTCATTCAGGCGCTCTGATACGCGTGTGACATGGTAACCGCCCCAGCTCGAATCTTTCTGCCACTCTTTTCCGGTGATTTTTTTCTTTTCTGACGCTTTCAATGTGCCGTTTGTCAGGCCGACTGCCGCGGCAATCGGTTTAATCGTTGATCCCGGCGCATAAAGTTTGTTGAATTTCGCTGAAAACGGATTGTTTTTATCTTCATTCAGCTTTTTCCACTCTTTTCCGCTCCAGCCGAAAAGAAAGCCATTCGGGTCATAAGACGGTGCGCTGACGAGCGCGAGTGTCTCTCCCGTTTGCGGTTCGAGGGCGACTGCCGCTCCGCTGTCATCTTTCATAGAATCATACAGCTTCGTCTGCGTTTTCATGTCAATCGTTACATGAATATCCTGCCCGCTTTCGGCTTTCTTTTCAGCAATGACCTCACCTGTTTGCGGGACGTAAATTTTCCAGCCGGTCGTGCCGCGCAGCTTGTCTTCATATACATTCTCAAGGCCGGCGATGCCGATTTTGGAAGTATCGCTGTATTGGCCGTCTTTCGCTTTTTTCAGCTGCTCCGCTGTGATGGTTTTAATATAACCGGTCAGATGGGCCGCTTTTTCGCCGTACGGATAGTAGCGGGAGCTGACTTTCGTTTTCGTCACGCCGTCTAATGCGAGCAGGCTTTTGACCTTGCTTTCATCATCCGGTCTGATTTTTTGAAGCGGGACATAGGAGTCGTCTTTTACCCAGCCCTGGTTCAGTTTGCTTTTGATATCGTCTTCAGAAAGGTCCAGTTTTTCAGACAGTTTTTTGATCACGCTGTCTTTATCCTTGCCGAGTTTTCCAGGGATAATGCCGATTTCCGGCACCTCGGTATTCACGGCGAGACCTTTTCCGTCTTTGTCGTAAATTTGTCCGCGCTTCGGTTCTTCATTTGCGATCTGCACGGTTTTGTCATCGGAAAGCTGTTTGAAAATAAAAGAAGGATTCCAGTCGATGTTCCATGATTCTCCATCGTCTGTTTTTTCTTTTTTCAGGACGGCCGTGTTTTCAAAAGCGACCTTCCCTGCTTTTGTATCCATGCTGACTTTATAATCGATGTGCTGGAGGTCATCTTTTTTCTTGTCGTCTTCGTCCTGTTTCTCGGCAGTGACTTTCAGATTTTTGACCCCTGCTTGTTCATAAATGGTTTCATATCGCTTTACAAAATCCTTTTTGGATCGTTTTTTCTTTTCATCCTGGGTGAGGCTTTGGTACATCTTATCGTAATGACCGCCGTTCCAGTCTTTTACGAAATCTTTCATTCTGTCTTCGGCCGATTCCGTTTTCGAGCAGCCGATCAAACCTATGATTCCTGCGAGTAAAAGTAATAGGTATAACCCTTTTTTCACTGTCTATTCCCCTGCCTTCCAACTGTTATTTTCTCCTAAACCAAATCAGGCTGGCAAGGATTTTTTTCTCATATTGTTTAAAATTTTTTTGTTTTTCCTGCCGTCACGGGCAATATTCTTATACAATGTATCTATTAAAAAAAGGGGGAATTTCAGATGATCAGAGAAGCAGCCATGCTGTATGTAAAAGAAGGTCTTGAGGGGGAATTCGAAGAGGCATTCCGCCGGGCGGAGCCGATTATCGCGGGCATGAAAGGTTATCTGTCCCATTCCTTGTCCAAATGTATGGAAAAGACGCATAAATATTTGCTGCTTGTGGAATGGGAGACATTGGAAGATCATACAAAAGGCTTTCGCGGATCGCCGGAATATCAGGAATGGAAAGCCTTACTGCACCGTTTTTATTCACCATTTCCCGTTGTGGAGCATTTTCAGGATCTATCAGACTCAAATCGCGTGAAGCGTAAAACCGATTAAGGAGATCGACCATACAAAAACGGCGGTATAGATATTGAATTTCCCGGAACCGTCGTTTTCTTTCCGTTTTTCCTCCAGCCCCTGAATGAACATGACCGCACCGAGAAACACGAGCATAACCGGCTGTATGACAGAGGTATGTTCCGCATACGTAAATGCGGCGGCCGCAAGTATAATAATCAGCATCGCGAGTGACAGTTTTAAGGCGCGCAGCAAAGCAATCCATCCTTTCTGTTATCATTTTTTGAACACAATTCTATTTCTGTCTTTATCCCCCATTATTCTAGCGTATTTTTTGCGCGGATAGAACGAAAGTCGGACAATTTTAAGTTTGTTTTAAGGAGCACGAAAAGCGCGCTCCCGATAAAAAGGAGCGCGCGGTTATGAGCGGGCGAGGCTTCCGTATCCGAGCCCCCGCAGGACGCATGCCATGACTTCGTACCCCTTGCTGTTGGGGTGTACGCGGTCATGAGAGAGATATTCATTCATTTTTCCTTTGAAAGCGCTGTGGACGTCCGCAATTTTGACGTGCGGCGCCGATGCGAGTGTGCTGAGGTGCGCATTATAAGAGGATATCCATTTTTCTGCAATGGAGATGCCCGGGAAAGGATTGTATAAATTGAAGACGCGGATCTCATAAGGAGACGGGTGCGGCCCTTTTAAGGCAGCGATCTTGGCAATCATCTTTTCAAAGTTCTCATGGCAGTGACTGGACACGCTGGTGAACACCGAAGCGTCCGATGTTTGCTGATATGCCTGAACCGAATCGATCAAATCGTTGCCGCAGCCTGTAATCGTAATCATATCAGCAGCCTGAATCCGCCTCTGAATGTACGGCAAGGACATAAGCCCGAGAATTTCTCCCGTCTCAAGGCCTGATTTGGCAAAGATGGATACGTCAGTTCTTGTCTGTAAATCTTCTGCCATCATACGCCCGAACCGCTGGACAAAACCGGCGGAAAACGGCCCGGATCCCCTCCCCGTCGTCAAAGAATCCCCCAGCGCCGTATAAACAAGTCCCATTTACTTTCCTCCACTCGTTACTATCGATATTGTAATGTACGCGAGTGAAGAAAAATTGGCTCGGTCAATAACCCAATTTCTCAGAAATATGCTGTGCGGCGGTTTTGACCTTTTCGGTTAAATACGGCAGCCTGTCCTCTGAAAAACGGGCTTCGAAGCCGGCGATGCTGATTCCGGCAGCCACCTTACCTTCGTGATTGAAAATCGGCGCCCCGATCGCCGCCGTGTAATCTTCTAATTCCGAATAGCTGATCGTATAACCTGATTGTAAGGATCTTTCAATGGAGTGGAGCAGTTCAGCCCGATCCGTCATCGTGCCTGAGGCGATTGCGGCAAGCTTTGTCTTCTGAATGTATGTGTCAATCTCCTCTTTTGGCAGAAACGATAGAATGCTTCTGGCGCACGCTCCCGCGTACAGCGGCGACCGGCGGCCGATTGCCGTATACAGGCGGACGGTTTGAGTGCCTTCAATTTTTTCGACGTAAATGGCTTCATCTCCGTCCCTCATGATCAGCTGAACGGCCTCATCCACTTCGCCGCACAGCTCTTCCATAATCGGTTTGGCTATTTTCCTGATGTCCAGACGTTCAGAGACGAGCTGGCCGAATTGTAAAAAGATCAGACCAAGCTGATAACGGCCGTCCGCTGCCCGGGTGAGAAATCCCGTTTCCTCCAGCGAGCTTGCCATCCGGTGAACCGAGGTCTTCGGCATTTCCGATAGAGAAACCAGCTCATTTAAGCTCAGGCTCGGTTCAGTCAGAAATAAATGAAGCAGTTCCATTGATTTGATGACGGTTTTGTTTTTGTTTTCCATGATCTTTAGCCCCTTTGTCAGATCAGCCATTCCATTTTGAGCCTTGCTTTCAGCTCCTTCAGCTGCTGTTCCTTCTCTAAAAGCAGCATTTCCGCTTCCTCCAGAGAAACGGCCCGGAACGTGATATGTTCCCCCGGCATCGTTTGGGCGACGAGAGGAAGATCAGCGGATATGATATGCGCCATCCGCGGATAGCCCCCCGTCGTCTGTCTGTCAGCCAGCAGAATAATCGGATTGCCGTCCGGCGGCACCTGCACTGTTCCGAACGTCACGGCCTCAGATACCATCTCCAGCGGCTCCCGCAATTCAAGCGGAGCGCCCTTCAGCCGGTAGCCCATTCGGTCGGATTGAGGCGTGACCGTATATGACTCTTGATGAAAACGCAATTTTGCTTCTTCTGTAAAAGCGTGAAATTGAGCGCCTTCAAGCACTCGTATGACCGGATTTTTTTTCAGCGGCAGAAATCCTCTGCTGCTGACAGACCAATCAGGCGCTGAGAAACCATGCTGTCCGAAAGAATCGCTCAGACGGTACGCGATTGATTCCGAACATGGCGTCATACGGCCGAGCGGCAGCTCATCATCTTTTTGCAGCGCTCTTCCGCAAAAACCGCCGATCCCCGCTCTGACATACGTGCTTTTGCTTTCCATGACGGCGGGCACGTCAAATCCCCCCGCGACGGCGAGATAAGCGCGGCTCCCCATCTTGCACGGCCCGAATGAGACGACGCTGTTTTCCTTTATCAAAACCGGTTTCCATAGAGGGGCGGGCTCCCCATTAATATGAAGGGCGAAATCAGCTCCCGTGACGGCAATAACCGCAGGTTCTGAAAATTCAAAGGAAGGCCCGGGCCCCATGAGCGTAATTTCCAGTCCCGCCTCTTTTTCTTGATTTCCGGCAAGAAGATTGGCGATGCGCAGTGAGATCGTATCCATTGCGCCGCTTCCCAGCACACCGTATTTCTGATATCCCGTCCGCCCCGTGTCCTGAACCGTCGTCAAGAGACCGGGCTTTACCACTTTCATACTCATTCGGCTCCCTCCTTGATGCGGCTGTACTCCTCTGCCGTGATCCGGACGAATTTCACCGTATCGCCCGCTCTCAAAAGACTCGGCGGATGTTCTTCCGGCCTGAAAAGACGGAGCGGGGTGCTGCCGATCAGCTGCCAGCCGCCGGGAGTGGATATCGGATACACACCGGTCTGCATTCCCGCGATTCCTACTGAACCGGCCGGGATGGACGGCCTTGGCGACGCCTTTCTCGGCGCTCTGATCCGCTCAGACATTCCTCCTAAAAACGGAAATCCCGGCGCAAATCCGAGCATATAAACGAGATATTCGCCTTCAGTATGAATGCGGATGACGTCTTCCGGGGTCAGATCGTTCATCTCAGCGACCTCTTCTAAATCGGGACCGAAATCACCGCCGTAGCAAACGGGGATTTCCATCACCCGGCGCTCTTCTTTGCGGCCGGTCATTATATGGCTGAGACGTTCTGTCACTTCTTTCTTGACCAGGGCAAAAGGAGAGACGCCTTTTTTTATGTTTGAGACGGCATACACATCATAAAAGATCGTTAAGCTTGTGAATGCCGGAATACATTCAACGAAGCCCGGAAACGGCCGTTCTTCCATACAGGCTGCCGCCGCATGCACCCAGCTGTTGACCTCTTCGCTGATGTGCCCGCCAAAGCGGATGATAACGGCGGAATCACCGTACGGCTGTATATCAAGCGCTGTATTTCCGCTATACTGCATCATTGTCATCACCTCGTTGTATTCTTTCTCACTTACAGGACAGCAAGCGATTCATTTCGTATATCGGTGATCAGCATGTGCCCCGGTGAATGTGTTATTACGATGTCAGGCTTTGCTTCCATGATCACCGCCTGGGGCGTAACGCCGCAAGCCCAGAATACGGGAACTTCGCCTTCCCGCACCGTTACGGCATCTCCGAAATCCGGCTGATGCAAATCGCTGATACCGATGCTTTGCGGATTTCCGATGCGGACGGGGGCGCCGTGCACGGCGGGAAAACGTGACGTGACCTGCGCCGCGCGGACTGCAAGCCTTTCCGGAATCGGTCTCATGCTGACGACCATCTTTCCAGAAAACGGGCCGGCGGGAACACAGTCAATGTCTGTTTTATACATGGGGACATTCACACCCTCATCGATGTGCCTGATTGGAATGTGCTGATTAATAAGGGCCTGCTCGAATGAAAAACTGCAGCCGATTAAAAACCCGACATAATCATCCTTCCAATACGGCGTAATATCCGTTACCTCTTCAGTAAGCACGCCATGCCGATAAATCCTGTATTTCGGAAAGTCCGTCCGGATATCAGCTCCCGGCGCAGCTATTGCCGGAACGGGTGAACCCGCATCCGTCACATCAAGCACCGGACAAGGCTTTTGATTGCGCTGGCAGAATAAGAGAAAATCAAAGGCAAGATCCTTTTGCAAAACGACGAGATTGGCTTGTGCGTAAGAAGCGGCCATCCCCGCCGTCGGCCCGGTCATCTGCCCCTTCCTGATCAGCTGTCTGACTTCTTCGGGGCTCATGTCACTCATATGGTTTTTCATATCATCAGCTCCATAGCTGCGGCATCTGCGTGAATAATGTATAGATGCCCATAACCGCCATGACAACCACTACGATCGCCCCTGCAATCGTGAGCCAGACCGGATGCTTGTAATCGCCGACGATTTTTTTCTTATAAGCGCCCAACAGTATCATCGCTAATGCAAGCGGCAGAATTAAGCCGTTAAGCGAACCGACCGCGACCAGAATTTTGGCAGGCTGGCCGATCGTAACAAAAATAAGAGTGGATACGATGATAAAACCGATAATGACGCCATGTGAGTGCTTTTCGATTTTTGTTGAAAATGATTTGAAAAATGATACCGATGTATAGGCGGCGCCGATGACAGACGTGATAGCGGCAGACCACATGATGACGCCGAAAATTTTATAGCCTACATTTCCCGCCGCAAGCCGGAATACAGAAGCCGCCGGATTATCAGGATCAATGCTCAGGCCCTTTGAGACGACGCCGAGCACGGCGAGAAACAGGGCAATCCGCATAATCGATGTAATCAGAACGCCTGTGATGGAGCTTTTCGTAACCTGAGGGAGGACTTCCTTCCCTTGGATGCCTGAATCAAGCAAACGGTGGCCGCCGGCAAATGTAATGTATCCGCCGACCGTGCCGCCGACAAGCGTCACGATCGCCAGCACACTGATATGATCAGGCATAAAAGTTTTCACAACGGCGTGTCCGACCGGCGGAGCCGTCGTTACGGCAACATACACAGTCAATACGATCATGACGATTCCGGCGATCTGCATAAAACGGTCCATGACTTTTCCGGCTTCCTTTATGACAAAAATCAGCACCGCGACCGCTGCGCTGATTAAAGCGCCGATCTCCGGTTTGATCCCGAATAATACTTGAAGACCGAGACCCGCGCCGCCGATGTTTCCGATATTAAACGCAAGTCCGCCGAGCACGACCAGAAAAGCAATGGCATAACCGGCGCCCGGAAGCACCATATTGGCAATCTCTTGGCCGCGCTTTCCGGAAACCGCGATAATCCGCCATACATTGGTTTGCGCGAAAATGTCCAAAATAATAGAAATTAAAATGATAAAGCCGAAGCTTGCCGCCAATGTATTGGTAAACGTGGCCGTTTGCGTCAGAAAGCCGGGCCCGATTGATGATGTCGCCATCAAAAATGTCGCGCCTAAAAGAAGCGACCATTTGCCGGAAGCCTTTCCGGCTGTTTTTTTCTTTTGCTCCATGCTGTCTTCCTCCCTCTGCTGCTCAGTCTTTTGAAAGTGCGCTGATTTGAATGTCTGCCGCTTTTAATTCTTTTTTGATTGTTTTTGCGAATGTGAGGGCGTGGGCTCCGTCTCCGTGAATGCAGACCGTGTCCGCTTTCAGGCTTACAGCTTGTCCCTTACGTGATGTCACCGTGCTGTCTTTCACCATTTGAATCACTTGACCGACCGCTTTTTTGTCATCCTGAATCAGCGCATCCGGCTCTGAACGCGGCGTCAGCGTGCCGTCTTCCTGATAGGTGCGGTCCGCAAACACTTCGCTTGCCGTCCTCAGTCCGATTCGATCTCCCGCTTTAATCAGCTCGCTTCCGGAAAGCCCGAAAAGAATAAGCCCGGGATCAAAATGACAGACCGCCTGAGCGATGGCTTCTGACAGGCCGGGATTGACGGCGGCCATATTATATAAAGCGCCGTGCGGCTTCACATGCTGCATCTCGACACCTTCTGCTTTTAAAAACCCTGACAGCGCGCCGATTTGGTACAGCGTCAGATCATACGCTTCCTCGGGTGTAATCGCGATCTGCCGCCGCCCGAATCCCTGCAGATCGAACAGCCCGGGATGAGCGCCGATTTTCACGCCTTTTTCCGCCGCAAGCGCAACCGTTTTGCGCATCACGCTGGGATCACCCGCATGAAAGCCGCAGGCGATGTTTGCAGATGTCACATAATCCAAAATCTCTTCATCCAGCCCGATTTTATAAGCACCGAAACTCTCTCCTAAATCACAATTGATGTCAATCTGAAACATAAGACCCCTCCTGTATTGTAAACGTTTTATATGATTATCATTCCGCTATTCGGAATGACTATTCCGAATTGTTGGATTTCTCTTCATTATATTTATTTCTGACAGGTTTGAACATCCTTTTGTCAGAAAACCTACCATGGACCTAGTCACAAATCTGACAAAACAAAAAAAGAGAGCCTCATACTGAGACTCTCTCTTTTTTCTATTATAACACCCAGTGGCGGATCGCTTTGGCGACCCCGTTTTCCGTGTTGACATCAGTCACCCAGTCAGCTGTTTCTTTCACAATGTCCTGCGCATTCCCCATGGCGACGCCGACACCCGCTTTTTCAATCATGGCAATGTCATTCAGACTGTCACCCATGGCCATCACATTTTCCATCGTGAAGCCGAGTTTTTCCGATACCTTCGCCAGCGCAGCCGCTTTGTTGATACCGAGGGCATTGACTTCGATGTTGATCGGACTGGAGTTTGTGATCTCGAGCTCCTTGTATTCCTTGAGCTCTTTCAGCACCTCATTCCGCACTTCGTCATCCTCGATTTCGAATCCGAACTTGAGCCACTGATGATCCGTAATCGTTTCCGGGAATTCCCCTCTCCACACTCTATCGACGGTAGAGGCCCAGAAATTCGTGTTGTGCTTATTCCTCAGATCCCATAATTTTTGAATATGATCGGTATGAAGAAGCTTGCGCTCAACCAGCTCAAAGTCGGAATCCCAGATTTCGCTGCCGTTTGCCGTGATTAAAAAGGATGACAGCTCGAGAGACTCAGCCAGTTCGCGGCAGGTCATCAGCGTGCGTCCTGTGCTGATGACGACGTGAATTCCTTTCGCCTCCGCTTCCTTGATCGCCCGCCGGTTTTCCTCCGGGATGAGCTGCTCGTCATTGAGCAGGGTTCCGTCCATATCAATCGCGATCAGTTTAATATCTGCGTCTTCTCTTTGTATCGGCATATATGTACCTCACTTTTTATAATGTAGTCGTCTCTATTTTAATACATATGACCCACAGGAACAAAAAACCGCTTCCTGCGTTTGGCGGGGAGAACGTTGAGGAAAAGAAATATTGAGGTGATGGAGGATGAAAGAAAGAAAACAAAAGAACAAACCGAATGAAAATCCTGAACATCATGATTTAACCGATCCGATTCCGCTGGAAGAGCTGAAGGAAAACGCCAATGACGAAAAACACAAACATGACCAAAGGGACAATTCACAAAGTGAAAGAGATTATGATACAAAATAACAGGCTTGTCCGAAAGCCGCCGCTGGAGGCGGCTTTTTTTACGATGGCTGGATAAATATGCTGAGCTCAGCTTCCGCCACAGGCTTCCCGGCAACGGACGCTTTCGCCCGGCCGAACACAAAACCGCGTCTGATTCGCGTGACCTCAAAAAAAAGATCCAGACGGTCTCCCGGCAAAGCGGCACCTAACCTTTCCGCTTTCTTCACCGCGGATAAGAGACCGAGGCCGTCACCGCCGGTAATTCCCGCGCAAGCCGCCGTTTGGGCCATTGCTTCAACGACGAGCGAAAATGGCATCTCTCTTTGGGATTCAGTTATAAACCAGTCATTTTCACTGATGTTTTTGTAAGCAGCCGCCCATTTTCCGGCTTCACTGTTCGTCGTGCCGTCCATCAAAAGAAACGGAAAACGATGGGGCAATAGCTTCTGATTCATCACGCAGCCTCCCTTCTCTCTCATTATAACGCAAGAAAAAACCCGCGTCCCCCGACGCGGGTTCATTTTTATTGATTGAGCTTTTTGAGCACGATGCCGTGCAGCGGCTCATGCGGCTGAATACCGCAAATGTCTTGAAGAACGCCGCTCGTGCCTTTTTCCGCGATAAGCTTTTGCAGCTCAACTGCTTCCGGATCATCCTGATAGTCAAAGCGCAGGGCGGCGGCGATGCCTTCTGCCAGCGCGTTCGGTTCTTTTATTTTTTTGGCCGGCCCTACTAATCTGTCATTCGCTCCGAGTTTTCTGAGCGGTGATCTGGCAACCCTCGTCACATCATCCGTGATGTATTCATTTTCAAAGCGGCCGATGATTTTCTTCATGTACTGCTCGTGTTCGGCTTGCTTAAAGCCGTACGCTTTCACTAAGTACTCGCCCGTTTCTGAAAGTGCATCGTACACGACACGCCGGATTTCCGGATGGCCGATGGCCTCTTTGACGGTTTTTAATCCGCGCTGATAGCCGACGTACGCCGTAACGGCATGACCGGTATTGACGGTAAACAGCTTTCTCTCGATGAAAGGTGTAAGATCATCCGTAAACAACGCGCCTTCCAGTACCGGCTGGCCGCCGGCAAAGCCGGTTCTGTCTATGACCCATTCAAAAAACGGTTCTACAGATACTTTCAGCGGATCTTCATGGTGCTGAATCGGCACGATCCGATCCACCGCAGAATCCGGGAAGCCGACCGTCCGGTTCACGAGTTCCCGCTCCGCTTCCGTCAAATGTCCGAAAACTGCTTTTTTCAGAAAACTGCTGCCGCCGATCATATTTTCACAGGCAATGATATTGAGAGGCTCAGAGGACGTTCTGCGCTTCAGCCCTTCCGCGATGGACGGGGCGATGAGTCTGAGAACGTTCGGGCCCACCGCCGTCGTAATGATCGCCGCTTCATTGATCAGCCTGTACAGCTCTTGTTCTTGCACCGCGCTGTTGATGGCTGAAACGGGGCCGATGATTTCTGTCTGCCGGCCGCCGTCGGCAAGCTCCACGGTATATTCCTTCTTTTCATTGAGAAGGCTGACCATCGTTTCATTCACATCAGCGAAAACTACCTCATAGCCGGAATGATGGAGCAGGGCGCCGATAAAGCCCCGCCCGATGTTTCCCGCTCCGAAATGAAGGGCAATCATGTCAGTTCACCTCGCTGAAAATAGCGGCCAGTTCTTCTTCCGTCTTTGCACTGATCAGCCGTTCGATGTTTTCTTCCTCTGAGCAGATGATGGCGATGTTTGACAGGATGTCTAAGTGTTCATTGTTTTTTCCGGCGATACCGAAAACGACCTTTGCCGTATTGCCTTCACCGTATTCCACACCGTCCGGAATCTGGATGACGGAAATGCCTGAATGAAGCACCTCATCCTTCGCATCTTCCGTGCCGTGCGGGATCGCGATGAAATTCCCCATAAACGTGGATGATGTTTCTTCACGTTCGAACATTTTTTCCACATAGCCGTTCTTCACGTAGCCGTTATCAATCAATGTCTGTCCCGCGAGGCGGATGGCATCCTCTTTTGAGTTCACCGTCTGGTTCAGTTTGATGTTCGCTTTAGCCAATACTTCCATGATGAAGATCCCTCTTTCTGTTGATTAGTTTTTAAGCTTTTCAATCAGTTCATCGTATTTCGGGCTGTTCAAGAAATTATCAACCGAAATGTGCACCGCCTGCGGCAGCTTCGCTTTCGCGCGGTCAGTCAGGTCCTTATGCGTAATGACGATATCCGCGTCATTCGGAAGATTATTGATCGACGTATTTGTCACATCAATATCCAGGTCTGCTTTTTTCACTTTGTTTCTTAAAATGGAGGCGCCCATTGCGCTCGATCCCATACCCGCGTCACACGCGAAGATAATGCGGCTGACTTGGTCGGCGGAAATATCAGCGGCGCTGTTTTCCGGCTCTTCCTCTTTGTCCGCCAACGCGGCCGCAGCTTCGCTTTTCCTGCCTTTCATTTCCTGCATTTTTTCCGCCGCGGCTGTCAAATCTTCTTCGCCCGCTTTAGACGATTTCAGAATAAGCGCCGAGACGATAAACGATACGGCCGCGGCAACGATGACGCCCGCCAGCACGCCGAGATAGCTTCCTTTCGGCGTCAGCGCCAAAATGGCGATGATGCTTCCCGGAGATGATGCGGCGACAAGACCCGCGTTAAAGATCGAGAATGTAAGCAGTCCGCTCGCTCCCCCGGCGATCGCCGCGAGGATCAGCATCGGTTTCATTAAAATGTAAGGGAAATAGATTTCATGAATCCCCCCGAAGAAATGAATGATCGCCGCTCCCGGAGCCGTCGATCTTGAAGAGCCTTTCCCAAAGAACATATATGCCAGTAAAATACCGAGTCCCGGCCCGGGGTTCGCTTCCACTAAGAACAGAATGGATTTACCCGCTTTGGCGGCCTGCTCGATTCCGATCGGACTTAAAATGCCGTGGTTGATCGCGTTATTCAGGAACAGAACTTTCGCCGGTTCTACGAAAACGCTTGCAATCGGCAGCAAATTCGCGTGGACAATGACTTCCACACCTGCCGCCAGCAATTTGTTAAGAGACAGGACGACCGGGCCGATCGCATAAAATGCGATAATCGTCAGCACAGCTCCGATAATTCCCGCCGTGAAGTTGTTGATCAGCATTTCAAAACCCTGTCTGACTTTATCTTTAAACACACGGTCTAATTGTTTAATGAGATAACCGCCCAAAGGCCCCATAATCATTGCCCCTAAGAACATCGGAATGTCCGCTCCGACAATGACTCCGATGGCGGCCGTCGCTCCGACGACTCCCCCGCGGTGATCGTAAATCATTTTTCCGCCCGTATATGCGATTAAAAGCGGCAGTAGATACGTAATCATCGGGCTTACCAATGTATTCAGCTGCGGATTCGGAAACCATCCCGCAGGAATAAACAGCGCGGTGATAATTCCCCATGCGATAAATGCGCCGATATTCGGCATGATCATACCGCTTAAATAACTGCCGAACCGCTGTATCTTCACTTTCATGCCAGCTTGCTGTTCTTGCTGCATGTTCATTCCCTCCCTGTTTGCTTGCCTTCAGATGAAAATAAATAAGACACGGGGTTTCTCTCTCCCCTGTGTCTTCATCATAAAACGCTTACAATCCCCATTCAATGAAAAGTAAAGAGGAGTTTGGCACAGAGACTGTGACAACTCCTTAACAAAAAAAAGACACCTCATCAAAGGTGTCTTACCGCTTTCTGTATATAATGTGTCCTTTTGTGACGACGAGTTTGGCAATGAGCCGCTCACTGACAATAAACACCGGATACGCACATACGAGCGCGAAAATGGCGGCCGGCACATACCGCGCTGCCGGAAACATCGGCATGACGGCGGTTCTGGCCATCTGCACAAGATAAATCAAAAGCACCGTGATCGCAATGGCCGCAGCCATAATCGGAGCTGATACTTTATATTCACGCAATTTCACATGGCAATGCCCGCACTGAAACTGGCACGGGATCATGGATGATCTGACCATGTCGCCTGTAATCGGCTTGCCGCAGTTCGGGCAGGTCGTTTCTTTCATGTTTATTCCTCCATTCAACTCTTCTATTATAACAGAGTCTGACTACGTCTTTTACATTTGTGATTGTTCAACATTTTTTCACATATTTTATCATCAGGCTCTTGTGTGCATTTGTGAAAACATCTACTCTTAGAGGGAGGTTCATCACTCATTCACATCATAAAAAGGAGGATGCAGAATTGCTTCCGATTCACAGACAGCAAACCTTGCTTGAATGGCTGAAAGAAGAGGGCGCGCTGAAAATCTCTGACATAAGCGAGAGATTCGGCGTCTCCGAGATGACCGTGTACAGAGACGTCAATCAGCTGGCGGATGCAAACCGGATTATCCGGACACCCGGCGGCATTACGCTCCCTCCCGTTTCAGAACGAAGCGCCAATCAATGCGGCTATTGCCTGCGGCCGATTCAGCATTCGTATTCTGTTCAGCTTATTACCGTTTCACAAGCCGTTGAGCAGATGTGCTGCATTCATTGCGCGATTTTGCGGTATGAGGATAAAAAGGAAGAAGTGTCCCACGTCATTTGTAAAGATTTTCTTCTCCAGACGACGCTGACGGCCGCTTCCGCATACTTTTTAGTCCATGCCGATATTGACCTTCACTGCTGCCGACCTCAGGCGATTCCCTTCTCAACGCTTGATTACGCAGAACGGTTTCAAAAAGGATTCGGCGGGATCATTTGCACCTTTGACGAGGCGGCGGACATCATCTTACACGACAGGCAGAAGGGATGCACCTGCAGCAAGACATAACAACAACCAACCGGAAGGCGGTGTCATCATCCATGAGACAGAACAAACGCTGGCTCATCTTTTTGCTGTTCCTTGTTTTGATTCCGAAAACAAGCTTCGCCCACGCCTACATCACAAACTCAAATCCGGGTGAGAACAGTGAATTAAAACAAGCGCCGAAGCAGATTGAAATTGAGTTTAATGAACAGATTGAAGAAGGCTTCCACTCCATTAAGGTCTATAATTCATCCGGCGAACGGGTCGACGCGGGCAAAACAGTGATTCAAAAAAATGATGCCCGCATCATGACCGCGGCATTGAAAAAAAATCTGCCGCATGATATTTACAGAGCGGAATGGAACGCGGTATCGGCCGACGGACATCCGGTATCCGGCGTCATCCCTTTCAGTATCGGAAAAGCCGGCGGAGAACTTCAGGAGCAGACATCATCGCAAGCGGCGCTTCATCCCGAAGCGGCCATCGACCGCGGTATTTTGTACACCGCTCTCTCCCTGTTTATCGGCACGGCTTTTTTCCATCTGTTTTGGTACAGAAATAATAAAGATTCATCAAAAGCAAAACGAACTGTAAAGCTGCTCGTGATTTCTTTATGTGTAACGGGGCTCGCGCTTATCTGCCAGCTCCCGATCCAGACGAAAGAAAACGCGGGCGGCGCTTGGAGCGCCGCGTTCCAGCCGGACTATGTAAAAGAAACGCTTCTGAAAACGGCAGGCGGGTACGTCTGGATGATCCAGATCAGCTTATTTATCCTGCTCGCCCTGTCCATGATCCCGCTGTTGAAGAAGAAAGCATTCCGGTCATTTGCGTACTGGACGGCGCCGCTGTTGTTCTTCTTCGCTTCGCTTTTGGCAAAAGCATTCGCCGGGCATGCGGCGGTTATCGACGAAAAAGCGGTCGGCATCGCGATGGACTTTCTCCATTTATCGGCCGCGTCTGTATGGATGGGCGGTATCGCCGCGCTTGTGCTGCTGCTTTCATCAGAGTGGAGAAAACCCGATAAAACCATCGCTTGGGAAACGGTCAGACGGTTTTCTCCTTGGGCGTTCGCCTCTGTCGGTGTGCTGTTATTTTCAGGTGTGCTGAACGGATTTTTCATTATCCGCACGTTTGATTCACTCTTTCACACCGCTTACGGTAAGACGCTCCTTTTGAAAATCGGACTGTTTGTTATCATGCTTGTGCTCGGCGCCGTTCACGTATGGATGACGAAGTTCAGCAGAAAAAGGAGCATCAGCGCAACGATAAAGGCCGAATGGGCACTAGGCATCGCGGTATTATTTACAACCGCCGTCTTCACAAGCCTGCCCAGCCCGCCGCCGCCTGCGCCATTGCCTTTTAACGGCTCAGAAACGATCGGAAACGGGGAAACCCTGTCCTTGCACATTACGCCGAACCAGCCGGGTAAAAATGAATTTCAAGTCATTGTCACCGATCACAACGGCAGCTTGGTAAAAGACATTCAGCAATTTACGGTCACTGTTTACCAGACGGGCTTCAGCGGCAAACAGCATGAAAGCACCTTTGATTTGAAGAAGACGAAGGAAGGCACATTCGAAGCCGCCAACCTGTCCATCACCGAAAAGGGAAACTGGAAGATCAAAGTCCACGGGCTGACAAACGATTTTAATGAAATCAACCAAATATTCTCAACGACAAACTAAGGAGTGTATCTCATGTTGAAAAAAAAGGCTTTATTATTCATATCCGCCGTGACCCTGTCACTCGTCGGTTTTACGGCGACAGCAAGCGCCCACGTCTCAGTCAAACCCGCGGAATCCGCGGCCGGTTCCTGGGAAACCTACACGATGAAAGTGCCTGTGGAAAAGAATGAGCCGACAACGAAAGTCGTGCTGAAAATGCCCGCCGGCGTTGAATTTCAGCAGTATCAGCCGATTCCGGGCTGGAAAACATCCGTATCCAAACATGATGACAAAGCGGTCTCCGTCACTTGGGAAGCAAAAGACGGCGGCATTCAGCCCGGCCAATTCCAGCAGTTCACGTTCGTTGCGAAAAATCCTGAAAAGAGCGGAGATGCCGCTTGGGACGCTTACCAATATTACAAAGACGGCAGCATTGTAGAATGGACGGGTGATGAGAAAGCCGACACGCCTCACTCGATTACGAAAATCACGAAATCGGCCAGCGTGACGGATGCGCACGGAGCTGAACAGTCAAACGTAGAAAGCAAATCCGGCGTATCAGCGCTTGATATTGCAGCCATCGTTCTGTCAGCTGCGGCGATTATCCTTTCCATCGCGGCGCTTGTAAAGAAAAAACGCGCGTAAGCAAAAAGCGATCCGGCTCTAAAGAGCCTGCGATCGCTTTTTTTCTTATCCGCGGCCTGCCTGGAATGACGGATATTTGGTCATTCCCCCGTCAGCAAACAGCGTAATGCCGGTTACGTAGCTTGATTCCTTTGAAGCAAGCCAGACGGCGACAGCCGCGATTTCTTCCGGCTCACCGATATATCCCATCGGAATCATGCTTTCCACATCTTTTTTCTGAACGGGATCCGCAAATTTTTCCGCGTTGATCGGCGTATTGATGGCTCCCGGCCCGATGTTGTTGACACGGATGCGCTTCGGCGCGTACTCCAGCGCCAGCGTTTCCGTCATCAATTTGATGCCGCCTTTACTCGCCGCGTAGTGAACAAACAGAGGCCATGGAATCATTTCATGTACGCTTGACATGTTAATGACGTTTCCTTGAATATCATTCTCTACGTAATATTTAATGGCTTCGCGGCTTCCTAAGAAAGCGCCGGTCAGATTGGTATTAATGACTTTGTTCCAGTCTTTGAGCGGCATTTCATGCGACTGAACCGGATTTTCCATACCGGCGTTATTGATCATGACATCCAATGTGCCGAATTCCTTCACCGCGGTCTGCACGATGTTTTTGACATCTTCTTCTTTTGTGACGTCGCCTTGAATGATGACCGCTTCGCCTCCCGCTTTTTGAATCTCTTCTTTAACGGTTTGGGCGTCTTTTTCATTACTATAGTAGTTAACCACGACTTTCGCCTGCTCCTGTCCGAAGCGGATCGCCATCGCTTTTCCTAATCCTGATGAAGCTCCCGTAATGGCAACGACTTTTCCTTTTAAATCCGTGTACATGTTCAAACCTCCTGCATTTGTTATGAATTTGATTTCGCAACGCCTAAGAATACCGCGGCCACAATGATCAGGATAATCCCGATGGCAATGGCGACCAGCTGACGCTTCGTTTTGCTCTCACGGAGAATGAAGATTCCGCCGAGCGTGCTGATGACGATCCCCATTTGAGAGAGGGAAAAACTTGTCGCAACTCCGACGCGCGGCTGTGAGATGAACAGAAACATATTCCCGAGCGCCCAGATGATTCCCGGCAGAATGTTCTTGAGGGCGTACTTATTAAACGGTTTATGCTTGTACGTCAGGAGCAGTCCGCCGATGACCATCCCGATCGCCTGCGGCAGGAGCGCTGACCATCCGGATACGCCGAACAGCCGGGCCACAACGACATAGACCAAATAACCGAGCGTGGAGATCAGCAGGATGACAATGCCTTTTTTTAAGTTTCCCGGTTCTCCGTCCGCCCGCCCCTTTTTATCTTCTAAAGATGTGAGCACAATCCCGATGATGATAAAAATAAGGGCGAGAATACCCAGCGTAATCGCGATCGGGGTTGACCATTCTTTGAATACGATCACACCGAACAAAGAAGTCGAGACGAGCTGCATTCCCGTTGATATCGGCATCGTTTTTGAAACGCCCATCAGCTGTATGCTTTTAAGCTGATTGCTTTGGCCGAGCGACCAAAAAAGCCCCGAGATGATGCCGACAATAAAAATGCGCCCAGACAGCACCGGGTGGACAAACAGATACAACACAAACGAAACGATGAGCGCCCCGATTGTCGTTCCCAGCGTCTGGCTGTAAGGCCCGCCGCCTAATTTGACGTTAAATAACACGATGCTCCCCCAAAATAAAGCCGGGAGAAGAGCCAGTAATATATCCATGATGGCGACCTTCTTTCAATCGTATTTGCTGTTATTTTGTCTGGAATCGAACCGATTATTCCCGCAAGATCAAAAAAGCCTGCCGGCGATATTCACCGGCAGACTGCTCAATAAAAACAGCCCCGCTTAGAAGCGGGGCTTACTTTTCGGCTCATTAAAGTCCGATAGACATGTATTTGGTTTCCAGGTACGGCTCAATGCCTTCCGTACCGCCTTCACGGCCGATGCCGCTTTCTTTCATTCCTCCGAACGGCGCTTGAACCGCGGACGGACCGCCGTCATTCCAGCCGATGATGCCGTATTCAAGCTGTTCAGAAATATAGATGCCGCGGCGGTAGTTTTCTGTGAAGAAATAAGCCGCAAGCCCGAACGGCGTATCGTTCGCAAGCTTGATCGCTTCATCAATATCTGAGAACGTAACGATCGGCGCAACCGGGCCGAATGTTTCTTCATGCATGATGTTCATGGATGTATCTACATTTGACAGCACGGTCGGTGTCACGAAATAGCATCCTTTTTCATCGTTTTGGTCATACGTTCCGCCCGTCAGCACTTTTGCGCCTTTTTCCACGGCGTCATTAATTTGGCCGACGATTTTATCGAAGCCTTTTTTGTTGATGACAGGGCCGACGTTTACGCCTTTTTCAAGACCGTTTCCGACTTTGAGTTTCGCAGCTTCTTCACTCAGTTTTTTCGCAAACTCGTCTTTTACGGATTCGTGTACGATCAGCCGGTTCGCACAGACGCAGGTTTGGCCGGCATTTCTGAATTTAGAGGCCATTGTTTGGGCTACCGCCAGATCAAGATCAGCGTCTTCATCCACGATCAGCGGCGCATGTCCGCCAAGCTCCATTGACATATGTTTTACGGTGTCGGCGCTGTTTTTCATCAGGATTTTGCCGACAGGCGTTGAGCCGGTAAAGGTAATTTTGCGGATTTTCGGGCTGCTGGTGAAGACGTTTCCGATTTCCGCTCCGTCACCGATCACCACTTGCAGCACGTCCTTCGGAATTCCCGCTTCATATGCGAGACGCGCAAGGGCGTAAGCGGAAAGCGGCGTATCCTCCGCCGGTTTGATGATGAACGTACAGCCTGCCGCCAAAGCGGGCGCGGCTTTTCTTGTAATCATCGCATTCGGGAAATTCCACGGCGTGATCGCGGCTACCGGGCCGACCGCCTGACGGGTGACGACAATCCGTTTGCCCGTTGTCGGCGCAGGTACTGTTCTGCCGTAAATCCGTTTTGCTTCTTCGGCGAACCATTCAATATAGCCGGCGCCGTATAAAACTTCTCCGACCGCTTCTTCGTACGGTTTGCCGTTTTCTTTCGTAATTAATTCCGCAAGTTCTTCTTTATTTTCAACAATCAGCTCATACCATTTTCTCAGCAGTGAGGCACGTTCTCCCGCTGATGTTTTGGACCATGATTGAAACGCTTGATGTGAACGTTCAATCGCTTTTTCAACATCTTCGGCCGTCTGCTGGGGGATGCTTTCGATCGCCTCTCCCGTTGCCGGGTTGTACACTGTTAATTGTTCTGGCATATTGAACATTCCTTTCTCTGCTATAGTAAAGCCATTGAATGCTAGTTGATGTATCTCACACTTTCATGATAGCAGACACATCCGCCGGCATTCCAATAATTGAACTCACAGAGCTGCTTCGATAATGGAAAGGCCTTCTTTGAGCTGCTCATCCGTCACGACAAGCGGCGTCAGGAATCTGATAATGTTGCCGTTAATGCCGGCCGTCAGCAGCAGCAGTCCGTTCTCGTTCGCCGTTTTGGCGATCGCCGCGGCTTTTGCTTTGTCCGGTTCCCGCGTGTCCGGATCTTTGACAATTTCGATGGCCGCCATCGCGCCGAGTCTGCGCACTTCTCCGATGCAGGTATGCTCTTTTTTCCACTCGAGCGCTTGATGCTCGATGATCCGGCCGATCTCCTCGGAACGCTGATTCAGCCCTTCTTCTTCAATAATATCCAAGACCGCAAGCGCAGCCGCACAGCCGAGCGGGCTTCCCGCATATGTGCCCCCGAGTTCCCCTGGCGCGGCGGCATCAAGCATTTCCGCCCGGCCGATGACGCCGCTCAGCGGCAATCCGGCCGCAAGTGATTTGGAAACGGTGATCAAATCAGGAACGGCCCCGAAATGTTCAATCGCAAAATACGTTCCCGTTCTGGCAAAACCGGTCTGAATCTCATCCGCTACAAAAACGATGCCGTGTTTTTTACAAAAAGCGGCGACGTGCTGCACGAAACGTTTTGACGGAATGATGAAGCCGCCCTCTCCCTGAACCGGCTCCATGACGACACAGGCGACGGTTTCCGGTGCAACTGCGGCGATAAAGAAATCCTCAAAAGCGCTGATGATAAAGTCGTCATACTGCTCGTCGCTCATGCCGGCCGGCTTTTGATAATAATAAGGAAACGGCGCCTGATACACCTCTGAGGCAAACGGGCCGAAACCGAATTTATAAGGCTTCACCTTGCTCGTCATGCTCATCGTCATGTTCGTGCGGCCGTGGAACCCTCTTGTAAATGACACGACAGCCTGGCGCTTCGTATATTTTCTGGCGATTTTCACGGCGTTTTCCACCGCTTCCGCCCCCGAATTGAGAAAAATCGCTTTTTTCGCATGATCTCCCGGCGCAAGGGCGCAAAGTTTTTCGGCCAGCTCAATATAAGACGGATACATCATGACGTTAAATCCCGGGTGAATCAGATCCTCCGCCTGTTTCTTCACGGCCTCCACCACTTTCGGATGGGAATGGCCGACATTCAGCGTTCCGATCGCTCCGGCAAAATCAATGAATCGACTGCCGTCCAAATCGTACAAAAGCGCCCCTTCCCCTTTTACCGCCATGCTGCGGTTTCCGTTGCCGACCCCCTTGGAAACGAATTGATCCCGTTTTTGCTGCCACTGGGCAGTTGTCACTTCCGATGATGCTGTTCGACTCATAGATTCCATCCCCCTGCATTGTTTTCTTATCATTCTGACTTCTTTTTGGTATGATGAAAAGTACCAAAATCAATTTATCCATGGTATCAGAAAGGGGCATGGTCTGGATGCTGACGATTTCCATTGATCATTCGGAAACGGCGGATTATATCTATCAGCAGATCTATCAGCACATAAAAGCGGCCGTTTTAAAGCGCAGCCTGATGCCTCATACAAAGGTGCCGTCTAAACGGGAGCTTGCCGAGACGCTGAAGGTCAGCGTAAATTCAGTGAATTCAGCTTATCAGCAGCTGCTTTCGGAAGGTTATTTATATGCGGTTGAAAGAAAAGGCTTTTTCGTGGAGGAAATTGAAACGTTTGATCATGAAGAAACGCCTTCGCTCTCATTGCCTGAAGATTTAAAAGAGCGGGAGACGGATAAAAGCGGCTGGATTTCGTTTTCTCATATGAGCGTGGATACGGCGCATTTTCCCCTGAAAAGCTGGTTCCGCTGTGAGCAGAAAGCAGCCGCCCATTCATTTCATACGCTCGGTGAACTCGTCCATCCGCAAGGCTTATATGAAGTGAGGGCAACAATTTCGCGGCTTATTTCTCTGACAAGGGGCGTTACATGCCGCCCGGAACAAATCGTGCTCGGGGCGGGCACGCAAATGCTAGTGCAGCTGCTGACGGAACTGATGCCAAAAGACGCGCTGTACGCCATGGAGAATCCGGGATATATGAGAATGTACCGGCTGCTGCAAAACCTCGGGAAAAAGGTTGCGACGATCAGCCTTGATGAAAAAGGCATGTCCATGGACGAAATCGAAAAACGCCGGCCCTCTGTATTGATCACCACGCCTTCCCATCAATTCCCCTCAGGCGTGATCATGCCCGCTTCCCGGCGGATTCAGCTTTTAAACTGGGCCGCCGAACAGAACGGCCGCTTCATCATTGAAGATGATTATGACAGTGAATTTAAATATGACGCCGATACGATACCGGCGCTTCAAAGCCTTGACCGGTTTCAAAATGTCATCTACATGGGGACCTTTTCAAAATCCCTTTTCCCAGGTCTGCGCATCAGCTATATGGTTCTGCCGCCCGGGCTTTTGCGGACGTTCAAAGAGAGAACGTATGACCTGCATACGTGCAGCACGCTTGCCCAGCTGGCGCTGAAAGAATTTATCGAATCAGGTGAATATCAGAAACATATTAAAAAGATGAAGCAGCATTATAAGAACATGCGGGAATGCCTCATTTCGGCTTTGGAAGAAACATTCGGAGGAAGAATCAGTGTAAAGGGCGCCAATGCGGGGCTTCATTTTGTCACTGAGTTTGACTGCGCCTGTTCAGAAAAAGAGATTTTGGCACGGGCGGATGCAGAACAGCTCGATCTGTTTGCGATGAGCCGGTTCCGTCTGAAAGCGGGAGGCGATTCAAATAAGCCGCAGCTCATTCTGGGGTTCGCCCGCCTGAAGGAGAGCGATATTCAAGAAGGCGTCCTCAGGCTTTACCGGGCGGTTTTCGGCGCATAAAAAAACCCCCGGAATTCGGGGACTTATTTACCAGCGGTCCGGCTCTGTCTGCAAAATCGCCTCCAGCAGGCCGGGAAACGCCGCTTGTAAATCATCTTTGCGCAGGGAATAATAACGGTGCTTCCCGTCTATACGTACTTGGGCGACCCCCGCTTCCCGCAGCACTTTGAAGTGATGGGACAGCGTTGATTTAGCGACCCGGACATCAGCGCAGGTTCCGCACGTTTTTTCTGTTGTTTCCGCCAATTGTTTGACCAGCTCTAAGCGGAGCGGATCACTCAGAGCATGAAGAACCTTTGTCAGCTGTAAGCGTTCGGTTTCAGGATGGTTTGGAATGTTCATGAGTCAAATGTAACACAGATCATCGGCGGGTGACAATTTAGGCGGTGAGGGTTTTTCCTTTACCATTCGCAGCGAAACATGTTACAGTTAGTTCGATGATATTCGAACTATAACAAATAAACCCAATCAGGAGGAATAACAATGATCGTCTTACAGGCTTACATGAAAGTAAAAGCGGATAAACGCGAGGAATTTTTAGGAGAAGCACAATCACTTGTTCAGCATTCACGCGCGGAAGAAGGAAATGTGCAATACGATCTTTTCGAAAAAGTCGGTGAGGAAAATACATTCGTTATGCTTGAGCAATGGAAAGATGAAGAAGCGATGAAATTCCACAACGCAACTGACCATTTCCAAGGATTCGTGGCAAAAGCAAAAGAAGTGCTGAGTGCGCCGCTTGACGTCGTCCGCACAGAACTGTCAGAGTAACGAAAGGATGAATGACATGAACGAAGTCCTTCAATTATTAACAGACCACCGTTCCATCCGCAGCTACACAGATGAACCTGTATCGGATGAACAGCTGGATCTTATCATCCAAGCCGCTCAGGCAGCGCCGACTTCCATTAACGGCCAGCAATTTACCGTTATTGCGGTGAAAGATAAGGAGCGGAAGAAAAAAATATCCGAATTGGCTGGCGGCCAGCCGTGGATTGAGCAAGCGCCGGTTTTCCTTTTATTCTGCGCTGATTTTAACCGCGCCAAAATTGCGCTTGAAGAGTATAATGATACACCGCTTGAGATCACGAACGGTTTAGAGTCCGTCTTAGTCGGAGCCGTAGATGTCGGGATTGCGCTGGGTACGGCAACGGCTGCGGCTGAATCAATGGGACTCGGCACTGTGCCGATCGGCGCCGTGCGCGGCAAGCCGGACGAACTCATTGAATTGCTGAAACTTCCGAAATACGTTTTCCCGGTTTCCGGTCTCGTCATCGGCCATCCGGCAGACCGCTCCGCGAAAAAACCTCGTCTGCCGCAAGCAGCCGTTCTGCATCATGAAACGTATCAAGAAGAAGATTTAAGAACACATATCGAGGCCTATGACAAGCAGATGTCCGAATACATGAAAAAACGCACCGACGGACAGGAAACGAGAAACTGGTCACAAGGCATCACCTCCTACTATAAGCAGCTTTATTATCCTCACATTCGTGAAATGCTTGAAAAACAAGGGTTTAAGACGGATAAATAAGCGGATCAGCCTGCCGGAACACTCCGGCAGGTTTTTTCTATTTCTCAAACAAAAGCGTTGACACTGTGTAAAAATTTTTGTTAATATTTTCATCATATACTCATTGGTTTTCTGTGAACCGATGGGTTTTCTATTGTGACGAAAGAAGGAATCTGGGCTTATGAATGATAAGAAAACGGATATTCTGCTGGCGGCAAGAAAGCTTTTTTCCAGGAAAAGCTTTTCGTCGGTTTCGATGCAGGCGATCGCAGAGGAGTGCAAAGTCTCCAAAGCATCTTTATATAAGCTGTTTGAATCAAAGGAAGACCTGCTGTTGGAGCTGCTCGACTTTAACCAGAAACAGATGGTAGCCGCCGCTTCATTATTGAATGAAGAAACAAGCCTCTCCCCTGAGGAACGGTTTGCCAAAAAACTGATGGCTGAGCTTGAAGGCTTCAGGCGCAATCAGCAGTTTTTTAATATGCTGATGTACGGAAGCCCCTCTTCCATTAATGAGCGGGTAAAACGGCATATTCACAGGGCCCGCTCCACCTTTATCTGCTGGCATCGCGATTCACTGATTCAGACGTACGGCGAAGACATTATTCCTTATGTATGGGAGCTGGTGATCGTCCTGCAGGGGCTCCTGAGAGAATGCATCACGCTGATTAAGCTGGAAAAAGAACCGCTCGCCCTGGAGCCGCTCACGGAGTTTATCATCCGCCATCTCAATCTCATCGTCGAAAACAGGACAACCGAAACCGCATTGCCTCAGGAGATGATTGACCTTTATATCGCCTCCGCTTCCTCATTTGAGCCGAAAGACAAAACCGTATTGCTGGCTGAAAGCCTGAAGGAACTGAAAGAAGCGGTCTCAGCCCTTCCGGAGGAAAAATATGACGCCGCAGGACTCGCTTCCGCGGCGGCTATGCTGGAGAAAGAATCAGCGGACAAACAGCCGCGGGATTTTCTCATCAAAGCGCTCATCGGTTATTTGGAGCAGGCCGGACCGCTGCACCAGCCGCTTGCAGCCGTTAAAACATTGCTCAAACTATAAAGAAAGAAGGAATCAGCTTGAATAAGAGTATTGAAACTGCACCATACAACCGCTCTGTCATTGTCGGGATTCTTTTGGCGGGAGCGTTCGTCGCCATTTTGAACCAGACACTGCTCATCACGGCGCTGCCGCACATTATGAATGACTTCAATATAGACGCCAACAAAGCGCAATGGCTGACAACATCGTTTATGCTGACGAACGGGATTTTGATTCCGATTACCGCGTTTTTAATAGAGAAATTCACAAGCCGCACCCTCTTGATTTCCGCCATGAGTATTTTCACGGCGGGCACCATTGTCGGCGCATTCGCACCGAACTTTCCGGTGCTCTTGACGGCCCGGATTATCCAGGCGGCCGGTGCCGGAATTATGCTGCCGCTCATGCAGACGGTATTTCTCACGATTTTCCCGATGGAAAAGCGCGGCCGCGCCATGGGTATGGTCGGCTTGGTTATTTCGTTCGCGCCGGCGATCGGCCCGACGCTTTCCGGATGGGCGGTCGAAGCATTCTCTTGGCGGTCTTTGTTTTATATCATCTTCCCGATCGCAGTCATCGATTTGCTTTTAGCGATTATTCTGATGAAAAACGTCACGACATTACGAGAAACACAGATTGATATTTTATCCGTGGTCTTATCGACCCTCGGATTCGGCGGTCTGCTTTACGGCTTCTCAAGCGCCGGTTCATCAGGGTGGGCCAGTGCTGAAGTGCTGACTTCGCTGCTTGTCGGAGCGGTCGCGCTGATTTTCTTTATCGCAAGACAGATGAAGCTCAAAAAACCGATGCTGGAATTCCGCGTGTTTTCTTTCGGGATTTTCAGCCTGACCACCCTGCTCGGAACGCTTGTTTTCGCGCTGCTGATCGGAACGGAAACCATTCTCCCGCTTTACACGCAAAAAGTCCGGGGCGTATCCGCGTTTGATACCGGATTAATGCTTTTGCCGGGCGCGATTGTGATGGGGATGATGTCTCCGTTTATCGGCCGGGTGTTTGACAAAATCGGCGGAAAGGGCCTTGCGATGACCGGATTCTTCATCATCCTGCTCACGTCCCTGCCGTTTATGAATCTGACGGACTCGACGTCTCTCATTTGGATTGTCGTCGTTTATACCGCGCGGCTTTTGGGAACAGCCATGATTATGATGCCGGTGACGACAGCGGGTATCAACGCCCTGCCGCGCCACTTAATTCCGCACGGCACAGCCATGAACAATACCGTCCGCCAAGTCGGCGGTTCTATCGGTACGGCGCTGCTAGTTTCCGTGATGAGCAGCCAGGCCGCGCACGCAAATGCGACAACTCCGGCAAACGCCGCCCTGCACGGCATGAATGCGGCATTTGTCGTAGCCGCCTGCATCGCGCTGGCCGGCTTCCTCCTATCTTTTATATTGAAGAAAAAACCGCGTCAGCCCGAGCAGCAGCAGGCCGTTACGCGGTAAACCAAAAAGAACCCGATCACGTATGTGACCGGGTTCTTTTTTTACTTCTCGATTCCGTCTTTAACTTCTTTCACCATTTGCGCCATGGATTCCAGGCCGCCTCCTGATAAATACCATGTAGCTGAATCAAGGTAGACAACATGGTTGTTCTTCACGGCTTTCACCGATTTTACATAATCATTTTCAACCACTTGTTTTGTTGAAGATTTTGTGCCGATCGCTGTTCCGCGGTCAACGACAAACATGTAATCAGGGTTTGTTTTGGCGATATATTCATAGGAAATGCTTTGTCCGTGCAATGAGGCTTCGATGTTTTTGTCAGCCGGTTTGACGCCGAACACATCATGAATGAAGCCGTATCTTGATTTAGATCCGAACGCGCTGATTTTGCCGTCGTTCGCCATCACCACTAACCCGTTTTTATCCGTGCTGCTTGTCTTTTTCTTCAGATCCGCAATGGATTTGTCAATTTTCGCAAGCTTATCTTTCACTTCATTTTCTTTGTTAAAGATTTTGCCGATCACTTCGGTGTTGTGCTTGAATCTGTCAACGTAGTTTGTATAGTCATCATCAAGATAAATCGTCGGCGCGATTTTTGAGAACTCTTTAAAAGAATCAGATTGTCTGTGGGCGATAATGATTAAATCCGGATCAATATCCGCGACTTTTTCAAAATCCGGTTCTTTTAAACCGCCTGTATTGGCGTATTTATCACTTTTATATGAAGATAAGTATTTTGGAAGGTTTTGTTTCGGAAGTCCCGCCACATGATCCTGTAAACCGAGTTCATCCATCGTGTCCAGCATTCCGAAGTTGAATACGACGACTTTTTTCGGATTCTTCGGCACTTTGACGCCTTCTTTGTTCAGGTCATCTTTGATTGTGATTGTTTCTTTTGATTTGCCTGATGTTTTGTCCCCGTTTCCGCATGCAGAAACAACAAAAATCGTAACGAGCGCGATGAATAGCAGCGCGAATTTTTTCATAATTTTCACCTCATCTGGTTTTTAAGAAAAGTACACACCGATCCGCTGACTGTCAATCTCTTGAATCGGGATGGTCATATCATAAATATCTTCAAGCACGGAGGTTTCAATGATCTCCTCCGCAGGCCCTTCTTTGACGATCCGGCCGTTTTTCAGTGCGACGATATGGTCTGAATATACGGATGCGAAGTTGATATCGTGAATCACTACGACGACCGTTTTTCCGAAGTCTTCCACAAGCCGCTTCAACAGCTTCATCATTTCAACGGAATGCTTCATATCTAAATTGTTCAGCGGCTCATCGAGAAAAATATAGTCCGTATCCTGAGCGATGATCATCGCGATAAACGCCCTCTGGCACTGGCCCCCGCTGAGCTGATCGAGATATTTATCCTTTAAGTCATCCAGCTTCATATAACTGAGTGCCTGGTTGATATGCACCCAATCTTCATCCGTCAGTTTCCCCTGGGAATACGGAAATCTGCCGAAGCTGACCAGGTCTTTAATCGTCAGCCTGATATTGATTTGGTTCGTCTGCTTCAGGATGCTGATTTTTTTTGCCAGATCGTTGCTTTTACAGGCCCCGATCTCTTGCCCGTCGACCGTGATTTCCCCGGAATCCGTCTTAATCAGCCGGCTCATGATAGACAGCAGCGTGCTTTTTCCCGCGCCGTTCGGACCGATAAATGAGGTGAGCCTGCCCTTTTGAATGGATAGAGACGTTTTCTCAAGGACGGTTTTCCCTCCGTATTGTTTGCTTACATTTTTGACCTCTACCATGATTTATTCTCCTTTAACAGCAGATAGATAAAATAAATCCCGCCGGCAAAATTAATGATGACGCTCAGCGTCGTGGAAAACGTGAACACTTTCTCCACGACGAACTGGCCCCCGACGAGCGCGACGATGCTGATCAGGACAGAACCTGCGATTAAATACGTGTGCCTGTAGGTTTTTAAAAACTCTCTCGCCAGATTGACGACAAGCAGTCCTAAAAACATAATCGGTCCGACAAGAGCCGTAGAGACAGACACAAGAATGGCGACGACAATGAGCATCTGTTTCACAAGCTTATCGTAATCAATCCCCAGGTTGACGGCGTGCTCCCTGCCGAGCGACAGCACGTCAAAAAACCGCGTGAACCGCCAGACATAAATGCCCGTCAGAAGAAAGACAGCACCGGCAAACCATAAAAGATCGGTGTTGATATTGTTAAAGCTGGCAAACATTTTGTCCTGAACAACCTGGAACTCATTCGGATCAATCAGCATCTGCATAAAGGATGACAGACTGTTGAACAGCGTGCCGAACACGACGCCGACAAGCAGAAGGAAAAACACGTTCCGCCCCTCGCCTTTAAACATGAGCTGATACAAAACGAGTGACAAGAGCACCATCAGCCCGACGGAGATGACGAAATTAAGATTTTTGTTCATCATGACGATATTCATTGAACCGAACAGGAACACGATGACGGTCTGAATGAGCATATACAGGGAATCGAGGCCTAAAATGCCCGGTGTCAGTATGCGGTTATTTGTAATCGTCTGGAAGATGACCGTCGAAAACGCGATCGCTCCTCCGGTGAGCATCATGGCAAGCACTTTGAAGCATCGTCTCGGCAGGGAGTATTCCCAATTGCCCAGTCCGTAGAACAGGAAGAATCCGATACATATCATGGCGAGCGCCGCCAGCAGCGTAATTTTTTTATTATGACTCATATGCTTTTCTCCTTAACAGCATATACAGGAAGATGCCGCTGCCGATAACACCGACCATCAGGCCGATGGAAATTTCGTACGGGAAGATAATCACTCTTCCCAAAATGTCGCAAAACAGCACAAAAACAGCGCCCAGCAGAGCGGTGTGAGGCAGGCTGCTCCTCAGGTTGTCCCCTTTGTAAATCGACACCATATTGGGAATGATCAAACCGAGAAACGGCAGCATCCCGACGGTCAGGATCACCAGTGAAGCGATGAGCGACACGATAATCAGACCGATATTAACGACGCGTTTGTATTTCAGGCCGAGATTGACGGAAAAGCTCTCTCCCATTCCCGCCACCGTAAATTTATCCGCATACACATAAGCGATGATCACCAGCGGGATACTCAGATATAAAAGCTCATACCGGCCTTTGACGACCAGTGAGAAATCTCCCTGCAGCCATGATGACAGGTTTTGGATCAGATCGTATTTATATGCGATAAACGTGGCGATTGAGCTGACAATATTCCCAAGCATTAAACCGACGAGAGGAATAAAAATCGCATCATTGAACTTGATTCTCTCGAGGATTTTCATGAAAAGGAAATTCCCCGCCAACGCGAAAACGAAAGCGATAGACATTTTCACAAGCGGACTCGCTGACGTAAAAAGCATTAATGAAATCAAAATTCCGAGCCTTGCCCAGTCCATCGTTCCCGCAGTCGTCGGCGATACAAATTTATTCCGGCTGATCTGCTGCATGATTAATCCGCAGATGCTCAGGCTCATGCCGGCGATGATAATGCTCACCAAACGCGGCAGCCGGCTGTCAAACAATGTACCTGCCTGTTCTTTATTTAAATGAAAAATATCCAGCGGCGACAAATCTTCTACACCGATAAATATAGAAGTACACGCCAAAACCGCCAGTAGCAAAAGTAAGTAACGTAGCTTCATGCTGCCTCCCTGCACCCATCACAAACGGTATGACTGATTGCCAAACAACTCCCATATATCCCACTCGTAATGATTATCATTATCAACGACAATTATAATCTTATCATCTTTCCAAGCGCAGTCAATACAGTTTTGCTTTCAAAAGCGGTCATCCGCGGGCCGTACACTAAATTGTCTTACAATCAGTCTATCAAGAATTTGCAGGATTTTCTATAACCTACATTTGGCTGCTTATCATTTTTTGCACATGATGACACGCTTGAGGGAAACAAATCTGACAAACAGCGGCAAAATTCCTCCATGAAAATACAAATGTTCTCCCCACGTAGAAAAAATCCTTGATTTACATGTTTGAAAGAGAGATAATAAAAATTAAATTTGTGAGAAAATTTAAATATTAGGGGATGTAAATCATGAAAGTTGTAAAATTCGGAGGCAGCTCTCTTGCGTCAGGAGCCCAGCTTGAGAAAGTGTTTCAAATCGTGACGGCTGATCCCGCGCGGAAAGCCGTCGTCGTATCGGCACCGGGAAAACGCTTCTCGGACGATACAAAGGTGACGGATCTGTTAATCCGCTGTGCGGAGCATTATTTGCAAAAAGGTGCAGCGCCCGAGCTTGCCGAAACGGTCATTGAACGGTACGCCGCCATCGCGCGTGAGCTGAACCTGGATTTCTCTATTATAGAAAGAATCCGCAGTGACCTATTCGCTCTTTTAAACAGCTGTAAAACCAATCCCGAACAATATATGGATGCGGTGAAGGCGAGCGGCGAGGACAACAACGCGAAGCTGATCGCAGCCTACTTCCGACGGCAGGGCGTGAAAGCGGAATACGTAAGTCCGAAAGAAGCGGGGCTGTTTGTGACGAATGAACCCGGAAGCGCGCAGGTGCTCCCCGAGTCTTATGGTCATTTGTACCGTCTGAGAAACCGTGAAGGCTTGATCATTTTTCCGGGATTTTTCGGTTACACGAAGGAGCATGAGATTGTGACGTTTTCCCGGAGCGGTTCTGATATTACCGGCTCCATTCTCGCCAGCGGCTTAAAAGCCGACCTGTACGAAAACTTTACTGATGTGGACGCCGTCTATTCCGTCAACCCGTCAATCGTGCGGCATCCGAAAGAAATTAACGAACTGACGTATCGGGAAATGCGTGAGCTCTCCTATGCCGGATTTTCCGTTTTTCATGATGAAGCGCTGATTCCCGCATTTCGGGCCGGCATCCCCGTTCAGATTAAGAATACGAATAATCCGGATGCGAAAGGAACACGCGTCGTCAGCAGCCGTGACAATACGAACGGGCCAGTCATCGGCATCGCAAGCGACACGGGCTTTTGCAGCATTTACATAAGCAAATATTTAATGAACCGGGAAATCGGTTTCGGCCGCAAAGCCCTTCACATTTTGGAGGAAGAAGGATTGACGTATGAACACGTTCCATCCGGCATTGACGACATCACGATCATCCTTCGGCACAATCAGATGGACTCAGAACTGGAACACAGGCTCGTCACCCGTCTGAAGCAGGAACTTCAAGCAGATGAAGTCACAGTCAGGCACAATCTGGCGCTGATTATGGTCGTCGGGGAAGCGATGCGCCATAATGTCGGCACAACCGCCAGGGCATCCAAAGCACTGTCGGAAGCCGGCGTCAACATCGAGATGATTAATCAAGGGTCATCGGAAGTCAGCATGATGTTCGGAGTGAAAGAAGAACAGGAAAAACACGCGGTGCGGGCACTGTATGATGAATTTTTCGCCGGAGTCTTACTCTCATAGGACACCGCCTCTTTTTTCTCTTGTCCACTAATATCCCTTACAAAGCAGCTTCTTTTACATATTGTATGGTATAGACAATATGGAGGTGAAGCTCATGTCAGGATATTCTGGAGTCAGCTCTTTCGCTTTGATCGTTGTTTTATTTATCCTGTTGATTATTGTAGGTACTGCCTTCGTTGGCGGTTTCTAAACATCACTCCGTCTATATGAGGACGCTGCGGGTTTTGACCTGCGGCGTTTTCTTTTGTTTTCCGCCGCTGTCCAAGTCCGGCCGCGCAAAAAAGACTGCCGAGAACATTCTCGGGCAGTCTTTTCCTTTGTTCTGGTTATTTTCTCCTCACGTCATTCCTCTTTCAGCTACATGGAATTCAGCCTGATCTGTCTGGCCTGCACCTGTCACTGTAAAAATCGCGGCGGCTGCTAAACAAATAACAAACCATTTAGATTTCAATTTCATACAAACCCTCACTCCTTTGTATTTGTTTCCTTGCCTCTTCGACTTTCAGAAAATAGTCAGAAGAAATTTTAAAGCAATTTTGTTCATAGTAATATTTAGCTGCTTCTAGTGCTAAATCCTCTATATCGGCGTATAAATTTTTATCTTCCAGGTAACGGAAACACGCGCTGATTGTTTCCTCATCCGGTTTCGCCTGATACAGAGCCTGCAGCCATTCGAATTTTACCGTATAAACGGGATCGTCTGTTTCTTTAGCATATTCATATCCCCGCTTGTGATATTCCGACGCTTTTTCTTTTTTTCCGAGTTTAAAGTAAATGAGTGTGATTAGAAAATATGCTTGAGGAAGAGAATTGACGATTCTTTGTGATTCAAATGTATCGACCGCCCGTTCAAAGTACGGAATCGCTTCGCCGATGCGGTCCTGATTGTAGTAGCACAGTCCGAGGTTATACAGCGCCCTCCCGACAAGCTGCGCTTTTTGTTCTTTTTCGGCCATTTGCAGAGCGTGCTGAAAATGTTTGGCCGCCTGTTCAAAGCGCCTTTCATCCATTAAATTGACGCCGAATACAAAATGGCATTGAATGATCCGGACGTTATATGTGTCCTGCTCTACGTAAATTTCATAAGCGTTTTTTATATGTATCAAAGAAAAATACGTTTGTTTCATATGATAATAAGCTTCGGCCACTTTAAAATAAAACTCCGCCCGTTCCACGTGGTCCGATACGAAGGCCAGTTTTTTCTCAGCTTGTTTATAATATGTAATCGCTGAGATAAATTCTCTTTTATCAAATTCAAACATGCCTTTGAAAAAGTTGACGTAATAATCGAGAAGCCCTTTGAGGCCGGCCTGGCTGTTATCAATGTTATCAAGAATTTCCGACAGGGTCGGCTGGTCTTCTATCTTCAGTTTTTCCAGCGGCTCCAAGTAGTCCAGCATCAGCTGATGGCGAAATTCCATGAGGGAATAATAAAGCACTAAGTTCGAATCAGGCTCCATATGGTCAAGCTCTTGTTTGATCTCGGCCTTCAAGATCTCCGCATCCGGCACGCTGAATGTTCTGATGTATCGATACCACTCGTTAATTTTCTGCCCGACTGCTGAAGAAGGAATTAACCCGCTCTTCATTCCTTCACCCTCCCCATCCAAGACCTGTTTACCAGTTATTTTATCACGTTTCCGTCTCTTTCCATCCCGAAAAACACGCAAACTTTGTTTCGGCAGAGCGCAATTTTCCGAGTGGAGTTAAAACAGGCGGCGGCCAGACGGGACCGCCGGTTTCAAGATGATTCATTTTTCGTATTCAGCGGAAGGCGGATTGTAAAGGTCGTGCCTTTTCCTTTTTCGCTGTCAATATCTATCGTGCCCTTGTGCATTTCGACGAGCTGCCTGACGATGGACAGGCCGAGTCCGTATTCGCCGTATGCCGTATTCGTCCGGGACACGTCCGCCTTATAAAACCGCTCCCATATATGCTCAATTTCTTCTTTGGAGATGCCGATCCCGGTGTCTTCGATTTCAATCACCGTTTCTTTATAGCCTTCATACCCGCGCAGCGTGATGTCTCCCTTTTGCGTAAATTGAATGCTGTTTTTCGTGATGTTGACGAGAATCTGGATCAGCCTGTCATAATCGGCGAATACTTTGACGCCGTCCTCCACTTGAATCCGCAGCTGATTTTGCTTTTCCTCCGCCTGCTGATTGAGATGCTCTTTAATAATTTCAAACACCTCGATGAGCGGCAGACTGAGCTTGTCCAGTTTGATTTGCTGGGATCTGATTTTTTCATAATCCAGGTTTTCTTTCACGAGCCTGAGCATCCGCTTCGTTTCTTCGCTGATCAGCGAGAAGCATTTCTCTTTATCTTTTTCCGGGATGGTGTTGCTGTTAAGCCCCTCCACAAGTCCGTTAATGGTCGTCAAAGGCGTTCTCAGCTCATGGGAGACATCGGCGATAAATTGGCGCCTCCGTTTTTCAAGGCGGTCAATCTGCTCTCTCGATTGCTTCAGATTTTTGGCCATGATGTTGAAATCGGACGCCAGCATGCCGATTTCATCGCCGCCGCTGTTTTTAAGAGAAATATCATAATCACCGGATGCCACTTTTCCGGTCGCATCCCGCAATGTCTGAATCCGCTTGACGTGAAATTTAGATAAAAGCCAGCTCAGCAGAATCGTGATGATAAGGGTGCTGATGATCGCGTAAAACATATAGCGGTTGACCTGGCTGATCATCTGCTCGACCCCTCTGACGGGAGACACGAGCAGCACCGCGCCTTTAAATTGATCGTTGATAAAAAGCGGCTTTGCGACAAGCGATACTTCTAAACCTTCTGTATTAAAACGGTTCATCTCCGCTCTGATCTGAACGGTTTTCCCTTGCTTCAGCATGTGCCACTCTTTACTTTTCAGCTTCTCGCGCGGCGGCATATCGTCAGGAAAAAAGTAAGGCCGCTGATGTTCATCGAAAATAATAAACCTGGTCTCGCGCGTTTTTAACATGTCCTGATACGGATACAGGCGGCGCAGATCAAGATCGCGGCCGTTCAGCTCACTTGTGATCTGCTGGGCGTAAGATGACAGCTCATCCACTTTATTTTGATACGCAAAATCTTTCACAAAGTGCGAAAACAGGGAAATGATGATGAAAAAGGCCAAAATCAAAATGCTGACATGACTTAACAGCAGCTGATATAAGTATTTAATCCTCATCAAATTTGTATCCTACCCCCCACACCGTGTATAAAAACGGTTTTTCCTCACTGGACAGTTTTTTGCGCAGCCGTTTAATATGAACATCAACCGTACGTTCATCGCCGTAAAATTGATAGCCCCACACCTGCTCAAGCAGCTGCTCTCTCGAAAAAACCTGGCGCGGGTTTTGTGCGAGATAAAAGAGCAGATCGAATTCCTTCGGCGTCAGATTCTCGACAGGTTTTCCGTGCAGAAACACTTCCCGCGTCTTCTTATTGATTGAAAAACACGCCGTTTCGATCAAGTCGTCGCTTTTAACGGCCTGCCCCGTCGCCCGGTATCTTCTGATCACCGCTTTAATCCGCGCTACTAGCGTCAGCGGGCTGAACGGCTTGGTGACATAGTCGTCCGCCCCCATTTCAAACCCGATCACCTGATCAGACTCCGTGTCCTTTGCGGTCAGCATAATAATCGGCACACTGCTCGTCTCTCTTATTTTCCGGCAGATCGTCACTCCGTCCATGGATGGAAGCATAATGTCCAGAATGACCAAATCCCAGTCCTCTTTCGTGAAACGCTGATAGCCTTCCACTCCGTCATGGACAAATTCGGCTTCAAATCCTTCTTTAAAAAAGAACATTTCCGTCATGGTGCATACGCTTATATTGTCTTCTATCATTAATATCTTCATTGGTTCCTCCGCTTATCTTCACGCTTTTTCTTATAATAGCACCATTTTACCCGGGTGTTTTCGGGTTTCACAATTGTTAGTTTTTATTTCATCACCCGGAAATAGTTTGTTCATATTTTTTTCATACATTTCTCCTACTATATACATATCGGATGGCCGGTGCTAAAGAAGGCCGGTTTTACAAGATCTGACACCCACACGGAGGAACAGACATGAACTTTATAAAAAGAGCCTTTTGGAGCATGAAGGCAAAAAAGGGAAAAACATTTTTGCAGCTGGTTGTGTTTTCAGTGATTTGCATTTTTGTCCTGTCCGGTCTTACGATCCAGTCAGCGGCAAAGAAATCAAGCGAACTGGCAAGGCAGCAGCTCGGCGGGAGCGTCACACTCCAGGCTGACCGCCAAAAGCAAATGGCGCAGCAGCAAAAAGACGGTGAAAAGAGGACGTTTGAATCAACGCCGATTTCCGTCTCAGATGCCAAGAAGCTTACATCTTTACAGCATGTTAAAAATTACAACTTCCTCACGACAGCGTCAGCAAATGCAGAAAGCTTTGATGCGATAAAAAGCTCAGGCGAATCAGCCGATAACAGTTCCGGCGCCGGCCGTTTTCAAGGCGGCGGAAGACAGATGATTTCAGCTGATATCTCGATCGAAGGCGTGCTCTCTACGGCATTGCTTGATGATTTCACAGGCGGGAGCTCAAAAATCACTGACGGCCGCGCCATCACAAAAACAGATGCGGACGCAAAAGTCGCCGTGATTAATGAAACGCTGGCAGATCAAAACAAGCTGAAGGTCGGCGGCTCCATTACCGTTTCCTCAGCAGCGGATGATTCTGTGAAAACGAAGCTTAAAATTGTGGGAATCTATAAAACAACATCATCAGGAGACGATCAGGCACAGCATTTTTTATTCTTAAATCCTGACAATAAAATCTATACGCCTTACACCGCCGCGGCGGCGTTAAAAGGGTCTGATAACAAAAACAAAATCAGCTCAGCCGTTTATTATATGGATGATGCCAAATATATTGACTCATTCGTTGCGGCTGCGAAAAAAACATCTATAGATGATAAAACCTACGCGCTGACGACAAATGATCAGGTGTATCAGCAAATGGTCGGCCCGATTGAAAATGTCGCGTCATTTTCTAAAAACGTGGTATACCTTGTATCCATCGCGGGCGCGGTCATTCTCGGGTTGATCGTGATGATGTCGATCAGGGAACGCAAGTATGAAATGGGTGTCTTGATGGCGATCGGCGAAAAGCGCTGGAAGCTCATCGGACAATTCTTAACGGAAATTCTGGTTGTCGCCGTTATTGCCATCGGGATCGCATCCGTCACGGGCAGCCTTGTGGCGAATCAGCTCGGAAATCAGCTTCTTTCCCAGCAGGTCAGCTCAGCCGATGATTCACAGCAGCAAACAAGCGGCTGGGGCGGCATGTTCGGTCAGCATTCATCCGGCGCGGATGTCATCAGTACAATGCAGGTAAACGTCTCGCTGAATGACCTTCTGATTCTTGGCGGGATCGGCGTCGCAATTGCCGTCATCGCCACATTACTGCCGTCTGTATCAGTCATGCGGCTTCACCCTAAAACGATCCTGACCAAGCAGGAATAAGAGGAGGCAGCATAATGAGCCTATTAACCTTTCAACAGACCGGCTACTGGTACCAAGACAAATCACAGCCGCTGTTCCAGGATATAACGATCAGCTTTGAAAAAGGGAAGTTTTATACAATTGTCGGCGCCTCCGGAACGGGGAAAACAACGTTTCTGTCTCTGGCGGGCGGCCTTGACACACCTAAACAGGGAAGCATCCTTTATAACGGAAAAGACATCTCCAAAATTGGATTAACCAAATTCAGAAATCAATATGTCTCTATCGTCTTTCAATCTTATCATCTGATCCCGTATATGACAGCGCTCCAGAATGTCACAACGGCGATGGAGATCACCGGCTCTAAGGAGAACAACAAAGATGCGTTCGCGCTCAGCATGCTGAAAAAAGTCGGCATCACCGAACAGCAGGCCCGTCAGCGGGTGCTGACATTAAGCGGCGGACAGCAGCAGCGCGTTTCAATTGCGCGGGCTTTCTGCTGTGACACGGATTTGATTTGCGCGGACGAGCCGACGGGAAATCTCGACGAGGATACGTCAAAGGAAATCGTCCGGCTCTTTCAGGATCTGACGCATAAAGACGGCAAATGCATCATCATGGTTACGCACGACGAACAAATTGCCAAAGTTTCGGATATCAACATCCGCTTATCAAGAGGAAGTTTCACGGTCAAAGAAAACGGCACGGCCGTTTCCTGATACCGCGCCCCTGCCAGCGCAGACAGGGGCGCACCCTATATCCCCCTATTCAATAGAAGTGAACGTAAAAAGAGCGAGGGCTGCATCCCCCCGCTCTTTTTATTTATATCAGCTGTAAATAACGGTCCATATTTGATTGTCCGGCTGCTTTGATCAATTCTTCCGCCTTTTTCTCTTCTCCCGGCAAAGCGAGCCGGAGTTTGTCTTCAATGTCTTTTTCAGAAAGACCGTTTCCCGGCGCTCCCTTCGGACAGTCGATACGTGTTTCATAGACATGACCGCCGGAAGCCGTGACCCGTACAATTGTAAAACGGCCCTTCGGAACGGCGTTGTCAGCCGGCTGAATTTGGTCATCGCAACTGCGGTGAATCCGCTCAAATCCTTTTTGAAGGGATTCCGGAATCGGCTCGGATGTGAAATGTTCAACTGAAAAATCCTTACCGTGCAAAGCCAAGGTGATCACATATTCCACGCTGAATCTTCCCGCTTCGCCTGTTTTCGGACGCCGTTCTGTCAATGCAGCGTCACCGCCCGGCGGATAAATCACGTCGATCCGTTCCGTTTGGCCGAAAGTGAGACCATGTTCGGCCTTCAGCTTGAGAATGGCGTCCGCCGCATGATGAGCCGCCGAACAAAACGGATAAACCTTAAACCAAAGTCCCGGGCTCACAATCCGCCAAGGTTTTCCCCACCCGCTTACAAGGAGGGTTTCTGCCCGTTCAAGATCGCCGTACAGTCCGAAAAAACCTTTCTCCCCGTCGAGCGCATGAACTGAGCCGCCGAAACCGGCCTTTGCAAGCTTTACGGCGAACAACCCGGCTTGAGCGGCCAGTCCGGCGTGGAGCGGCTTCATTTCTGTCCCGAATTGCACTCTCATGCCTCCGGAGCGGGCAGCCGCAAACCCGATTGCTTTCTGCAATTGGTTTTGATTCAGATTCTCCGCGAATCCGACGGCGCATGCGGCCGCAATGGCACCTAACGTTCCTGTATTATGCCAGCCTTTCTCGTAATGATGCCTTCCAGCTGACTCGCCGAGCCGCGCCATCACTTCGATTCCCGTCACATAAGCACCGAGAAAACGGCTTTTGTCTATACGGCCGGCTGATGCGGCTGCAATCAAAGCCGGAAGGATGACTGCGCTCGGATGTCCTCTTACATCAGAATGAACATCATCAAAATCAAGCGCATGTGCGATGAATCCGTTAATGAGCGCGGATTGGGACGGCGTGGTTTTTTGATTTCTGCCGATAAGCGGCGCTATCGGCACCCCGCCTTCTTCTTCGGCCAGTTTTACCAGCTTTTCAACTCCTTTATCCCGTCTCCCCGCAAAAGCTGCCGCTGTAAAATCAAGCAGTCCTTTGCGCGCTTCTTTCATCGCTTCAGCGGATGTTTCCGGCACAGACGACATGACGGCCTGAGCAAGTCCGGCCGTCAGATTTTCCGTATTCATTCCGTCTGCTCCAATACGTTGACGGCAAGCCGGGCGAAAAACTCAGCCGCTGCCGGGAGCGCTTTTTCGTCGAGTGTGAAGGCGGGATGGTGCCATTCTTCCGTTCCGTTTGTTCCCATCCAGACGAAGAAGCCGGGGATTTTTTCTTGATATAATGCGAAGTCTTCCCCGCCGGGCGACTGTTCTGCCCGAACGGTTTGAAGCCCGAGGCTTTCAGCCGTTTGTTCCGCCGCCTGTATGAAACGGGCGTCGTTCATCACTGACGGAAGGTAAGGATACCAGCGGAAATCAGCCTCTGCCCCGAATCCGGCTGCGATTCCTTCGGCAACCCGCTTCATATGTTTCGGAACAGCGTCACGCGCTTCTTTTTGAAACGTCCGGACGGTGCCTTCCATTTCAACATGGTCCGGGATGACATTCCAAGAGCTGCCGCCTTGAACTCTTGTGATGCTGACGACGGCATTATAAAGCGAGCTGATATTTCTGCTGACAACTGATTGCAGGCCGCCGATGATCTGTCCTGCCGCCTGAATCGGATCAATGCTGTTATCAGGGATTCCGGCGTGGCCGCCTTTTCCTTTAACAGTGATTTCAAAGCGGTCGACACTCGCCATCAGCGGGCCTTCTTTCAGACCGACCGTGCCGACGGGGAGGTCAGGTTTGTTATGCATGCCGAATATCGCCGATACACCGTCAAGCGCGCCGGCTTCAATGACCTGTCTTGCTCCGGCGGCGATTTCTTCCGCGGGCTGAAAAATAAACCGCACCGTTCCTTTCAGCTCATGCTTTCTCTCATTTAATAAAAAAGCCGTGCCGAGGATAGATGCCGTATGGAAATCATGGCCGCAGGCGTGCATCACGCCGCTGTTGCGCGAAGCAAACGGAAGGTTTGTTTTCTCTTCGATCGGCAATGCGTCGATGTCCGCTCTGACGGCGATGACGGGGCCGCTTTTGTCTCCTTTGATTTCAGCGATCACTCCGGTTTGAAGTTTCGGCATATCAAGAACCGTAATTCCTTCTTCCTCCAGCCAGCGGCGGATTTTATTCGTCGTTTCGTATTCCTCGCCTGACAGCTCAGGGTGTTCATGAAGGTCGCGGCGGATATTGATTAAACGTTTGTTTAATGATTCATACGTTTCATTTGCCATTTCTTCTTCTTCCCTTCTTAGACAAGTTCGGCGTGCTCTCCCACTTGCTTAATAAATTTTTTCGTCCGTTCGTTCTGCGGATTGTCAAACAGCTCTTCCGGCGTTCCCTGTTCGATGATGCGTCCGTCCGCCATAAATATGACCTTGTCGGCCACTTCACGAGCAAAAGCCATCTCATGCGTGACGATGATCATGGTTGTCTGTTTTTCGGCAATTGATTTGATGACTTGGAGCACCCCGGCTACAAGCTCAGGGTCAAGGGCCGAAGTCGGTTCATCCAGTAAAATCGCGTGAGGATCAACGGCCAAGGCGCGCGCAATCCCGATCCGCTGCTGCTGTCCGCCTGACATCGTAATCGGGTAGCTGTCCGCTTTGTGTTCTAAACCGACTTGCCGCAGCAGATCCATACCGATCTGTTCCGCTTCTTTTTTCGGTTTCTTTTGCGCGGTGATCAGCGCCTCTGTCACATTTTGCAGGGCGGTTTTGTTTTTGAACAGGTTGTAATTCTGAAACACCATCGCCGTCTGCTGGCGAAGCTTATGAACGTCTTTGCGCGAATAGGACGCTGCATTCAGCTTTGCATCACCGATTTCAATGATGCCGTCATCCGGGCGCTCCAGCAGATTCAAACAACGGAGGAGCGTTGATTTTCCCGAGCCTGACGGGCCGATGATGGCCGTGACTTCGCCGCTTTTGATCTCAAGGTCGATCCCGTCAAGTACGGTAAGGTCTTTAAATGCTTTTCGAATATGTCTGACTTGTATCATCCTGAGCCTCCTCCTATGTGCGATAAGGCTTGCTGATCGCCCGTTCGAGCAGATCCTGCAGCACACTGTAAATAATCGTAAGAATCCAGTACATGACCGCGACGGCTAAATACGTCTCAAAATATTTGAGGTTGCCTGATGCGTACATTTTTCCTTGGGCGAACATCTCCATCACTCCTAATGTAAAGGCGAGCGATGTTTCTTTTAACAGGCCGATAAACGTATTTCCCGTCGCGGGAAGCGCGTTTCTGACGGCTTGCGGGAAAATGATTCGTCTGTACGCCTGGGATTTTGTCATTCCGACAGACAGACAGGCTTCAAGCTGCCCCTCATCGACTGAATTGAGCGCCGCGCGGAAGATTTCAGCCAAGTAGGCGGCATTCTTCAGGCTTAACCCGATAATCGCCGCAGTTAACGCCGTCATCTTGCTCATTCCGGGAAACAGCTGAGGCAGGCCGTAATAAATTAAGAAAAGCTGGACGAGCGTCGGCACGCCCCGGAAAAATGAAATATACATCTTTGACAGCTGGTGAAGCACAGGAACACGATTTTTTGTGATAAGCGCTAATATAAGGCCGCCGATCACGGCAAATACCATGGCCGCGACGGCCATTAGTAATGTGATCGGCAAGGCTTCGATTAACGCGGGAAAAGCTGAAAACATAAATCCCCAATCAATGCTGTTCATTCTCGATTTTCACCGCCGTTTCTTAATGCTTTGCTTCTGTTGTGATATCTTCTTTAAAGTACTTTTCAGACAGCTTTTTCAGCGTGCCGTCTTTTCGCAGGTCTTCAATGGCTTTGTTTACTTTTTTGCGGATTTTATCGTGAGCCGCATCTTTCGCAAACGGGAAAGCGACTTTTTCATAGACAATCGGGTCTCCTGCTAATTTCAGAGGCAGACCGGTCTTTTTGATCTGGGCGATCAGGACGCTGCGGCTGTTTACATAAGCGTCAACCCGTCCGTAAGCCACGTCTTTCAGCGTGCCTTCTTGTGTTTCATACGTTTTCATGTTGATTTTTTTATCCGGGTCCTTGCTCTCAAGGTTTTTCGCGTGGTTTGAGCCCAGAACGGCCGCCACTGTTTTTCCTTTTAGATCGTTGACTGATTTGATGTCTTTGTTATCGTTTTTGACGACGATTTGAGTGCCCGCATACGAATACGGTTCTGTGAAGTTATACGTTTTCTCGCGTTCGTCCGTGACAGCGACCTGGTTAGAGATGGTGTCGAGTTTGCCGGTCTGGAGCTCTCCCATCAGTCCGCTGAATTCAAGCAGCTTCCAGTCCAGTTTCATGTTGATTTTTTTCGCGACGGCTTCCATGACATCCACGTCAAAGCCGGTCAGCTTGCCGTTTTCTTTATATGCGAACGGATAGCTTTGTCCCGTGGCGCCTACATGCAGTACGTTATCGCCGCCTTCGCTTTCTTTTCCGTTTCCGCATGCTGATAAGACCGCCAAAAGTGCGGCAGACAGCAGCAAAGCCCATGTTTTCTTCTTCATTGAAATCCCGCCTTTTCCTATTAGAATGTTAATCCTGCAATTGTTTTTTTAAATAAATGGTGATGTGCCCTTTTCCTAGATCCTTTTCGCCTGCACGGACGTAGCCTTTTCGCTCGTACATGCCGATCAGCCACGGATGCTTGTCCGCTGTGCCCAGTGACACGAAAGGCGCTTTTAATGTGTCGCGGAGCACTGTATTCTCCAGCCACTCCAGCATGTCTGAGCCCGTCCCTTTTTTTCCGGTTTCAGGATCGACGGCAAACCACCAAATATGAGGAACACCGTACGGCCCGGGATTAGGCCCCCACGGCATCCGCAGAGAAATCGTCGCCAGAATCCGGCCGTCTTCCTCCAAAACGTAACAGGCGTTTTTTTGTATGTTATTCAAAACGAGTTCTTTATCCGCCGTGGCAGCGGCAAAGTTGATGCCGAGCTTGCGGATCGGTTCATACGCCCGCAGTGTCAGTGAAAGCAGCTCATCAGCGTCTGCCTCCGTTGCGAGCCGGTATTGTCTTGACATGATGAGCCCTCCTTTAGTCGGCATATCGGTTTGCCGGTTTTTCCAGTCCGAAATGTTCTCTGAGCGTCGTTCCTTCATACTCTTTTCTGAACACGCCCCGTTCTTGTAAAATCGGAATCACTTTGTCTACAAAAAGAGTGAGACCTTCAGGCAAAAGCGGCGGCATGATGTTGAAGCCGTCACAAGCTTGTTTTCCGACCCATTCTTCCATCTTATCGGCAAGCTGTTCTGGCGTTCCGACAAAGATATGATGGCCTCTTGAACCCGCCACATATTTGTACAGCTCGCGGATGGTCATGTTATCGCGTTTGGCCATCTCCTGAACGAGCTTGAAGCGGCTTTTAACGGCATTCGACGCATCCGCATCCAATTCAGGCAGCGGGCCGTCAAGCGGGCAGGCGGAAAGGTCGACGCCGCCCAGATAGTTTTGCAGAATGTTCAGTCCGACAGACGGAATGATGAGGTCTTGGAGCTCTTCATATTTTGCCTGCGCTTCTTCTTCGGTATCGGCGATAACGGGAAAAATTCCCGGCATGATCGCGATTTTTTCAGGATCACGGCCGAAAGAAGCCGCTTGTTCTTTAATAGATTGATAGAATTCCTGCGCGGACTCCAAATGATTTTGCGCGGTAAAAATGACCTCCGCCGTTTTGGCGGCCAGCGCTTTTCCGTCTCCTGATGATCCGGCCTGAATAATGACCGGGCGCCCTTGAGGTGTGCGGGCAACATTTAACGGCCCTCTCACGGAGAAATATGTTCCTTTATGGTTCAATTCATGCATTTTGTCTTTATCGAAAAATGCTCCTGATTCTTTGTCACGGATAAAGGCGTCTTCCTCCCACGAATCCCATAATCCTTTGACGACTTCAACGAATTCTTCCGCGCGCTGATACCTGAGATGGTGCTCAAGATGCTTTTCGCCGCTGAAATTAAGCGCGGTCGATTCAATCGAAGATGTGACGACATTCCAGCCCGCGCGGCCGTTGGAAAGATGGTCAAGCGATGCAAATTGTCTCGCGATATGGAACGGTTCGCTGTATGTGGTAGATGCGGTCGCCGTCAGACCGATGCGGGATGTGACCTGAGCGAGCGCCGACAGAAGCGTAAACGGCTCAAAGCGCGTCAGCACATTCGGATGTGATTTGCCGTCTATTGATAAACTGTCCGCCAAAAACAGCATGTCCAATTTCCCCCGCTCAGCCGTTTTCGCCAGTTCTTTGAAATAATCCAAATTCATGCTCGCGTCCGCCGGTGCCTGAGGATGTCTCCAAGAAGCGACATGATGGCCGGTGCCCGCGAGAAACACACCGAGTTTGATTTCTTTTTTCTTTGTCATGATGGATCTCCTTCTATTCTGAAATACGGTTCGGAAAATATTAACACGATTAAACCTATATTTCCTAGTAATTTTATAAGAATAAATCAAAATGTACAATTGTCACGCAAGTTTGTCAATGCATTAAGACAAAAATCATGATTTTTAAAATAACCCGGCGCACCGGCCGGGTTATTTCTTCGAAACTGTATAGACGGTCCCTTTGACCTTTTTCTTAATAACGGCAATGATAAGCAGCAAAACGGGGAACAGCACTTGAAACGGAAGATGAATATAGATCGGCACAATGTTTAAGCCTTCATTCATATGTTCCGAAAAATTGCTTGCGATGCTGATGGAGAGAATCAGCACCCCCAATCCGACCGGGAAGGCCAGCTGGGACGGATTTTTTTCTTTAAAAAGCGTGGACACGCCCACGACAACCGCATATGTAAAAAGGCTGACTTTGAAAAAACCGCCGATGACGAGCACGAGCATGAAAAAGACATCCAGCCGGTCTAAAAACTCTTCCACTTTAATTGTCTGTATGGTGCTCAGCAGCGGAAATTGAGAGCGGAGCATTAAGTTGACGTCCAGCACACAAATATTAATCGCCACTGACATCGCCAAAAACAGGCCGCTGATGATAATCGCCAGAAATCCGGTTTTCCGCACCTTTTTCCGATCCTTTAAGTAAGGAAAAATCATGACAAACACGATTAATTCACCGAACGGGATGAACATCGTCTGTTTAAACACGGAATAAATGACCGTTCCTGCACCCTCCGCTAAAACGGGCTGGAGAAATCTGAGGTTTATCGTGCCTGAGCTGATAATGAGGATCAGCCCGACGGCTGTCAGGAAATACATAATGCCAAACAGCAGCTCGCCGGCTCTCGCTATCACTTCAATTCCCTTTCTGACCGCAAATATCGCGGCGATCATCAGCATGGCATTCACAATTAAAAGCGGCGTATCCTGGTAGGCGAAGGTGACAAGCATTTCGCCAAAATCCCGCAATACGCGGGCGGCGATATAAGCAAAATAGAGAATATAAAGAAGGGAGGCCGCCCAGCTCAGATGTCTGCCGATCAGTTCGTTCATGTAATCTCTCGGAGAAGACTCAGGAAAAAATTGATACAGCGCCTGATAAACGTAGAAAAGTCCGAGACCGGTAACGCACCCGAGAAGCACGGACAGCCACGCATCCCGCCCGGCCATCGTGCCCGGCGGGATCAATAACGAACTGCCCAATTCAAACAAAATGATCATAATAAACAGCTGACGCGTGCCGATTTTCGCATTTTCCATACGCTTCGCTCCTTTCTCCTCAAATCAATCATGCTCAAGCTTGTCTGAGAGAGGATTATTCCGCAAGCCCGTTCTTCTGATAATGACTTCCGTTTTGACATCTACGGGGAGATTTGGGAAATATTCTTCATCCCACTTCCCTTTGAACTTTTTCCATTTGTCCGGATGCTTCCGATAGATCAGGTCTCCGAAGCCGACGAAGTCATTCTTATGGGCTTTTATATCTTCAATCGATTTGGTGATATCTTTCTCAAGCTGCACGCTGAGCGCCTTTTGCATCGTTATCAGCACTTGCGGATCAGACAGATGGAAAGGGTACCTGACAGCGTCCACCAGCCCCTCGACCTGAGCATGCACGTGAATATGCGGTTTTCCGTTCGGAAAAGTGGCCGTCACCTTTGTATTCTGGCGGGTGACCTGCAGACTGATTGCATGCTTCACGTTCTTCCAATCCGCATTGATGAACGTATGCTTGATCCTATTGAGCAGCCATACAGCCCCCACACTGTCGTCATCCTCAATCCAGTAATCCAGCCTCCCATCCTTTTTGAACACCGCCAGTCCGTCCGCTGACAGCACTGCTTTCGGTTCAGTTGTCTGCGTATTTTCCATCGTAGGACCGGCTTTATCGTCTCCGTGCATTTCATAACCCGGAATAAACGGCGACCCGGCCGGAGAAGCGAGATCAATCAGAACGTCCTGAAGGCTGGTTTTAATGACTCTGCCGTATTGTTCCTGCGTGAAGCTGAGCGTCTTGTTCACTTTATTGGAAGGGATTTTATCAATCGGCGTCAGCACTTTAATAATGTCTTCAGCCTTGCAATTATGCGCGATCACAACGGTTGCGGTCGTCCTGAATTCGGTGTCGCGGTCAAGATTGTCCAGAATAAAACTGAGCCCTTCCTCTTTCGCCAGTTTTTCACTGAACACCACGAGATTCGTATGCGCAAAATAGAGCCTTCTGGACACTTTCATCGAGCCTTTTCTCAAAGCTTCCGTCATATTGTCTCCGGACACCGAATAGACGGAAACCGGAGGCCGGTCTCCCGCTCCGCCGCCCTGCAGACCGCCGGCCACGTTTCCCGGATTGATAATTTGCAAGTGAAGGACGTATTTTCCCGTTTCGGTCCGGTCAATACCGATGGCGGAGATCACCGCTAGATCGGTCAGCTCCCTTTTATCCCAGCATCCGGATACAAACATAAGGGAAACCATCGTACAAAGGATAAGCATCCATTTACGTCTTTTCATTACCGTCGCCCTCTTCTACATCTTTATTAACCATTCCTCTGGATGTCTCCGGTTTCGGTCTTTGATGTTCCCCTTGGCGCCTGTTGTTTTCCTGCACGAGCAGTCCCGGCCTTTTTTCATCCGCCCATAACGGAGCTCGGAGAAGGGAATCCTTCAGCCCGCCCGGGGTTAAAGGAGCGAGCGGGGACATATACGGAAATCCGAATGAACGCAGGCCGCACAGATGGACAAACATCATGATAATGCCCAGAATCAGCCCGTAAAATCCCATGACCGCCGCCGACAGAATAAAGAGAAACCGGATCAGCCGCGCAGATATCGCCATGTCAAAAGCCGGGGTCGCAAAGCTGGCAATCGCCGTCAGGGCGACGACGATAACCATGGCTGGGGAAACAATGCCGGCCTGTACGGCGGCCTGGCCGATGACAAGCGCTCCGACTATGGAAACGGCGGAGCCGACAACTCTCGGAAGCCGGACACCCGCCTCCCTGAGAATCTCAAAGGCCACTTCCATCGTCAGCGCTTCAATCACGGCCGGGAACGGCACCGTCTCCCGCTGGGCCGCGATGACAATCAGCAGCTGCGTCGGAATCATTTCCTGGTGAAAGGTCGTCGCCGCCACATAAATCCCCGGCGCCACCAGTGAAATGAAGAAAATCAAAACCCGCAGCACCCTGATGCTGGTGGCGATATCAAATCGTGAATAATAATCCTCAACGGATTGAAAAAATTGAATAAATAAGGCCGGCGCGATGAGAACGAACGGCGTTCCGTCCACGATAATCGCAAATCGTCCTTCCAGCAGATTCCCCGCCACAACGTCCGGCCGCTCCGTATGATATACGGTGGGAAACACAGAAAACGGCGCGTCTTCAATGAGCTGTTCAATGTAGCCGGATTCCAGAATGCTGTCGATGTCAATGTGCTTCAGCCGCTTGCGGACTTCCTTAATCAGCTTTTTATCGCAAATTCCGTTAATATACATCAGCGCGACATCCGTATTCGTTTCGTGTCCGATCTCCATTTTTTCAACCCATACATCAGGCGTTTTTACATACCTGCGGATCATGGAAATATTGGTTTGCAGAGATTCGGTGAATCCCTGCCGCGGGCCGCGGAAAGAGACCTGGGTGCTCGGCTCTTGAATGGACCGATGCTCTCCCCCTTCCGTGCTGGCAATCAGCGCCTTGTCAGCCCCGTCGACAAAAATGAGCGTGCTGCCCGCCACCAGCCCGGCATAAAGACTTTTCCATTTTTCTTCCTCTTTCACCCCGCCGATCGCAAGCGTTTTATCGTATATCAGGCAGACCGCTTGTTCCGGCTGAACGGACGGGATGTCGATTAAATCCTCCAGAAGGGATTGGCTGACGAGCTGTTCGTCTACCAAACCGGCGATATACACAATTGCGGCCGGAAGCTCTTCTTTTCCGATTTTCAGCCGGCGGATGACGACATCGGCACTGTTGCCGAACCTCCCAGACAGCTTCTTCATATTTTGCTTTAAGCTGAGGGAGATCGGCTCATCCCGCTCTTTGTCCGGCTGGCTGTCCGCTTCTTTTCTGCCTTCATTGTCACGGTCGTTTTGATCGGCTTTTTTTTGTTTCTTCTGCTTAAAAAATGGCGGCATATCGCAAAAAACCTTTCCTCGTTTTTTTCATATTCTTCCTGTACGGCAAAAGATTATGCACGGCGGAAAGTCTGTATAAGTTCTGTGTAATCGAAAAGGATAAAAAGGGAGAGTGATGCGCATGAAAATATTGGGGGTTTCATTTTTTTTGCTGGCTGCCTGTCTGATCATTTCAGTAACGATAGATATGCTGCAAGGTTTCAGTTTCTATGGAGCGGTCCAAAACAACCTGTCCGCTTTTAAATTGACCACCTTCTCAGAATGGCTGATGCTGTTTTTATTCGCCCTCTTTTTAATCAGAGAAATGATCGTTTTATATAAAACAGGTAAAAAAGATGCCTGACAGGCGCACGGCTGTATTGTGTCAAAAAAGAACACATCCCTCCTTCTTTCGGAGTTCATGTGTTCTTTTTATTTTTCCGATGCAGATTGTTTTCAGATGACGATATTTCCGCTGTCCGTATCTGTCGTGTGTTTCACAATGACGCCTTTGATAATGCGGTTGCCGATGATTTTAGTACTTGCGGAGGAATTGGTTTGGATGGCGGAAGCAGAAGCGGCGGAAAGGTTGTTGATGGTATTGCCCGACACGAGGGAATTTGAGGCTCCGTTCAGATAGATGCCGATCGGGCTGCCCGCCGTTCGGTTGATCGTGAGCGTATTGTCTATGACTTCATGCGTGCCTGAATTCAGATACACGGTAACGATAAGCGGTGATGATTCAAAGCGGTTGCTGATGACAGAGGTTCCCGAGGATGTTGAACTGAAAATGGGATAGTTTTTGTAGCTTTTGAAGAGATTTCCCTTGATGACAGCCCTGGCGTCATTTGTCACAGATACGGCATAGGACTCCGCGACGCCCTGATACGCATTCGGAATGAGCGTATTTCCTTCAATAACGGCATTTCCGCCTGTGACCCATATGCCCCGGCTGAACGATTTCAGCACATTTTGTTTCACGATGATACTGCCGGCCGACATGGTGATTCCGTCTGTCACCTGATTCAGAGTGTTATTCGTAAAGACGGCGTTTTCGGACAGCGTCGCCCGCATCCCCGTGCTTCGTCTCGTTTCGGAACGTCCGTTTTCAATGACATTGCCGTCAACGGTCACATCTTCCGCCTGATAGACGGAAATGCCCGTATTTTCAAATTGACTGATTTTGTTATGGGTGACGAGGACGCTTTTTCCCCTTACATCTACTCCGGTGGAAAAACCGGTAATCAGATTGTTGGAAATGACGGCATTGCTGCTGTCCTGTCCCTGTGACACACCTTGTCCGGCGACTGCGGTCCTTGAGCCGCCGTCTGACCGAAAGAAGATATTCCCCGAAATGACGGTATGTGCCCCATACCCGTAGCTGATTGTGTTATCGGAATGATTTCCTTCAATTAACACATTATATCCGTTAAAGTTGGTGACTGAGCTTGCGGCGTTTCCGGAAAAGAAGTTGTTGCGGACCGTAATATGAAGAGCTTCTTCATAATCAATATCGCCTTCTCCGTACGATTCAATATCGATTCCGAATTTCGGAGCCGTTCCGTTCCCTTGCCCGGCGTCTTCAATCACGCATTCTTCTACCGTAACGGTATTGCAGCCGGTGATTGAAATGTTGTTTCGCCTTGACTGCCTGATCTCACAGCGGCGGATGGTCACCTGTTCTGAAGTTTCGTAATCACTGTTTGTTTTTAACCCGAGCGGGCTGACAATAATGCCGTCTCCCGTAAAATCCGAAATCTTCACATTTTCGATCAGCACATTGCTGCTGCCTTCAATACAGATTCCAAACCCCCATTCATGGGTCGAACGCAAAGGGACATTGGTATACGTGTGTTCATCCCGTTCGCCGATGATCCGGCCGCCGGTGATGGTGACATTTTCCCGCCTGCCTATATAGAAAGCCGAGTAGCCCCAGGAGCTGTTCGGCGCCACTTTAATCGTGCATTCCGGATCTAAAACGATGGTGAGATGGCTCGGCACGTTAATCCCGGCGTTCCGAAACGGCTGGCTGCTGTCCCCGCCAAGCGTGCCGTTGATTTTATAGGTTCCCGGCGGAAAAAACACCGTATGACAGCCTTCGCTGACGGCCTTGGCCAAGCATTGGTTGATGGCGCCCGTCACATCGGTTTTTCCGTCTGCCGCCACACCGCAATCCGTAATATCCAATATACGATTCGGCAAGTGATAATCTCCTCCTTCCTCTCTTATTGTCATCTTATTCCGCCATATCCCGCTCCGCCTGTACATACTTTAAATTTTATTAAAAAAGTTTATAAAGATAGTTTAGTTAGATAATATAACAAAATAAGTCATTGGAATTAGGGAAATTCGTCTATATTCAACGTTTTAATATCTTTTCATTCTGGAATTTTTTGAATTCAGTATAAATTATATTGACACAAGTATTATATAAGAATATGATTTTTGTAATACACTTTTTTAAGAAAGGGTTGGCTCAGGTGGCATCTATTGATAAGGACTCTATAACAGAAACTGTGCCGCAACGAGGCTTTTTCGGTCATCCCCGCGGCTTGTTTACACTGTTTTTCACCGAATTTTGGGAGCGTTTCTCCTACTATGGTATGAGAGCCATATTGCTTTACTATTTATACACGGAAGTCGCTCATGGCGGTCTCGGCTTTGATAAAACGACCGCAGTTGCCATCATGTCCATATACGGATCTCTCGTATACATGTCGAGCGTCATCGGCGGATGGCTGGCCGACCGGGTATTCGGCACGGCAAACACCGTATTTTACGGCGGAATTTTAATTATGTTCGGGCACATCGCTCTTGCCTTCCCTGGCAGCACGGCAGCGTTTTTTACCAGCATGGCTCTGATCATTATCGGAACCGGCCTGCTTAAACCAAACGTATCCAGCGTTGTCGGAGATTTATATACGAAGGAAGACGAGCGCCGCGACTCAGGTTTCAGCATCTTTTACATGGGGATCAACCTCGGCGGATTGCTTGCGCCGCTAATTGTCGGAACACTCGGACAGAAGTACAACTACCACTTAGGCTTCGGATGCGCCGCGGCCGGTATGTTCCTCGGACTGATTGTTTTCGCTCTTACGAGAAAGAAATACCTCGGCAAAGCAGGCTCCAATGTACCGAATCCGATTTCTAAATCATCAGTGATCGGCACGGGAATCGGAGTGGTCATCGCAGCAGCCGTTATTATCGTTCTGATTCAAACCGGCTGGCTGACGATCCAGCGTGTGATTGACACCGTCAGTATCCTCGGCATTGTCATTCCGGTTATTTACTTTATCGTGATGTTCACGAGCAAAAAAGCGACGAAAACGGAAAAATCACGGCTTGCGGCTTATGTTCCGCTGTTTATTGCAGCGGCAATGTTCTGGGCGATTCAGGAGCAGGGCGCGACGATTCTTGCTTTATATGCGGATCAGCGCACGAGACTTTCCTTTGCAGGCATGCATCTTGAGTCTTCATGGTTCCAGTCTCTGAACCCATTATTCATCGTTATTTTCGCGCCGGTGTTCGCCTGGATCTGGATGAAGCTCGGCAAACGCCAGCCTTCAACACCGATTAAATTCGCGATCGGCATTATCCTTGCCGGATTATCATTTTTAGTCATGGTGCTTCCGGTTATGGGCGGAAGCGGCGAGCTTGTGAGCCCGCTTTGGCTTGTGCTCAGCTTCCTTTTGGTTGTGCTTGGTGAGCTTTGCCTTTCACCGGTCGGTTTATCCGTCACAACGAAACTTGCGCCTGCCGCTTTCTCAGCGCAGACGATGAGTATGTGGTTTTTAACAAACGCCTGCGGTCAAGCCCTGAACGCAAAAGTAGTCGGTTTGTTTGATAAGATTTCTGAAGCGGCCTACTTCGGCTCAATCGGTCTTGTTTCGATCATTCTCGGTATTATTTTGATTCTTCTGTCTCCCGTCATTAAACGGGCGATGAAAGGCGTTCAATAACAGATAAAGAAAAGCCTGCGGAATCGTCCGCAGGCTTTTTTGATGCGTCTATTGTTTTAACTCCTCAAGTGTTTCTCTCCATCTCTTCAAGACATCTTCCGGTTCGTGGAGCTGGATGGCCGGTCCGGATGTCAGATCCGCGTATTTCGCCCGATCTTCCTTGACGGTGATCACCCGGCAGCTGAACCGTTCCCGCTCGTGTTTCGCCTCTTTCAGCGGCGGAAGCGCCTCACATTCCAATGTGACGTAATATGCGGCTCCTCCGTGCCAGGCGATGAAAAGAGCTTGTCCCGAATGCAGAAGGCTGCTTACGGTCGTCGTGTTTTTCCATAAGGCGAGCCGGAGATTTGTTCTGCTCACGGCCACGATTTCACCGGCGCTGATCATGGCCGCGTGCGGACGGCCTTCTTTTGTCACGGATTGGAGCACAAATGCGTCGTGCTGCTTTTTTTCAAGCTCCGTCCCGTCTAAAAGTGTGTAAAGCGCCTCCGGCAAGTGCTCCGTCAGCATTACGCTTTTCTTTCCGGAACAGCGGGAACATGTGCGGCCGTCTCCGTTTCTTTCGGATCGATTTTAAATGCCGGGTTGAATGCCGCCGGATTCGTGATGCTTTCCGGTTCACAGGATCTCCATGTGAAAAAGCAGGTTTGGCATTGGTAAATTTCCCAAGCGCCTTTGACCGGCGATTGGCTGACGGTTTCTCCTTTTTTCGATTCACAGCGCGGGCATGTTTTCATTGCAACCTCATCCTTTCTTATTGATTCATTAAGTCCATCAGTTTTTGTTCCCATTCTTTCGTTGTCAGCGGAGAATCAAGCGGCTGAGAATAATGGCCTCTTGTTTCCGGCGCGGCGGGCGTCGTGGCGTCAAGAATCATTTTGTGTGTCATCCCTGCCGGATCAGACCCCGGGTCAAGCGGAAGGACGGACAGGTCAGGAATGATGACTGCATCGTGTTTCGGATGCATTTTCGTTGAGAGCGCCCACATGACTTGCGGCAGGTTAAACGGATCGACATCCTCATCCACGACAATGACCATTTTGCAGTAGCCGAGTCCGTGCGGCGTGGTCAGGGCGCGCATGCCGACCGCCTTGGCAAATCCGCCGTAGCGCGTTTTCGTTGAAATGATGGCGATCAGGCCGTGCGTATACATCGCATTCACGGCGACAATTTCGTTCGGATAAGCTTCCTTGAGCTGCTGGTAAAGCGGCACGCACGTATTAATGCCGATCATATAATCGCACTCCGTCCACGGCATGCCTAAGTATAAATGTTCAAAAATCGGATTGTTTCTATGATATACCCGTTTGATTTTGATCACCGGCATGCTGCGGCCGCCGGAATAATGGCCCGTGAACTCACCGAAAGGCCCTTCGTATTCCCGTTCTCCCGCAAGGATCTCTCCTTCCAGAACGACTTCAGCGCCCCAAGGGATGTCTAAATCAGACAATTTAGATTTGACGATTCTGTAGGGCTCCCCTTGAATCGCGCCGGCCATTTCATACTCGGATTGATCGTATAACAGCGGAGTTGACGCAGCTGTCGTAATCACCGGCTCACAGCCGAGCGCGATCGTAACGGGAAGATTCACGCCGCGTTCTTCAGCTTGGCGAAGATGAATCGCAATATCATGCTGAGGCACGGGCTGAATGCCGAGGCGGTCTTTTCCCTTTACCTGCATTCTGTAAATGCCGACATTCTGCTTGCCGAAATTGTCCGGATCTTCAAGATCGCGGGAAATGACACACGCTTTATCCAAATAGTAGCCGCCGTCCCCCTGGTTGATTCTGAATAGCGGAAGGATGTCAAATAGATTGATATCTTCCGTTATTTCATTTTCATGAAACGGCGCGGTTTCTTCCCGTTTGACCGGCACCGGAAATGCATCGTACCGTTTGGCGAACTCAAAGAATTGTTCTTTAACAGGCGTATCTTTCGGCATGCCGAGCATCATCGCGTGATTCGGCCACGAGCCGATGACATTCAGAGCCACCTGCGCATGGTGATGTCCGTAAATATTGTTAAACAAAAGCGCAGGGGTTTTATCCCCGAGATTGCTGGCTGCACGCGCAGCGGCGCCCAGATCCGGCTCCGGTTTTACCTCTTCGTTGACTGTTAAGAGCTGCCCTTCTTTTTCAAGAGCGGCGAGAAATTCCCTAAAATCCTGATAGGCCATTATCAGATTCCTCCTTTTTGTTTTTCAATTCCGTACCACCGTTTCGCTTCCGGCAGACGGATGCCGAACTGATCGAGCGTCCGGAACACAATATGGTCGATCAATTCATCCATGTCAGCCGGCTTGTTATAAAATGCAGGCATCGGCGGAAGAATGACGGAACCCATTTTTGTAAGCGCTAGCATATTTTCTAAATGGATTTGGCTGAGCGGCGTTTCTCTAGTCAGCAGCACAAGTTTTTTCCGCTCCTTCAAGATGACGTCAGCCGCCCTTGTCAGCAGATTGTCAGCCATTCCGGTGCGGATGCTTGCCAGTGATTTCATGCTGCACGGAGCGATGATCATCCCGTCCGTTTCAAACGAACCGCTTGAAATCGCCGCGGCTTGGTCTTTGTGAGAATACGTATAGGATGCGAGTTTCTCGACATCTTTTAACGTATAATCGGTTTCATGTGTAATGGTGACATTTGCCCAAGGAGACACGACAAGATGGGTTTCGATCTCCGCGGCTTTTAAATATTCTAAAAGCCTGATCCCGAATATGGCTCCCGTTGCCCCGGTCATTCCGATGACGAGCTTCATATTGACCCCTCCTTTACGCTTGAAATGTGGTGTCAAAACCATCATACTCCTGATATATCCATATGAAAAATATTCGTTAAATCTATGTATCATACCTTAAAGGTATAAAAGAAAGGAGCGAGCGTTCTCATGGATATCCGGCAATTGCGTTATTTCATTACCATTGCCCAAGAGCAGAAAATTACGACGGCCGCCAAAAAGCTTCATATGGCACAGCCGCCTTTAAGCAGACAGCTGAAACAGCTCGAAGAAGAATTGGGCGTCATTCTGTTTGACCGCAATAAAAAGAAACACATGACCCTTACATATGAAGGAAATGTCTTTTTGAAAAGAGCGAAAGAGATTCTTCATAAGTTTGAGGATGCCATTATCGAGGTACAAGAGCTGAAGGAGGAGGTGGCCGGGACACTTGCCGTCGGGTCAACCATTTACTGCGCCGCGCTCATGCTTGAGAAAGTGTCACAGATGAAAGAGCGGTTTCCGCATCTCACCTTTAACATTTGGGAAGATGAGCCTGTCTCACTGCTCGAGCTTCTGGAAACCCGGCAGATTGACGCCGCCGTCACCACCACCTTGATTAAAAACGACGGCATTGAATCGAAGGAGCTTGAAGACATTCCGTGTGTATTGGTGCTGTCCGAGCATTCAAAACGACTGTGCGGTGAAACGATTAAACTGAATGACATCGCCTCTTTGCCTTTGATCCTTTTGCGCACCGTCAATGGAAGAGGTGTGTATGACCAAGTCCTCCAAGTTTGTGAACAGTACGGTCTCGACCTTCAGGTTGTCTGTGAATGCCATGACTCCGCGACGCTCTTGAGCCTCGTATCATCAGGGTTCGGCGCCACAATTCTGCCTTTGACGATGATTCCCGTCCATATGCGCTCGCATGTCAAAACGGTTATCATCGAAGACAACCCGTTTGTCATGACACCGGCCGTCATCTGGAGAAAAGACAGCTATCTGCCGAAGCCGGTCAGACAGTTTTTGGAATTGTTTTGATCCGGAACACGAAGAATTCCCGCTTATGAAAACCAATTACTTGACTCATACTAAAAAAAAGTTATCCTTTACAATTGGGAGCTATTTTTTCTCAATAAAACTACTCAGAAAAGTGGGGAATAAAGAAGATGAAAAAAGCATTATTCGCTTTGTTCATGATGGTCAGCATCGCAATGCTTGCAGCCTGCGGAAACTCACAGGACAGCGGATCTAAGTCAAAAGACGGCGATCTTTGGGCTTCTGTCAAGAAAAAAGGCGTACTGACCGTCGGCACAGAAGGAACGTACGAACCGTTTACCTTCCATGATAAAAAGAGTGACAAACTGACCGGGTATGATGTTGAAGTGATTCAAGAAGTCGCGAAACGCCTCGGTCTGAAAGCTGACTTCAAAGAAACACAATGGGACAGCATGTTTGCCGGATTAAACGCGAAACGGTTTGACGTCGTTGCCAACCAAGTCGGCAAAACAGGCCGTGAGAACCAATATGATTTTTCGGATAAATACACAACGTCAAATGCAGTCGTCGTGACGAAAAAAGACAGCACGATTGCGAAAGAGGCTGATGTCAAAGGAAAAACAGCGGCTCAGTCATTAACAAGCAATTACAATAAATTAGCGAAAGAAGCCGGCGCGAAAATTGAAGGCGTTGAAGGCATGGCTCAATCCCTTCAGCTCATTCAGCAGGGCCGCGCTGATCTGACTTACAACGATAAGCTTGCCGTACTGAACTACTTAAAAACGTCCGGCAATAAAAACGTGAAAATCGCGTTTGAAGCAGGCCAGCCGCAGCAGACGTATTTCGCATTCCGAAAAGGAAGCGGCGAACTTGTGACTCACGTCAACAAGGCGTTAAAAGAAATGAAAGAGGACGGGACTCTTTCTAAAATAGCGAAAAAATGGTTCGGCGAAGATGTTTCTAAGTAACATGCCGGAACCCGTGATTGCAACAGCCATTCCTTGGGATCTGGTGCAGCAGTCATTCTGGCCGATTCTTTCCGGGGGAATCTATTACTCGATTCCCCTTACCATTCTTTCCTTTATTTTTGGAATGATCATCGCGCTGATTACGGCGCTCGCCAGAATGTCAAATATGAAACCATTGAGATGGGTGTTCAGCGTATACGTATCAGCGGTGCGCGGCACTCCTCTTCTCGTTCAATTGTTCATCATTTTTTATCTGTTCCCGACATTTAATATTACGCTGGACCCTTTCCCAAGCGCAGTCATCGCGTTTTCATTAAACGTGGGCGCCTACGCTTCTGAAATCATCCGGGCATCTATTTCATCCGTGCCGAAAGGGCAATGGGAAGCCGGTTATACGATCGGCATGACCTATCGCAAGACATTGTTCCGCGTGATCCTGCCGCAGGCGTTTCGCGTGTCCATTCCGCCATTATCAAATACATTTATCAGCCTGATCAAGGATACATCTCTCGCGTCACAGATTCTCGTCGCGGAGCTGTTCAGAAAAGCGCAGGAAATCGGCGCGCAAAACCTTGATCAAATCTTGGTCATCTATATTGAAGCCGCCTTTATTTATTGGATCATCTGCTTCTTGCTGTCAATCGTACAGCACGTGATCGAACGGCGTCTCGACCGTTATGTGGCCAAATAAGGAGGTTTCGATATGCTTTCCGTCAAAGGATTAAATAAATCATTCGGACAGAATGAAATTTTAAAAAAGATAGATATGGAGATAGAAAAAGGGAAAGTCATCGCCGTTCTGGGGCCGTCCGGTTCAGGAAAAACGACGCTTCTGCGCTGTCTGAACGCGCTTGAGATCCCCAATCGCGGCGAGCTGGCATTCTCCGATTTTTCAATAGATTTCTCCAAAAAAGTGAAGCAGGCTGATATTCTTCGCCTCCGCCGCAAATCAGGCATGGTCTTTCAGGCGTATCATCTGTTTCCTCACCGCACGGCGCTTGAAAACGTCATGGAAGGACCCGTTCAAGTGCAAAAGCGCGACAAGGAGCAAGTCAGAAAAGAAGCGATGGAGCTTCTGGAAAAAGTCGGACTGAAAGACAAAATGGATTTATATCCGTTCCAGCTTTCCGGCGGTCAGCAGCAGCGGGTCGGCATCGCCCGCGCGCTTGCGATTCAGCCCGAGCTGATGCTGTTTGACGAACCGACGTCAGCGCTTGATCCGGAGCTGGTCGGCGAGGTGCTCAAAGTGATTAAGGATTTGGCGAACGAGGGCTGGACGATGGTCGTCGTCACCCATGAAATCAAATTCGCGCAGGAAGTGGCCGATGAAGTCATCTTCATTGACGGCGGCGTCATTGTGGAACAAGGACCGCCGGCCCACATTTTTTCCGCGCCGAAAGAAGAACGCACGCAGCGGTTTTTAAATCGTATACTGAATCCTTTGTAGGAACGGGAGAAGAAGCGAAACACTGATTTCGCTTCTTCTTTTTTTTGGCGGTTATGCTACAATGACAATTAATGAAATTTTATGAAAGAAGGGACCTCTTTGAAGCGGGAATTCTTGATGCGCTGGACGTTTTATTTTGCCGGTCTGTTGATTTTGTCTTTCGGGGTATCGTTAACCATTAAAGGAAAAGCTCTCGGCATCAGCCCTTGGGATGCCTTTCATTATGGGCTTTTTCAGCATTTCGGACTTTCTGTCGGCCAATGGTCCATCGTGGTCGGCGCGGTCATCGTGGCTTTAACCTGCCTGTTCACGAGGACACTCCCGAAAATCGGCGCTATCTTAAACATGGTGCTGATGGGAATGTTTATTGATTTCTTTTCGTTTCTGCTTCCTGAGACGCACGCTTTTTCCTTAGCGGCCGTGTTTTTTTCTATCGGATTGCTGCTGATCGGCTGCGGCGTCGGTATTTACGTATCAGCAGGGCTCGGCGCGGGCCCCCGGGACTCTCTGATGATGCTGATATCTGAAAAAACAGGCTGGAACGTGCAATGGGTGCGGAATGGCATTGAGCTGACGATTCTTGCCGCAGCCTGGATGATGGGCGGACCTATCGGCGCCGGAACCATTATTACGGCTGTTTTGACGGGGCTGATTCTGCGTTTTTCTTTGCCGCAGTCCTCTAAACTGTTAACATACGCGATCTCCGGGCGGGCAACGTCCGTTCATTAAAAACAAAGCCGAAACGGTTTTGTTTTTTTATTTTCGGACAGCTTTCGTCAGATATGATAGGATGGTTTTGACAATATTTTCAGACGGAGGATCTGGACATGAAGATTTACGGAGTATATATGGACCGCCCGCTTTCTGCAGGGGAAGAGGATCGGATGATGGCGGCCGTGTCCGCCGAAAAGCGGGAAAAATGCCGGCGCTTTTACCATAAGGAGGATGCTCACCGCACCTTGATCGGCGACATGCTGATCCGCACCGCTGCGGCGAAGGCTTACGGACTTGATCCGGCAGGGATTTCATTCGGCGTCCAAGAATACGGAAAGCCGTACATCCCCGCGCTTCCGGACATGCACTTTAATATTTCCCACTCCGGTCGCTGGATCGTGTGCGCCGTTGATTCAAAACCGATCGGCATTGATATTGAAAAAATGAAGCCCGGCACGATTGATATCGCCAAACGGTTTTTTTCGCCCACGGAATACAGTGATCTGCAAGCGAAACACCCCGATCAGCAGACCGATTATTTTTACCATCTGTGGTCGATGAAAGAAAGCTTTATCAAACAGGCCGGAAAAGGGCTTTCCCTGCCGCTTGATTCATTCAGCGTCCGCCTCAAAGACGACGGCCATGTGTCCATTGAACTTCCGGACGGACATGAACCTTGTTTCATCCGCACATATGAGGCGGACGAGGAGTATAAGCTGGCCGTTTGTGCGGCGCATCCCGATTTTTGTGACGGGATTGAGATGAAAACGTATGAAGAGCTGTTATAAGCAATCCGTCAGCATTTTGATGCCTCGCGTGATATCCCCTGTCTTGACGTTGGACACGTTGAGTTTGATGATATTTTCTTTCGGAAAATCCGATAGGTAATGGCTCTCAATCGGCTCCACCAGCACGCCTTGCGCTTTCAGACGCTGCACAACTCTTGAAGCGGAAAGGCTTTTCTCCAGCACGAGATGGGTATGGATCGACGTTTGCTTTACAGAAAAACCGCCGTACTCCTGCAGCGCGTTTTGGAGCAGCTCGGAACGTGCTCTGTAAGAGGCCCGGATTTTTTCTTTATGCCTTTTGAACATGCCGCTTTTGATATACACTTCAAGGGCCGCTTGGGATATCATCGAACAGTCGATATCGCTCAGCTTTTTATACGTATGGAAAACCGGGGCCAGCGAATCCGGGAGCACAGCCGCTCCAACACGCAGCCCCGGAAAAATCATTTTCGAAAAGCTTTTCAAATAAATCACGCGGGAAGACAGATCGTAGGCGTACAGCGGGTCTGCCTTCTGATTGTCCTCTAAATCTCCTAGGAAATCATCCTCAACCAAATAAACGTCATACGCCTCCGCTAATCGGACAAGCTCTCGTTTTTGCCATTCTGTCAGAGAGCTGCCGAGCGGATTATGAAATCGGGGCATCGTGTAAAAAAACTTAATTTCCTCCGTCTGAAACAGCCGCTCGACTTCCGCCATATCAAGCCCCTCAGCCGTCCGTTTAATGCCGCAGGCGGGAAGGCGCAGCGCTTCAAGCTGCTCCACCATCAGATGATAGCCCGGCTGTTCGATTAAAATCTTCTTTTTTCCGTTCGGAAACGGCATCAGAGACAGCAGGGATAACGCCTGCTGCACACCCGAGGTGATAAAAATGTTCCGCTCTTTTGCAAATACCTGATAATCGGATAACAGCGTCTGAAGCACCCGGATTAAAGACGGAAGCCCCTGCGGCGTGCCGTAAATGAACAAATCATTTTTATACATATCAATGGCTTTGTTGATGCAATGCTGAAAGTCGCGGTACGGAAAAATATCAGGGTCCGGCGCCGAGGCTGCAAAATCAATGATACCTGTTTGTTCTCGCTCCTGCTTTTTTTCATTTTTAATAAGATAGTAGCCGCTTTTCGGCACGGCATAAATAATGTGCCGTTTTTCAAGCTCCTGAAGCGCACGGATGACGGTGCTTTTACTGACGTGAAAACGCTCGGCCAGCTGCCTGATAGAAGGCAGCCGCGCCCCTTCCTGAAAAGTGCCGCCTTCAATGAGACTCTCCACTTCTATCATCACGTTCATATACTTTTCCATGCTGAACCTCCATCTGTACCGGTACAGTTTATCATTATTCTCATTGTACTGCTTCTTCCCTTCCCATACAATAAAAGGGAGCGGCCGGCGCTCGATCTCATTAAAGGAGTTCGTAAAGATGATTAATCAAAACCGTTTGGCTGCTGCTTACCTCGCTGCCATTTTAAATGCGCTGATTATCGGTTTTTCCTTTATATTTGTCAAGATTGCGCTTCAATCCGCCAATCCGTTTGATATATTGGCTCATCGGTTCACAGCGGCCTTCATCTGTGCAATGCTTCCTGTTTTATTCGGCTGGATCAAACTGTCCGTCAGCTGGAAGAATGTGCTGGCGATCTTGCCTTTGGCCCTTTTATATCCGGCTTTGTTTTTCAGTTTTCAGGCGTTCGGCCTTTTGTATTCTTCATCATCGGAAGCCGGTATCATTCAAGCCGCCATCCCGATTTTTACGATGCTGTTTTCGTCTTACTTTTTAAAGGAACGTCCGACATGGGCGCAAAAGGGATTCACATGCCTGTCAGTGGCCGGGGTGGTATTTATTTTCACAATGAAAGGGGTGTCCGCGGAATCGGCGAGTTTTAAAGGTGCTTGCCTGATCCTGTTGTCCGCGCTGTCCTCCGCCCTTTACAATACGGCAGCGAGACGCATGACCCAGCGTTTTTCATTGGGTGAGCTGACCTGGTGCATGTCTGCGATCGGCTTTGCTTCCTTCAACTGCATCGCTCTCTTCCGGCACGGAGCGGAAGGAACGATCGGGCAGTATTTTCTGCCCTTCCGCGATCCCGGTTTTATCGCAGCGATTCTGTATTTAGGCATTTTGTCTTCTCTCATTACATCATTGATGTCAAACTACGCGCTGTCCAAGATTGAAGCGTTTAAGATGAGCGCCTTTAACAATTTTTCCGTCCTCGTGACGATGCTTGCGGGTGTCCTCGTTCTCCATGAGTCACTCCGCTGGTATCATATCGCCGGCGCCGTCTGTATCGTCATCGGAGTCTTGGGAAGCAATGCTTCAGGACGGCGGAAAAAAAACATATTACGACATAGGGAAAAAATGAAAGGAAACGAAGACGGAATATGATCAACACACGAAATGAAAATATCTATCTCGCGGGCTGCTTAACATTTGCCGATGTAAGAAAACACTTTGCTTATCATCAAGGAAAATCCGCGGCTGTCTGTTTTTTGATTATGCTGCTGGCTTCTGCCATCTGTTTTGAAATGAACGGCCCGGTTACAGGCGGCACATGGGGCGTCAGAGCTCTCCTGAATTTCCTTGCAGCTGTGATTCTCTCTTTGGCAGTCACGGTGATCGCAACGGCAATCTCATTCTTCCGTCTTTATAGAACATACAAAACGAATCAGCGGCTGAAATCTGCCAGAAGTATTACGATTCATCAGCTCGGAATCAGCCAAAAACAAAAAAACGCAAGCATTCTTTTTGAATGGGATGAACTGCTCTCGGCTAGGGAGCACAAAGATATGTTTCGATTACAAACATCGGGTTACGGAACACTTCTGCTGCCGAAACGACTTTTCTATTCGCAAAAAGATATCGCCGTTTTCAGGCAAATGCTCCGGGAAAATGTGAATGGGAAAGTAAATGTAACAGAATAAAAGACAAAAAGGAGGGTGTCCCCCTCCTTTTTTGTCAGCCTGATATTTCCGCCTGTTTCTGCAGCTGCTTTGCTTCCTGATAAATTTCTTCGAACAGATCCGCGATGTGTTCTTCTTCAACACATGAAAATGCGATTCGCAAATCGGTTTCATTAATGGATATCGTCCCGATTCCTCTCTTTTCAAGCAACGACACTCTCAATTCGCCGGCGTTTATGTCTTTCAGCCGGACACACATGAAATAACCAGAGTTAAACGGGTAAGGCGTCCATACGTCATCATAGTGCTTGTTTTCTGCAAGAACGGCTTTCACTTTGTCAGCCCGTTTTTTCATGATGTTATATTTCAGCGATTTTTCTTTCTCGTATTCCGGTGACTGCATCGCCCGCAGCATAAACGTTTGGGACGGGTGCGGGGCGCTTGAAATCGTTCCCCTGATAATCCCTTTTGTTTTTTCCTCGAGCACGCGCAGCGCTTTTTCGCTTTTTGTGCTGTACGTAATAAAACCGACGCGGAAGCCCCACGCGTAATTTTCCTTCGTCGCGCCGTCTATTTTCACGCAAAGCACCCGGTCGTGCACTTGGGCGAGTTTGCTGAAGATGGATTCCTGAATGGCCGTTTCATCGTAAAACAGATTGTAATACGCATCGTCTACGAGCACGACAATCTCTTTGCCGGCTTCTGCCGCCTCCAGGATCACGCTGACGATTTCTGACGCTTCCTCTTCTCCCGGCGTGTAGCCTGTCGGATTATTCGGGAAATTCAGCACGACAATCGCCTTTTCTTCCTGCTTTTTCAGCAGCTCGGACAGCCCCGCCGCATTAAAACGCCCATCCTGCTGAAAAAGCGGGTAGGTCTCAATGGATGCCTTGCGCCGGACACCGAAAATGAAATTGTAATTTCCCCAATATTTATCAGGCAGAAGCAGCGTATCCCCTTCATTGACGAACAAGTCGGCGGCAATGCTCAGCCCGTGTGTTAAAGCGTTTGTCACGATCGGCGTGCTGATGTCTTTGCCGGCTAATGAAGGATTTTCGAGACGCATTTTTTTCAGCCATTCCTGTCTGAGCGGCTCTTTTCCCTGCGGCGGAGCATAATCGTAGATATCATCGGGGTTATAGGCGGACAGTGTCTCTTGAATATGGGAAAAGTGCATGGACTCGCCCTGTGAGGTGGCAATCCCGATCGTGGCATTATACTTTCCGGCCTTGGCTTTCGCTTCCGCCGATTGTGTCAGCACCCCTTTCGGATAAAACAACTCTCTGCCCAAATCAGAAAGCATATGAAGCACGTGCGGGTTTTCTTCAGATAATGTTCTGTTCAGCTCTTTTGCTGCATCATTCATGTACGACAATCCCTTCAAAATTATATTCCATCAAATCATAACATAAAATTTTTGATAAATGAGAAAACTCGCGGGCGGATTTTGTTACAAAAAACAGACAGCGAATGCTGTCTGTCATATCCTATAACAATTGGCCTGCAGTGCTCCTGTTAATAATCTCATAGATTCGTTCCGCCACTTTTTCAGTTTCACTTAATATGAACATGTGGCCGTCCGAAAACTCATGAAATACGGGATTGTCGGCCCATTTTTTCCATCCGTCCGCATCTTTGATACATTTTTTATCTTTCCGCCCGTTAAATATATGGACGGGTGATTGAATGATGTGAGAATCAGACGGACGGAAGCTTTCAAGCGCGCGGTAGTCGGATCTGAAAGAAGGCAGGAAAAATGACATGACTTCCTTATTCTCCACTAACTCCTGCGGCATTCCGCCAAGCTCGATAATATGGGCGAGAAATTTTTCATCATCAAGATGAGACACTTTTTTCCTTTCAACATGCGGCGGCTGAATGGCTGAGATGATCACGGCCTGCGGGTAAATGCCCTCCCGCTCCAGCTTTTGCGCCAGCCTGAAAGCGACCATGCCTCCCATACTGTGGCCGAACAGCACAAACGGGCGGTCGGGATGGAGATTCAACTCCTGCTTGTATAAACTGACAAGCTGTTCAAAATCCTCAACGGCGGACATTTGATTTGTTCCGTGTCCCGGCGGTTCCGCGGCAAGCATCTCACACTCACCTTGAAGATAGGTGTGGAGCGGGCGGAATGATGCGGAATAGCCTCCTGCGAACGGAAAACAGATAAGCTGCGTTTTTTCCGTGGTATCGAACGATTTAAAGAGCTGGACCATTGGCGGGCTTCCTCCTTTTCTATCGTGAAGTTGTCAGCTTCAGATGTTCCTTCCTTAGGAATTCGAGCAAATATGCCGCATTCCTTTCGAGACATTCTCCCTGAAGCATTTCTGCGTGAGTACCGCAGCCTTTTTTCACACGGTATTCACCTGTCGTGGCTTCCTCCCACGAAGCGAGCCACGGCGGCATCGCAAAGTCCGGTTCTGACGTTAATAGATCTATATCCGCTTTGACCCTGCCGGTGCTGACGGTATGCACAAAATAAGAATAAAACGCGTTTGTTTTTTTGGCGAGACCTTCTTTGACGGCTTCGTTATTCAGCGCTTCATTGTCCCGGTTTACCTTCATCAGCGCCTGGACATCACTTTCTACGGTGCGGCCTTCCAAGTCGCTGACGCCTTGTTTTTTATAGGAATCAACCATGATCAGCCGCTCCACTTTACGGCCTTCGGCTTCAAGCCGTTTGGCCGTTTCAAAGGCGAGCGTGCAGCCTGCCGAGTATCCGAACAGCTTGACCGGTCCTTCCGGCTGGAGCTGATTGATCAGCTCTGTGTAGCGTTCGATGCGGTTGTCTTCCTCGATAAAATCAAACGCACAGATTTTATAGCCGGACAGCTGTTTTGCCAGCGGCTGGTACATCAGCCCGTAACCGAGAACCGGCGGGAACGCAAACAGTGTGTCAGACTGATTTTTATTCATGATGGTGAGATCTTTCATTCCTTTTTCTTCACCGTGAAGCAGATAACCGGCAATGTCTGCGATTGTCGTCGCTTCGAATAACAGCTGCACCGGAATGTCCGTACCGAGCTCTTTTTTAATGCGCGACGCTGCCGTCATCGCTTTTAAGGAATGGCCTCCGAGCGCGAAGAAATCATCATGAATCCCGATCTGCTGTCTGCCGAGGATGTCGGACCAGATATGTGCAATCGTTTCTTCCGTCGCGTTTCGAGGCCCGATCCATTCTTTCGCCGCCTGAGCCTGATCCGGTTTCGGCAGCTGCCGTTTATTGACCTTCCCGTTTGTCGTTAACGGAAGCTCCTCTAAGAAAGTAAAGGTTTGCGGCACCATGTAAGCAGGAAGCTGTTTTTTCAGGTGCCTCTTTACGTCTTCAGCTGAAAGCGGCGTCCGGTTCACGAGGTAGGCGTTGATTGATGCATCTCCAGACTCATGGCGGTCCGCAACAACGACCGCATCTTTCACACCCGGGTATTCCTGCAGCTGCTTTTCGATTTCTTCAAGCTCAATCCGGTGTCCGCGTATTTTGACCTGGTCGTCAATACGCCCGGCGTATTCAATTGTTCCATCCGGCAGCCAGCGTGCTAAATCCCCTGTGCGGTAAAGCATTTCTCCCGGCTTGAATGGATTTGGGATAAACGTTTGCTTCGTCAGGTCATGACGGTTCAGATACCCTTTTGATACACCCATTCCGCTGATGCACAGTTCACCGACAGCTCCGAACGGCTGAAGCTGATTTTGCCCGTTAAGAATATAAACACTGGCATTGCTGATCGGCTTTCCAATCGGCAATGAGGAAATGGAATCCGGTATGTCGTGCACGACGTGAGCTGTCGCAAACACCGTTCCCTCAGTCGGCCCGTAGCAATTAATCAGCTTGCCGGGCCCCATGATCTCAAGCGCCTTTCTGACGTGAGGCACTGACGCGCGCTCACCCCCGAATAACACACAGCGAAGCCCCTTCAGCCACTCCTCTCCCGCATCGGTGAGAAGATTAAAAAGTGCGGTTGTCGCAAACATGACATTGACATTCTCCTGCCGGATCAGATCAGTGAGCCGTTCTGTATCAAGCAGTGTATGTTCATCTGCGATAATGAGCCGTGCCGCATTCAGTATTGATGCGTAGAAATCAAAGGTAAATGCGTCAAAGGCGTAATTGGAAACAGATAAGAACGTATCTTTTTCAGAAAATGCCATGTAGTCTACATGCTTGACCAATCCTTGAATATTGGCATGAGTGGTGATATTGCCCTTCGGCTTTCCGGTTGTGCCGGACGTATACATAATATACGCCGGATCATCGGGATCAATTGCGGCTGCAGGATCGCTTGCCTGTTCCTCAAACCGTGCTCGATCATCGATGATGAGTGTTGTTCCTGTATACGGCAGCTGAGCCGCTTTTTCTTTCATCTCCTGATGTGTCAGCAGACAGGCTGCCGCACTGTCAGCCAGCATGTACGAGATTCGGTCCTCCGGCAGCTTCGGATCAACCGGCAGATAAGCCGCTCCCGCTTTTAATACGCCGAGAATGCCGATCACCAGCTCAAGCGAGCGCTTCGTGTATAACGCGACAACGGTGTCCTTACCCGCGCCTTGCTTTTGCAAACGGCGCGCAAGACGGTTCGCTTCCTCATCTAATTCACGATAGGAAAGAGTCTGGCCGGAATACGTAAGCGCCGGTGCATCTGGATTTACATTCACCGCTTCCTTGAACCAATCTGTCAGAGGCTTCGCCTGATGAGTCTGAGCCGGCGGGTTTAAGCCGGTAAGCAGAAGCTCTCTTTCCTTTTCATCAACAAGTCTGATCGTATTGACAGGCTGATCCGGCTTCTGGATGAGCTGCTGAATCGATGTGAGAAGCTGAGATTTTAAGCGCAGGATAAACGCCTCATCAAACACATTCCCGTTATAGGCAAGCTTAATCAGCATCTCATCACCTGGAGAAGCCATCAGGTTGAGATCATAATTCGATTTCTCAAAAACATGGACGTCCTCCATATCAAAGCCGTTTTCACTGTTTTCTTCATTTTTTGCATCCTGAAGCGGATAATTTTCAAACACAATGATGTGGTCAATCAGCTTTGGCTGATCGGCCTGGCTTTGGATGTCATAGAGCGGCACATATTGATGCGGCTCAGACTGCAGCGATTGCTCCTGCAGCTGCTTGAGCAAGCCGTTAAATGTGGTATCCTCAGACAGCTTCACCCGCCTCGGGACAGCATTGATAAACAGCCCGACCATATGTTCAACGCCTTTGATTTCTGCGGGACGCCCGGAAACGACTGTGCCGAAGATCAAATCTCCGGACTGCTGGTAGCGGCTGATTAATACACTCCAAACCGCCTGAAGCGCCGTACTCAAAGTGGTATGCTGCGATTTTGCAAGCTCGGTAAATGCTTTTGTTTCCGCCTCCGGCAGTGAGAAGAGCAGCTCTTTCGGCTCATAGCCGTCCTTTTGTTTCTTTCTTTGCTCCGCAAATGTCGTTTGTCCTTCAAAATCTTCTAAGTACCCGCGCCAGTAATGCAGTGATGCTTGTTTATCCTGCTTTTCAAGCCACTTGATATAGTCTTTATACGGTTTGACCGGCGGCAGGCTGTACGGCTTTTGTTCACGCAGGGCATTGTATACCTTAAACAGGTCCTGCACGACGATGCCGAAGCACCAGCCGTCCAAAATGATGTGGTGGTAGCTCCACACCCATTCAAAGCTTTCTTCCGATTTTTTAAAAATGGCTGCCCGCATCGGAATATCCCGCGTCAAATCAAAGCCCTTGATCTTATCCTGTTCTTTGTATTCATTGATTTTGGCTGTTTGCTCGCTGTCCGTTACATGTGTCAGATCGATTTCTTCTATCTGAAACTGCCGTTTTTTCAATACGACTTGGACCGGCCTTTTTACTTTTTCGTGAATGAACACGGTACGAAATACATCGTACCGGTCCATGATCACATTCATGCTTTCTTCAAGGCTTTTGATATTCAAGCTGCCTTTTACTTTCATTGTCATTTGTTCGATGTAAAAACTTTGGCCGGGATTCAGGAGAGTATGAAACAGCATTCCCTCCTGCATCGGCGACAAATAATACATGTCCTGAACCTGATCTTTGCTGAATTGGCTCATCTGCTCCGCTCCCCCCTTCTGTTATCTGTTTTTGTCACGTTAAATTCTCCTCAAGCATGTCAAAGATGTCTCCCATTTCATCCATCTCAAGATCCTGCGCGCTGAAATCGCTCGGCGTAAATTCTTTCTCCTCTTTGGCCGTGCAATGGCGGATGATCATTAAGAGATTGTCTTTAAACCGCTGCATCTGTGTTTCGACGGTGCTTCTTTCATATTCTTCCTGATTGTATGAGCAGGAAATGACGAAGCGGCCGCCTGTAACCATCCCGCTGAAGCTCAGTGCGTATAACGCCTCTGACTCTTCGCTGACTTGACGTCCCATATCATATGGAGACGGCTCAAACCATTCCGTTTTCACTTCATTGTCAAACTGCCCCAAGTAGTTAAAACTGATTTCAGGCGTGACGCCTTTTTCTGCTTCATCGGATGACAGATACCGGAGAATCCCGTATCCTACACCTTTATCAGGAACGCGCCGCACCGTCTCTTTTACCGTTTTAATGACGGAAGAGACGCCGTCTTCCTTGCTGATCTGCAGAATCAACGGATATTGGGCCGTAAACCAGCCGACCGTCCGTGAAATATTGACATTCGGTATGATTTCTTCCCGGCCGTGTCCTTCTAAGTTGATGCCGACTTTGCCGTTTTCCGTCCATTCACCGATCGTTAAGCCGAGCGCGCTGAGCAGAATGTCGTTGATTTCCGTTCCGTACGGATGATGAACATCTGTGAGCAGCTGTGCCGTTTCTTCCTCAGTCAATTCACATTTCACGGCCGCCGTATGTTTGACGAGCCGTTTGTTCGGATCATGGTCTTTCGGCAGCGGCCGGAGTTCTTCCGTATCTGCCTGCGCCCAATAAGCCGCCTGCTTTTTCAGCTCTTCTGATTGCGCAAATGTGTTCAGCGCCTCCGCCCAATCTTTAAAGGAGTGGGTTTTCTGCGGGAGGACGATGCTGTTTTGCTGCTGCGCCTGTTTATAACCTGAAGCGAAATCCTCAAGCAGAATTCTCCATGAAACCCCGTCCACGACGAGATGGTGAACCGCGATTAACAGATGATCGCCTTGTTCTGTCCGGTATTGCTCCGCTTTTAACAGCGGGCCGTTCTCCAGATCAAGACTTCCCTGAAGATGATCGGCAAGCCGCTGAATCTGGCTTTTCAGCATATCCTCGTCAGTTCCGTACAGATCAACGATTTCAAAGCTTGCCTTGCATTCTGTGACAGGGAGGTATGTCTGAATGATGCCTTCCCTTTCTTCACGGTAAACCATGCGGAGCGCATCATGGTGTTCAATCAATGCTTGCAGGGTTTTTTCCACCAGGTCCGGATCAAAGCCGTCTTTCGCGTGAAGCATGACGGATTGGTTCCAGTGGTGTTTGTCCGTGAAGTTTTTCTCAAAGAACCAGCGCTGGATCGGCGTTAAGGCCGCTTCGCCTTCGACAGGGCCCTGGTCGGCCTGCTTGCCTTCCGTCCGCTCCACATAAGAGACGAGCTCTTCGATGGTCGGATGCTGGAAGAGATCCTTCATCTCCAGCTTGTAGCCGTGCTGGTTCAGACGGCTCGCCATTTGGATGCCTTTGATCGAGTCCCCGCCGAGCGTGAAGAAATTATCGCTTACGCCGATCTGATCAAGACCGAGCACTTCCTGCCAAATGTCGGAAAGCAGCGTCTCCATCTCCGTTTCCGGCGCTTTATATACGGCGCTTCCCGCTTCAATGTCAGGCGCCGGCAGGGCTTTTTTGTCAATCTTTCCGTTTGCGGTGACCGGAAGCTCGTCCATCTCCACCCAGAACGCCGGCACCATGTAGTCAGGCAGCGTGTCTTTCAGCGCGG
>NZ_ML064910.1:0-105230 GCF_003676355.1 Bacillus sp. L75
AGCGACGTTTAATAATATACCATGCCTATGATTCAGCGTCAACACTTTTTTTGAAAGAATATCCTCGATGATATACTTCCTGCCCTTTGGTCTCTATTTGAGATACTTCAACAAAGCCTTTTTCCGTCAGGTAATCAAGCATGACACCAAGATCTTGGGTGAAGTGCACCAGTTCAGGGTGCTGAAGCAATTCTCCAAACTGCCACATTTCTTTTTCTTTCATCACTTGAAAAAGGTGCGCAGAACCGATTTCAGCTTTTGAATGGATGAGAAAATCATTTGCTAAGAATAATAATTCGAGTCTTTTCTCCAAACTTTCGTGACTCTCGACAAGTTCGGAATATAGCTTATATACCTGCGGCTCAATGTGACGGACCTGGTTCCAGACTGTCGTTTCGGGATAAAACCCCCGGTCAATCACTTCTATGCGGGCCAAGTGGTGAAGAGCATGCACTACCGCATAATATGCATCCAGAAAATGATCAGCTTCAAAAAACGCTTTTCCTTCTACAAATCTTCTGATCAGCTTGCCGTATTCCATTCCGATCTTTAATTTCCGCTCGGCGAAAGGAAAAGTGCTGAGCCGGTCATTGAGTTCAGATATATATTCATTGCGGTCAAACAGCACTTTGCCGTTGATGATCCAATCTATGACTCTTCTATTGGTCCCAAGCAGAATCCATTCCTGAAGCAGAGCATCCGTTACAATATGTAAAGAAGCGGTTTTTTGTTCGAATTCATAATGCTTTATAAAAAGAGGTTCATCAGCCTGTTTGACAATGACAAGCATGACCGCATCAAAGTTATCCGTGATGGATGATGCTTTACTCCTTCTCTCAATCATAAGGACGGCCAGCGTATCGGGATGACTTGCTCTTTCTTGGTAAATTGGACGGAGAAGATTGTCCATTACGATTCCTCCAATGCGATTGTTTCACTAGCTATTGTTTCTACATTTCTATGATAAAACATGAAAGTCCTTTTTTCTAAACACATTGCACTATTATAACAAATTTCCTTTCAGGTTCCATATTTATTCTTCCCTTTTCTTACGAAAACATGAAGAATATGCCATCTGTTTTGTGCTATAGTTAAACGAGAGGGGGATGGACATGGCGAAATACTCAAGCAAAATTAATAAGATCAGAACGTTTGCGTTAAGTTTGGTTTTCGTTGGGTTTATCATTATGTACATCGGGCTGTTCTTTAAGCAGTCTGTTTTGCTTGCCAGCTTGTTTATGATTCTCGGCCTGCTGTCGATCGGGCTCAGCACCGCCGTTTATTTTTGGATCGGCATGCTGTCCACAAAAGCGGTCCGGGTGATGTGCCCCGCTTGCGAGAAAGAAACGAAGATTCTGGGCAGAGTGGATATGTGCATGCATTGCAGAGAGCCGCTTACATTGGATAAAGGATTGGAAGGCAAAGCGTTCGATGAGTCTTATAACAGAAAAAACAGTGTAAAATAAACGAAGCTGACCGTATCAAAGCGGTCAGCTTCGTTTAGTGGTTTTCTTTTTTGGAACATTCTTGGCAGACGCCGTAAATCTCCAAACGGTGGTGGCTTACCTTAAACCCCGTGACGTGAGCCGCAAGCTGTTCCACTTCGTCAAGCCCGGGATAATGGAAGTCTACGATTTTTCCGCAGCTTTCACAAATGGCGTGATAATGGTCAGAGGTGACAAAGTCAAATCTGCTGGACGCATCTCCGTACGTCAGTTCCTTTACAAGCCCCGCTTCCCGGAATACACGCAAATTGTTATACACTGTCGCAACACTCATATTAGGGAATTTCCCTTCCAAGGCTTTATATATATCGTCCGCTGTCGGATGTGCCATAGAATCCACGAGATATTCCAGAATGGCATGACGTTGAGGAGTAATCCGGACTCCCGTATCCTTCAACGTGTCTAAGGCTTCTTTTAATTCATGTGCAGCCATCCGTCATGCACCTCTCTTCTAAAAAAGATTCTTACTTTATAATGTTTATAATTAGTGTACATCTTTTTCCGGTCTCCTGTCAAATGTAATCTGAAGAAAACCCCGTGAGTTCAGCATTTGTCCATTAATTAGACGCAATTTGTTCCAATTCTCGAAGCGCCTCGGCAACGTGATCTTTCACTTTTACCTTTCTCCACTCCTTCACAAGACGGCCTTCTTTATCTAACAAAAAAGTGGATCGCTCGATACCCATATATTCTTTCCCAAAATTCTTTTTCAGCTTCCACACATCAAAAGCTTCCGCCAATTTGTGCTCATCATCAACGAGGAGCTGGAAAGGAAGATCGTGTTTTTGCTTAAATTTTTCATGTTTATCACGGCTGTCAGGGCTTACTCCGATAATAACCGCATCAAGTCCCGCGAAACTTTCGTGCTGATCACGGAAATCACATGCTTCCGTCGTGCATCCGGGTGTCATGTCTTTCGGATAAAAATAGAGAACGACGTACTTCCCTTTAAAATCCGTCAATGCTACTTCTTCCCCGCTGTCATTCACTAATTTCATATCCGGTGCTGTTTGTCCGATTTCAATCGTCATTTCTTATACCTCCGGGTTTTTTATTAAGCGTATCCAATTCACGTTAAGATTACAACCGTTATCCTTCCGCTCTTTTCTGGAAGCATGAACCGTTGTGCTCGCAATGAAGCATGCTACAATAGAACATGATGTAAGGAGATATTAGGAGGGTCATTTTTTGTATACAAAATCAGTTGAACTTCATAAGGAAGCGTTAGAGCATATCGTCGGAGGCGTGAACAGCCCGTCCAGATCCTATAAAGCGGTAGGCGGCGGTTCACCCGTTGCGATGGAAAAAGCGAACGGCGCTTATTTCTGGGATGTAGACGGGAATCAGTATATCGATTATTTAGCGGCTTACGGCCCGATTATTACCGGACATGCCCATCCGCATATTACTGAAGCGATTAAAACAGCGGCTGAAAACGGCGTGCTGTACGGGACGCCGACCAAACATGAGGTCACTTTCGCCAAAATGCTGAAGGAGGCCATTCCTTCACTTGATAAAGTACGATTCGTAAACTCAGGCACTGAAGCGGTAATGACAACGATCCGGGTTGCACGCGCTTATACAGGCCGGACAAAAATCATTAAATTCGCCGGCTGCTATCACGGCCATTCTGATCTCGTACTTGTCGCTGCGGGTTCCGGTCCGTCTACGCTCGGCACTCCTGATTCCGCCGGCGTGCCGAAAAGCATCGCCAATGAGGTGATTACCGTTCCTTTCAATGATATTGAAAGCTACAAAGCCGCGCTGGATAAGTGGGGTTCAGAAATTGCAGCGGTTCTCGTCGAGCCGATCGTCGGCAACTTCGGCATCGTTGAACCTGAAGAAGGATTTTTAGAACAGGTAAATGAATTGACCCATAAAGCGGGCGCGCTCGTCATTTATGATGAAGTGATCACGGCGTTCCGTTTTATGTACGGAGGCGCGCAGGATCTTCTTCAAGTGAAGCCTGATTTAACGGCGCTCGGTAAAATTATCGGGGGCGGCTTGCCGATCGGCGCTTACGGAGGCAAAAAAGAGATCATGGAGCAGGTTGCTCCGCTCGGCCCGGCATATCAAGCCGGCACAATGGCCGGAAACCCGGCATCTATCCTATCAGGCATCGCCTGCCTGGAAGTGCTGAAGGAAGAAGGCGTTTATGAGCGGCTTGATGAGCTCGGCGCCAGACTTGAGCACGGCATTCTCGCCCATGCGGAGACACACGGCATTACCATCACCGTCAACCGTTTAAAAGGCGCGCTCACGGTTTACTTCACTGATGAAAAGATCGTCAATTACGAGCAGGCGGAAAATACGGACGGAGAAGCATTCGCCAAGTTCTTCAAGCTGATGCTTGAGCGCGGCATCAATCTCGCTCCATCGAAGTATGAAGCTTGGTTTATCACAACCGCACATACTGAAGAGGATATCGACGCCACTTTACAAGCCGTTGAAGATGCGTTCAGACATATGAAAAAATAACTGCTGAAACAAGCGGGAGCCCGGGGCTTCCGCTTTTTCTTTTTGTCCGATTTGTGAGATAATGGTTTTTTCAAAAAAAGACCTTGAATAATCGGTATGATCCCTGTATATTACTTTATTGTTTAGCAAATCAGCCGACAGGGAAATGTAAGTGTCAGCCGTTCGTTCGGCACATAATTTATTAGAGAAAGGAATGCACGCACAAACCAATGAAACTTGGTGCCCGCATTTTTAAAACAGGGATTGCGATTACGCTCGCGCTCTACTTAGCATCATGGATCGGACTTCCGTCGCCGATCTTTGCCGGGATTGCAGCCATATTTGCCATACAGCCCTCTATTTACAGGTCTTTTCTTATCATTATTGATCAGGTTCAGGCAAATATCATCGGCGCTGTCATTGCTACGGCATTCGGACTGATTTTCGGACCGAGTCCGATTATGATCGGATTGACCGCAGTGATTGTCATCACGATCATGTTAAAACTGAAAATTGAACACACCATTTCGATTGCGCTCGTGACGGTTATCGCAATTTTAGAAACACCGGGAAACAGCTTCCTGACGTTCGCTCTGATACGAACAAGCACCGTTATTTTAGGCGTGCTGTCTTCTTTTATTGTGAACCTTGTGTTTCTTCCGCCGAAATACGAAACGAAGCTGACTCATCATACGGTTGAATATACCGATGAGATCATGAAATGGATCAGGCTGACGATGCGTCAGTCCACGGAACACTCGATATTGAAAGAGGATATTGAGAAGCTGAAGGAAAAGATGATGAAGCTTGATCATACGTACCTTCTTTATAAAGAGGAGAGAAGCTACTTTAAGAAAACGACGTATGTAAAGTCGCGCAAGCTTGTATTGTTCAGACAGGCGATTATTACGGCGAATCGGGCGCTTGATACGCTGAAAAAGCTGCACCGCTATGAAAACGAAATTTATCATATGCCGGAGGAATTTCAGGAGACGCTGACAGAAGAAATTGATTATCTGCTTCATTGGCATGAAAGGATTCTGATGCGGACGGTCGGCAAGATCAAACCGCATGATGACGATGCTGAAGAAAGCATAAGATATAAACAGCTTTTGACGAAGTCTTTCTTGAAAAATCAGCAGAACTGCGAGGATGAACTGCTTGATTACAATATGCTCAGCATTATGGCTGCGGTTGCGGAATACCGCGAGCAGCTGGAGCATCTCGATACATTAATTACGAGTTTTCAGACATACCACCCGAAAGACAGCGAATTAGAAACAGACGATGATGAGTAACCCGGTGCTCTAGATAACCGGGTTTTTTTGCATTAAAAAAAACGTATGCCGCCCATTCGGACGGCATACGTTTTTGTATCAGTTCAAATTCTGAATCGTAAATAAGTGTCTGTACTGGCCGCCTTGGGCCATTAATTCCTCGTGCGTGCCGGTTTCGACGACAGCGCCGTTTTCCATGACGACAATTTTATCCGCGTGCGTAATCGTGGACAGCCTGTGGGCGACGATAAATGTCGTCCGGTTTTTCGCAAGCTTTTCCATCGCTTCCTGAATGTAGTGTTCACTTTCCAGATCAAGAGCCGATGTCGCTTCATCCAAGATTAACAGCGGCGGATTTTTTAAGAATACACGCGCGATGGAAATCCGCTGTTTCTGCCCGCCTGACAATTTGACGCCCCGTTCGCCGACTTTGGTTTCATAGCCTTCGGGGAAATTCATAATAAATTCATGGGCATTTGCCGCTTTCGCAGCCGCAACCACCTCATCCAGAGACGCTCCCGGTTTACCGATGGCGATATTTTCACGAATCGTCTCACTGAACAGAAACGTATCCTGAAGCACCATTCCGACTTGATTGCGGAGGCTTCTCGCTTCATAATCGCGAATATCTGTGCCGTCAATCAGCAGGCTGCCGCCGGATACATCATAAAAACGCGGTATGAGGCTGACAAGCGTCGATTTACCGCCGCCGCTCATCCCGACGAGCGCGACGGTTTCCCCTTTTGTCACCTTTAAGGAAACGTCCTGCAAAATCGTTTCTTTTCCTTCCTCATAACGGAACGAGACATTTCGGAATTCAACTTCGCCCTTAATGCCGTCAGCTTTTACTGCATTCGGTTTATCAGTCAGTTCATACGGCTCGTCGATAAATTCAAATATGCGGTCCATTGAAGCGATCGACTGGGTCAGCGTCGTCGATGAGTTGATCAATCTTCTGACCGGATTGTACATTCTGTCAATATAGCCGACGAACGCAACCATCGTCCCTACCGTCAGCGGACCGTTTATGACAAAATAACCCGCAAACGCGATAACGAGCAGCGGCGCCAAATCCGTAATGGTATTCACGACTGCAAACGTTTTTGCGTTCCAATTCGTATGACGGATCGCTCTGTCCAGAAAATGTCCGTTTTTTTCATCAAAATTGGCTTGTTCATAATCTTCAATGGCAAAACTTCTGATGACGGGCATCCCCTGAACTCGTTCGTGCAAATGTCCCTGAACTTGGGCGAGTGCCTGAGAACGCTCCCGTGTCAGTTTTCGGAGACGGCCGTAAAAGTATTTCACTGAAATTCCGTATAACGGAAACAAAATGACAGATATCAATGTCAGCTTGACATCGAGTGTAAACATAATGCAGATGACGATCAGCACCGTCATCATATCAAGCCAGATATTCATCAGTCCCGTTATGACAAAGTCTTTTGTCTGTTCGACATCATTTATCACCCGGGAAATGACTTCGCCCGTTCTCGTGTTGGCATAAAACCTCAGGCTCAATTTTTGAATATGATCAAACAATACTCCCCTGATATCATAGAGCACCCGGCTGCCCGTCCATTGCGCGAAGTATTGCCGATAGTACTCTACCGGGGGACGCAGAATTAAAAACAGCACGAACATGATGCCCATTATCGTGAATAGCGATGATGTTTTAGCGCTTGCCGTTCCGCTCCCTTGAATAATGTCATCGACCACGTATTTTAACAGAAGCGGGAGAGCCAGCGGGATGGAGAATTTTATGATGCCGATTAACACTGTGATTAAAATTTGTTTTTTATAAGGTTTTACAAATTGCATATAGCGTCTGATTACGCCCACACTTTATCCCCCTCTCTCTTTAAGGCGTGTGAGCCCATGTGAAAAACCTGTTGACACCCCAACAGGTTTTTTATTGTATTCTTTATTTTGTATAGCGCAGATACCGTTCATACCACATATCAACAAATTCCGGAGCAAACGGTCCTTTCCGCTGATGAATCCAGTGCAGCAGCGTATTCAGATACTCCTTCAGAATGCTGTCGATCTCTTTAGGGTAATTCATTGATTTGCGGTGGTCATCGTATTCATCCTCGTCAAGAATGTTATACGTCATATCCGGAAACACCTTGACATCCAAATCGTAATCAATATATTTGATGGCCTCTCCGTCATAAGCGAACGGCGAGCTGATGTTGCAATAATAGTGTACCCCGTCATCTCTCAGCATTCCGATGACGTTAAACCACTGACGGGCATGAAAGTAGCAGATCGCCGGTTCTCTCGTCACCCACGTCCGTCCGTCGGATTCCGTCACCATTGTCCGGTCGTTGGCTCCGATGATACACAATTCCGTACTTTTTAAAATCGTCGTTTCATTCCAAATTCGATGAAGCAGCCCGTTATGCTTATAGCTGTGAATTTGAATGGTTTCTCCTTCCTTGGGATATCCCATATTTCTCCCCTACTTTCTGTAAAGCCCTGCAGTCAATGCAGCCGCAATTGCTTTCCGACAAGTCTTTTCACTATTATAACGTTACGAATTAAAAAATGAAAATAAAAGAACCACTCCGCTTCCGGAATGGCACATTCATTTCTGCACATAGGAAGACGGCTTTTCCGTGCTGCGATAAGACTGGATGACTTGCTCTGTCTGCCTTTGGAATAACTCCTGTATGCCGGCCAGGTCTTTTCGCTTTGTCGCAATTTCGTCCTGTACATTGTCCAGCTTTGCATCTCTTTCCAGACTGATGAGTTCCGCTTCCACCTGCCGGCAGCGGTCAAGTTCTGACTGCAACTCGAGAAGCTGATCCATGATTTTCATCTGTTCACTTACAAGCTTTTCAAACTCTGACATCGGGTTCCTCCTTAGGCTTTTAGGTTGATACTCCTTACCATTTCGATTTTACGCCGGAAAACCCTTTGACTCATTCTGTAGAGGAATCACAAGTTTTGTCGTTTTGGCAACAGAAAAAAGCACTTCCATCCGAAGATGAAGTGCTTTTTCGTTTCAGTGATTAGCTGTTTTGCTGTTTGTTTTGTTCAGCAGATTGGTTTTGCTTTCTAACCTGCTGCGCATCAGTTTCACTGCCGAATTCAGTGCCGTATTGACCCTGACCGGAAGCTGATTGCTGGTTTTGTCTTTTCACCTGCTGAACGTCTGTTTTGCTGTATTTTGAGTTTGCCATTGTTATCACCTCCACGCACTTTAGAATGCGCAGGAGACGATAAGGCTATTCATCTTTTTTTAAAACTTATACGAGCAGAGAACGTCCGCCGTCAATAATGATGGTCTGGCCGCGGATCATGTCCGCTTTTGAAGAAACTAAAAACTCCACCGTATCGATCATATCTTTAATTTCGACCATTCTGCCGGCCGGCGTATTTTGGCGGGCATCTTCCAGCAGTTCATCTCTGTTAGGGAAATGCTTCAGCGCGTCCGTATCAATCGCTCCGCCTGACACCGCGTTTACGATGATATTTTTCGAAGACAGCTCAACCGCCAGATAACGGGTTAACGATTCTAAAGCGGCTTTTGAGACTCCGACCGTCGTATAGTTTTCAAGATAGCGGATGCTGCCGAGCGAGCTGATGCTGACGATGTGGCCGCCTCCGTTTTTCTCCATCATCTTTGCCGCTTCCTGGGCGCAGAAAAGCAATGCTTTCGCATTGATATTCATCGTCCAGTCCCAGTGTGTTTCTTCGAGTTCCATGACCGGTCTCAGCACGCCTGAAGCCGCATTATTGACGAACACGTCCAGTCTGCCGAATGTTTCGTCAATCTGGCGGAACATGTCTTTGATTTTTGCCGGCTGGCCGACATTGGCTTTAATGACGAGCGTTTTAACGCCGAGTTTTTCAATTTCTTCGGCGGTTTCTAATGCCGCTTTTTTACTGCGGGCGTAATTGATGACGATGTTGTATCCTTTTTCCGCGAGTCTGATGGCGGCTGCTTTCCCGACGCCTCGGCTGCTTCCCGTGATCAGTGCGCATTTATTTTGTTCCATTTTTCCTCAGCTCCTTGCTGTGTATAGTTCTTTTCATTCAACAAACAATAAAAGCAATATGTGTTGAAAGGGGTCTTTTATATGTATGTCGGACGTGATATGGGCGAATTGGCCATGATGCCCAAAAAAGATTGGAGAGATTCAGAGCTCGCCTATTTCCATCATGCCTTCCAGCAAATTATGCCGTATTTAAACGAAGAAGGCCAGTCCAAATACCGGGAACTGATTCAGGAAATCGAAGCCCGCGGCGGACTGAAACGGAATGAAGCGGATTACGGCCACGGCACTCGCGTCAGCTATGACTGACGCTTTTTACAGGCGGCCGCTTTCTTCCGCCATTTTCCATATCTTTTGATGGGAAACGGGAAATGCGTATTCCTCGAGCTCCTCTTTTGTGACCCGTATGAATTCCGTTGTATCCGACACTTGTTTTACTTTACCGAAAAAGACCGAAATATTCCAGACGAGATGGGTGAAAACATGTTCTACGATACCTTCCAGCTCCCCGATTTCAGCGGTTGTTCCCATCTCTTTTTCTAAATAGGCTTCAAGCTGCTCTCTTTCGGTTTTGATTCCTTTCTGGGTTTCGGTATTCGGAAACTCCCACAAGTTGGCGAGCAAGCCTTTTGGCGGCCGTTTATGAATATAGACATCGTCTTGATCGTCTGTCAGCACAACGGCTGCCATTGTTTTTATTCCGGGCTTTTTCTTTTTGCTTTTAACGGGCAGCTCCCGCTCTGTCCCTTCCGCAAATGCCGAGCAGTGCTTTTGTACGGGGCAAAGCAGGCAGGACGGCGATTTCGGGGTGCAGATGATCGCGCCGAGCTCCATTAAACCCTGATTGAATTCAGATGGTTTTTCATGAGAAATGAAAGCGGATACCGCCTGTTCGAAAATGGTTCTGGTTTTAGGTTTTGCGATATCGTCCCATATGGAAAGAATTCTCGACATGACACGCATCACATTGCCGTCTACGGCGGGGATCGGTTTGTTGTATGCGATGCTGAGCACGGCGCCTTTTGTATAAGGGCCGACGCCTTTCAGTCCGCCAAATTCCTTTTCCTCGGCAGGGACGACTCCCCCGTACCGCTCATGCACTTCTTTTACGGCACTTTGCAGATTTCTTACACGGGAGTAATAACCCAGCCCTTCCCAGGCTTTGAGCACTTTTTCCTCATCGGCTTCAGCGAGCGCCGAAACGGTCGGAAATTGCTCAACAAACCGCCGGAAATAAGGGATAACGGTTTCTACGCGCGTCTGCTGCAGCATCACCTCTGACACCCACACCCGATACGGGTCCTGATTTTCTCTCCACGGCAGAATTCTCTGTTCTCTTTCGAACCATGTAATTAAGTCCTCGCGAAATTTGTCTATATCTTTTTGTTTCATTTTTTCTTCAAGTGCGTTCATATCTTCTCCTCAGATGTTTCGGGTTCCGCTTTTCTTGACACCGTATTTTGGTGTAAACTTAGGGCACGTTACGATAATATGTTACATTAAATAGTGATAAAGAAAAAGCGGAAACATATGAGAACGGCGGATAAACGCCATGATTGGGCAAACAGAAAATGGGGAATATCTTATAATGCGAAATATGCGGGCGACTGATTGTTAACGCCTGCTAGGAGGTCAACAATGGATACTGGCACTCACGTTGTCATGGGTATCGCGCTTGGCGGAATCGCAACTCTTGATCCTGCCGTCGGCATGCACACCCCCATGTCTCAGGCAGTTATGATCGCCGCTCTTGCCGGCTCTCAGGCACCTGATATTGATACCATATTGAAGCTGAAAAATAATGCCGTTTATATTCGAAATCATAGAGGGTTCACGCACTCCATTCCCGCCGTTTTATTTTGGTCCGTTCTGATTCCGGGTATTTTGTTTATGTTTTATCCGGAAGCGAACTTTTTGCACCTGTGGCTGTGGACGCTTCTCGCTGTCGTTTTGCATGTGTTTGTTGACATTTTTAACGCGTACGGCACGCAGGCCATCCGCCCGTTTTCGAGAAAATGGATCGCTCTCGGTTTAATCAATACCTTTGATCCGTTTATTTTCGTCAGCCATTTGGCCGCGATTGCCGTGTGGTATATCGGAGGTCATCCGGGCGTGACATTTCTGATGCTTTATATCATCCTCACAGGATATTACGCCGTCCGGTTTTTGATGCAGCTGCGGATAAAGCGAAGGCTGCGCGAAATGATTGAAGAGGAGATTGAAACCATCATTATTTCGCCGACGATGAAATTCAGGCAGTGGCGTATCGCCGTGACGACGGCGCATGCCTTTTATGTCGGCAGAAGCCTTGACGGCCATGTCGTGATATTGGATACATTCAACCGCGTGCCCGTTCCTGAAACCGATGTAATGAAGGCCGCAAAACAGGACGAAAATATTGCAGCCTTTCTTTCATTTTCCCCCGTTTACAGGTGGGAGGTCGATACCTTTAAAGATCATTATGAGGTGCGTTTTATTGATTTACGCTACCGGAGCAAAGGCCACTATCCTTTTGTCGCCATCGTCCACCTCAGTCATGATTTAGAGCTTCTCTCTTCTTACACGGGCTGGATTTTCAGCGAGGAAAAATTGCAGAAAAAATTAAAACTCGGCTCTGTTTAAGAGCCGGGCTTTTTTTGTCTTCTCACATATATAGCCGCAAACACGAGGCTGATCACCGATAGAGCGGCCGCGGGTTTAAAAAACGGCGGGTAATACGTTAATTGAATATCGTTTTTTCCTTTTTGCGCTTTAAATCCGATGAAGGAATAATCCGCTTTTTTAATCTGCTCTTTCCTGCCGTTTATCTTCAGCTCCCAGCCTTTTTCATATGGAATCGGAAGCATGATATACGGCGCGCGGGTTTTGTTATCATACGAGATATGAAGCGTATTTCCGCGCCAGCTGAGATCGGCCCGCAGTTCTTTTTCCGCTTTTCGGTATGCGCTTTTCAGCGTATCGTATTGTTCTTCATAAAGCGCCAGTCTGTCAAGCTGATACGATCCTTTCGGCAGACGGATTTGGATGTTTTTTGTTTTCGGCACTCTGACAGTAAGATCGTTGACACCTGTTTTGTAAATGGATTGATTCGATTTTCTCGTTGTCGTGTAATCGTTCACTTTTAATGTAAAGCCCTGGTCCTTCGCTTTATTCTTCAAATAAAAGCTGACGTAATAATCGCCGCCGTCCATCTTAGCGGCTTGCGGCGTAATGATCAGGCCGCCGCCGTCTTCGTTTACCGTCAGGATGCCGTTATGATAATCGCCATGTTCGGCCGCTACCTCTGCATGGCGGATCATATTTTTCGCCTCAGTCGCTTTTTTCGTGTTGGTTGTGCTTGATTCCATGACGATCCCGTCAAGCATTGCCCGTTCCCTGGCAAGGGCGGGCGCTTTTTTCAGGCCGCCCTCGTTATACACGCGATCGGCTGTCCGTACGAACGGAAGCATATATTGATTTTGATAAACCGCATAATGGGTTGATTCCATGATTTTTTTGAACCCGTACGGCACGCCGGCCTCGTTTGTTTTTTCCGTCATATAATATTTTCCGTAAAGCAGGCTGTATAAATTAGCCCTGTTTCCTAATGTCGCATAGCGGCTGACGCTTTCTCTGCCCATGTCAATCTGGAGGTCGTGCCAGTAAAAGGACAGCAGATTGCGGTTCAGTATACTTGAGTATACGCTGAATCCGTTGAACCCGTATATGATCGGGGTGTTATTGAAAACACCGTTCATCCAATCTAAACGGGCAAACGGATCAGGGTCTTTTTCTTTCAGGCGCTGAATGAGCTCTGATTGCTCTTTGCCTTTATAGTCAGCACCCGTCATAAATGTATGCGATACCGTATAAATCTTCCCGCCTTCTGATAAAGCATATTTTTCATATGTATTAGCCGTAAGCACCGCCGTAAGCAAAATGACGGCATAGACGGCGGGCACCGCGCCTTTCAGTCTTGTCTTTGCTGCAAAGAAAGCGGCTATGCTCAGCACCAGAAGAAGGATGACGGGCAGGTTGGCGTGATCAGAAATATCCAGACTGTACCGCCTCACCTGGCTCCAATAGAGCAGAACGACGAGTACGGCGGACATCAGCATACTCTTCATGCTGATGTCTGAAAGCTTAGAAAGCCCGGCTGAAACCGTTCCGGCAATCGTGAAGCACAGGACGTATTCAAACCTGTTCTGCGGAGCTGAAAAACCGTTAAAGGCACTTGCCGCGAACGGACTGAAGTGAAACAGAATATACAGCAGACTGATTCCCGCAAACAGCCGGAACAAGCGGTTTTTGTATAAAGTAAATGTAAATAGAAAAAGCAAAAAAGCCGCCGGCAGGATGATTATCCGGCTAGAAAATAAAATGTTGTCGGAAAAATCAAGCCATGCAATATGCTCTGAATACGGAGGCCGCAGATTATGAAGGTATCCGTATACGACAGGAATAAAGGAAACTGCGCTTATGCCGAACCCGAGAAGGCCCGACAGAATAAATATCCTGCATTGAGTGAGCCTTTCCGCCTCATTGCCTTCAAGGGGGATCACCCACCTGAATAAGATATAAACGCCGATGAAAATCAGATTAATATACGCAAAATAAAAGTTGTTGATCAATGTCAGCGCACAGGCGAAGATAAACCACGCCGGCTTTTTTTCCCGGATGATTTTTTCCGCGCCCAACACAAGCAACGGCAGCCACACCATACTGTCAGTGAAAAAGTCCCAATATACCTCATGCCGGAAGTAGATAATCGAGACCCCGTACAACACGGCGCCCGCAAAAGCAGGCACCGTCCGTTTGACGAAATAACGGAACACACACGCCGCTGTGAATATGATCAAACTCTGCTTGGCGATGCTGATAAAAACGGAGGCCTGCGCCCAAAACAGCGCATCAGCCTCACCCGTCAGCTGAATAAGCTGCAAAAAGCGGACAGCGGCGGAGATAAACAGGAATAGAAAAGAAGTAGAGAAATAATAGCCGAGCTGACTGTACACGCCCCCGCCCAGTCCGAACGAATAGCTGTAAAACAGCCTGCCGTTCATATATTGATCAAACAGCAGCTTTTTGAAGACCGCCATTTGGGCGATCCCGTCTCCAGACCCCGTCATATAGCGGCCTTGCGACCACTCTTTTAAGAAAAAAATATGAGCGGCTGCCGCAGCCAGCACACAGGCTGCCGGCAAGATCCATTTGTTTTTTTTCATACAACGTCCCCAGACCCTGCGCACAGCGGCGCCTGTTTAATGGTTCCACTTGCGCTTTTTTGTATAATTCGTTTCATTTTGTTCTCCGTACGTTATATTCGCTTCTTTAATTAAATAGTGCGGGCGTTTTTTTGTTTCATAGTAAATCCGGCCGATGTATTCTCCGATGATGCCGAGACTCAAAAGCTGGATGCCCCCTAAAAACAGCACGGCGGAAATAATGGTGAAGTATCCGGGTACGGACACGCCGTGTGTCAGAATATGAACAAAGGTCGTTACAATATAAACCATCGACAAAAGCAATATCAGAATACCGGTGAAAAAGCATACCCTAAGGGGCTTGTTGTTGAAGGAGACGACACCGTCCATTCCGTAGTTGAACAGATTGCTGAATGACCATTTGGACGTGCCGTTCTTCCTTTCGACATTTTCATAAAATACGATTTTCTGGTCAAACCCGATCCAGCAGAACAGCCCTTTCGAGAAACGGTTTCCTTCACTCAGCTTCAAAAGGGCATCAACGGCCTGCCGGCTCAGCAGGCGGAAATCTCCGACCCCGTCACGCAGGTCCACTTCGACGGCTTTGTTGATAAATTTATAATACAGGGAAGAAAGCACGGAACGCACGGGGCTGTCCCCTTTTCGGTTGCGCTGCGCGATGACTTGGTCATACCCTTCTTCATAGCCTTGAATGAAGTCTTTCAGCAGATGGGTCGGATGCTGCAGATCGGCGTCCATCACGATTACCGCTTCGCCCTGCACGTGTTCAAATCCTGCCAAAATGGCCGCTTCTTTCCCGAAGTTGCGGGAAAAAGATATGTATTTGACGCGATGGTTTCTGGCGGCCAGTTCTTTAATCTGCTGAAGGGTGTCATCCGCGCTTCCGTCATTGATGTAGAAAATTTCATAGTCATAATGAATCGTCTGAAACTCTTTTTTTAAAGATTCATGGATGAGCTTGACGTTGTTCCCTTCATTGTAAGACGGAATAATAATTGAGATTAACCTTTGTTTCATGAAGGCACCTTCTTTGTATTATTCTTTTTTTAGGACGGCCTTAAAGGAATTGTCCGCAAAACTTCAGTAAGGCTTTTCCTTTTTTTAATGACGTTTAAACCCTTTTTTTGTTACAGGGAAAGAAAATTTTTTCTGCATATGATTTATATTTTGTCATGTTTTTCGGCAGATATGAGAAAAAAAAGAAAAAGTCTGTACGCGGGACAGACTTTATTGCTGAAGGTATTCATGAATCAAATGGCTGACAATGCGCGGTTTTTCGTGAATGACCCAATGTGAGGCATCATCTATGAAGATTAAGTCGCCGTTTGGAATCATCCGTTTTGTTTCCTTGGCGAGCTTTTTGCTCAGCGCTCGGTCATTGACGCCCCATATTAATCGGTACGGAACGGGCATTTTAAGCGGAACGGCAGGGCCTAAACCGCCGGCTCTGATCGCCCGGTACCAGTTCAGCATCGCCGTGAGCGCTCCTTTTCTGCCCCAAGCTTCTTTGTAGCTGTCGACATCTTCCCGTGAAAAAAGCGCCGGGCGTTCAGATAAGCCGATCGCGTGATCCAATACGCGGTAATCGTCTTCAGACAATCTCCGTTCCGGCTTTTCCGGAAGCTGAAAGAACGCGATATAAGAGCTTTTCTTCCACTGCGGCGGGTAGAACGGTGTGACCTTCCGCATAACCGCCGGGTGCGGGATATTGACCGTGATCAATTTTTCAACGTATTGCGGCCGCGTGGATGCCAAATGCCAGGCCACGGCTCCTCCCCAATCGTGGCCGATGACGACGGCTTTGTCATCTGTAAAATGAGTGATCAGCCCGATAATGTCGTCTCTGAGCGTATCAATGGTATAGTTTTCAATGCCCTCCGGTTTGTCACTGAGATTATAGCCGCGCTGATCAGGCACGACAACATGGTATCCGGCATCCGCCAGCGGTTTGATCTGGCTCTTCCAGCCGTACCAGAATTCCGGAAACCCGTGCAGCAGCACCGCCAAAGGACCGTCTTTCGGACCGGTTGAAGCCGTGTGCAGCGTCACTCCGTTTGTTTCGATCATGTGAAACGTAATGTCATTCATCGATTCTCCTCCCCGTTTGTTTCAATCTTCTTTCTGTTAAGACGATGATCAGTACGCTGATCGCAATCAATAATACGGCCTGAACGATCAGGGCGAACGGCTGAGTCAGCCGGATAAGCAGGCTGCCCGCAAATCCAGCTGCCGCCGATATAAGGCCGAACAAAATCATGAGAAGCGCACTGAATCGATTGCCTTCTTTCCACTGCGACTCATCCGCCATAGAGCGCTTCGTCCGATATCCGTACAGGCTGTTGATCGACTTCGGCGGAAAAAATGTGACTAAAATGCCGGCCGCAGCCATCAGAAGGCCGCCGATCACCATTATCATATCCCTCACTCTCCTTTTCATCTTTTACGAAAGGAAAGGCGGAAGGTTTCAGAAAAAAAGCAGGCTCATTCGCCTGCCTGAATCTTTATTTTTGAGTTAAGTCGGCCGTTTTCACATAACCTGCTTTCCCGCCGTATGTGACGTACGCCCATTTACGGTCAAACCCTCCGTCATGGCTGAACCCCCAGCCGAGCACATTGACGGTTTCACCCGCTTTAACGGACCCTTTTTTGCCGGTTTCCAAAGTCGGCGTATAAAAAGCGGTTTGTTTCGCGGTCACCGCCTTCACCGGCTGCTTCATCAGAAAATGCGTGGAAATATAGGCTTTGTGCCCTTTGTAGTCAATCTCAGCCCAATCTGCTCCTTGAAGCCGTTTAACCTTTACGGAATCCTCTGAACGAAGCGTGCCGATAATCGACCCTTGTTTATTTGGTTCTTTGCGGACGTTAAGTTCTCCTGCTTTCACGATATATGTATCTGCTGCGGTGTCTATTTTTGTCTGGTGAACTGCTGCGGCATTCGCTGCCGGATCGAAAAAAACGGTGCCTGCGGCTAAAAATAAGCAAAGTCCTGCGGCCGGAATAAATGCGGTTAACCCCTTTTTCAAGTTCATTGTGGTTCCTCCCCGCTATTTTATAAGTTATTACACATTTCCACATTCCGCCGGTCGCCAAACATGATTTTCCTATTTCTTTTATAAAAAAAACCGCCGGACGATATCCGGCGGGTGCACTGCTATGTTAATGCAGGAGACCCCTGCTTTGATCCAAATAATGAGAAACGTCTTCCCGAACGCTCTGGAACATATGGAGCTTACTGCCGTATGATTCGATCCATTCCTTGACGACGCGTTCCGTCATTTGCTCTCCTTGATACGGGCGGCCGGCTTTTGCGTAAGTCGCTTCGAAATCTCCCCATAAAAGCTCAACCCAAGTTCGCGCTTGCAAATAGCTGAGCATGTCATTTTTCTCAAGCAGCAAATTCGTCAGTTTGTCGATATATGTATTCATGTCTCTGTCTCCTTTCCTTGGGAAAACCTGCTGCTTTTACGCAGCTTGTCACAGGCATATACTAACTTTACGTCTTCAGTCCAGAAGGCGCAACCTTTTGATATTGGCCGAGGGGGAAAACAAATGGTCCGGAACAAGGCAAAAGGATTTCCTAATCAGAACAATAATAAGTTTGAAGGCGAACCGCGGGCAAAGGATGACTACGCTTCTAAACGGGCGGACGGTTCAATTAATTCGCACCCGCAAGAGCGCATGAGAGCTTCAGGCAGACGATAACACATACCGTAAGAGACCGGGAATGACCCGGTCTTTTTTTTGCGGAAAAAAACATCCTTTTGCGGTCATAACGCTAAATAAATTCCATAATATGTTAAATGTTAAAACGAAAACCGGTAGACAAAAAAGGAGGGGTTTTATAAAATGAAGACAGTTTCACAACGATTGCTGAGCCTTACCGCATTCTTACTGTCAGTTTCATTATTTGCTGTTTCAGCTGAAGCAGCGGGCAGCCCGCAGACATCTGTATCAAACAGCGGTGAGGAGTTTGACGCAAATCAGAATCAGCCTGTACAAACAACACAGACATCCCCCGCTTATGAAGGAACGGGCCTCACCAAAAGACAGCTTGCACAAAACAGCAAAGCTGACATCAAGTCATTAAAGCCTTCCAGTATTATTGGGACAGACGAACGAATCAGAATTTCTCCTACAACATCATTTCCATATCGAGCGACAGCACAGCTGACCGTTACATACAGCGGCAGCACAAGCACCTACGGATGCACCGGTTTTTTTGTCAATGCCGACACGATCGTTACGGCGGGGCATTGCGTGTATGACCAGAAAAACGGCTGGGCATCGAAAATTACGGCAGCTCCGGGCCGCAACGGATCATCGTACCCGTACGGCTCTTATTCAGGCAAGACATTCTACAGTGTCAAAGGGTGGACAGAAAACGGTGACACAAACTACGACTACGGGGCAATCAAAGTAAACGGGTCGCCCGGGAATACTGTCGGCTGGTACGGCTACCGGACGACCAACAGTTCCAGTCCGGCCGGGCTTTCCTCAACCGTGACAGGATATCCGTGCGACAAAGTGTCCGGTTCCATGTGGTCAGACAGCAAGCCGATTCGTTCTGCCGAGACATATAAACTCACTTATACGACAGATACGTTCGGCTGCCAGAGCGGATCGCCCGTTTACCGCAATTACAGCGACACCGGCCAGACCGCCATTGCCATTCATACAAACGGCGGGTCGTCTTACAATCTGGGAACAAGGGTGACAAACAGTGTATTCCACAACATTCAATATTGGTCAAATCAATAAAGCTTTTGTTTTCTTTCTCGCGGCGGCCGTTTTATGCGGATGCGGCAAAGCGGATGATTCCGCCGCCAAAAAAGCATTGCCCGTTACGCTCCATGTTGAGGATGCAGAAGGCTCACCGGCGGCCGGTGTGACGGTCACCGTGATGAAAGCGGCGGAGTCAGATCATCAGCCGAATATAGACCGCGGAGAGATAATAGGCAAGACTGATCACCACGGCGAGATTGCATGGAAAAGCGGCGCGAAAGGAACCTATGCCGTCGTTTTTGAAAAAGACGGAGTACCGGAAACCCGGAATATGTCCTTAGCTGAGAATGATAAACATACGGTGATCAGCATTACATTGAAACACTGAAAAAAGCTTGCAGGCGGAATACCCCCTGCAAGCTTTTTGTTATCCTTTATGCACTTGGTATTCATAGACATCTTTCTTCTCAGACAGATGAGCGAACGTGGAAAGCACAAGGCCGAGAGCCGTCATCAGCGCACCGCCGGCAAACAGCCATGAGTAAGATCCCGTTCCCCCGAGAATCAATCCGCCGACCCAGGCGCCGAGCGCGTTTGCCAGGTTAAAGGCGGAAACGCTCACCGCAGCGGCGATTGTCGTGCCGTTTTCTGAGGAAGAAATAACCTTGGTCTGCAAAAGCGGCGGCGTGCCGAACGCACATGCGCCGAATAAAAATGTCGCTGAAACCGCGGCGGCGGGAAAAACAGCGATATAAGGGAAAATCGCCAAGACGCCGATCAAGCCGATCATCACACCGATCATCGTGCGTGTCAGCAGTTTGAGCGGCACTTTCCCCGCGAAGAAATTCCCCGCCACTCCGCCGAGACCGTAGGCAAATAATGCGCCTGTGATGCCGACTGTGCCGAACCCCGCTGAATCTCTTAAAATCGGCTCAATAAACGTGTAAGCGATAAATACGCCTGAGTAGCCGAGAATGGTGATCGCAAAGGAAAAAATCACTTGCTTATGCTTAAAGACACTCCATTCATTCATCAGCATCGGAATCACTTTCGGTTTCCGGTTCGGTACGACCAGCATCAGTCCGATCAGCCCGATCATGCCTAAAACGGAAATAATGAAAAAGACGGCCCGCCAGTTAAGGGCATCCCCTAAATAAGAGCCGAACGGGACACCGAGCATCAGCGCCACGGTTAATCCGCCGTTCATGGAAGCCGCGGCGGCGGAACGTTTTTCAGGCGGCACCATTTCACTCGCAAACACCATGGCGATCGCAAAAAAAGCTCCGTGGATGGATGCGGATAAAATTCTGGAAATCGCCAGCACGGCGAAGTTTGGCGCAAAGACGCTCATCAGGTTGGCAAGGACGAAGATGCCCATTAACCCTAGCAGCACCGGCTTTCTTGGCAGCTTAACCGCGATAATGGTTACGATCGGGCCCGTCAGGCAGACGCTCGCCGCGTACGCCGTAACAAGCATGCCCGCTGAAGATACATGTATATGAAAGTCATCGGCAATCGACGTCAGAATACCCATGACAGTATATTCCGTATACCCGATGGAAAATGTGCAAATCATTAAAACAAAAATCATTAATTTCACAGATGGCTGTTTCATTTTGATATTCAACGCAAATCGCCTCCTTTTTATTTAAAAAACAACGAATTCCATCTTAAAAGATATCAAAAATGAATTCAATCATTTTTTACTGAAAGGTTGAAACGAATGTGCCCGAAAAGAAAAAGAGGCCGGAACCGGCCTCTTTTGTTATTTTTTTTCTTTTAAAACGGAAATCGGCAGTGCTTCTTCCCCGTCAGACGGGGAAGATCTGTGTCCCCAGGCGAATACGCCGTTGATGTAATCAATGCGGAAAGTGTCATCAGAACCTTCTATCTGATACACCCCGCCGGGCCGAAAGTCTTCCGGGTTCAGCATGTAAGCTTTGGCCATCGTAATTTTCCGTTCAAGCACGGCCAGTTCATTTACAATGCCCATCTGTTCCGCTTTTCGCGCTTTTTCCGTCAGTCCCGCAATTTCTGTCTGTAGTTCATGAGGCGTCATTTGACTGTATCGTTTGTCCATTTCAGTTTACTCCTCTTCCTGCAAGAATTGATCAATATCGTCAATCGAGAATCCTTTTCTGAATAAGTACTGTTTGACCTTCATTCCGCTTTCATAGCTGCCGTCATAGCGGTATTTCCTGATCGCTTTTTCCGCATGAGCCTTCAGAGCTTCCATCTCGGCTTCATCATCATTTTCATACTCCGTCTGCTCCAGAGCGGCATTGATGACGTCGAAAGGGAAACCTTTTCGCTGAAGCTGCATCTGCGCCCGCTGTCTGATCTCTTTTGTGGACAGCTTTTTGTCTTTTTTCAGGATTTTGCCGATATGTTTCAGCGCTTCTTGTATCTGCTCATCAAATGTAAACGCACTGAGCGTCTCCTTGATGGTATCGTCGTCTATTCCTTTCGCTTTCAGCTCGCGGAACAGGACGTCAGGGCCTTTGCCGTTTGTTTTTTTGTGGGTGCTCGCATAAGCTTCGGCAAATTCTTTGTCATTTAAGTAGCGGTAATCGTACAGTTTATGGATGACTTCAGAAATGACCATGTCCGGCGTTTCTTTTTTCTTCAGATGATCCCGGACTTCTTTTTCAGAGCGCATCCGGTAAGATAAAAATTCTACGGCGCGGTTAAAGGCTTTTTTCACATCATCGCCGTACTGGATTTCAAGAATGTCAAGCTCGTCCAGTTCTTTCCCTTTTTTCAGGTCAAAACGCACAAGCACGTCGGCGTCGACGCTGAATGCATATTTCTCATCAAGAAAGATGTTGAAGCGCTCGGTATTTTTCTTTTGGGTCGATATTTTTGTAATAAACGGCATCCCGGTCTCCTTTCCCGCCCCGATGTTCAGGCGTTTTTCTTTTTGGCAAATGAGGTACAGTATATGTATCAACGTGTAAGGAGAGATGGATATGAATATCGCGATGACAGGCGGCACTGGTTTTCTGGGCCGGCATCTGACAGGTGTGTTTACCCGCCGGGGACATCATGTCTATATTTTATCAAGAAAACAGAGAGAAACCGAACAAAAAAATGTGACATATGTTCAATGGCTGGCCGAAAACGCGGCGCCTGAGCGCGAGCTTCCCCCTATTGATGTATGGGTGAACCTCGCCGGCAAATCCATCTTTGACCGCTGGACGGACACAACGAAGGAACAAATCATCTCAAGCAGAATAGAAGCGACGAGAGAAGTCAGACGGATTATGAAGCAGCAGCCGAAAAAACCCCGGGCTTTGATTCAGGCCAGCGCCGTCGGCATTTACGGCACAAGCACAGAAAAAACGTTCACCGAACAGTCCGATACGTCAAATGAAGATTTTCTCAGTCATACGGCTCATATGTGGGAACGTGAAGGCCAGAAAATTGAAGCGCTCGGCATCCGGACGGTATATGCCAGATTCGGGGTGATGCTCGGTGAAAAAGGCGCCCTGCCGCTCATGGTTCTCCCTTATAAGCTGTTAGCCGGAGGCACCGTCGGCTCTGGACGACAATGGCTGTCATGGGTTCATGTCGATGACGCCGCGGAACTTATTGCTTTTGCGGCGGAGCATGATGACTTGTCCGGTCCCATGAATGTGACATCGCCGAACCCCGTGGAAATGAAGCAATTCGGAAAAACGATCGCAGGCGTCCTGCACCGCCCCCATTGGATTCCCGTACCGGAACTTTTTCTGGAGAAGGCCTTGGGAGAAATGAGCCTGCTGATCGTAAAAGGCCAGCGCGCCCTGCCTAAGCAGGCGCTGACATCCGGTTTTCAATTTACGTATGAAGAACTTGATTCCGCTTTAAAGGATCTCTTATCTGCATAAAAACGGAAATAAAAGCCAATCCTATTGGTATTCTGTTTTGAAGGAGGGTCTTCTTTTATGGAAAAGAAGCGCGAAAAACATCAGCAGGGAGCCAATCTGAAAAAAATGCAGGAAGTCCTTTATTCCGGTGAATTCAAAAAAGCGGAAAGAGCAGCCAAACGGAAATAAACTGAATAAAGATCGGGACCGGGCAGATACTATGTTTGTTTGATATCACTTTTTTCAGGGGGCGATTGATATGGGCAGAAATCATACTCACAAAAACCGTGATAAAAACAAACAAAAACTTCCTCAAGTTCCGGATGCTTTGAAACGCGAAACAGACGGCACATATGAGGAATATTCAAGCGAGCTTGCTGATTCCGCTGACCGTGAAGCGCAGGCGCGGATGAAAGCCGCTGACAACAGAGCTAAAAGCAAAACCCGCTAATACGAAATCCCCGCCTCTGTATAGAGACGGGGATTTTTTTACAGTTCGGTAAACAGGCTTTTTGCCGGCGTCCGTTCTTTCGCCTTAGGCTGTTCATCCGGATAGCCCGTTTGAATGATGGCGGCAAAGCGCTCATTGTCAGCAAGGCCGAAGTCTTGGTGCACCTGTTTGTCATACATAATGCGGCCGCTTTTCCAGACCATGCCGATGCCGTTTTCATGTGCGAGAAGCTGAAGGTTTTGAATCATGCCGCTCAGCGCCGCAAAATCATCGTTTCTCGTAAATTCATTTTCATCTTCTTTTAAGACGACCAGCAAAAATCCCGGAACGGCGCTGAGATTTTTTCTCATGTTCCGCTCTTTTTCCTCGTTGAAATCATCTTTTATCTTTTTGAAAAATGAGACGTAGCTGTCCGCAAGCTTTGCTTTTCCCGCTTCGCTTGCTGCGTAGATAAAACGCCATGGCTCCGTCAGTCTGTGGTTCGGTGCGTAAACGGCCGTTTCAAGCATATCTAATATGACTTCAGAAGGTACGGTTTCCGGTTTAAACGACCGGATGGATCTTCTGTTTCTGATTGTATGTGCAAGACTTTCGTTTTGCTGTAATTGTTCGGTTTTCGGCATGCCGATTCACCTTCCTATCCAAATGAAAATGATTATCATTTATAATATAACGGATACGACCGGCATTTGTAAACCGTTACGGAAGCTGAAAATTGATTGTTTCGGCATACACGGCCGTTCCCGTCATCTTGATGTTCATCTCTCCGTTTTCCTCCGCGATCCTGATTTCCACTTTTCCGTCTTTCCCGATTTCCTGGCCTTGTTCAATCGTGAGGCATTCGGCTTCGGAGCCTCCGTATTGCCGCATATAGGCTGCCATGACGCCTGAAGCGGTTCCCGTGACGGGATCTTCGGTCGTTCCGGAGAAAGGGGAAGAAAAATGGCGTCCGTGCAGATCACTTTCCGGATGAACGGTTTCCAGAGAAAACGGATGAACGCTCGCTTTCGGAAGATCGCGCAAAATAGCGGGGAATTGTGCGTTGTCCGGCACCATATTCCGTGATGCTTTAAGTGATCTCAGCGGAACAATCAGTGTCCAGATCCCCGTTGATCCGTAAACAATCGGCAGCCCGCTGTGAAAATCCTCAGCCGTAATCCCGAGCGAGGCCGCAAGCTTTTCTTTGTCACCCGTAAACGGCAGAAATTGCGGGGGAGCCTGTTCGAGTGTGATGTATACCCGGCCGCTTCGTTCAGCGGCTTTTGCGGGAAGAATGCCGGCTTTTGTTTCAATTTGATATGTCTGATCAGCCTGAAGCCTTCCCTTTTCAATTAATGCGTAAAGAGAGGCGACGGTAGCATGTCCGCATAAATTCATTTCGTGGCCGGGTGTAAAATAGCGGATGCGCAGATCGGCTTCTCCGCTTTTACAGAGAAATGAGGTTTCATTGTACCCTGCCATTTCGGCGATCATCTGCATCTCTTCATCTGAATAATCATCTCCGTTAAAGACGATTCCCGCGGGATTTCCCAAATCAGGAATATTGGAAAACGCTTCATATTTAAACACGGTTGCCTGTTTCATTCATCAGCCTTCCTTTCACCTTATGATCATGTTATTCAGTATAACAGAGTGAAATTAGAATTTTTAGTTAATTCTTCGAAAAAAAAGACGCCTTTTAACGGCGTCTTTTTTTTGGTTTTTCCGATCAGGCGGGTGACGAGAATCATCGTGACGGACAGCGATCTGTTTTTGCGGTACGCCAAGTATTTCCCGCGCCACTCCGGTTTGTATTTTTCTTTAAAGGCCCGCAGCCCGCTGAAGCTGTACATATACCGGACGTTGTTGAAGATGACGGCCGCGATTCTTTCCGACCAGAAAGATGTAAAAGCCGTTCCTACGTTTGACAAAGGCGCCATGCCCATATTGAAGGTGGTATAGCCTTTTTCCTGCGCCCAGAGAAACAGACGGATGAAAAGCGCGTCCATAATACCGTTCGGCGCGCTTTTCCGATAACGCATCAAGTCGACGGATATCTCGCCTTCCTGATACATCGGCATCAGGTTGGCAAAAGCGATGATCTCCCCTTCCGCGTCTTTCACGTAAGCAATCGGCGCCTGTTCCAAATAATCCCGGTCGAAGAAACCGAGAGAAAAACCTTTCTCTTTTTTCGGTCCGAGCCATTCGTCCGAAATGTCTTTCAGCTTGGCGATAAACTCGGAGGAAAACGGCGGTTCCCCGACATGAAATGTGTAGCCTTCGCGGTCAAATTTGTTGTTAATCGCCCGCAGCCCCGCTTTTTTCTTACCTGAGAGCGTAAAGGCCTCCATATCCACGAACGCTTCTTCTCCAAGCTTGAAGAAGTTATAGCCGAAGTCATGATACAGCGCCAGATCTTCACGTTCGATCTGATAAAACATGACACTCAGCCCCTGCTTATGCGCTTCATTCAGAAATTCTTCAATCACAAGCGGAAAAGAGTCTCTCTGTCCTGACGGATCACCGAGCACGACAAGCCTTCTGGAAATCTGGCTGAACAATAAAAGCGCTTTGCCGTCGCTTGAGAAATAAAACCGCTTATCCCCGAGAAAGCCGAGATGGCTGAGTGCGTTTCCGCCTTCTTCCGCCAAAAAGGACTTCAGCCGTTCAGGATCGGCCTTTTCTCCGATCGGCTTCGATCTTTTATGATAAAAGAACGTAAACAAAAGGAAAAACAGCGGCACAACAATAATGGCCGTCATCGTGGCATATGTAATGTGCGAATTGTTATGGACGAAATAATCGTGGCGCAGCAGCCGATTCATTTTATCCCAAATAAAGCCGGCAATGAGATTGTAGTTAAACAAGGCGATAATAAACAGAGCGGCCGCAAAAATCATCTGGCCGAGCGTATACGAAGCCTGCTCTCTGATAAACTGCCGCTTTAACAGCACAAGCAATACGATGACGACAGGCAGAATAAAGATCGCGCTGATGTTCAATCCTTTTAAGAAACTGAACACAAAACCGCCGACCAGCGCGGCAACCGCCATTGAATAAGAACGTTTCGTCCGTTTGTATAATTCAATCGGCAAGATTAAAAGAATCAAAGCCGCGCTTAACGATAACGCGTTAAACGCAAGGAGCGCCGGGCGCGGAATATGCGGGATGACCGTCTCCCTGTCAATCGGCAGGGCGACGGACGCCAGCACGACCACTCCCGCCATGAAAACCAAAAGCGACAGCGAACCGTAAAGCACCCTGATTAAGATAGCGCGCTGGAATACGAGAAGCACGTTCGTCGTTTCCACGGCGGGCGCCATCTTCGGATTTGATTCCAGCCGTTTAAGCGTATTTTCCGTTAAATCGCCAGCCGCAAAGAACAGCCCGAACACAAACGGAATAAATGAATACACAATCCGGTAGATGACGATGGATGTCACAACCGCCTCCTGCGGAAAGCCCATATTCTGCATGCCGAGCAGAAACAGAAGGTCAAACGAACCGAATCCTCCCGGCACAAGACTGATGATTCCCCCGATAGCGGCAATGGCAAATACACCGAATACATGGCGGACATCCGCGTGAATTCCCATGACATACAAGGAATAATACATGACGACAGCCGCCGCAAACCATTCAGCAAACGATGCCCCGATGTAAGAAAAAACCGGATGCCTCGGTTTTGCTTCACCGTCTTCTGCGCCAGCTTTTTTATTGTTGATCCCAGCGGCGATTAAGGCTGCCGGCACAATAAGCGCCACTCCGGCGATAACAGCCCACAGCCACGGTTTCTCACCTGTAATCTCTCCAACCGGCAGAACGCGGGCGATGGTCAGGATACTGAAGACGGACAGCCCGAGCAGCGCTGAGGACGTAAGCCAGGCGATGCCTGCGACGAGGCGTTTTACGTCATTCGTATGTTCTTTGTAAAGCATCGTCCGCAGCCCGACACCCGCCAGACCGCCGAATCCAAGGACATTGTTAAAGGAATTGGCGATAAAGGAGACCCTGAATACTTTCCAATTCGGAATGTTGAGGCGAAGCGTCCGTTTCAGCACAAAGTCATAAAAGGACATTGCGCTGACGGCAAGAAGGCCGAGCAGAACGAGAATAAATAAATCGTAACGCTCAATCCCGTTAATAATGTACAGCGTTCGTTTAAAAGAAAGGTCTGTCAATTCCTTTTTGGACTGATAAATGACTAAAAGCAAAACTGCAATAGGAAATAATACTTTTAATATCGATAAGGCATTCTTTTTAGTCAGCAATGTTCTCTCCAATCATCATAAAATAGCTTATTTATTATAATTCCCCCAATAATCTCCAACATATTATACACTACCACCTCACATTCAAACAAAACTCGTCTGCAACTTTCTTTCTCTGATTAAAATCAGTAATATGGTATGCAGGAGTATAAATGAGGAAGTGAGACGATGGATTATAATCTGCATGATACAACAGTATTAAGCGGCGATATTTTTTCTCCTGAGGAACGGGATATTTGGGTGCTGTACATGAAAGTGATGACATCGGCGGGGCTCGGCGATGTGTCGGAGTGGATGAAGCTTGATATGAGCATGCCGCAAATGAAGGTGCTGATGCTTCTGAACAACCACGGGACGCTTAAGGTGAGTGACATAGCGGAGAAAATGGGCGCTTCTCTTTCAAATACGACGGGGCTGCTTGACCGTTTAGAAAAATCATGTTTCATTACACGCGCTCCGTCAGAAGAAGACCGCCGTTCAGTCGTCGTTCAATTAACGGAAAACGCGAAAGATATTTTCCGCAGCCTTTATCAAAAAGGACATGTAAAATTGAAGCGTTCATTGGAAACACTGACCGCTGAAGAAAAACAAACGGTCAATCAAGGTCTTGCCATTTTGGCAAGAGCGCTTGATTCTTCCAAACAGGGATAGAGATGAAAAAGGCCTGCCGGTATCGGCGGCCTTTTTTTGTTTGACATTTAATTCACTTGAAGTGAATAATATATTCGAAGTGAATTAAAAACAGGAGGATTGATCAGTATGCCGAAGCCATTGCAAACAGAAAAAAACCAGAGCCGGGCCATCACTCTCTTTACGATCGGTGTGTTCATGGCGGCGCTGGACAACGGAATTATTTCCGCTGCTCTGACGACGATTAACGGCTCTTTTGATGTTTCTCCTTCATGGGGATCGTGGGGAGTGACCCTTTACACATTGGGACTCAGTGTCAGTGTGCCGATTGTCGGCAAGCTGTCGGACCGATACGGGCGGAAAAAGCTGTTTATGATTGAAGTCGGGCTGTTCGGACTCGGCTCTTTGCTTGTCGCACTCAGTCAGAGCTTCCCCATGTTTTTGGCGGCACGGCTCATTCAGGCGCTTGGCGGCGGCGGAATTTTTATTATCGGGAGTTCGCATGTGCTGGCCGTGCTTCCGAAGGAGAAACAAGGGAAAGCTCTCGGGCTTTTAGGGGCGATGAACGGTATGGCGGCCGTCCTCGGACCGAATATCGGGAGCTTTTTGCTTGATGTAACCGGGTCGTGGCATTGGCTGTTCTTGATTAACCTGCCGATTGCCGCCGCTTTGGTTGTGTGCGGCGGTTTGTTTATCGCTGAAACGAAAGAGCCTGAGGCGAAACGGCTTGACCTCACCGGCACAATGCTGCTGTCTCTTGCGATCTTATCTTGTATGATCGGTATCACGAATCTCGATGGGGCGAAGCTGTCAGAAAGCATAATGGACGTAAAGGTATACGGGTATCTTTTGGGAGCTGCACTTCTCTTTCTGGTGCTGCTTAAGGTCGAAAAGCGGGTTGAAAACCGAGGGGGCGATCCGATTCTCGCCTACTCGCTGCTGCAAAATAAAGTGTTTCAATGGACGCTCGTCATCGGATTTTTATCGGGAGGGCTGCTCGCTGCGGTCATTTTTATTCCTTCTTATGCGGAGCAATATTTGCACGTATCGGCGGAGAAAGCGGGTTATTGGATGACGCCGCTCGCGTTGGCGTCAGGCATCGGAGCGTGGCTCGGCGGGGCGATCACGGATAAAAAAGGTCCGGTCTTTTCCGCGGTTGTATCAGGCGCCATCGCATTTGCAGGCTTCAGCCTGTTTCCGTTATGGGTGACGGATAAATGGGAATTTGTCACAGCGAGTGTCATTGCGGGGATCGGTTTCGGATTTCTGCTCGGGGCTCCGCTGAATGTGCTTGTATCAGAAACGGCGGGCCAAAACAAAGGAACAGCGCTCGGCACGCTGTCACTCGTAAGGCAGGTCGGGCTGACGCTCGCTCCGGCTTTATATGCCGGCTTCATTACAGCGGGCTTTGACCGGATCGGAGATGACATCAAAAACCGTTTAGCGAAAAGCGGCATTCCCGCTGATCAGGCGCAAACGCCGGATATCGGCGGCGGACTTTCTTCGTTGCAGGAGCAAGTGAGCCGAATCCCCGTTCCCGCTGTCAAAAAAGCGGTTTCTGATGCGATTGAAGCGGGCATTGCCAGCGGCTACCACCATCTTTATACGGCAGCCGCCGTCATTTCATTATGCACGATTGTATCTGCGGCTGTTTTGGCGTTTTTCCGAAAGCCGGCACCCTCTAAGACAGATGCCAGCCCATCCTCCGGGAAAGCTCAGTAATATGAGCGATGTGATGTTCAGAGTGCCAGACATATAGTCCGAGCGCTTGTTCCAGCGTAACCGTCTCTTTAGATACAGGATGGAAGTATGTCCGTTTGAATTGGGCTTCCGTCATGGAGCGCAAAAGAGCGGCCCATCTTCTGTGCAGGATCGTTAACAGCTCAAGCGCATCCCCGCAAGCGGCGGTTTTGGAATCATGAAGATCGGCCCAGCCTTTTTCATCATAAGGACGGATTTCCGGTTCATTCTCCGTTAAGCTCAATTTAAACCGGGTATAGCCGTTCATGTGGCTGTCCGCCAGATGGTGAACCACTTGGCGGACAGTCCATCCCCCTTCGCGGTACGGCGTATCAAGCTGACTGTCCGACATCGCTCTGACAGCTTGTTTCAGTTTGGCCGGAGCGTGTTCGAGCGTATTGATCCATTCTTGTTTCTGTCCGGCCGAAATCGATTCAGCCGGCTGATACTCTCCAATCGGATAGCTGAGGATTTGTTTTTCCATTTTTGTCTCTCTCCCGTTGATCGTATTATGAAAGTATGATGGTGATGTCGCAGCCTTCCGCTTTCGCTTCACGAAAGACCTGAAGCACACTCTCGGCGCCATTTTCTGTAAGCTGCTTGCTTTGTTCAAACTGTCTCCATTCTAAAACGAGGGGGTATTCCACCCAGCCGGTCAGACAATCCCATAAAGCGTCAAGGTTTTCACCGTAGTATTCGGGAAGGGCAAGTTCCTTTTTCAATGTCTGGTGCAGGTCGCTCATACTTCTGATTTGCTCCCCGTTAATAACTGCTTTATTCATGCGCGGCTCCTTTCCCATGTTTTTATTCTATCAGTTTACCATTTTCCTCTTCAGAAGTGACCGGAGTCTGCCGCGGTTCCAGCTGGACAATGCCTTGCCCGCCGTCAACGGCCACCCTGTCCCCCGTTTTCAGTTTTGACGTTGCATTTCCGCACCCGACAACGGCAGGAATTCCCAGTTCCCGGGCAACGATCGCCGCGTGGGACAAAGGGGCGCCGACGTCCGTTATGATAGCAGCCGCTCTTGGAAAAAGCGGGGTCCAGCCTACATTGGTTGTCGAAGTCACTAAAATTTCCCCCGCCGCAAAAGAATCCCCGTCTTCCGGAGCATCAAGGACACGGACAATGCCCTCCACTCTCCCGGCCGCTCCCGCGAAACCTTTTAAAGTATGCGCATCATCAGTTTCCGCCGGCATAAAAGCATCGTAATAATCCGCTCTTCTGTCAGGATCTTCAGCCCATTTAAACGGATTGAACCTTCCGTTAATAACGGATGGGAACGGCGGCAGTTTTTTATAGGTTTCATAGTTTTGCTTTCTCGCTTGAATTGACGCAACCGCCGGCTCTTTCCCCGCGAGCAGATCGGTTATTTCATGCAGATACAAGAAGAAAATATCGTCCTTCATGCCGGTCATTTCCGCCGCTCTGAGCGCGAATGCTCTGGCTGTCCGGTACACCCTGACAAATTCGGATCTGGTTGTCTCTCTAATATTCGCGTATTCTGACGCTTTTTCCATTTTGGCTTTGAGCCATTTGACCTTATGAGGAAACTTTTCTTCAAATCTTCGGAAGGCCTGTTCATGCGCCCGCTGCTGTTTCAAAAGCAGTTGTTCGGCATCAATACCCGACTCCTTGTGTTCTTTGATCTGCTTCGTCAGCCAATCCCGGTTTTCTCCCGGATGCGGTATGGAAAGTTCGTATTCATGCGGGCCACGGTGGCCTTGGTTCCTGAGATATTCTTCCTCGCTCATACGGCCTTTCATGACTTGATCAATGCCGATAATCGGCTCCAGGCTGGCCAGTCCGCCTTTTCCCCTCAGATTGGACAGCAGGAGATTCGCATCTTCTATCCCTGCGAGTTTTGTTAATTGAGAGGTTAACGACGAAGAGGATTGCGCAGAATCACGCCCGCCGGATATTAACGCAAACCACGCGTTGCATAAATACGGATAGATCTCATTGTTCCATATCGCTAATAATGCCCGCTCCGTTTCGGCCCGTTTCAGCTTTTCCTCAATATTCCGGCACCACTCCGGCGATTCGTCCAAGTAGGAGGACATGTTTTTTTTCGCGAGCTTCATTTTCGACAGATACGGTTTCAGTTTTTTCGAGATGATCTTCAAAAGTTCATACTTTGAGAACGGATATAAAGGAATCTTCATTTCCGCCGGGATTTCTCCCAATGTATCGCTCATCATTTTTCCTATTTTTCCGCCTTTCGGATTCAGACCGAAAGCGGCGAGAACGGAAAGAGGCTGGCTCATATTGTTATAGGCTCTTCCGCAAATATTGCCGGACCAGACATAATAGCCCGGAATGATGCCCGACTCTTCATCCAGATTCCGGAGGAGCGACCATGTCAGCGGCGTCATCACATCGGGAATCGCTTCTCCTATATTTGTGTTTGTCCATAAAAAATCACCGCTGAAAGAATCATTCCATTCATAGGTTTCCAGATTTCCGGCCTGTAAGGTCGTAATCGGGCGGGATTGAAGAATATACAATGTCCCGCCCGCGGCGGCCCATTCAATATCCTGCGGCCCTCCAAGATCTTTTTCCAGCTTTTTCGCCAGTTTATAGAGCTTTGACGCATATTTGCGAAATTCCCCGGGGCCGTCATATTTTTTCTTGGGCCGTGCCAGTTTAAAAGAATAGGCATCGGCTTCCCCGGAAACGAGCTGCTCCCCGAGACCGTAGACGTAATTGCCTGTCATCTCCCGCCTGCTCCCCGTAATCGGATCTGCGGTAAACAGCACTCCGGATATCTCAGACGGTATCATCAGCTGGATGACGATTGCGATTTCATGCTCATCTTCCATTCCCTGAACGGCGCTGTACGCTTTTACCCTTTCTGACTGTGCCGATCGGCGGACTTCATCAATCGCCCTGGACATGTCTTGATCTGTTTTGACATTCAACACCGTATCGAATTCTCCGGCAAAGGAAGCCTGAGCTGAATCCTCGCTCAGCGCGGATGAGCGTACGGCAAACAACGCAGATGCATGGCGGCTGCGGATGGATTTCACATATTGATCAATAGCCTCTCTCGCCTGATGGCGCAGCTGTCCGTCCTGAAAGGCAGACGGCAAAATCACAAACCCTTCAGGCACAGGATACCCGCTTTGATACATTTTAGAGAGAATGCTTCCTTTTCCTCCCGCAAAGGAATAAAGTTCGTCCGGAAGTTCTCCGAATGTTTTGACACAGTCATTCATAATGTCCCCGCTCCTTTTTAGTCGTTCATCCAAGCTCACAGTTTTTCTCTTTTTCACTTTTTTTGAAAGTATTTCCTATAAGTATACAATATATCGGTCTTCACAAGGGAGAAAATCGATGGCGTTATGTTGTCATAAATGCATCCGTCAAAACGGCCGCAGCGGGGTCTTCAGCCTTACAGTGAAAGCGCTATTAAAATTAGAGATAGGCTGCCCGATACTGCTTGCCTGGCATTCGCTTCCGGCTTGCCGCGGGGGGTTTCGTTTGCAGGTTATGTCAACTTCCGTATCAAAAAGGCGGCCGAAACGCCGCCTTTTTTTCAGACTGTGCGGCCTTGATGCGCCGCCGTATTTCTTTTGGTCTGCTTCGGCTGATACACTTTCCCGACAAACAGGTATCCGTATCTGAAATGGTTGCACACCCAAGATAAGAAAATGGGACCGAGCGTGCAGATCAAAAATAAAAGAAGGATGGCAGCCGGCAAAGGCATTGATCGCAAATAGCCTTCCAGAAGATATCCGCTGATTAAAAAGTAGGAGTGCAGCAGATAGATTGAAAACGAATAGTTGCTGATCATCATCACAATCGCGGGCACTTTTTTGAGCTTTGAAAACAGATGAAAACACAGAAAGATCATACTGACCGCGTAAATCATAATATCCGGACGCTTAGAGGAAATGGAGCCGCCGCTGATATATGAAACGGCCACAATCAATATTGCCGATACGGCCGCACTGAAGTAAACCGCATAACGGTACTGATTGATGAGCGATAAAAAACGCGGATATTCCTTTCCGCAATAAAATGCCAGACAGAAATAAAACACCCAGCCCGGGAACGGAACCCAAAAGAACGGAAAAATAGAATCAAGCCCCGATGATGCCGGCGGATGAAAGATGGAAAAGTAAGCCAGATAGACGGCGTTGATGATAAACGAAACAGACAGCACCCACATGGGAGATGTGTTGTTCAGCCAGCGGTGCAGCAGCATATGGAGAATGTAAAATTGAAAGATCACAAGAATGAAGTAGCCGATGAAGTTTCCTAAAAACACATTCTCTAAAAATTTACCGATCACTGAAACGAAGCCGGCTCCTTCTTCCGCCACGCTTTTCATTAAAATGGCATCCACCGCGGCAATAAACAGAAACGGCACGAAAATGACTTTGCCCCTTTTCTTTAAAAAACCCGCGGGAACGCCTCCCGGGTATGACCTGGCAAGCAGAAATTCCGAAATAAAGATAAACGCCGGCGTGCTGAACATCAACAGGGTCCGAAAAGCATCAACCGTATGGGCGGCACTGGCTAAGGACTCTTCCTGAATCATCAGCACCATTGAAACTACGTGAAGCAGAACCACACTTAAACAGGACAGGCAGCGAATCACAAAAATTTCTTTTATCTGCATGCGGCCGCTCCTTTTTCACAAGCGCGCCGGACTTTAGCGTATGCTTGGCGCAGCCATTTTTCCCGTAGCTCGGGTGTGCTCGTTTTGACGACAGAAAAAAGGTTCCGCTCGGCTTTTTGAATGCCGCAAAATTGCAGAATGCCTTTTTTCAGCGTAATCCAGTCCGAGTTTTTCCGGAACCACTTTAAGTACCAGCCCGGGGAATCCGCCGTATAAAAGACCTGTGCCGTCTCTGCCCGGAGCAGTCCTTTTACGCGGCCTTTTTCATATGTGTAGGCTTCTCCGGCGACAAGCACTCTGTCAAAAAAGCCTTTCATAATCGCCGGAACGCCTCCCCACCACAGCGGGTAGATGAAAATGAGATGATCCGCTTCTTTCATCAGTTTCCGGTATTTCTTCGTTTCAGCGTCCCGGTTCATGTCAGAGCGCTTTTTTTCGCCGCCGTACTTCAGCACGGGATCAAATTGGTCGGCGTATAAGTCAATGACCGTATAGCTTTGGCCGCTGTCCTTTAAAGCCATGACGACGTATTTTACGAGAGCCGCATTGAAACTGTTCTCATCCGGGTTTGCATACACAATCACCGTCTTCATATGTCCCTCCCATTATTTCTTAATTTTTACAATGATTATATCATGTTGTCATATGAATGAGGCAAAGACATGAGAAAGGCTTTTTCCAGTTCTGCTGCCGTTTCGATAACCCCTTTCTGCATATTTTCGCTGATTTTGCCGCCGCAGATTCAATGACAAGCATCCGGCACTTCTGCGTTTTTGAGCGGCCGTATGGTATACTAGCTGTCAAATGAATGGCTTGGAGGACAACATGAGAATTTTAAAGTACGCGATTTTAGGGCTTTTGCGAAAAGGCGAATTGAGCGGATATGATATATCGAGCTATTTTAAGGAAGAGCTCGGCCAGTTTTGGAGCGCAAAGCACAGCCAGATTTATCCGGAATTAAAAAAACTGACGGCTGAGGGATTTATTACGTTTCGCACTGCGATTCAAGGAACAAAGCTTGAGAAAAAAATGTACACGCTGACTGACAAAGGAGAGCTGGAGCTTGCTGCCTGGCTGACGAAAAAAGACCCGATTCCGGAAACGGTGAAGGATGAATTTATGCTGAAGGCTTATTTCATCTCAGCGTTGACACAGGAAGAAGCGGATGAGCTATTCACCGACCAGCTCGTAAAGCGGAAGGAGAAATTGTCCGATCTGGAAAACAGTTATCAAGAACTGATGACATCGTCCGCGGAGGCGGATTCTTTTTCTTCTCCTGATTTCGGCCATTATCTCGTGCTGACAAAAGCGCTTGAGCGGGAACGGAATTATATTTCCTGGCTTGAAGATATTTTGGCTCTCATCAAAAAAGCATAAACAAAACGGGGCGGCTCTGTATCTGCAAGCCGCCTGTTTACGTTCTGAGAACCGCATTGATAAACGAATCAGCCATTAAAATAAGAAAAAGCAGACTGAAATACACAATCGAATAAAAAAACATCCCCTTCGACCATTGCGTGTCATCCGCCGCCTGAAAGCCTTTGACGCTCCGGTACAGCCAGATGGCCCCGAGCAGGAGAGCGGACGCGGTATAAAACGGGCTGACGTCTATATAAAGAGGAACGAGCAGCGAAACCGCAGTCAGAACGGCAATATAGCGCAGCATTTTTATTTTTGTGGCGCGGTTGCCTTTTAAAATCGGCAAAAGCGGAATGCCGGCGGCACGATACTCTTCCTTTCGCCTGATTCCGATCGCCCAGAAATGCGGCGGCTGCCACAAAAACATAATCGCGAATAACAAAATCGCGGGCATATCAATGTACCCGGCCAGCGCGCAATAACCGATTAAAGGCGGAGCCGCCCCGGGAAAGCTGCCGACAAATGTGCTCCAGACGGATTGTCTTTTAAACCAAAGCGTATACACGACGGCATACAGCAAAAAGGCAAGCAGGCCAAGAACGGCGGTCAGTACATTAAGTGAAGCAAGCATGATGAATCCGCAGGCGCCGAGACATGTGCCGTACAGGATCATGACCGGCGGCGGTATTTTTCCCGTGACGCTTGCGCGGGTGCGGGTTCGTGCCATCTTTGCGTCCATGCCGCGGTCAAAGAAGTTATTAAAAACAGTGCTTGATGCCATGACCAACGCCGTTCCGATCATGGCAACCGCCATGGCGGCAAATATACCGGGCCCTCCGCCCGTCCTTTCTGACTGAATCCATGCGATCCAAAATCCGCCCAATGCGGCGAGTGAATTTGAGATGATAATCCCCGGTTTGGCAAGAATGATAAAGTCCTTGACCGTCATCCGGTTTCCGTTATGCTTCATCGGCTGTTCCGTCTGTGCTGCATTTGAGTTCATTTGTTCAGGTTCTCCTTTTTCGGCTTATCATATCAGGAAGAATCAGGAAGCACAATTTATTTTGGACATTTTTCACACAATTGTAAATTGTATATGAAAAGCCGCATCTTGTGACCGGATGCGGCTTTTGCCTTTTTCTATTCAAATTCTGCCCATACAGCTTTTTCAATCCGGCGGATGCCCTGAGCTCGGGCCGGCGATGGCGGCTCCACGCGTCATTTTTGCGCCTCACTGAGATGTTCGCTCTCTTCAGTCACTCAAAAGCCGTGTGTATATTGCAAATCGACGTTCTTCTTTCCCGAGCCTTTTCAAGAAAACTTCAGAAAAATAAAAAACCTTGCCGGTTAGACGGCAAGGTTTGTTTCTTACAGTGTAAATGCGATATCCGCCCCTGATACAGGGTCTTTGACGAATACGCCCTCTTCTTTTTCTTCGATCTCAAAGCCGGCATCGGTCAGCGCTTTTGTCACACGTGACAGCTCTTTTTGATGCGGCAGCGCGATGGTGTAATAATCCAGCCCGCTTGCATTTCCCGGTTTCGGCGGCGCATGTTTTCCGGCCCATATATTCAGACCGATGTGATGGTGATACCCTCCCGCTGAAACAAACAGAGCGGACATGCCCGCGTAATTGCCGACAATATCAAAACCGAGAATATCGGTGTAAAACGCTTTGGCTTCCTGTAAGTCCGTCACATGAAGATGGATGTGGCCGATAACAGTTCCTTCTGGGAGACGGCTTTTCCGTTCAGCTCCGGCTTCTTCCAAAAGCCCGTCCACATCGACGGGCGCCGTTTGCATGACATAATTGCCCTCTGCATCCCGGCGCCACGTGCTGCGGGGACGATCGGCGTATATTTCAATACCGTTGCCGTCCGGATCAGACAGGTAAAGAGCCTCACTGACCGCGTGATCCCCCTGACCGAGCGCGATGCCGTTTTCAATCAGCCTGGCCAATGCGATGCCTAGTTCTTTCCGGTCAGGCAGAAGTATCGCGAAATGGTAAAGGCCGGTGACAGACCGCTCCGGCAGAACGACGGCGCTTGGATTTTCTTCAAGCACCAGCAGGACGCGTTTTCCGTCTGCTGACAGTCTTGCAGAACGATCTGTCTGCGAGATGACTTGAAGGCCGATGACATTCCGGTAAAAGCCGAGCGAGCGTTCCATATTTTTAATGGTCAATTTGACATAACCGATTGCCGTATCTTGATGAATGCCGATCATTTGAACGCCTTCTTTCTTATGCTGAAAAAGTTTCTCCCTTTTTTGATTTGAAAAGGAGCTGATCCAATGAAAGCAGACGGCTTCCTGAAAGCGCTAAATGAATTGACGCAACCAGTAAGATGAAATCAAATTCCGATCCGCCCATAAATGGTGAGGAAAGCTTCGCCGTGAAGATGGCGCCGACTAATGTGACGGCAAACAGAACGCCGATAATGCGCGTTGCCAAACCGAAAAAGATCAGAACCCCGCCGACAAGCTCAATCGTCGCGATGACATAGACCATAAAGGCCGGAAGCCCGATGCTCTGGAAAAATTGCGCAGTTCCTTCCAACCCTTGAAACTTGGATAAACCGTGAACAAAAAAGATAATACCTGTTACAACCCTTAAAAGCAGTGTTCCTGTTTCGAATGATTTATTCATAAAATCCTCCTTGAAAATTATTATCACTTACTTTATGTAAGCTAGTATATATACATAACTTATTTACGTCAAGTAATTTTGTTACATTTAACGAAAATAACTTAAAAGTACTATTTGCCTTCGCTAAAAAAAGACCTCCGCACTCTGTCGGAGGTCTTTTTCCCTATCTATGATTCCCGGAACTGGCTTTCATATAATTCCCGGTAAAACCCGTTCTGGCTTAGAAGTTCGGCATGGGTTCCTTTTTCAGCCATTTCGCCGTCTTTCAGCACAAGAATCTGATCGGCTTTTTGAATTGTGTTCAGCCTGTGAGCGATGATGACGCTTGTTCTGCCCGTCATTAAACGGCCGAGCGCTTCTTGTATTTTCACTTCGGTCACTGTGTCAATGTTGCTCGTCGCTTCATCCAAAATGAGCAGCACCGGGTCCGCCAGCACAGCTCTCGCGATGGAAATGAGCTGTTTTTGTCCTTGGCTGATGCCCGCGCCGTTTTGGGTAAGAACGGTATCGTAGCCTTTCGGGAGCCGTTCGATGAATCCGTGGGCATTGGCGGCTTTTGCGGCTGCCTCCACCTCTTGATCAGATGCATCCAGACGGCCGTAACGAATATTTTCCCTGATGGTGCCCTGAAAGAGAAAGGAATCCTGCAGGACAAACCCCATGTTTTTTCTCAGACTGGATCTCGTCAGTTTTTTGATGTCCGTTCCGTCAATGAGGATTTTTCCGTTATTCGGCTCGTAAAAACGGGCGATCAGGCTCGTAACGGTTGTTTTACCCGCTCCGGTCGGTCCGACGAAGGCGATTGACTGTCCTTTCGGAACGCTGAAGGACAGGTGTTTTAAGATCGGGCTGTCTTCCTGATAGCCGAAGGAGACATCTCGGAATTCAATCTCTCCCGTTTTGATCGGCTGGTACAGCGCATGCTCTTCATCTTCCCGCTCCTCTTTTTCATCAAGCACGTCAAACACCCGTTCAGCCCCGGCGATGGCCGATAACATCGTATTGAACTGATTGGCTAAATCATTTAAAGGGCGCGTGAACTGCCGCGAGTATTCGGCGAATACGACGATGGAACCGATCGAGATCCATCCCTTCAGCGCAAACAGCCCGCCGACCGCCGCTATAATCGTAAAGCTTAAATTGTTTAAAGAGTTCATGACTTTCGGAATGAATCCCGAAATTGTCTGCGCCCAAAACCCCGATGATTGTAACGCCGCGTTTTTTTCTAAAAATTGTTCCATGACGCGGTCTTCCCTCGAATAGGCTTTAATGACCTTCGCCCCTGATATCGACTCTTCAATAAAACCGTTCAGCTCGCCGAGGTTTTTCTGCTGCTGCTTAAACAGCAATCCCGTCCGGTTGGTGATCCATTTAATGCTCAAAAGCATGATCGGAATAATCAAAAGCGTGATCAATGTTAAAAGCGGACTCATGTACAGCATGACGGAGATTGTGCCGACGAATGTAATGACGCTCGACAGCACTTGAATGACGGATGTATTTAAAGTGGAGCTGACATTTTCGATATCATTGGTGACCCGGCTCATTAAGTCCCCGAGCCGCTGTTTATCAAAAAACGGAATCGGCAGCTCATGCAGATGGGTAAACAGCTCGCTCCGCATTTTAAACACGGTGCTTTGCGAGATATTGATCATCCAATAGTTTTGAAACCATAAGGACAATGATTGCACGAGGTAAATCCCAAACAGGATGAACAGCACCCCCGCCAATCCGTCTGTCGTCTGTCCGACGATAAAATGATCAATCGCTTTCCCGATGACGAACGGTCCGAGCAGGCCGAATATGGCGCTTATGACTACCATGATGATCACAAGGGTTAAAAGCCCTTTTTTCTCGGCTACATAAGACCAGATTCTGCGCAGCGTGCCTTTTGTATCTTTTGCTTTCGCGCGTTTTCTGCCGCCTTCATTTGATTTGAGCGGTATTTTCGGATATCGGAAAGGTTTACGAATGTCTTTTTGCATTGTCAGCTCCCTCCTTTCCGAATTGTGATTCATAAATCTGCCGGTACAGATGAGACTGTGCCATCAGCTCTTTGTGCGTGCCTTTGGCCAGCAGTTCGCCGTCTTCAAGCAATAAGATGGTGTCAGCCTTCATCGCAGTCGTTATTTTCTGCGTAATAATCAGTGTCGTGCATTCATAGGATCTGATCGCTTGTAAAAGCTTCGCTTCCGTTTGAAGATCAAGCGCGCTCGTACTGTCATCTAACAGCAGGAGGGACGGCTTTCTGATAAAAGCGCGCGCGATGGAAATCCGCTGCTTCTGCCCGCCTGACAAATTGACGCCCCGCTGTCCCAGCACCGTGTCGTATCCGTTTGACAGCTTCATAATCGTGTCATGGATTTGCGCGTCTTGGGCCGCTTCCATTACTTCATCTAGTGAAGCATCCTCCCGCCCCCAGGCGATATTTTCACGGATGGTGCCCGAAAACAGAAGCACTTCCTGCGGAACATAGCCGATTTCCCTGCGCAGCCCGCAAGCGGAGAATTCACCGATCGGTTTGCCGTCTATGAAAATACTGCCCGAATCAGCCGTGTACAGGCGCGGAATCAGCTGAAAAAGCGTTGATTTTCCTGAACCTGTCGCGCCCATAATGGCAACCGTTTCTTTCGGGCTGGCAGAAAAGGACACGTGATGCAGCGCGTCTTTTTCCATGCCCGGATAGCGGAAGGACACTTCGCGAAACTCAATCCCGCCTGCAAGCGCCCGTGCCGGGTCCTGCCCCGTTCCCTCGCCGCCTTCTGTTTCCAGCACCTCGCCGATTCTTTCTCCGGAAGCCTTCGCCCGGGAAAATACCATGATGAGAAAAGGAAGGACGGACAGCGCGCCTGTAATCCGCGTCGCATAGTTAATGACGGAAACGACATCGCCGACCTGCGCTCCGCCCTGAGCAATGCTTTTGGCGCCGAACCATAAGATAAACAAAATGCAAATGTTCATCAGCAGCATTAAAATCGGCATCGCCGCTTCCACGAGACGAAAAGCGGAGACCGTTTTTTCCATCAGCTTCGTATTCGATTTCAAAAAACGTTTCACTTCGTGGTTTGCACGGAGGAGCGCTTTAATCAGTTTGATCGCCGTCAGGTTTTCCTGCATGATCGTGTTGACCTGATCAAGCCGCTTTTGCACAGACCGAAACAGCGCGCCGCCTCTTTTCAGCACCCACAGCAAAAACAAAAGCAAAATCGGCACCGTGATCAGCAGAAAAAACCCGAGTTTCGCATTGACGGTCAGCGAGAGAATAATGCCCCCCGCGATCATTAACGGCGCACGAAGCATAAACCGGAGACTCATGAAAAGCATATTTTGGACCTGTGTCACATCGTTTGTCAGCCGGGTGATAAACGATGTGGATGAGAATTGCGCAAACGTCGAATAGGAGAAGGATTGAATCTTTTGAAAAAGCCCTTTTCGCGTATCATACGCATAGCTCTGGCTGATGTGGGCGGAGTAGAACGAATTTAAAATGCCCGATGCGAATGAAACAGCGGTCAGTCCGATCATCACGCCGCCCCACAGCCAAACCGTACCGAGATCCTGCTTTAAAATTCCTTCGTCAATGATTTTCCCGATCAGCAGGGGCTGTATCAGCTCTACCGCAAGCTCGATGAGCATGAAAAACAGAGCGATTCCCGCCAAAAGAGAATACGGTTTTACATATGATAAAGCCTTTGACATGTGTAAGCCTCCAAATCCTTTGTTCAATATTATTATTTTATGCCTTTCCGGCAAATGAATAAAGAAATTTGGTATGCCGTTTTTTCAATAATCTGCGAAAAAGATAAAACCTTCCCGGGGAGGGAAGGTTTTGACCTTATTGATCCAATTGCTGTTCAATGCGCTCCCGCATTTGCGGAACGCCTAATCCGACAATGACCTGAAGCGCCCTGCCTTTTCTGACGACCCCGTGGGCTCCCAGCTCTCTGAAATCGGCGTCACTTTTGACCTTTGATTCATCAGCGACAGTGACGCGGAGACGGGTGGCGCAATTGGTGACCTCCGTAATATTGTCCTTTCCGCCCAGCGCTTCAATATACAAAGCGGCTGTATCCCGCTGTGTTTCGTCTGCCGCCGCTGTTTCTTTTGAAGCCCGCTTCCGTTCTCTGAACTCCTTTTTCGAATAGAGCTTTGTTTCCTGCCCTTCCTCTTTTTCTCTGCCCGGTGTGGCGATGTTGAATTTGAGAATGAGGAAACGGAAGACGAAAAAGTAAACAGCGGTAAAACACAACCCGATGATGATCTGGTATACATACGTCAAGCCGTGGCTTGACGCCAGCGGGATCCAGTTCAAGGTCGCAGCTTCGATCAAACCGCCCCCCATATTTCCGACGACGCCGGCCATATACATGACGGTTGCCATGGAAGCGGCAAGCAAAGCATGAACCGCAAATAAAAACGGAGAGATAAAAAGGAATGTAAATTCAATCGGCTCTGTAATTCCCGCGACAATGGACGTCAAGGTGACCGGGATCAATAGGCCGGCGACGATTTTTTTCTTTTCCTTTGAAGCCGTGGCGTAAAAAGCGAGCGCGATTCCCGGAATGCCGAAGATTTTCGAGTTGCCGTGAAGCGCGAAGCCCCCCTGCGGGAACAATTCTTTCAGCGGTTTGACGCTTTGAGAGTATTCCCCGAGATGCTGCGCCCAATAGGTGACGATACCGCCTTCAGCCACAGCCGGACCGTAAATAAACGGCGAGTAAATAAAATGATGCAGGCCGGTCGGAATTAAAATCCGCTCCAGGAACGTGTAAATCCACACGCCGATCGCCCCGGAAGAAACGAGAAAACTTTGCAGCGAGCCGATTCCGGACTGAACCATCGGCCACACGTATGCCACCGCAAGTGAAATCGGTATCATAATGAAGAAAGAAATGATAACGATGTAGGAAGATCCTTGAAAAATCCCCAGGAAATCCGGCAGTTTTTTATCAAAATAACGATTGTGCAAATACACGACAATAGATGAAATAAAGATGGCGCCGATAATATTCGTATCAAGCGTTTTGATGCCGGCGATCATCGTCAGCCCGCTCGTTCCGCCGGCTTCCTGATTCATATCGACGTGAAAAGCCCCGCCCCAAACCGTCAGAATCGCATTGATAAAGTAATTGAATGTCAGATAAACTGTAAGCGCTTCCAAACAGGCCCGCGCCTGCGCTTTTTTCGCTAAGGCGACAGGTATGCCGATCGCAAACAGGAGCGGCATTTGATTAAAGACGGTCCAGCCGCCCTGTTCAATGACGTACCAGCATTGATACCAAAGCCCGTCAGGATCAGCCAGCGGCCCCATCAGCGTTTTATTTTTAAACAGCGTACTCAGACCGACAATAATACCGGAAAATGCAAATAATAAAACAGGCACAAACATCGCGCTGCCGAAGCGCTGGACTTTTTGCATCATTTCACGTGACCTCCCGCTATTTATCAAAATTTTCGAGCTCTTTATAATCAACATATGCGCGGAATAACGCTTCGCCCACCAGAAAAAACGGGGCAAATGCGACGATTTCCGTTTTATCGCTTAACGTCACCGGCTTGCTGGTCGCATAAAGATTATACGGCGTCGTTTGCGCCAGTACGTTGTTTTTCAGATTGGTGATTGAAATAAACGGAACTCCCTTTGCGGACAGGGTCCTTACCTGCGGAATTAATTCGGGTGTTTCGCCTGATAAAGAAATAATGATGAATACGTCATCAACCTTAAAATCATCACACATGATATCAAACTCTGTGATGTCCTGAATTAAAATCAGATACTTCCGCCGGGATACAAACATCCGCTGCAGCTCACGGGCGCACACCCTCTGAGCCGTCCCCGATCCGTAAACGAAAATCCGTTTTGCTTCATCTATCAGCCGGCACATCTCCGTCATATCTTTTGACTTCACGTATTTTACATTGGCTTCAATATCATCCAGCAGCTTTTCAAACGTCATATTCTCGCCCTCTTCAGGCTGATCCTCCCATTTCAGAAAAACCCGGAATTCACTGTAGCCGCTGAAGCCCAGTTTTTGGGCGAGCCGCAGGATGGAAGACCGAGAGACATTGCAGGCTTTCGCCATGTCATTGATACCGAGATGGTAGCACGTATGTTTATGATTCAATATATATTTTAAAATATAAAAATCGTTGTCATTTAATTTCGCGTAATGCTGATTAACCAGTTCTTCAAGACTCATCCCAAAAATCCCCCCGTTTTCTTTCTATTATATAGAATAACAGATAAAGAAAACGGGGAAGATTGTCATCAGGAAATAGGAGACGGACTTACATCAAGCTCAGGCCAGTAGTCCTTGTTAGCCTCCATCAGATCTTCAAGAATCAGTCTTGCCACACGGGCGTTCGGCACTGTTTTTGACAGGATCAGCGCCTGCCACAGCTTTTGAAATGACCGCTCTTCCCACGCTTCAGCCGTCAGTTTTTCAACAGACACCTGCTGTTCCATCAGGCCTTTTTGAAATTGCGGTATGTTCCCGACTAAGAGCGGTTCCGGTCCGTTTGAGCCTACGAGACAAGGAATCTCAACCATGGCTGACGGATCAAAGTTTGCGATCGCGCCGTTATTTTCAACGATTAACAGCATCCTCTCCCCTGTGTTGTAAGCGATGGCCCGGGCAAGGTCGACGATATAGGAAGCATGATCATCAATTTTAATTTCACTGTTCTCCGACGATTGTTCGCGCGTAATCATATCGCATTGGCTGAAAATGAAAGCTTCCCGCCCTTCCATGACTTCGTTGGCTCTCGTATGGTTCGGGTTTGATTTTTTCACCATATCATCCGGGAATAAGTAATATTGCAGATATGTGTTCGGAAGCGTATCCGGATCAGCCGCCTGTACGTCGCGCGCTTTTTTGAATGTGTCATTCCAGCTTGCTTCAGTCTGTTCGGCCTCCGTCTTCGGAACGTAGCCGTATTCACGGACATGCTCTTTCAGCTTCGGCATTAAATCATTGCCATGCCGGTCTGTGATGGACGTCCACCAGCCAAAGTGGTTCAAGCCGTAGTAACGGACGTTCATTTCTTTCCGTGAAGATAATCCGAGGATGTTCGCCATGCGATCCTCAATTCCGACCGGCATGTCGCAGATGTTCAATATTTTTGAATTCGGTCTGAGGCGCCGTGTAGCTTCGGCCACAATCGCCGCCGGATTGGAGTAATTCAGCATCCATGCGTCGGGCGAGTACGTTTCCATATAATCAAGAATCTCCAGAACACCGCCGATAGAGCGCATGCCGTATGCGATTCCGCCCGGCCCGCATGTTTCCTGGCCGACCACGCCGTACTTCAGCGGGATTTGTTCATCAAGCGCGCGCATCGCATATTTTCCGACGCGGATATGCGCCATGACGAAGTCAACATCCGTAAAAGCCGTCTCTGGGTCATCAGTCGCCAGAAATTCAATGTTCGGCGCTTTTTCTTTTATAAATACCTCACACGCACCCGCAATCCGCTCCTGCCTTTCTTTATCATTGTCATAAAGTTTCAGCTTTCTGATCGGAAACTCTTCCAGGTGATTCAAAAGCATTAATACAATTCCGGGGGTAAATGTGCTGCCGCCGCCTGCAATAACGATTGAGAATGATTTGTCTGTCATGTGAAGCCCTCCTCTGATAACGTTTACATTTTATTTATATCATGAGAAGGTCCGATCTGTACCGGGTTTGGAGGAGTTAGATCATTTAATCATTTTTAGTTATTTTTCTCAAAAAGCGGGAAAGTTCCCACAGGTACGAAAAAGGCCTGCTGTCATCAGCAGACCCATTCTCAAAAATGCTCTTGTAAATCAGAAAGCAGCACTTCCTGCTCAAATTGCGGATTTCCGATCGGAAAAATTCTGGCTGTTTCCTTGTCTTCGTTGACATGCTGAATATAAATCGGAACTCCTTCGTACGTCACATACGCCATGGCGGCGGATTCCGAAATGTCTTTCGCACGCTGTGTATTCACGTCTCAAACCTCCTTTAGGCCTCACACATAACGTGTCCGGCAGCCAAGAGAAGTATGCTTGTTTCTTACAATTGTCCGGTGGTGAGTTTGAATTTTTTGAGGCGTTTGTAAAACGTGCTCCGCGGGATTCCGGCCATTTTGGCGGCCAGCGTGACATTCCCCTTCGCTGATTCAAGGGCGTTTACGATGATGTTTTTCTGAATGTGCTCCCGGATGGAGACAGGGGACGCTTCTTCCTGTTCATAAGACTCGGCCGCCTCTTTAAGACCTGACGCTTCAAGCAGGGCTGCGATGGGGCGTTCTGACAGCCGTCCGTCCGGGAACATGACGGAAAGACGTTCAAATACATTAAACAATTCCCTGATATTCCCCGGCCATTTCCGGCTCTTTAATAGGTCTAAAAAGTCATCAGGAAGCTCCCCCCGCCAGCCGCGATTTCGCTGAAATTCAAGGAAGAGGCCGGGAATGTCTTCGGTGCGTTCTCTTAATGGAGGGAGGTGGATCGGACAGACGTGAAGCCGGTAAAATAAATCTTCTCTCAGCTTTTTGCATTCGACAAGCTGTCTCAGATCAGTGTGGGTGGCAGTGATGATTCTGATGTCAACGGGAATCTCTTTTGTCCCGCCGACCGGGGTGACTTTCCGTTCCTGCAGCACCCGTAACAGAGCGACCTGCATGGAGTGTGATATTTCTCCGATTTCATCGAGGAAAAGCGTGCCTTTATCGGCTTTTTGCAAAGCGCCGTTATGTCCTTTCCGTTTGGCCCCGGTGAAGGCGCCTTCCGAGTAGCCGAACAGTTCGCTTTCAATCAGCTTTTCGGGGACCGCTCCGCAATTGACGGCGATAAACGGGCCGTTTTTCCTGGAACTGTTGTTATGAATCGCCCGGGCGGCAACCTCCTTTCCCGTCCCGGTTTCTCCCGTAAGACAAACGGTTGCGTCCGTTCGGGCGACAAGCTCCAGCTGCTGAAGCATATGTCGGGATGACGGGCTTTTGCCTGCCGCACCATGGAATATAAAAGACGGCTTTTCTTCTCGTTTGGATAAATAAACGCATGTGTAGCCGTTCTCCTCCCGCTTCGCCTGCTTGATGTGAAAGCCCTGTTCCTCAAGCTCGCGCAGCGTATGTCCGGTAAAATGCTGAACGGGACGGCTTGCGGCGATAACCCGGCTCATTTCATTGCAAAGCACGATCGGATCGTGAGACCGGGTAAGCCCGGCGAACTTGCTGATCATGTCAAGTTCTGTCATTTTGATCTTTAGGGCAAGCTCCCGTTCCGCCGTATAAGCGATGGAGGAGGCAATTCCGAGCATAAACGGCTGAGCGCGGGCGGCGGGGCAGGAAATATCAATGACACCCGCCAGCCGCCCGTCTTCATAACGGATCGGCGCGGCGGAACAGCTCCATTGATGAGAAGCGAGCGAATAATGTTCAGAGCCGTGTATCATGACCGGCTCTTTTGTATAAAGAGCCGTCCCGATCGCATTCGTGCCGACGGCCGTTTCCGTCCAGCGGGCGCCTTTTAAGAAATTGATGCGGTTCGCTTCATGAATGGTGCGCGGGTGGCCGTCAACTGAATGGACAACGCCGTCTGAATCAATCAGGAGAACCATCATTTCCATTTCCCGCATCGCCGTTTTCATTCTTTCTGCATACGGCGTTGAGGCCGCTAAAAATAACGCATGCTTTTCGGCCTGCCTTTCTAAATGATCTGCCGGCATTACATTCGGCCCCTTTTCGAGATAAGGGTTGACGTCGGCTTTTTTGCAGCGGTGCCATGAGGCGGCCACCCGCTTCTGAATACGGGATTCATCAAGCACGCCTTCTTTCACAAAGCGCTTCCAGGTTTTAAAATCATTCCGAATGACATTCATTGTATTCGCTCCCCCCTGTTCAGACCATCTTTTCATATATTGTAGGGGAAAAATAAAGCGCTTTCAACGAAAAATACCCCTTCTCATCTGAGAAAGGGTATTCCGGTTATACGGAATGCACCGCAAGTCCGGTGACATTCAGCAGGGCTTCCTGAAGCGTTTCTGACAGAGTCGGATGCGCCGCGATAAAGTGCTCCGACATATCCGCCGTCATTTCACCGTTCATCATCATGACCGCCTGACCGATCAATTCCGTCACGTCCGGCCCGATCATTGACACGCCGACGATTTCTCCGAATTCCGGTTCGGCAATGATTTTCATTTTGCCGCCATGCTGATGTTTAATTAACGCTTTTCCGTTAGCAGAAAATGAGCATTCTCCGATTTTCACATCTCCGTATGTCTCTCTCGCCTGTGTTTCCGTCAGCCCGACAGCGGCCATTTCCGGCGATGTATAAATACAGCGAGGCACCGCCCGCATATTGACTTTGCTTTCCTTTCCCGAGGCATGCGCGGCGGCTGTGATTCCTTCATGAATGGCGGCATGCGCCAGCTGCATTCCTCCGGCCGCATCGCCGCACGCATATATATGAGGCACATTGGTCTGCATATGGTCATTGACTTCAATACCGCGCGGAGAATACCGGATGCCGGCTTGCTCCAGATTCAGGCCTTGCAAACGCGGCTTTCTGCCGATTGCAACCAAAACGTGATCAGCCTGAGCCTCAATTTCTTTGCCGTCTTTTGTCCACACGGCGGTTTTCCTTTCTTTGTCAATCCGCTGAAGGGCGGCTTTCGTCTGAATATCAGCCCCGCTGTCTCTTAAAGAGTCTTCGAAAACGGCAGCGATTTCTCCGTCTTCTGCCGGGAGCAGCCGGTCAGCCGATTCAATCACCGTCACTTTCGTTTTAAACCGGCTGAATAAAGAGGCAAATTCACAGCCGATCACACCTCCCCCGACAATAAGCAGAGAAGAAGGGATTTTCTGTAAAGAAAGCGCGTCTTTGCTGTCGATCACCCAATCGCCGTCAAATGGGGCAAACGGCAGCTCCGCCGGTTCAGATCCGGATGCAATCAATATCCGATCCGCTTCCAGAATGTCTTTTGCGCCTCCTTCTCCTTCAACAAGCAATGTCTGCTCTGTGAGAAATGAAGCTGTCCCGCTGATGACTTTAATCTGATTTGTTTTCATTAAGTATTGAATTCCCTGCACGAGCTGGCTGACGATTTGCCGTTTGCGCCCCTGCATGCGGGCCCAATTGAGTGTAATGTTTTGCGGCAGTTCGATGCCGAATGTATCTGCATGCCTGATTTTATCGAGCACATTCGCGCTTTCCAAAAGCGACTTTGTCGGGATGCACCCCTCATTGAGACAAGTGCCTCCGAGCGGCCCTTTGTCAATCAGAACGACTTCTTCTCCCCTCCGCGCGGCAGTCACGGCAGCTGCATATCCGGCAGGCCCGCCGCCGATAATGGCTAGTGTCAATCTCTTCACCCTCTCTATAAAATCAATCCGGCCGGCTCTTCAAGCAGCGCTTTGACCGTTTTCAGGAAGTCCGCAGCCGGTGCGCCGTCACATACTCTGTGATCAAAGGTAAGGCTCAGCGGCAGCATGGTGCTTTTGACAAGTTCATCTCCTTTAAACGCAGGCGTTTCATAGCTTGCGCCTACTCCGAGAATACCGGCTTCAGGCGGATTAAGAATCGGGGTGAAATGCTCAATTCCATAACCCCCGAGATTTGTAATAGAAAATGTCGATCCGTGCAGGTCATCTCCGGAAGCATTGCCTTCCCGCGCCCGGCGTGCCGATGTGCTGATGTGATCCGCAAGCTCAAGGAATGAAAGCTTTTCCGCATCCCGAATCACCGGCACGACGAGACCGTTTTCAAGAGAAACCGCCATCCCGAGGTGGACATATGGATAGGTGATGATCCGCTCCTCTTGATAAGAGCTGTTCAGCTCAGGATGCTGTTTCAGCGCAAGCACCGCGGCCCGGGATACGAAATGTGTGACCGTCAGTTTAACACCGCTCCGCTTTTTCGCGCTGTCGGCGAGCTGCTCCTGCCATTTTACAAGCTCCGTAATGTCCGCTTTCATCGTCAGCGTCAGCTGGGCGCTGTTTTGCAGGCTTTTGTGCATTCGGTCTGCAATCACTTTTCTCATCGCTGAAGCCGGTTTTCCCTCCGGCTGTGCCGTCTGAACCGAAGACTGCGGTTCAGCTTCCGTCTTCATGGCCTTGATGACGTCAGCTTTTACGATTCTGCCTCCGGGCCCCGTCCCGTTCAGCGTTTCAACTTTCAACCCGGCTTTCTCCGCCATTTTTCGGGCAACGGGAGATATTTTCACGCGGTGTTTACGCTTTTGCCCGGCTTTGGGAGCGGGAATATGTTCAGGTTCAGATTGCGGTTTCCCTGCATTTTCAGGAGCCGGCGCCTCCTTCTCCCGCACTTCTTCGCCGTTTTCCCCGATATAACAGATGGGCGTTCCCGGCGGGACTCCTTCTCCCTCTTTGACTTTAATATGGAGAAGCGTGCCGCTTTCAGGCGCTTCTATTTCCATTTCTATTTTTTCCGAGTTGATGCTGGCGATGCTTTCTCCCTTTTCAACCGGGTCGCCGACTTTTTTATTCCAGACGGATACTTCACCTTTCTTCATCGCCATTCCCAGCTTCGGCATTACTACTTTTACAGCCATTCTATATCCCTCCTTTAATTCATTGCCGGCTCGCCAAGCAATTCAAGCGTGACGCTGACAATTTGGTCTGGTGTCGGCAAATATTGATCTTCAAGCACCGGCGAAAACGGCACTGGTGTATGCGGCGCTGTAATCCGCTTAATCGGCGCATCAAGCAAATCAAAGCCCTTATCGGCGACAATCGCAGCAATATCCGTGGCGATGCTGCAGCGCGGATTGGCTTCGTCAATGATGATCAGCCGGTTTGTTTTTTCTAACGATGTGAAAATCGCTTCCTCATCTAAAGGAGACAGACTCCGGGGATCAAGCACCTCGGCGTCGATGCCTTTCTCAGAAAGCTGCGCAGCCGCTTCAAGCGCAGTATTGACCTGCTTGCCGACCGCAAACAGTGTGATGTCGCTGCCTTCGCGTTTGATATCCGCTTTTCCGAGCGGAATTGTATAATAATCTTCCGGCACCTCGCCCTTCATGTTGTAGGACGTTTTATCTTCAAAAAAGAATACCGGATCATTGTCTTCTATTGCCGAAAGCAGCAAACCTTTGGCGTCATATGGATTGGACGGCACAACCGTCTTCAGACCCGGGATGCTGGTGAACAGGCCATACAGCGCCTGCGAATGCTGAGCGGCTGCCCGGAATCCGGCTCCGTATGTGGTGCGGACGGTGATCGGCACTTGCGCTTTACCGCCGAACATATAGCGGAATTTCGCCCCTTGGTTGATCACTTGGTCAAAGCACGTTCCGATAAAATCGTTAAACATCAGTTCCGCAATCGGTCTCAGCCCCGTGGATGCCGCAGCCATGGCCGCACCCATGTAGCCCGCCTCAGAAATTGGTGTGTCCAGCACCCTGCTTCTGCCGAATTCCTGTACGAGCCCCTTTGTGACCCCCAGTACACCGCCCCATGCTTCATCATCTTGCAAGTGATCGACCGCCGCTCCCCCGGCGACATCTTCACCGATCAAAAGCACATTTTCGTCTTTTCTCATCGCAAGCTTCATTGCTTCATTGAGCGCGTCCGACATGCTTATGACTCTCGCCATCTCACATTCCCCCTTTTTCATATGACACGTAGACGTCTGTCAACAGCTCAGACTCTTTCGGATATGGACTCTTTTCGCTGAACGAGACGGCTTTTTCAATCGATTCGCTGACACGCTGTTCGATGTCTGACAGTTTATTTGCATCTGTTTCTTTTAGAAGATAGTTTTTAAAGCCTTGAATGGCATCCTTTTCTTCAAGATGCTCAGTCTTTTCATCCTTTGTTTTATAAGTTTGGGCATCCCCTTCGAAATGGCCGTAGTTTCTGTAAGTCATACATTCAATCAAAGATGGGCCTCCGCCGTTTCTTGCTCTTTCTATCGCTTCCCCGGCTGCCTGATAAACTGCTAAAATATCTTTTCCGTCCACCGTGACCCCCGGCATGTTGTAGGCAGCCGCCCGATCGGCGATTGAATTACAGGCTGATGCGTACTCAAATGTCGTGGCTTCGCCGTAGCCGTTGTTTTCGGCGATGAACACGACAGGAAGGTTCCATACTGCCGCTAAGTTCAGCCCTTCATGGAAGGTCCCTTGGTTATTGGCTCCGTCCCCAAAAAAGCAAACGCTTACATTTTTAGTTTGTTTATATTTAGCCGTGAGCGCTGATCCGCATGCGAGCGTGAATCCGCCCCCGACGATTCCATTTGCGCCTAACATGCCTTTATCAAGATCCGCAATGTGCATAGAACCGCCTTTGCCTTTACACAGTCCGGTCGCTTTTCCGAATATTTCCGCCATCATGCCGTCCAGATCACAGCCTTTGGCGATACAATGGCCATGTCCCCTGTGTGTGCTTGTAATGCTGTCGCCATCATCTAAATGAGCGCACACCCCCGCAGCTACCGCTTCTTCACCGGCATACAAATGGACGAATCCGGGAAGCACTCCTTGCGCGAACAGTTCATGCACTTTGTCTTCAAAGCCCCTGATTTCCAGCATCTTTTGGTACATCCACAGCGCTTTTTCCTCAGTTAATGACAAGCCTTCTCGTTTTAACAATTCCATTTTGTGCGCCTCCTTCTATTTAGGGTTCACACTTATAAATGCAAGAAGCATGCCAGCCTTTGAAGCCCGTAAAATGAATGTTTTTATTTTTACAATGGAGACAGTTTGAGACAGGTGTCTCATTTTGTCTCGATCTGTTCCCTTTGTCTCGTTTTAAGGCATACAAAAAAGACCGGGCATCACCCTGTCTTTGACAATGATCGACGTATTTATTTCCTCGGAAATCTTTTAACTGCTTCATGCTTCTGCATACAGTCTATCGTGGCGTTTGAGTGGTTACACTCTTTTATCCACGTGCTTCAGTTCATGCTTTTCTTCAACAGCCCGATTCAGCGCTTGAAGCATGTAGCCAATGCCTTTATACGATGACAAAGGCCAGGTGATATGCTGATGCTCTCCGATGACGGCGTTTAGGACGCTTCGGTATTTTTTCCCGCCAAGCATGACAAGCTCTTCGATGTCGGAAAAGCCTTTTTCATGAAATTGAAGGCGCAGCTCGTCCGCTGCCATGATCTCCGGATGACCGGTTCCAAAAGTGACATCGTAATTTCCGGGAACCATATCATCCGGACGAAGGAATCCGTGCTTTGCCGACAAAATTACCCACTCATCGAAAAATGCTTTCGCATATCGCTCGCACGCCTGATGAAACGGGCTGAGATAAGCGTCTTCCGCCCTTACCGGACCTGTATCTGAATGGACATCCCAAATTTTTTTCTTGCCGCAGGGGATGATGCACAGTCGTTTCATTTTTCTCTCCCCTTTATGATGTATGTCCTATCAATGTACCATGATTCGTTTATTTCTGCATGACGAAACTGGCCATGGGTCTGTCTGGGTAAAAACTGCACACAAAAAGACCCGGAATTCAAACCGAAATCCGGGCCGGATGAAGAGGTATTTATGTCACTCTTGCTCCATCCCATCAAGATACTTTCTCTCAAAGTCATCGAGCAATGCACGCACTTCATCTGTTGACTTTGTATTCATGCATTGATTTCTTAATTCACTTGCTCCACGGAATCCGCGGAGATATATCTTGAAAAAGCGAGGGAGCGGTTTATATGCTCGAGCTTCTGCTTTTGAATATTCATCATGAAGATCCAGGTGCAATCTCAAAAGATCAAGCAATTCCTTACTGCTATGCTCTCTCGGCTCCTTTTCAAAGGCGAATGGATTAGTAAAAATGCCTCGTCCAATCATAATCCCGTCAACACCGTATTGTTCAGCGAGTTTCAAGCCGGTTTCACGGTCAGGAATATCCCCATTGATCGTCAATAGGGTATCCGGCGCTATCTCATCACGAAGTTTCTTGATTTCCGGGATGAGCTCCCAATGCGCATCTACTTTACTCATTTCCGCTCTTGTACGCAGATGAATGGAAAGATTCGCAATGTCTTGTTTCAGTATGTGTGTCAGCCAGCCGCGCCATTCGTCTATATCCGTGTAGCCAAGTCTGGTCTTCACACTTACCGGCAGACCTCCTGCTTTCGCCGCCTGTATTAATTCGGCTGCAACTTCAGGACGGCAAATCAGGCCGCTTCCCTTTCCATTCCCCGCCACATTAGGTACAGGACAGCCCATATTGATATCCAGGCCCTTAAACCCTAATTCCGCCATCCCAATACTCATTTGGCGAAAGTTTTCAGGCTTATCTCCCCATATGTGGGCAACCATCGGCTGTTCATCCTCCGTGAAAGTCAAACGGCCGCGCACACTATCCTTCCCATCCGGGTGACAATAGCTTTCTGAGTTTGTAAACTCTGTGAAAAACACATCAGGTCTGCCTGCTTCACTCACAACATGGCGAAAAACGACATCCGTCACATCTTCCATTGGTGCCAGTACAAAAAATGGCCGTGGTAATTCACGCCAGAAATTATCTGTCATAACAAATCCAAATCCTTTCATGATGGGATACAGCCAAACCTTGATCCCAAAATTAAAAACTGACCATGCTTCTTTTACACTTATAGCATGTGTCAGCACTTCTTATCAAACGATAGTAAATTTTGAACATTTCACTTTTTACACGTAAAAAAGTGAAAAAGCAAACTGAAGCAGAACGCCTTAATTGAGTTAACGTAATAGACTATCGCTATAGTTAACCCCATATCGTTCATTTCTGATCAACTCAGCCAACTCCTTAACCTTTAAAAGGGTTTGAGAGAGAAAAAAGTGTGATGATTATCTACACCTATTTTTTATTTATATTGTGGTTTATTAATAGTAGCGCTGACCTTCATTTTTCTTAGCGGCCTTACTTTTGCTCTTTTTGAACAAAAAGGATTCCAACCTAAATAGAATATCATATGAGTTCTCCCTATTACCAATGCAAAATAATTGTCCTGTTATCGAAGAGAAAATATTTAACGCTGCACCATATCCGTATCTCAATATCATTTGCGAAAAAATAATTTGATTAAACAAATGGGGCTGGGGGTGGTATATCTGGGTACTCAAGAGAATGTAAATAGAAAAAGCCTTAACTTACCGCTTGTGAATCACATGGAGTAAAGAGGATGGGATGGGATGGGAAGAGAAAATAAACTCGAACTTAACAGAATTCAAGTACTTCAATCTGGATCTTTTGGGATTTGCTCATGGTTTAGAAATAACCAACGCAACAAGTGGCTTCTGTCTCTATACAGTATATGTACTAAGGGTCGATTGGCTTTCAAACCCCATATGTTAATATCTTTATACAATCACCTATATATGTTTGTATAAGGTTACGATTCAGTAATCCTGATCCAAAACCAATAAAATAGACTGCTGACTAAGTGCCGCAGTCTTCATTCATAAGATTAATAAGAAAGTGTTCATTTTCTTTCATCATTAAATAAGGCATCAGAAGTTATTGCTTTCATTTCGAATATCCTTTGTTATACCTGTGATGATTTGTATAACAGTGAAAACCCCCAAGAAAACAGTGACAATATTAAACCATGGATTATCATAGAATGAAAGATATGTTTGAAAGAAATCCAGCTCAACTATGTTTGCTGGGAATCCATTCATTTCTCTATAATTAGGACCCCATCCGGTTAATTCTGCAAAATTAAAATAAAGCTGTGAAACTAAAAATGCCAAAACCGTGAGAAACCAACTTTTTTTATACAACGGCCGTTTTTTGTTTACTTTATCCATTTCATTATCCATTTCCTTTTCTGCAATACTTTTTAGCCAAGTGACAATCTAACATCATTATAGTATGAAGCATGATTGTCGCGATAATTACTTATTAAGGATATAACCATCGCAGGTATTACTGTAATAGTTGTTATCACTTGTGTTTCCGCCTCGGGTTTATTCCTTCTTTGGGAATAAGGAAAATAATCGGGGTCCTTTTTTCCTGTTTAGGCTTTCATATCATGTATAACGACCAAACATGCTTTTTTAGTGTGTTTGATCTTTTATCCACAGTTGTTGCTAATAGTAGATGTGCCAACTGCCGTTGTGATTAGTGTAAGTAAGCAACCTTGCCTTTTACAGCTTCTGCTTCAGAACCTTCGTTCAGTGGTTGAGGTTCCAATATCTCTCATTCGGTTTCACCTTCTTTTTATCATTTATTACAACTATCGCCAATAGTAGATGTGCCGATGAGTGTCGGGGACTTTATTCTTTAAGAAAGAAGTTTACAAAATATTAACTAAAATTACAAGTATTCACGGAACTTGAACGACTTGTTATTGCTTCTGGTTCACAACAAGATCTTCATATTTTGTCTGTAATGCCGTTTCCAAACGAAAAAAAGAAAGTGTTAATAGAAAGCAGCCTACTTGGCTGTTTTTCACTTGCTTTTCCATACGTTTTTTTCAACTCTTTTTATCAGTTAAATAAAGACAAAAGACAGATAGGACAAGGGCAAAGGCTGCGCATAAAAAAACCCGGAAATCGGAATTGTTTAATTTACCGAAATCCAGGTCTGATTACGAATTGTTTATTTTAGTTAGACGATTTTAATACAAGCTTCGCCACGGCTTCCACATGAGCCGTCTGCGGAAACATATCAACAGGCTGAATATATTCGACGCGATAGTCCTTCGACAGCGTCTGCAAGTCTTTCGCCAGTGTGGAAGGATTGCAGGATACGTAGACGAAGCGTTTCGGTTTTACTTTTTTGATGGTATCTAAAAATGTTCTGTCACAGCCCGTTCTCGGCGGGTCGACGATGACCACGTCAGGGCGGAAGCCTTCTTTCGTCCATTTCGGGAGCCAGTGTTCGGCTGTTCCTGTGACATATGCCGCGTTTTTGATGCCGTGTTTCTTGGCGTTTTTCTTCGCATCGTCAATTGATTCTTTAATGACGTCCATGCCGCGGATCTCTTTTGCGCCGCTTGAAACCCACATGCCGATCGTACCGACGCCGCAATACGCGTCTACGACTTTTTCTTTTCCTGTCAGCTGAGCCGCTTGTTTCACTTCGTCATACAGCTTGACCGTCTGCTCCGGGTTGAGCTGGAAGAAGGCGCGGGCGCTCAGTTCAAATGACACGTCACCGAGCACTTCTTGAATGGCATGGCTTCCGGCCAACGCTTTTGTTTTGTCACCGAAAATGACGGATGTGCGCGCGCCGTTGACGTTTTGAATAATCGATTTCACTTCCGGCAGACGGTTCTGAATGGCTTTGACGATTTCGTCTTTATTCGGCAGTGTCTCTTTCGCGGTGACAAGCACGACCTGCACTTCGCCTGTTTCAAAACCGACTCTCGTCACGATGGTGCGGACATCGCCTTTTTTGGTCCGTTCGTTATAAACGGATACGTTGTGTTTTTCCAAAATACGGCGGACGATACCCGTTGTTTTGTTTGTCGCCGGATGCTGGACAATGCATTCCTTAATCGGAACGATTTTATGGGAATCCAGTCCGTATAAGCCGGCAATGATGCTGCCGCTTTGCGAGCGTCCGACTTGGAACTGGCTTTTGTTCCGGTAATTCCAAGGGTTGTCCATTCCGATCGTATCTTTAATGTTCATTTCTTCGACATTGAATCTCGTATGACGTTCCAGAGACTGAATGACGATGTCGCGTTTTTCGCGAAGCTGCTGGGTGTATGCCAGATGCTGAAGCTGACAGCCGCCGCACTGGTCGTAGACCGGGCATGGCGGCGTGACGCGGTGTTCAGACGGCTTGCGGATTTTTTTGACGCGTGCTTCTGAAAATTTCGGCTGCACATTTGTCGCTTCGGCAACGACTTCTTCACCGGGCAGAGCGCCGGGAACGAAGACAACTTTTTTCTTAAAATAGCCGACTCCCTCTCCGTTAATGCCGAGACGTTTGATGGTCAGCGGAAATGTCTGTCCGATTTTCAATTCGGCAGGCGCCTTTTTTTGATGTTGATTCACGTTTTTTTCTCTCCGTTTCTATATAAAGCCTTTCTCATGGGAAAACGGCTGATTTGAAATATCACATCTTTTCAGTATAACATGCAGCCGGCGGTTCCTTCATGTTTTTCACTGGAAGTTTCCAAAAATCCTCATCATTCAATACTTCTCCACAAGTACAAGGACGCATAGCTTAAATACGGCGCCCATTCGCTGCTTACCTGGAGCATCACGTCTTTTGACGGTTTATCCTCAAGGGCGAAGCGGCGTTTGACGGCGTTTTGCAGGCCGATGTCCGCCAAAGGAAACAGATTCGGGCGGCCGAGGCCGAACATGAGGACGTTTTGGACGGTCCACGGGCCGATGCCTCTGATGGCGATCAGCTTTTTCATAATGTCTTCATCCGATAAATGGGTAAGTTCCGCCAGATTGAGCGCTCCTTCTGCAATCATCCGTGAAATGTCAATCGCATATTCCGCTTTTCTCATGCTGAACTGGAGCTCCCGCAAGTCCTGATACTCAAGCCCCGCGATCGTTTTCGGCTCGGGATAGCACCAGACGCCGTCTTTTTGTTCACCGAAGGCATGGACGAACCGTTCCGTTAAAGTAAAAGCGAAGGACAGGTTGAGCTGCTGGTGGATGATGCATTTCATGAGACAGTTGTAGACGTCATATTCCAAGACGAGCGGGGTTCCCGCATGCTCCTCAAAAAGCGCCGACAGATTTGTTTTTGAGAAATGATCAAGCACAGGCTGAAGCGGCTGCTCCCACTGAAAAATGTGTTTGATCCGTTCAATCATCTCCTCGCGGTCCGTTTCTCCGCTGACGAGGAAGACCGGGTCTGCGGCGGTGCCTTCCGCTTGAACCGTGATGACGGACAGTTTGCCGTCCCGTGTTCTGAGCGGCACTTTGATTGATCTTGCATGAAGATCGACCGCATTCAGCGGATCGAGCGACAGCCTTTCAAGGACTTTATCAAAATGATACGGCGGTGTGACCGAAACCGTTTCCTTCCACATATGCTCCACCCCTTTTTGTCCAAGTATATCATGAAGCGGCCGGGCGGCAATTCGTATACTTTTCTTCATAACGCCGCATGATATAATGGCAGGCGGAGGGTTGTTTATGATACATATAACCGCAATCACAACACATAATGAGATATTAGATAATATCCCCCTATCACGTACAGAACAACCGGACATCGCATGGTACTGGATTGATTTTTTCGGCGCTGAGATGCATGAAACCGAGCTGCTGCGTGATTATTTTCACTTTCATCCGCTTGCGATCGAGGATTGCTTTCAGCATATGCAGCGGCCGAAAATCGACCATTATGACGGCTACCGTTTTTATGTGCTCCACGCTCTGAACCCGGACACACTGGAAATGGAAGAGGTGGACATTTTTCAGTCCGACCGTTTCATCGTCAGCTTCCATTTGCACGAATCGCCCGGCGTCTCAAAGGTGAGAGAACGGTTTTTCGCTTCTCCGGGATTAGCCAAAAAAGGGCCCGGGCACATCACTTATATGATTATGGATCAGCTTGTCGATGAATATTTCCCCGTGCTGTACAAAATTGAAGACCGGCTGAATGAAATTGAAGACAGCAGAACACATAAATCTTACGGCACTTTAATGAATGAAGTGTTTGAATTGCGGACTGATCTTTTGAACCTGAGGCGGACGATCATTCCGATGCGCGATTTAATGTACCGGATTTTGAGCCTTGACCATGTAAAAGAAAGCCGTGAAACGAAAGCGTATTTCAGCGATATTTATGACCACCTGTTAAAACTGGCTGAGCTGATCGAGTCAAACCGTGATATGACGTCAGATTTGCGGGACAGCTATGTGACGCTGAATTCAAACCGGATGAACGCCATTATGATGACATTAACCATCGTCTCGACCATTTTTATCCCGCTGACGTTCATCGCAGGGGTTTACGGCATGAATTTCGATAACATGCCTGAGCTTCATTGGAAATACGGGTATTTTATCGTTTTGGGCGTAATGGCCGTTCTTGTGGCCGCCATGCTGTTTTGGTTCGCCCGCAAAGGCTGGTTTAATATTTTCAAGTAAGAACGGCTGCCGGCTGTTCTTTTTTTTGAGAAAACATGATAGTCTGGAAAAAAACGTAAAGAGGTGTGCACCGTTACCATCCTTTCTCACAAAATCATTTCTTCTGTCCTCCTGGCTTTCAGTGTCATGTCCATTGCACCGCTGTATAACGGCCGTACGGTGTCTGATTACATCTTTGAGTTACTCGGCTTTTCCTCTTGGCCGGAAGATGGAGCCCACATCTCCGTCATCCCCGGGGTCGTGCTTTACTTTGCGGCGTTAATCTGGTGTGCCGCCGCGTTCAGGCGGACGCTTCCCGCGGCGGGGCTGTTTCTGATCTTTCTCAGTATGGGGGCCGCTTCCGGTATCAGTCCTGCCACCGAATATGCCGCTTTTTCCTTAAAACAGTTCGCGCCCGAAAAAGAGGCTGTCGAATATGTGAAGCACCGCAGCGAATGCAGTCATCTGGTTGAGCGAAAAAGAGCGGGCATGAGCTGCACGCTTTATATCAATCATTACGGAAAAGGGGAACAAACCATTTCTGTCACCCCGGATTTATCAGAAAACATAAAGGACGTCACATTCAAATCAAAAACATTCACTGTAAAACCCCGTACAAAAACAATCATCAAAACCCGATTTACCGGATTTTATAAGGGGAAATCCGCTTCAGACTCCGGATGGTCTTCAGAACCTGAACTGAAAGTGGCAATCCTGTACACAGCAGATTAACCATTTTGCATGTATAATGGTGGAAAACTTTTCATTGGAGGGACTGTCAAATGAAGATCGCCATCGTCGGACTCGGCAATATGGGCCGCCCCATCGCCGAAAATATTATGAAAGCCGGATACAGTCTGACTGTATATAACCGGACGAAAGAAAAAGCGGCTGACCTGCTGGATAAAGGGGCAGAATATGCCGAAACGCCCCGACAGGCAGCTGAACATGCGGACATCGTGCTGTCCATGCTGTCAGACGATGACGCCGTAATAGATGTAACGTTCGGAGCTTGCGGCATTATTGCCGGGTTATCTGAAAACGGCATTCATATTTCAATGAGCACGATCAGTACGGTGCTGTCAGAACAGCTTTCCGCCGCACATTCGGGCAGAGGACAGTCCTTTATTGCCGCTCCCGTCCTCGGCCGCCCCGATGCCGCCGAGAAGGCCGAGCTTCGCATCATCACAGCCGGACCGGCGGAAGCGAAGAAAAAGGCCGAACCGCTGCTTAACATCCTGAGTCAGCAAGTATTTGACACTGGTGAAGAAACAAAAACGGCCAATGCCGCGAAAATCAGCGTCAATTTCTTGCTGGTGTCCATGCTTGAGGCGTTATCTGAATCGTTCTTAATGATGGAGAAGTACGGGTTAGAGCAAAAACAATTTTTAGAAATCGCCGGCGCGCTCTTTGGCTCTCCCGTCTATCAAAATTACGGCACGATCATGGCTGAGGAGAAATTTGAGCCGGCCGGTTTCAAAATGTCTTTAGGGCTGAAGGATACCAATCTGGCGCTCGCCGCCGCAGAACACGTTTCCGCAAAACTCCCTCTTGCCGAACTGGCCAAGAGCCATTTTGAAAGCGGGATCGCACAAGGCTTCGGGGATCTGGATTGGGCCGCTTTGATTAAATGCCTGAAATAACAAAACACCTCTCCATTACCAGGAGAGGTGTTTTCTACAGGCACGGCAGCTTCATTTCTTTCTCAAACATCAGGTCATCAATGCTTTTAAACGTGTAGCCTTCTTTTTTCAAATCGGTAATCGCATCGTCCAGAGCTTCTGAATTGTCCTTTGAAACGGTGTGGAGAAGGTAGATCGCGCCGGGATGCGCCTGCTTTATCATGTGATCATAGGCGTATTGTTTCCCTTTTTGCTCGTTAACCTTCCAGTCGACAAATGCGACGGACCAGAAAACGGTTTGGTAGCCGAGGCGCTTCGTTTCTTTGAGGACATATTCGCTGAATACGCCGCGCGGCGGACGGAGATACAGGTTGTCCCGCTTTCCAGTAATGTTGTACACAGCTTCCGTGACAGAATCGAGTTCGTCTTGAATCTGATCGCCCGTTTTTGTCGTCAGATCAGGATGATGAAAAGAATGATTGCCGATGATATGGCCTTCCTTTGACATCCGTTTAATCAAATCAGGCTGCTCTTTCACAAAATGACCCGTGACAAAAAAAGTGCCCGTGACGTGATGTTTTTTTAACACATCAAGCACTTTCGGGGTGTACCCATTTTCATATCCGTTATCAAACGTTAAATAGATGGTCTTTTCTTTCGTATTGCCCAAATAAAAGGCATCATATTTTTTGACCAGATTGTCCAGCTGTCTGCCGGCATCCGGCGGCTGATGATTGACGCTGCGTTTAAAGCCCCAGTTTATCCGTTCATTCGGCACGGCTTCTGCGCTGTTGATGCCTCCCGCAAGTAAAACGGCCATGCAGCAAATTGAACAAAACCATTTCATGACCAGCACTCCTTCTGCATTTTTCCTTATTTTGCAGTAGGCTCTGCCCTTTTATACAGCCGCATTATGGAAAAAGAAAAACCCCGGCATCCGCCGGGGTTTATTCCCAATCCTTTTTAAAGCGTTCGTATTTTGCTTCCAGATCATCAAGCATGCCGATGAGCCGGTCTATATCTTCAACGTCCGTTGATTCAGGGTCTAATGAATCAATGACATTCATAAACATATCGAGTCTGTTCTTCAGGTAATCGAGCTGCTGATCTTTGCTGTTTACTGCATTCCCCATACTTCCACTCCATTCATTTTTTATAATGGTAGCGTATTTTTTGCCGTTTTTCAATGGTTCCGCTACTTGCGATCTTGGCAGATCAGGTCTAAAATTAACAGTTGGCAGACGTTAGTATGCCCCATTTATAAAGGAGTTAGATAGTCATGACACAAAACACAACACTGCGTCCGATCACACCGGAGTACGATCCTTGGGAAGCGTACATGGATGTCGACCAGTATGGAGATATGAAACTGACGAACGTTGAATTCACAACGACGACTTTGTGCAATATGAGATGCGAGCACTGCGCCGTCGGGTACACGCTCCAGCCGAAAGACCCGAATGCGCTGCCGATCGACCTTTTATTAAAGCGGCTTGATGAAATTCCTCTGTTACGCTCTATCAGCATTACGGGCGGCGAACCGATGCTTTCGCTGAAATCGGTAAAGGAATACGTCGTCCCGCTTTTAAAATATGCCCATGAACGCGGCGTGCGCACACAGATCAATTCAAACCTGACGCTTGATATCGGGCGCTACGAACGGATTATTCCCTATTTGGACGTTCTTCACATTTCTCACAATTGGGGAACGGTCGAGGACTTTGCCGACATCGGATTTGCGATGATGGAGAAGAAACCGACATTTGAACAGCGGGCGCGCTATTTTGACAAAATGATTGAAAACAGCCGCACGCTGGTCGAAGCAGGCGTAATGGTTTCAGCGGAAACGATGCTGAACAAACGGACGCTGCCGCATATTGAACATATTCACCGGCAGATTACGGAAGAAATGAAATGCCAGCGGCACGAAGTCCATCCGATGTATCCGAGTGATTTCGCCAGCGCGCTTGAATCACTCAGCCTGAAGGACATGAGACAGGCCATTCATCATCTGCTCGACATTCGCGATGAAGAGACATGGATGCTGTTCGGTACGCTCCCGTTTTACGCATGCAGCCCTGATGAAGAAGACCAGAAGCTCCTCCTCCGCCTGCGGGAAGCGAAAAACGTTACGGTGCGAAACGACCCTGACGGCCGCTCCCGCCTGAATGTCAACATTTTTGACGGAAATATCATTGTCACGGATTTCGGCGATACACCGCCGCTCGGCAATATTAAAACAGACAGCCTTCCCGAAGCATATGACAAGTGGAGACAGACGAAGCTGAGCAAAGAGCTGAACTGCCGCTGCACAAACGTCCGGTGCCTCGGCCCGAACGTCCTTGTCAAAAACAGTTATTATCAGGACACAGATTTTTCATTACGAAAAGCCAGAGGTTAACAAAAGATGGAAACGACATTTACGGACATTTTGAAAAGCAAAGTGGTTGAGATCATCATCGTCGCTCTCGTGCTTTACGCCGGTGTTTTTCTGATCAACCGCTTTGTCCAGGTGTTATTTAAACGCACGGATTTCTTGGAGGAACGGAAAGGGAAAACGATTGAAAGCCTCGTCCGATCCATCACCCAGTATACGGCGACGATCGGTTTTATCTTTTACGTCATTTCTTTATTCGTTCATGATTTCGGCCGAATTTTAGCCGGGGCGGGTGTTGCCGGTATCGTCATCGGTTTCGGCGCCCAGTCGTTAATCAAGGACATATTGGCCGGTGTCTTTTTAATATACGAACGCCAGCTTCATAAAGGCGATTACGTGACGATTAACAATCTGTTCAACGGCACAGTCGAAGAAATCGGACTCCGTTCCCTCCAGATCCGTGAGTGGACCGGCAAGCTGCTTACCATATCTAACGGTGAGGTCAGACAGCTTCAAAACTATAACATTGATTTTATGCGGATTACCGAGTCCGTCGTGATCAGTTACAAGGAAGATCCCGAGCGGGTCTATGCCGTCTTAGAAAAAGCCTGCGACATGCTCAATGATGAGCTTCGCGATTCACTGAAGCGGGATGAATTTCTCAATGCGACGGAGCCGTTTCAAGTGCATGGAATCATGAGCCTGAACAAATTGACAAGAGGCATAGAATTTACCGTCAAAGGCATGGTTCAAGACACAGAATACTTCTCGGCGAGCCTTGCGGTGAGACGCGTTCTTGCCCGGGAGCTGTACAACAACAATGTGCAATTGCTCGAGGAAATGTATCACACACAAAAAAGCTGATTCCCGAACCGGAATCAGCTTTTTTGATTTATCTCGGCTGCGCTGTCATTTGAAAACCGAATGTGACGTGATCCTGCACCGGAATCCAAGCCCCGATTCCTTGCGAAGTCACATTTTTGACGACAAGTTTCCGCTTGCTGCCTTTCAGCACCAAATACACTTCACCGTATGTTACTTTTCCTTTTTCATTAACGGCCGGAGCGTAGGCATGCAGGTAGCCGAGCCGCTGCGGAGAAATTTTGTAGGTTTGATCGCGTTTTGTGCCTGCGCCGATAACCGTTTCAAACGCGAGCGGCAGTTTTGTTTTCTTCATCGCTTTTTGCATCATCATGCTTTTTACGTCTTCTGCGTTCGGCACCTTCGCTGTGAGCCCGCCTTTGATTTTGTATTGCTGTTCTTGGGCGTATGAGATAACCGCGGTTTGCTGCCCGCCCCGGTTATCCGCTCTGTTCGTATTGATTTTTTTATATTCCCAGTTGGCGACCGTTTCGTTCGACTGATAGCCGAGCGCCCATTTCCCGAGAAATATTGTCGCCCGGTATCCGATGGCAAGCGGTGAACCGGAAACCGAGGATTCATTCAGCATCTTTATCAGATGCGGATTTTCGATGTTGATCTCTGATGTATCTAACAATTCCTTCGCCAGTTTGCTCGGCTGAAGCATCGGCTGGTCCTGTGAAGCATTCGGATACGTATTTTCCTTTGAAATGCTTACGACAGAGTTGGGAACTTTAAACGGTTTTTTTGCACCGGCAGACGGCGTTGCGAAAAAACTAAAGGATAACAGCAGAATCAGTGTGGCATGAAACAGCTTTCTCATCATATCACTCTTTCTATAGCATTTTCCTTTAGTCTTTTCCTCCGCAATCGTTGTTATCCGCATTTTTTACAGGTTAAAGCAGGAAAAAACCGATCGCCATAATGACATAAGCGGCAAGGAGCGTAGCCCCTTCAAACCAGTTCGAATCACCGTCATTTGAAATCATTGTCATCAAAAGGACGGATGAGATCATCGCGACAAGCTCGGGCAATGTGAATACAAGCGGCATATTGACCGGAAAAAAGATGGAACAGATCACAAGAACCGGAGCCACAAACATGGCGATCTGCAAAGTCGAGCCTACCGCGATTTCAACGGCGACATCCATCTTGTCTTTGTACGCCATAATAATCGCCGACGCATGCTCTGCGGCATTTCCGACGATTGCGACGATAATCACTCCGATAAACAGCTCGCTCCAGCCGAACTGTTCAGCCACCGCATGAAACGTATGGACAAGGTTTTCAGATATGTAGGCGACGATAATGGTTGAAATAAATAAGACGGCTGTCGCTCTTTTCCCCGACCACTCAGGCTGCTCCTCTTCTTCCTTTGCCTCCGGCTGATTCGGCTGATAAACACCGCGGTGGGTGACGAGCTTGAAATAAAGAGCTGCCACGTACAAAAGGATCATGATGATGCTGATGCCGACACTCAAATCAAGCTTGTTTTTTTCCCCCATATCCATGGAAAACACTTCGGGAATGACAAAAGCAACGATAATGGCAAAAATCAGCAGGCCTGAATTATGCCGTGCATCATGAATATTGAATTCCTGCCGCTTGTATTTCAAACCGCCGATAAAAAACGACAGTCCCGCGACGAGCAAAAGATTGCCGAGCACCGAACCGGTCAGTGAAGCAAGCACGATGCCCGTTAGCCCTTCTTTTAAGGCGAAAAGCGATATAATCAGCTCTACCGCATTGCCGAACGTGGCATTCAGCAGACCGCCGATCCGCGGTCCCGCGATAATGGCAAGAGATTCAGTCGCTCTCCCCATATAACTTGCAAGCGCAATAATCGTCAAGCAATAAATAATAAACAAAACCGCTGACGGCCAGTGCATCAGGCCGCCGATGACTGAAAGCGGCACTCCCGCCGCAGCCGTAAAGAAAAAAATCCGATTCATATCTGCCTGGCTCCTTTTTTCGAATGAGTCTTTTTATATCCTTCTCAAAAACTCCCTCAATTACACTTCCGCGGCAGCCCGAATTGGCATTTTCAGGTTGCCGGACGCGACAAATCCGTGTACGATCAAGAAAGATACTGACGAAGGAGAAAATACGCGATGTCACGACTGTACTTCTTTATTTTGGTTCTGCTTGTTTCCATCTCCGGATTTTCCCAAGGCATGCTTCTGCCGGTGATCTCCGTCATTTTTGAAACGAACGGGGAATCAGCCGCTATAAACGGACTTCACGCAACCGGCCTTTATATCGGCGTGCTTCTGGCGTCGCCGTTTATGGAGGCCCCGCTGCGCAAGCTCGGATTCAAACCTCTGATGGTCATGGGCGGATTTCTTGTTATCATCAGCTTATTCAGTTTTATTTGGCTTCAATCCATATGGTTATGGTTTTTTCTTCGGCTGCTTATCGGAATCGGGGATCATATGCTGCATTTTTCAACCCAAACGTGGGTGACGTCAAAGTCAACGCCCCGAAACAGAGGAAGAAACATTTCGCTGTACGGACTGTCCTTCGGGCTCGGATTCGCTGTCGGCCCGTTCATGGTCCCTCTTGTGAAAACAAGTCCGTCCCTTCCGTTTATCGTATCCGGCTGTATCAGTCTTGCCGCCTGGCTGTTTGTATTTGTCTTACGTAACGAGTACCCGGCGCAAGGTCCGGATGAAACATCCGGGGATAACAGCGCAAAACGGTTTTACCGCGCCCTTCTTTTCGGCTGGGTCGCTTTTCTCCCGGCTTTCGGGTACGGTTTTTTAGAAACAGCGCTGAACGGAAGCTTTCCCGTGTACGCCCTGCGCTTAGGCATATCCGTTGATGCCGTCGCGCTGATATTGCCCGCTTTTGCCATCGGAAGTATTGTATTCCAGTTCCCTCTCGGTTTATTAAGCGATCGATTCGGGAGAAAACGTGTCCTGCTCGTCATCTTATTAACGGGTGCCCTTTGCTTTTTGACGGCCGGAATGTTTCCCTCGCCTTCTGTCATCGGCTGCTGCTTTTTTACGGCGGGAATGGCGGTCGGCAGTATGTTTTCCCTCGGCATCAGCTATATGAGCGACCTGCTGCCGTCCCATCTGCTGCCGGCGGGCAATCTGCTCTGCGGCATTTCCTTCAGCCTCGGCAGCATGATCGGCCCGGTGGCGGGCGGCTGGTATATGCAGCGGTTTGAAAACGCCAATTTGTTTTACTTTATTACGGTGATTCTGGTCTGTATTTGGCTTGCGCTCGTCTTCGGGAAAACAAAGCACAGTCCCGCATCCGAATCCCATTCTTTTCCGGCCTCATAAAAAAGCCGCCTGATCTAAGTCAGGCGGCTTCTTTCTAGTGGTATCCGTTCTGCCCGTTAGCGCTTCCGCTTGTTTTATTCTTCGGGCCGTTTTTGGAGTTTTGTTTATTATGGCTTCCGCCTTTTTTCGTATGCTTGGTCATAATCGATTCCCCTCCGTTTTTCAGCTTGAACGTCTCCGTTCCTCTATAGCTTGCTCCCGCGGTACGGATTTTCATCAGGAAGCTTTTTACGTTTATGTAAAAGCGCGTTGATTTCTCCTCCTAAAATCAGCAGTGTTCCCGTAAGGTAAAACCAGATCATAAGGATGATAATTCCCCCGATGCTCCCGTATGTGGCGCTGTAGTTGGCAAAAGTGCCGACGTAAAATGAGAACAGCATACTGACGATAATCCAGCCGGCTGCCGCAAATACGGCTCCCGGCAGTACAAAACGGAGGGAAAGCCTTTTATTCGGCGCGAAAATGTAAAGCGCGGTAAACACGATTAAAAGGATAAGCGGACTGATACCCCAGCGGACAACCGACCACACCTGCAAAAACAGGCCGGAGGCGCCGATGAAATCTGCGGCCAGCATTCCGATTTCTCTGCCGAACACCGGCAGAAGCAATGCGATTAAAATCGTAACCACCATCGCGATGGTTAAAAAAATTGAGGTCAGGCGAATGATGATAAATGAGCGGTTTTCCTCGACTTCGTAGGCATGGTTAAATGCTCTGACAATCGCGTTCATACCATTCGAAGCCGACCAGATGACGGCGATAATCCCGAATGACAAAAGCCCGCCGCTGCGCTTGTTCAGCGTTTGCTCCGTTATGGATTTCACCATAGACATGGCGCTGTCGGGCGCGTATTGATCGACCGCCCCGAGCACGTCTTCTGCCGATATGGGAAGATAGGCGGTGAGCGTCAGCATGAAAATCATTAACGGAAACAATGACAGCAGGAAAAAATACGCCAGCTCCGCCGATTTACTTTGTCCTTCATGGAGAGAAAACCTTGCAAACAGCTCCTTTATAAAACTCATGACATCCCACCTCAATGATCGTTTTTCGAAAAATGCTCCTTCGTTTCTTTTAACAGGTCAATGACCTGCGGTGTCGTCTGCTTCAGCTTAGTGATCTGGCCGTTTAAAAAACTCAGATCATCCGATACGGTATTGGCGATGGTCTTCACTTGATCAAGTTTTGCAGATGCCTGCTGTTTCAGCACTTCAGGATGTTTTCGGTAGAATGCCGCACGCTGCCTGCACGCGTCCATGTTCCGGAAACATGCCTCTCTTGTCGGCTTATGTAATAAGGACAGTGCTCCGCCGGCGGCAGCGCCGATCAGAATCGCTTTTGCCATGATGCGTGTCTGCTTCATCGGTCAATCCCCCTTATAAATGATGGTCTTTCTTTATTGTCTCCAGCAAATGACGGCACCCGGACTCGACCAAAGCGTACACCTCGCTGAAATTCCCGGTATAATACGGATCGGGCACGTCCGCAAGGTCCGACTCCGGTACATAATCAAGCAGCCTTGCAATACGCGGCGCCGCTTTTTTATAACCGGCCATGCTGCGCAGATGTCCGATATTTTCTGCATCCATCGCAATGACGTAATCAAAATCGGTCAGATCAGACTCACGCACCTGCCTCGCCGTGATGCCGCTTACGCTGATCCCTTTCTTCTTTAGGATCTCCTTTGTCCCTTCATGCGGCGGATTTCCCGCATGCCAGGCGCCGATTCCCGCTGAATCAATGTTAATCTGCCCGTTCAGCCCGTTTTTCTTCACCATATCAGAAAATACCGCCTCTGCCATAGGCGACCGGCAAATATTTCCCAGACAGACAAACAGCACATGTATCATATCGATAACCTCCCTATTCTTTCCCCGCATTTTGAGAATCAAAAACCTTATCATCATCTTAGCAACTTTTCTGCTGCTGTGGAAATAAGCTTTTATTCTAAATGAATTCTGTTAGAATAAAGGGTACGAAAACGGTCATGAAAGGATGCATGAATTTGCCGAGCCAACAAACAGAAACGTTAAACAAAATGATTGAAGACATTTCGCAAAAGCTCAACATGCTCAATGTCGGCGTCATCAGAGCGGAAGATTTCAGTGATGAAAAAATAGAAGATCTTACATACCTTCATCAAATGGTCATGAAAAAAGCATCATTCAGCCCGAGTGAAATGCAGGCCATTGCCGAGGAGCTCGCCTCTCTCAGAAAATAAACCCGTGTCAGACCTGCCGAAAAACGGCGGGTCTTTTTTTGATTTAAAAAAGTAAAAAATAAAAGTTCATCGGTTTGACACATATAAAAAGAAGGAGTATAGTAACTGTGAACTTGGTAGAACGATATACTAAATGAGCGGGCCGCTTATCTTTTTTTATTTAGTAGAACGATATACTCGTTGTGATATCAGCGTTATTCAAGTTTTGTATCTGCAACCGTTTTATCAAACCAGTTTTCAAAGAAAGGCAGTGGTTCAATAAAGGGGAATGGTTCTGCGCTTTTGTTAATTTAAAAATTAATTTAATTCTTTATTAACCGCATTAGGGGATGTCATCATGAAAAACATATACACCAAAATGGCAGCGGGTCTTTATATTAATTATTTCCTGCTGGGCATGATCAATATTATTATCGCATCCAATATGGAGGCATTATCAAAACAGCTTCATACATCCGCAGCCGGGGTCAGCTATTTGGTCTCCGCCATCGGGATCGGGAAGCTGATTTCGCTTCTGTTTGCCGGGAAGCTTTCGGATACATTCGGGAGACGGCCGTTTATCGTGTCGGGCGCCTTTCTGTATCTGATTTTCCTAATCGGAATTCCGCTTTCGACAAACTATACGGCCGCGTTTATCTTCGCCATTTTCGCAGGGATCGCCAATTCCTTCTTGGATTCCGGGACATATCCGGCGCTTATTGAAGGATTTCCGAAAAACGCAAGCTCTGCAACCGTGTTAATCAAAGCGTTTGTATCCATCGGCGCGACGGTGCTTCCGTTTTTCATCGCGTTTATTGCGGACAGGCATTTGTTTTACGGCTGGACGTTTTTCGTACCGGGCATTATTTTCTTCCTGAACGGCTTTTTCCTGTTAAAAGTTCCGTTTCCGAATCATAAGCAAAAAGAAGACGGCGGCCGGACGGAAGCCTCTCCGTCTGATGACGCGTTCACATCACAGCCGTCGATATGGCGCGAAGGTCTTGCGATCATTCTGTTAGGCTTTTCATCTACGGCGCTGTTTATGCTCGTTCAAGTATGGCTTCCTAAGTTCGGGCAAACCGTTTTGGGCATGCCTGAGGTGCAGGCTGTCAAATTGCTGAGCTATTACAGCATCGGTGCGCTTGTGTCCGTATTATTGCTGGCCGTGCTGTTAAACAGAGTGATTCAGCCGATTACGGTAATGGTGCTGTACCCTGTGATCGCGGCAATCGCGCTGCTTGCTCTGATTTTCATTCATCAGCCGGCCGTATCAGTCATCAGCTCCTTTGTCATCGGACTTTCAACTGCGGGTATTCTGCAATTGGCGATGACGGTTATGGCTGTTTTATTCCCTAAAAATAAAGGTACGATCACATCTTTTGTTAATATAGCATCAAGCTTATCTTTTATTGTCATTCCGCTTGTAACGGGAGCGATCTCCAAAGCGGCCGGCCTGACGCCTGTTTTTCTGCTTGATATCGGAATTGCGGCCGTCAGCGCCCTTCTCGCATTGTTTATCGGAATCCGCTTTAAGCAAGTGATGAAAGCCTGACTATTTTTTAAGGGAGAGGATTTATCATGCAATCTATCACGATCAGAAACACGGTCATCGGCGAAGGGCTTCCGAAGATCATTGTGCCGCTGATGGCGGCCGGAGAGAAAGAACTGCTCGAAGAAATTGAAGCCGTCAACAGGCTTCGCCCGGATATCATTGAGTGGCGGGCGGATGTGTACGAGCACGTTGACAGCCTGGACGCCGTAAAAGGCATGCTTGAAAAGCTGCGGAAAGCCGCAGGCGCAACACCGCTGCTTTTCACATTCAGAACTCATAAAGAAGGCGGAAATAAAGTTATTGATGACCGCTTTTACATTGAATTGCTTAAAACCGCCATCGAAACAAAACACATTGACCTTGCAGACGTTGAGTTGTTTACGGGAGAAGCGGAAGTCAAATCAATTGTGAAAACCGCTGAAGACAACGGCGTATATGTCGTCATGTCCAATCATGATTTTCATCAGACACCGAAAAAAGAAGAAATCATTTCTCGGCTGCGGAACATGCAGGCGTACGGCGCGCACATTCCGAAAATCGCGGTGATGCCGCAAAGCACTGAAGATGTTTTCGTCTTATTGGATGCCACTCACACGATGAAAACACAATACGCAGACCGGCCGATCATCACGATGTCAATGGCGGGAACAGGTCTGATCAGCCGCCTGGCCGGCGAAGTCTTCGGTTCAGCGTGCACGTTCGGAGCGGGCAAAGAAGCATCAGCGCCCGGACAGATTCCCGTTGAAGAATTGCGCAGCGTACTCAGCATTTTAAATAAACATATGTAATCAGCGTTTTTCTGCCCTCAAAGCGGGTTGAAAAACAAATGAATGGACTAACGGAGGAATACATCATGAAGAAAGATTTAGGACGGATTAACGGAAAAACTCAGCTTATCGGATTATTCGCAACACCGATCGGACACTCTTTATCTCCGGCGATGCACAACCTGGCGTTTAAAAAATTAGGATTGAACTACGCTTACCTCGCGTTTGAAGTCGGCAATGAACAGCTGGAAGATGTGGTAACGGGAATGCGCGCCTTAAACGTCAGAGGCTTCAATGTCTCGATGCCGAACAAGATGAACATTCTCCCTTACCTCGATGAACTCGCGGATTCAGCGAAATTCACCGGCGCGGTGAATACAGTCGTTAATGAAAACGGCAGACTGATCGGACACTCCACTGACGGTATGGGATACGTCCGCAACTTAAAAGAACACGGCATCGATATCACGGGCAAAAAAATGACGCTGATCGGTTCCGGCGGGGCTGCCACTCCGATAGCGATTCAATCCGCATTGGAAGGCCTCGGAGAAATCTCTATTTTCGCCCGCAATGACGCGTTTTTCGAAAAAGCGGAAGAAAACGTCCGCATCATCAATGAAGAAATGAAGGGATCTTCTTGCAAAGCGAAAGTCTTCCCGCTCGAAGATCAAGATGCGCTGCGTGCTGAAATCGCTTCAAGCGATATTTTCACAAACGGAACAGGTGTCGGCATGAAACCGCTTGAAGGCTTGAGCGTCATTGAAGATACATCCATGCTCCGTCCGGATTTGATTGTGACAGACGTCGTTTACAACCCCGTTACGTCGAAATTGCTTGAACAAGCTCAAGCGGCCGGCTGCAACACCATTAACGGCCTCGGCATGATGCTTTGGCAGGGCGCCATGGCGTTTGAATATTGGACAGGCCGTGAAATGCCGGTTCAGTATATTAAAGAGCAAATGTTTGAATAACCTATTGTGACAGAAGCGCCGAAGGACAATCCGTCTTCCGGCGCTTTATCATTTTCTCCCCCTCTCTCTTTCTTCTCATGCGCCAAAACGCTTATAATGGATGTAACGAATAAAAACCAAGTGAGGAATGCGACGTATGAAACAGCAAAAAAAACGCCGGGTGACATTGCAGCAGGTCGCTGAACATGCCGGCGTCTCAACATCCACCGCTTCATTAATCGTCCGCAATAATCCGCGAATTTCCGAAGCGACCCGTGAGAAAGTGCTGCAATCCATGCGGGAGCTGGGGTACGTATATGATCGGGTCGCCGCGAATTTACGATCACAGACGTCCACAACGGTAGGATTGATTATTACTGACATTTCCAATACGTTTTTCTCAGAGTTTCTGATCGGCGTTCAGAATACGCTTGAGGAAGTCGGATTAACGGTGCTGTTAGGCACGACATTTGATTCCGTCGCCAAGCAGGAGCAGCTGATCTCGACCATGCTGGAGCACAGGGTCGGCGGATTGATTTTGTGTCCGGTTTCAGGTACGGCTGAGGAAACCCTTTCCCGCCTTGAGCAGCTTGACATTCCGGTCGTGCTCGCCGTCAGGGAGATTGCCGATGCCGACTGTGATTTTGTCGGAGCAGATTATGAGGAAGGCACCTATAAGGCAGTGCGTCATTTCATTGAGAAAGGCCATCAGGAGATTGCGTTTCTGGGCGGCGTGAAGCACTCATCAACATGGACGAAGCGCATGAAAGGGTTTAAAAAAGCGCTCCGTGAAGCGGATCTGGAAGTAAAAAATGACTATGTCATTGACAGCGCGCCGACCCGCGAAGCAGGCTGTGAAGCCGTGACGGAGCTCCTCCGCCGGTCTGAGCGCCCGACCGCGATTTTCTGCTTCAGTGATTTGGTCGCGTTCGGCGTCATGCAAGGGATCAGAAAAGCCGGGCTCATTCCGGGCCAAGATATTGACATTGTCGGCTTTGATAACGTGCCGGAAGCTGAAATTTCTTATCCCCCGCTTACAACCGTTTCTTCCTTTCCGCGGCAGTCGGGAAAAGAAGCGGCTCAATTGCTGCATCATAAAATCACCAGTTCCCAGCACAAAAAACAACGCATTATTCTGGCGCCTGAGCTGGTTATCCGGGAATCTTCACAAAAAAAGCGGAACGCCTGATACGGCGCTCCGCTTTTATATTACGCAAGCAGTTTTAATGATTCGCGGTTGAATGCCGGTATGTCATCCGGTGTGCGGCTTGTGACCAGCTGGTTCTGGCAGACAACGACTTCTTCATCCACCACATTTGCGCCCGCGTTTTCCATGTCGATTCGGATTGATGTAAACCCTGTCGCTTTGCGCCCGTCCAATGCTTTCGCGTTGATGAGAAGCTGAGGTCCGTGGCAGATGGCGAACACCGGTTTTTTATCATCCATGAACGCTTTGGCAAATTGGACGAAACGGTCATCCGCACGCAGCATGTCAGGCGAGAATCCGCCCGGGATCAGCAATGCGTCAAAGTCTTTCGGATTCACATCATCGATGGACGCATCCACTTTCACTTCCGCTTCCCCTTGTTTGCCTTTGACTGTTTTTCCTTTTTCCTGTTCAATTACGGTTAATTCATGACCTGCATCTTTAAAAGCTTTCGCAGGTTCAGTATACTCGACATCCTCAAAATAATCCGTTAATACAACTGCAATTTTTTTACCCATAGTTACTACCTCCTGCTTGATGAAGTCTACATAAATCCATGTACCCCAGCCACACTAACATCAAACATAGGTAACGCGTTTGCCGCTCATCCGTTTTACATAGGTCATTATCCTCATTTTTCATCTTTTTACAAGAATCATCATGAAATCTATATGAACTTTCACAAAATATTCTTACAATGGTACTGCATGACAAAATTTGTTGAAAGGTGGAGAACAGGTGAGAATACAGAAAAGACGATGCAGCGTCAATATGACACTCCGTATTCTGCTGCCCCTAGTTATGATACTTAGTCTAATCCTCCCAACATCACCCATTAAAGCAGAAGAAAACAAATCCTCCAGTGTGAATCTCAGCATTTTAGCCACAACTGACGTTCACGCTAACATGATGGACTACGATTACTACAGCGACAAACCGACAACGGAATTCGGGCTGGCCCGAACGGCTCAGCTTATTGAGAAGCACAGGCGCGAAAACCCGAATACGCTGCTTGTCGATAACGGAGACCTGATTCAGGGGAATCCCCTCGGAGAATACGCCGTAAAATATGAGAAAAATGATATTATTTCAGGCGCAAAGACCCATCCGATCATTGAAGTGATGAACAGTCTGCATTATGACGCAGGAACACTCGGCAATCATGAATTTAATTATGGGCTTGAATTTCTGGACGGGACAATCAAAGGCGCTGATTATCCGATCGTTAACGCCAATGTGAAAACATTAAGCGGCGAAAACCGTTATACGCCTTATGTCATAAAAGACAAAACCGTCACGGATGAAAACGGCGGCAAGCATCAGATAAAAGTCGGCTACATCGGCTTTGTTCCTCCCCAAATCATGACGTGGGATAAGAAAAATCTCGAAGGCCGCGTTCAGGTCGAAGACATTGTGGAATCCGCAAAGAAAACCGTTCCGAAAATGAAAGCTGAAGGAGCCGATATCGTCATCGCCCTCGCCCACAGCGGCATCGAAAAAAAAGCGCAGTCTTCCGGAGCGGAAAACGCCGTTTTTGACCTGGCAACGAAAGTCAGCGGAATTGATGCGATCGTATCCGGCCATCAGCACGGGCTTTTCCCTGATGCCGAATACAAAGGCGCTGATCAATTTGACGTCGATAAAGGCACGATTAACGGCATCCCCGTTGTCATGTCAAGCAGCTGGGGCAAATATGCGGGCGTCATCGACCTCCGGCTTGAAAAAACAGACAGCGCGTGGCATGTGGAAGATGCAAAAGGCAGCATCGAGCCGATTGCCGGCAATGTGACGTCGGAAAACGAAACCGTCGTCAATACCGTCAAAAAAGCGCACGAAGGCACATTGAAATACATCAGAGAACCCGTCGGCCAGACAAAAGCCGATATCAACAGTTTCTTCGCCCAAGTCAAAGATGATCCGTCCATTCAAATCGTAACGGATGCGCAAAAATGGTACGCCGAAAATAAGATGAAGGATACGGAATACAAAGATCTGCCTATCCTCTCGGCGGGCGCCCCGTTTAAAGCCGGCGGGCGGAACGGCTCAAACTACTATACAAACATTTCCGCTGGCGACCTCGCCATCAAAAATATCGGCGATTTGTACCTGTATGACAACACGGTTCAGATCGTCAAGCTGAACGGAAGCGAAGTGAAGGACTGGCTCGAAATGTCCGCAGGGCAATTTAATCAGATCGATCAGGCAAAAGGCGGCAGCCAAGCGCTTTTAAATGACGCCTACCGCTCATACAATTTTGATGTCATTGACGGTGTCACCTATCAGGTCGATGTCACAAAACCGGCGAAATACAACGAAAACGGAACAGTCATTCATCCCGATGCAAGCCGGATCGTCAACCTTTCTTATCAAGGAAAGCCCGTCAGCGCCAAGCAGGAATTTCTGATCGTCACAAATAATTACCGCGCTTCAGGCGGCGGAGGATTCCCTCACTTAAGCAATGATAAAATCGTATACTCTTCTGCCGATGAGAACAGGCAGGTCTTAATGGATTACATCATCCAGCAGAAAACGATTAATCCGCAGGCTGATCATAACTGGTCCATCCTTCCGGTCAAAGGGGCAAACATGACATTTGAATCTTCCTTGGCCGCAAAGCCGTTTGCCGACCGCGCAGATGACGTCGCCTATATCGGTGAATCACAAAACGCGGGCTACGGACAGTACAAGCTCCAATTCAAAGATGATGAACCGGGCACAGATCCGCCGAAAGATGACGCATGGAAACTCACCGTTATGCATACAAACGACACGCACGCCCACCTTGATAACGCGGCGAGGCGGATGACGAAAATCAAAGAAATCAGAAGCGAAACCGACCGCAGCATTTTGCTGGATGCGGGAGACGTTTTCTCAGGCGATCTCTATTTCACAAAGTGGCAGGGGCTGGCTGATTTAAAATTGATGAACAGCATGGGTTACGACGCAATGACTTTCGGAAATCATGAGTTTGATAAAGGCCCGGGTGCTCTCGCCAGCTTCCTGAGCGGGAACGGAAGCGCGGCTGACCCGTCCGGAAAATACAATTTTCAAGCGCCTGACTTTCCGCTCGTCAGCTCAAATGTCGATGTGTCCAAAGAGTCAAAACTCAGACCATTCATGAAAAAAGCAGACACATTTACGGCAGGGAAAAAGAAAAAAGCAGGCATCTATCCATACATTCTGCTTGATGTAAACGGAGAAAAAGTCGCCGTATTCGGCTTAACGACAGAAGATACGTCCGTCACATCAAGCCCGGGATATAGCATTGTCTTTCATGATGCCTTCCAATCCGCACAAGATACAGTAAAAGAAATACAGAATAATGAACATGTCAATAAAATTATCGCCCTGACCCATATCGGGCATCAGCGTGATCTCGATCTTGCCAAAAAGGTAAAAGGCATCGACTTGATCGTCGGCGGACATACGCATACGCTTGTAGATAAAATGGAAGTTGTCAAAAACGAAGAGCCGACCATCGTCGCCCAGGCAAAAGAATATGGCGAATATTTAGGCCGTGTCGATGTCGCATTTGACAAAAACGGCATCGTCCTGCCGGAACAATCCTCTCTTCAGGCGCTGCCAGTGAACGAGCAGACGAAAGAAGACCCGGATCTGAAAAAAGAGCTTGATCCGTTTAAAAAAGAGCTCGTCTCCGTCAAAAATGAAAAAGTCGGCTCAACAAAGGTCGCACTTGACGGCCAGCGCGAGCATGTCCGCTCCAAAGAAACCAATCTCGGAAACTTCATCGCGGACGGTATGCTGCAAAAAGCGAAGGAAGCGGCCGGCGCCCAAATCGCGATCACAAACGGGGGCGGCATCCGCGCGGGCATTGATAAAGGAGACATCACACTCGGCGATGTGCTGAATGTGATGCCGTTCGGCAACACGCTTTACGTCGCGGATTTAACCGGAAAACAGATCAAACAAGCCTTGGAGCAAGGGTTAAGCGGAATTGAGGCTCAAGGCGGCGCCTTCCCTCAAGTTGCCGGTTTAACATACACGTTTACACTGAATAAAAAGCCGGGACACCGCGTTCTTCAAGCTGCGGCCGTACAGGATGACGGCAGCGTAAAGCCGATTTCTGATAAGAAGACATACAGAGTCGCCACCAGTAACTTTGTCGGTGAAGGCGGAGACGGATATTCCGTCTTTAACGAAGCGTCCCATAAAGAAGACCTTGGCTTTGTCGACTATGAGGTCTTCACCGAGCAGCTTGAAAAAGCGGGAAAAGCGGTGGAACCGAAAGTTGACGGCCGCGCGCAGGAAGTGTATCTGCCGACGAAACAAAAAAACGGTTCGTGGACGCTTGAAGATGACAGCGCATTTGCCGTTTATGCCAAAAACGCCAACACGCCGATCGTGTATTACGATAAGAATGACGGCGCCAAAAAGCCGATTGATCTCAGCGTGACCAAAAAACAAATCGGCCTGTTAAAGGACAGAACATCGGATTCTTCCCTTACGATCCTGCATGACAAGTTCAGCATGAAAATGCCGATGGCAAACGCTGCTTCAGCTGATACACGATTCGGCGTGACGCCGAAAGGAAAAGTAAGCGGGGCGCTTTCAAATGTATACGACTTTACAATGAAGCAGAAAAACAAAGACATCAAAACATTCAAAGCGCCGGTAAAGCTCACCCTGCGCATTGAGAATACGAAAAAGGCGAAACAGCCGGGCATTTACCATGTAGACCGGAAAAAGAACGTCTATACAAAAACAGACAACGGTTCGGTTTCACACGATCTCGTCACGGGCTATACAAATCATTTCAGTGAATACACCATATTAAACGCAAACACGAAGAGCGCGCCGCCGACAAGCGGAGACCACGGCTCCGGAAAGCAGCCAAGCGGACAAAAACCGTCATCCGGCCCTGCACAGGACGGAGTATCGCCGGGCGGCCTGCTTCCTGATACGGCCACAACGATGTATTCCATCCTTCTTGCCGGGTTTCTCATCAGCGCGCTCGGAACGGCACTGTATCTGCATCAAAGAAGAAAAGCAAAAAAAGTGAACGAAGCATAAAAAGACCGCTTTTATCGGGCGGTTCATCCAAAAGCTCTCCTGATCTGATTTCAGGGGAGCTTTTTCTCTCGGTCCCCCTCTGAGTCGACAGCCGTACGGCCGAGTGATAAAATATGAACGTTATTCGCGAAAGACATACATCCGCATCGTTTAACACTTCACGGCAGGGCCTCTCTTTCATACGGCGCCGCCTGTTTGGAGGACTTTTTTTGAAGATAACAGGACACAAACGAAACCGCATGTCTTACAAGAAAAAGCTGTTTTACGTGATAACAGCGCTCTGTTTTATCAGCTCGCTCATTTTCGTCACTCACAACGCTTCTTTTTATGAGCGGCCGATTGCCAAAGTGACGAAAACAACATTGGAACATCAGTCTGACGTACAGGACATGCATAAAAACAAAGATAAGATTTTCAATCAGACGATCACTGCCAGACTTGAAAACGGCAGTCAGAAAGGACAGCTCATTCATTTGTCCAATCAGTATTCATCATCCGGAGCGAATGATCAGAAATATTCGATTGGCGATGAAGTATTCGTTTCTATTGATAAAGGGAAACCATCAAACAAGGATATATCGGGAAGCATTATAGATAAAAAACGGGATAAGCAGCTTTTGCTGATCGCTTGGGTTTTCATCTTCACCTTGCTTATCGTCGGCAAAAAACAAGGCTTCTTTTCGATCGTCAGCCTGATGTTTAACGCCGTTTTACTGTCGTTTGCATTAGATTTGTACAGGAAGCATCCTAATATAGGGTTAATTTTCATCTGCGGTATCTGTATTCTCATCTTTACTGTCATCTCATTGCTGCTTGTCAGCGGTTTTCACGCGAAAACATATGCAGCCATTGCCGCGACGCTCGCAGGCACTTTCGTTTCCCTGCTGATTACGTATCTGGTGATGCTGGCAACCGGTGAGAAAGGTCTCAGATATGAGGAAATGCAGTATTTAACCCGCCCTTATCACACGGTGTTCATGGCCGGGGTATTTATCGGATCACTGGGAGCGGTCATGGATGTAGCCATTACCATGACGTCATCTGTCTTCAGATTATATGAAGAAAACAAGGGAATCTCATTACAAGCTCTCAGACGTTCCGGGATGGAGATCGGAAAAGACATCATGGGGGCGATGACCAACATTCTGTTTTTTGCTTATATAAGCGGCTCTATTCCGATGATGCTGTTGTATTTGAAAAATGATTCCCCGATAGGATTCACTCTTTCTATGAACATTTCCTTGGAAATAGCCAGAGCATTGGCCGGAGGGATCGGAATCGTATTAGCCATACCCGCCAGTCTGTATGCTTCTATCTTTTTTATTAAACGAAAGAAGGCAAGCTCATGAATGTCATCGTAATTCTCGCGGCGATTTTATTTCTATTGATGGTCATCATCGGCGGAAAAAAAGGAGCGAGGTCTTTTATTGCGCTATTTTTAAATTTCGGCGTTCTCTTTCTCACCATCATTTTAATGACAGACCCGCACATCAATCCGATTGTTTTAACATTGCTCTCTTCCGCCGTGATTTGCAGCATTACTCTTTTTTATATTAATGGAGGAAACGTCAAAACCGTAACCGCCTTTATTTCTGCAATGCTGACGATTGTACTGCTGCTGTTTTTTATTATGTCTGTAACAAAACATACTTCGATTCAGGGATTCGGTGAAGAAGAATTGGGTGATATCGGCATATTCACACTGTTTGTCGGGGTGGATTTTGTGAAGGTTACCGCAGCCATGATCATCATGGGCACGATAGGGGCGATTACCGATGTCGCGATTTCCATTACTTCACCCATGCGGGAAATTTACAGTCATAATCCGTCCATGAGCAGAAAAGATCTGTACACATTCGGATTAAGCATCGGGAGAGATATTTTAGGAACGAATACGAATACGTTATTCTTTGCTTTTTTCGGCAGCTATTTGGCTTTAATTATCTGGTTTAAAGACTTATCATACTCAGCTGAAAAAATAGTGAACTCAAAAGTATTCAGTGCGGAAGCCGTCACCATTCTTTGTGCCGGAATCGGGATCGGCATCATCATTCCCGTTACATCCTGGATCACCGCCTGTTTTTTAGCAAAACCGAATAAACGTTAAAAGCTGCCGGGACACGCCCGGCAGCCTTTTTTATCTTATACCCACTTTACAACGTCTTTTGAGGCAGATCTTGTTTTCGGGCGCGGTTCTCTGACACGGTAGCCGAATGCGGCCATAACAGAGATGTCGAAACTTCCGTTTTCCAGAAGCCCTTCTTCTTCAAGAATCCGGTGAATTTCTTTGTAGTTGAAGCCTTCTACAGGGCAGGAGTCGATTCCGATCTGCGCAGCGGCTGTCATCATATTGCCGAGAGCGATGTATGTCTGTTTGGATGCCCAGTCAAACAGCGCGCGATCTGATTCAATCAGATTGAAATCATTTTTCTGGAAATCTTCCGTTTTGCTGATATAGCCTTCATACATATCTTCCGGCATTTTTTTGACTTCCCGCAAGTGGTTTTTGACATAGTCGGCGTCAAAACGGATATCCTTTGCCGTCCGGGCAAGCAGAAGTACGAAATGGCTTGCGGTCGGCAGCTGCTTTTGCGCGCCCCATGTGAACTCGCGGAGTTTTTCACGAAGCTCCGGATTTTGAACGACGACAAATTTCCAAGGCTCCAAACCGAGTGAGCTTGGGGATAATCTTCCCGTTTCTAAAATGAATTCAAAATCGCTTTCTGAAATTTTTTTCTCAGGATCAAATTCCTTTGTGGCGTGTCTGAATTGATACGCTTCGATGATCTGCTGTTTTTTATCTGACATTCATGATCTCTCCTTTTCAATCGTTATGTACTATTGTAGCCATTATTTTTGAAAGTACCAGTACGCACATTTTTGTTGGATAGTATTCATTTTGATACTGACAAAAAAACGGGCTGCCGCGGCAGTCCGTTTTTATTTTTCTCTTCTCGCAAAGTCGACGAAACGGAATTTATCGAGCCTGTGCCGGCTTTCCGTGTACTGAAAGAGGCTGGTATCCTCCAAAAAGACGCGGTTTTTCACGACCGCCATATGACTGAATCCGCCGAGATCCAAATACTTCCGGTCCTCTTCCCCCGCCGGCTCCACGACAATTTCCTTTTGCGCGTAGCTGATGGACAGGCCGAGCTCTCCTTCAAGATACTCATAGATCGAATCTTCACAAATCGCCTTCGTCAATAGAGGCACATGTTTTTTCACAAAGTAATCCTTGTCCAAAATAATATGTTCTCCGTCAATTCGTCTTGATCTGACGACTTCCCACACCTTTTCATCCGCTTCTGTACCAAGCTCTTTTGCGGCTTCTGAGGGAGGCAGGATCAGCCCGAGACGGTGAACCGTCGTTCTCGTCTCTTTTCCGAGCGTTTCCGAAAGCTCTTTGAAGCTGATCAGGCCTGAGACGGGAAAACGCATTTTTTCTCTGTCTAATATGACGGAGCCTTTGCCTTTGATTTTCTGGATGTAGCCGTTTTGCGCGAGCATATTGAGCGCTTTGCGGACGGTTTCTCGTGATGTGCCGTATTGATCGCACAAATCATTTTCAGACGGAAGAACGTCTTCAGCCTGCCGCTGGCCGCTTTCGATCTGCCGCACCATATCTTTATAGATTGTGATGTATTTATTCACTTTCATTTGACCACCCAGATTAGTGTATCACGCTTTTGTCAGATGATAAACGATCGATTCATACGGACGGAGCGTCAATCGTTCCGGCCGCCCTTCCCTCGGTTCATCATTCGTCAGCAGCACCGTAAACCGCCAGCCGTCCGTGTCTTTAAGCGGAACCGTAAAGTCCGCTTCTTTCCCGTAGAAGTTGTTGATGCACAGCAGTTTTTCATCCTTGCCGTGTCTGACGTACGCCAGAACCGCCGGGTCGTCTTCAGCAAGCAGCTCAAACGTTCCTTCCGTCACGATGTCATATTCCTTTCTGAGCATGATGAGCTTCTGATAATGATAGAAAATTGAATCCGGGTCCCGCAAAGCCGCTTCCGCGTTAACGTCCCGATAATCATCCGCCGCCGGAATCCAAGGCGTTCCCGTCGTGAAACCGCCGTGCGGCCCGCTGTTCCACTGAATGGGGGTTCTTGCATTGTCTCTTGATTTCTCTTTTAAAATGGCGATAATGTCTTTTTCGGGCACGCCTTCTTCCTTCATCTTTTTGTAAATGTTCAATGATTCGACATCGCGGTATGAGCCGATGTCATCGAACTTCGGATTGCCCATGCCGATCTCTTCACCTTGATAAATGTAAGGCGTGCCCTGCATCATATGAATGGCCGCCGCCAGCATTTTGGCTGATTTCGTCCGGTATACGCCGTCGTCTCCGTATCTGGATACGGCCCGCGGCTGGTCATGGTTGCACCAGAATAATGCGTTCCAGCCTCCGCCTTTTTGCATCTCCGTCTGCCAAAACGCTAAAATCCGTTTCAGCTTCAGAAAATCAAACGGAGCGAGCGCCCATTTTTCACCATTCGGATAATCCACTTTTAAATGGTGAAAGTTAAAAGTCATATCGAGTTCTTTATTCTCAGGGTTTGTGTACCGGATGCAGTGGTCAGCCGTTGTCGAGGACATTTCACCGACCGTCATGCTGTCATATTTCGAAAACACTTCCCGGTTCATCTCATGGAGAAATTCGTGCACGCGCGGCCCGTCCGTATAATAAGGGCGCCCGTCACGCCCATCCTCGGCATCAGGAAACGATTGGTCTTTAGAAATGAGGTTGATCACATCCAGCCGGAAACCGTCGATCCCTTTCCGGAACCAAAAATGCATCATGTCGTAAACCTCTTTTCTCATCTCTTCATTTTCCCAGTTCAAATCGGCCTGCGACACATCAAATAAATGCAGATAGTGCTGGCCTGACGCCGGGTCGAGCTCCCAAGCGGAACCGCCGAATTTTGATTCCCAGTTGTTCGGCGCCCGGCCGTCTTCCTTTCCGTCTTTCCAAATGTAAAAATCCCGATACGGACTGTCGGGTGACGAGACCGCTTCTTTGAACCACCGATGCTCGACTGATGTATGGTTGACGACAAGATCCATAACGACCTTGATTCCTCTTTTGTGCGCTTCATCGAGAAGGCGTTCAAAATCCTCCATCGTTCCGTACTCTTCATAAACGGTGCAGTAATCGCGAATGTCATAACCGTTGTCATTCTGCGGCGAATCGTAAATCGGCGTAAGCCAAATGACATCAATCAAAAGCTTCTGCAAATAATCAAGCTTCTCGATAATACCGTTCAGATCACCGATCCCGTTTCCCGTCGTATCATTAAAGCTCTTCGGATAAATTTGATATACCGCTGCCTTTTTCCACCATGGTGTGCTGTCTGTTTTCATTTTTCTTCACCGCCTGTAATGTTTTGAATTGAAAGGGAAAAGGGACAGCCTGATAGAAGGCGCCCCGCAGGTTTTCTATTTTTGCCGTTTCAGCCGCGCATACCCGTATGTTCCCGCAAACGGGAGAATCAGCACGATCAGCATTCCGATCGCAAACGGACCCCAGTACCGGCTCATAATGGAGAAGATCCCCGGCACGCCGCCGACTCCGACCGAGCTTGCGAGAACGCCTTTGACGGAGATGAACATCCCCGCGATTCCCGAACTGATCATGGCGATCACAAACGGAAATTTGTAACGCAGATTCACGCCGAAAATCGCCGGCTCGGTAATGCCCAAATATGCGGAAATGCCGGCCGTCAGTGAAAGCCCCCGCTGTTTTTTATCTTTTGTAATCAGCATCATGGCCAAAGCCGCAGATCCTTGAGCGATATTTGACAATGCGAGCATCGGCCATAAAAATGTGCCGCCGAGCTTTGATCCGATTAATTGAAGATCGACCGCGAGAAACGTATGATGCATCCCCGTGATGACAAGCGCCGAATACAGCCCTCCGTACAGCAGGCCTCCGATGGCGGAGAATTGTCCGAAAACGGCAATCAATCCCGCCGTCAGCGCGTTACCGATCGCAAAGGTAATCGGACCGATGATGACAAAGGATAGAAAACCGATGACCAAAAGCGTCACCGGCGCGACGACCAACAGCTGAATGCCCTCCGGCGTCCGTTTCGTCAAAAAGAGCTCAAGCCTGGCAAGTAAATAAGACGCCAGCAGGATCGGGAGCACCTGACCTTGATATCCGACTTTCTGCACCTCAAGGCCGAACAGGTTCCACACCGGAATATCGCCGCTCTGCTCGGCAGCCCCGTAGCCCCATGCGTTTAACAGATCAGGATGCACCAGCATCAGCCCGAGCACGATACCCAAGAGCGGGCTTCCTCCGAACCGCTTCACTGCTGACCAGCCGATTAAAGCCGGCAGAAAAGCGAAGGCCGTCCCCGCGATCAGATTAATCATATTGGCGAGATCCGCCCATTGCGGATACACTTGGACAATCGATTTGGCGCTGTAGAAAATGCCTTCCGCCGTTAATATATTGTTCAGACCCATTAACAGCCCGGCCGTGACGATCGCCGGCAAGATCGGAATAAAGATGTCCGCAAGCGTTTTCACAGCACGCTGTAAAGGATTCATGTTTTGCGCCGCCGCCTTCTTCACGTCATCCTTGGACGCTTCACCCATCCCCGTTTCCTTCACTAATTCCGCATATACTTTGTTGACCGTCCCCTGCCCGATCACGACTTGAAACTGCCCGTTTACCGCAAAAGATCCTTTGACAATGTCTATTGCATCAAGCATTTTTTGGTTTACTTTGGTTTCATCTATTAATGCAAACCGCAAACGCGTCACACAATGAGTCGCCGCCTCAATATTTTCGATTCCGCCGACAGCTTCAGCGATCTGCCGCGCAGCCCGGTTAAACTCACCCATGCCATCCCCTCCGTAACCGTTTTCATTTTGTCTTGCAAACTTGTATATACATGTTTATGACTCTATTGTAATGATGTATATACATGTCGTCAATCTATTTTTATAGCGCTTTCATCACAAATATACTGCGAAAGACCCTGAAACAAAAAAAGCCCCGCCGGAACCGGGCCTTGACTTCTTGTTTATCGGGAACATGTCCGGGCGGAATTCACAACAGGAGCACAAAAAGCATACAGTACTGTACAACTAAGTTAAAGAGGTGTGAAGAGATGCCATCCACTGTTATCAACCTGTACTATTTGAAGATTAACAGTATTTCTGGCAACGGATCTATTACGATTGGGGAAGCGGCATACAACAGTCCCACCACAAATAACAAATCACAAGGACTGAACTCTTCATTCGGCGATACGTCACCTATAGAATCGATGATGGAGAACTTGTTAAATGATCCTGATGTCAACGACCAGACAGCCATCGGAACCGCAGATACCGCAAATATTACGCCGGTGCCGCCCATTATAGATTAAAGGGGTTTTTATGAATGCCTTACCAAATTAACGTCGTCAATATAAAAGTAAACGGAGCAACGCAAAACGGAAACGTCGATATCGGTCAGACCGTGCAAAACAGCCACACCGCCAACAGCAAATTTGTCGGCGCGAACTTTTCTTTAGGGGATTTTTCGCCGGCCGCCGGATGTTTGAATTCGGGCCATCTTGACCCTGACGTGAGCGATCAGGATCAGATCGCCAACCCGTCAATGCCGATCGCAAATCAAATATAGGGAGGTTCTGCCGAAGTGGATATCGAAAAAATGAGAAAGTGGCTTGAGATTACGAACGAGCACAAGCCCAGCGACTTTTGGACCAATGTCCTGAAACGGAAATCTCCCGAAGATTTTTTCTCCTTACAAAAAAACACCCTGACTTATGATATTTATCAGGATGAACAGCATACATTTGTCATTGTGGAAATGCCCGGCGTTTACGAAGAAGAATTGACATTGAGGCTGCTGTCAAGAACACGGCTGCATATCAGAGGAAACATCACACCCCTTTTTCCAAAGAACATGGGCGTCTGCCAAAACCGGTATTACGGGGAAATCGATGAGACGATTGAGCTTCCTGAACCGGCTGAGCCCCACCTGTTACAGGCGCAGTGCGTAAACGGCCTGCTCCACATTTCCTACCCGCGCCTTATGGAGCACATTCCTTTTCAGAAAAAAATCTAAAGAGCCGGCTTACGGGCGGCCCAGCCGTCTGTACACTTTCTCCTTATAATGAGAAGATGCGGGTTTTGAGAACATGGCTTTCTCCTCCGTCAGTTTGTCGAGTCTGACTTGTTTTTCCGTCCGTTTGTTCCGCAGGTGATCCCGCTCCTGTTCATTGCGGCACTTGGCGATCAAATAATCGAGCGTCATCAGCTCTTTCTTCAGCGCGCCCTCATCCTCGGCGATCCCGGCGTTTTTTAATATGCGGTAGCCCATTCTGAGCGACTCCGGAAGATGTGCGGCATCGTCTTTCGGCAGGGGCTTTCCCATTCCGTTGATGCCGGCGAACTCTCCATCCTTAATGGCGCGCTTGATTTTATCTTCAGCCACGATATGGGCGATATCCATCACTGTTCACCTCCTTTTTTCAATAGAACCGGGTATGATTAAAGGGAAACACAAAGCCCAGTTTGTGCCATTTATATGTTTTAAAGCTGTCATTCAACAGATCAACCCCCGTTGCGACAGCGTTTTTCGCCCTTTTTCCGATGAGCCTTTTCCACCTTTTCTATTTGCTGGTTTCATGGTATATTGATTACGTTCGTTTTTTCTATCGTTCCGTGTAAACCGTGATCGGAAAAAAGGAGTGTAACAATGAAAACATTTATAAAAGAAAGAGGACTTGCCTTCTTCTTGATAGCGGTCGTGTTATTGTGGGTGAAAACATATGTCGCTTATATTTTAAACTTTAACCTCGGCATAGACAACACGATCCAGAAAATATTGCTTTTTGTGAATCCGCTGAGCTCCAGCTTGTTCTTTCTTGGACTTGGGCTTCTTTTCAAGAAAAAATTACAGCAGACAGCCATTATTGTGATTCATTTTTTATTGTCTTTTTTGCTTTTTGCAAACATCGTCTATTATAGATTCTTTAATGATTTCATTACCATCCCGGTCATGATGCAGGCAAAGACAAACGGCGGCCAGCTCGGAGACAGCGCGTTCTCGTTAATGAGATGGACAGACGCCTTCTACTTCCTGGATACCGTCATTTTGATTATTTTGGCCCTTAAGATGAGAAAACCGGCTGAAAAACCGGCGAAGAAATCATTCAGAATCGTTTTGGCTTCCGCCGTGCTTATGTTCCTGATCAACCTCGCCGTCGCGGAATCCGACCGTCCCGAGCTTTTGACACGCTCATTTGACCGAAACTATCTGGTGAAATACTTGGGCACGTACAACTTTACGATTTACGATGCTGTGCAGAATGTGAAGTCAAACAGCCAGCGCGCGCTTGCCGATTCAAGCGATGTAACGGATGTGGAAAACTATATGAAGGCCAACTATGACGTGCCGAATAACGTCTACTTCGGAAAAGCCGAAGGAAAAAACGTCATCTACGTCTCATTAGAGTCTCTGCAATCCTTTATCATTGACTATAAAATTAACGGCAAGGAAGTGACGCCGTTTTTAAATAAGCTGGCGCACGATAATCAAACATTCTACTTTGATAACTTTTTCCACCAAACGGGACAAGGTAAAACATCTGATGCGGAATTTATGATGGAGAACTCTCTGTACCCGCTTTCGCAAGGTTCGGTTTTCGTCAATAAAGCGCAAAACACGCTGCAGTCCGTTCCTGCGATCTTAAAAGGCAAAAAGTACACGTCTGCCGCTTTCCACGGAAATACGCAGACTTTCTGGAACCGTAACGAAATGTACAAAGCGGAAGGCATCGATAAGTTTTTCGATTCCGCTTATTATGACATGAGCGAAGAAAACACGAAAAACTACGGCATGAAAGACAAACCGTATTTCAAAGAATCCATGCCGCTCTTAAAGAGCCTGCCGCAGCCGTTCTATACGAAGTTCATTACGCTGTCCAACCACTTCCCGTTCGGAATGGATAAAGAAGACACGGACTTCCCGGCGGGAGACTTTGGCGATTCAGTCGTCAATAACTACTTCCAGTCCGCGAACTATCTGGATGAATCAATTGAACAGTTCTTTCATGACCTGAAAAAAGACGGCCTGTACGATAAGTCGATTATCGTGATGTACGGAGACCACTACGGCATCTCCGAAAACCATAATAAAGCGATGGCGAAAGTGCTCGGCAAAGATGAGATCACTGAATACGACAATGCCCAGCTTCAGCGGGTGCCGCTCTTTATCCACGCTCCCGGCGTGAAAGGCGGCCGCAATCACAAATTTGCCGGTGAAGTCGATGTCGCGCCGACCGTTCTTCATCTGCTCGGCGTCGATACGAAAGATTATCTCATGTCAGGTTCAGATATCTTATCGAAAGAGCACAGAGAAGTCATTCCGTTCCGTAACGGAGACTTCATCTCACCGAACTATACGAAAGTGTCCGGCAAGTATTACGATACGAAAACCGGAAGACTTTTAGATGATTCAGAAGTCGACAAAAAAGAAGACTCTCTCGTCAAGACTGAGCTTGAAATGTCTGATAAGATCATCAACGGCGATCTGCTTCGTTTCTATCAGCCGAAAGGCTTTAAGAAAGTGGACCCTTCACAATTTGATTATACGAAGCGTGAAGATTCCTCAGCAGATGATCAAAAAGAATAAACAAAAGCCAGATCATATCAATGATCTGGCTTTTTTATGTTCAGCTCCCGGCGGCGGCCATAGAGCGCTTTTGCAGGCTGTCGGAAAGAACTGAATAAGCGACGACTTTCTTTTTCTGCTGTTTGACGACATCTACATGATCTTCGTAGCTGTATACAAACACCGTCACATCTTTTTTTCCTTTTCTCGTCTTAATGACAAGCGGATCGGCTCCGTTTTGCGGATGAAGATAACGCTCTTCATCCCCTGGGTATATATAATGCCGTTCGATAAACACGGCTTCGTTAAAATCATCAATCACCCGGCGTTTGTCTTCGCCTTCCAGACGTTTTCCGCCGAGGGAAACGGCAGCGGACGCGTCACTGAGCTTTGAATGGGTTTCAAACTTGCGGAGGATCCATTCCACCGCTCCGGTAGGAAGGCATGTCAGCACAATCTTAATCAGGCTTATGACAACAATTGAAACAACTGCAATCCATGTCACCTTACATCATCTCCATACTTGTTCTACCTGAATCTTAACATAGAAGAAAACGTTGTTTTTTGTACATTATGTGAAACTTGATATATGTTCAAAAAAAATCCGGATCACCTAGGTGATCCGGATTTTTCAAGTTTGCTTCTGGTCGTCACGGCGGACGGCTTCTCTCAGCTCTTCCGCGACAAATTCGACGTTCGGCCCGATAATGACCTGCGCCGTTTTATTCCCCGTTTTGATAACCCCTTTTGCTCCCGCTTTTTTAAGCGCCGCTTCATTAATGAGAGACGTATCCTGCACGGTCAGCCTGAGGCGGGTCGCACAGTGATCAATCGTTTCAAGGTTTTGCCTGCCGCCGAGCCCCTTGAGCATGGCATGTTCTTCGACGGAACCGGCCGTATCTTCACTAAGCACTTCTTCCTCTTCCTCATCATCTTCCCGTCCCGGCGTTTTCAAGTTTAACGTTTTGATGAGCATATAGAAGACGACAAAATAGATCACCGCATAACAAAGCCCGACAACGAGCAGCAAAAGCGGTTTTTCGGCAATGCCGTAGCTGAGGAGATAATCGATCGCCCCCGCCGAGAATGAAAAACCTGACCTGATTCCGAGAACATTCACGATAAATAAAGAGAACCCGGTTAATATAGCATGAACCCCGTACAAAAGCGGTGATAAAAACATAAATGCAAATTCAATCGGCTCTGTAATTCCGGTAATAAATGCCGTCAGCGCGAGACCGATCATCATTCCGGCCGTCGCTTTGCGCTTACTTGGCTTAGCCGCGGCAATCATTGCCAGACATGCGGCCGGAAGCCCGAACATCATAATCGGGAAGAATCCCGTCATATAAGTTCCCGCCGTCGGATCCTTCGCAAAGAAGCGGGCCAGATCTCCCGTTTTTCCGTGAAAATCGCCAAACTGGAACCAAAAAATATTATTCAGCACATGATGAAGACCGAACGGAATCAAAAGCCGGTTAAAAATCCCGTAAATCCCGGCGCCGATTCCGCCAAGCCCGATCATCCATTCTCCGAAAGACGTAATCACCGACTGAATCGGCGGCCACACAAATCCGAAGATCCCCGCCAAAATAATGGTAATCAGCGCCGTTACAATCGGAACGAGCCTGCGCCCGCTGAAAAACCCGAGATATTCGGGCAGCTTCGTATCCTTAAAGCGATTATACGTGTATCCCGCAATTAACCCCGCGATAATCCCTCCGAAAACGGCCATATTATTTGTCGAATTGATTGATTTTACAGCAGCGTCCAGCATGATATAAGAAATTGCTCCCGACAGAGCGGCGGCCCCGTTGCTGTCTTTCGAAATCCCGATCGCAATTCCGATCGCGAAAATCAGCGGCAGATGATCAAATACCGCGGTCCCCGCCGCGTAAATGAACGGAATATTTAATAAGTCCTCTCTGCCGATGGCCAAAATAATACCAACGGCGGGCAGAACGGCAATCGGAAGCATAAATGATTTTCCGAGTTTTTGCAAAAATTGAAGCATTTTACCCATCCCCCTTCTTTTTTCTTAAATATACCACATAAGTTATCTAGTGATCTATACCAATTTTCCTTCATTTATTCACATAAGGCTTGTTGGTTTTCTATTTATAAACCAGTTGTGGTAAGCTTGAATCAGATGATTAAAAATAGAAAGCGGGAATGACAATGATTGTAACGAACGATCAAGAATTAGAAGGCCTTAAAAAAATCGGCAGAATCGTCGCGCTGGCGCGTGAAGAAATGAAGAAAAAAGCCGAGCCCGGCATGAGCACGAAAGATCTTGACCTGATCGGAAAGGCTGTGCTTGACGAGCACGGAGCCGCTTCCGCTCCGGAGAAGGAATACGATTTCCCGGGCGTGACATGCATCAGCGTAAATGACGAAGTCGCTCACGGCATTCCGAGCGCCTCTAAAATCTTAAAAGCCGGAGATCTTGTAAATATCGATATTTCGGCGGAGTTCGGCGGTTTTTATTCCGATACGGGAATTTCATTTGTACTCGGAGAAGGCGATGAACGTCTGCAAAAGCTTTGTAATTGCGCAGCATCCGCATTTCAGAAAGGATTGGATCAGGCAAAAGCCGGCAAACGCCAGAACCAGATCGGCAGAGCCGTCTACCACGAAGCCCGCTCCAACGGATTTACCGTCATTAAAACGCTGACGGGCCACGGGATCGGCAGAAACCTCCACGAAGCGCCGAACCACATCATGAATTACTACGATCCGTTTGATAACGCGCTGTTTAAAAACGGAACCGTGATCGCGCTTGAGCCGTTTATTTCCACGAAAGCGGAAACGATTGTTGAAGCGGGAGACGGCTGGACGTTTAAAACGCCGGATAAAAGCCTTGTCGCCCAAGTGGAACACACCATCGTGATCACAAAAGATAAACCGATTATTTTAACTGCATTGTAATGTTTCATCTCCCTTCCAAACAGGTATACAACAACTAACCCGAAGGAGGGAGACGCATGAAAAAAGATAAAGAAAAAATCAAAATCGAAAACGAAATACACGCCATGCACGGCGTAACGAAACAGCAGATTTTAGAGGATTTCGAGGAATTTAAGGCGTACCTTCATCAGAAAATTTCCGCCGGAAAAAAACTGGGTCTGGATGACAGCAAAATCATCAAAAGCGCCGCCATCCTCGGGGACTATCTCGCCAAACACGAGGAGCCCCGCAATGCGGAAGAAAAACTCTTACAAGAACTGTGGGACATTGCGGATGACAATGAAAAACAGCATTTGGCCCAGCTTCTCGTCAAACTTGCCGGACACTGATACAGTGCCCGGCTTTTTTATGCTCCGTTATAAGAGTTGTGCTACACTGGACATATGTCTGTGAAAGGAGCCATTTTTCAACATGTGGTTTATTATCTTCGGGTTTATTTTCTTTATTGAAAGCATCATTCTCACCGTTTACGGAGTGAAGAAAAAGAAGGGGATGCTGATTTATTTCGGCGTCGTTTTCGGAATCATGACACTCGGAACGGTGCTGTTAAAATTAACCGGCCATTAAGCATGAAAAGACCGCCCTTTACATATATATGTAAGAAAGCTTTACATCTCTGAATCGAAAGTCTCAGTTTTTGCGTTATCCCTTTTCAGCGTCTTTTTATAGATGTTACAATGCCAAAAGTTTGGCAAAAACTGAAGAAACCTCCCCAGCGGGAGAACGGAGAAAGGAGTTTTCTGACATGCATTATGGCAGTAAAGGCTGGTATGTAGAAGAGTTAAAGAAAAAAGGAATTACCCACTATGAAGGAAGAAAGCTTCAAAGCTTCAAAAAGTACTTCCTTGCCAATCTGCTGGAAACAAAAAAACAAGCATAACGTAAATCAGCCGTGCTGTCAGTGCAGCACGGCTTTTTTTCTATACATTAGTGAGCCTGTCTCTTTTTTTAAGGAAGGACTCCCTCCAGCTTTCTGACAGCGCTTCTTCCCGCAGTATTTCTTCAATCGCTGACAGATTGCCGGAATCACGATATTTCACTTCATTCGCATACCAGACGGAAATGCTTTCTTTTCCTCTCGACAGACGCTTGAGGACGGGACGCGGATCGACATATCCTTCTTCAAGCACCCTGAAATAAAAGCCGGTAAATCCCGTCTGCTGTACACGGAGCACCATATCTTTGATGCCATATTTGAGCGCGAGTTTGACGCAGGGCTGGCGCGGCTGGCTTACTTGAACGACGGCTTCCCCCAGTTGAAAGACGTCTCCGATCCACACGTCTTGTTCGGCAAGTCCTTTGACCGTTACATTCTCCCCGAACGCGGCGGCGGGAAGTTTTCTTGCGAGCGTTGTTTCCCAATATGAATAATGCTCGGCGGGATACACGCACACCGCTTTATCGGGACCTCCGTGATGCTTCAGATCAGCCTGCCCGTCCCCGTCAAAATGGGTTTTATACAGCATGACGGGAGAATCTGCGGGCCGCTTTATGATGCCGGAATTGATTTGTCTGCCGGCAAATTCATGAATTGCGGGCTTTCCGAGATTGATAGATAAGACAGAATAGTCTTGCGTCACCTCGTTCACATCCTTTGCGAAATCTCATATCTTTCCTTTATCATAGTAAGAAAAAGGTGGTTTTTCCATGCTTCAATATCATATGATTGCAGACGGCCGGGTTCAGGGCGTAGGTTTTCGCTACTTCGTCCAGATGGAAGCCGACAGACATAAGGTAGCCGGCTGGGTAAAAAACCGTGATGACGGCCGGGTGGAAATCCTTGCCGAAGGTCCTGAAGAGTCGTTAAAACAATTTGCCGAAGCAGTCAGAAAAGGCAGCCCCTTCTCAAATGTCACAGGCGTAACCATCGAAGAATCACACCGTCTGAAAGGGTACCGCACTTTTACCATCAGTTACTGATAAGGCTTGTCCTGATAATAATAATTCGGCTTCACAATCGTATTGTCATATGATTTATGGAAAATGTGGGTGGAAGCCGGCGAGATCGGCGGAATCAGCCAGGTCCAGTCGCCCGTCAGCTTTCTGCCCGCGTCTTGTTCCTGTTCTTCAAAGCGTTTAAATTGATTCGCCGCCGTATGGTGATCGACAATGCTGACACCGTGTTTTTTGTATGAATAGAGCACTGCTTTATTCAGTTCCACCAGCACCTGATCTTTCCACAGGTCGGTATTCAGGCTGGCGGAAATCCCCATGACCGCAGCGGCTTTTTTGAGCATATCATACCGTTTTTCGTCAGCAAGGTTCCTTGCGCCGATTTCGGTTCCCATATACCATCCGTTAAAAGGCGCCGCGTTGTACGACAGCCCGCCGATTTCAAGCCTCATATCGGCGATAATCGGAACCCCGTACCATCTGAGATTTAAATCGGCAAACTCTTCAATATCCGGATGGGTGATCGGCACTTCTTTCACGAGCGTCTGAGGCAGGTCATACCAGACCGGCTGCCCGTCCCCTTTCATCCGGAAAAGCAGCGGCAGAATATCAAAATCGGTCCGCTTCCCGCGCCAGCCGAGTTTTTCGCAGACAGCCGTCAGCTCATATGATGCCGGATCACCGACTCTTCCTTTTTCAGTCTCATATCCCGCATAGCGGATGAGCTGGTGATTCCAGATCTCCACTTGTTTTTCCCCATTCTTCTCAGGAGGGAAAATCGTAATCGTCGGTTTAATTTTTCCGCCGTTCGTGGCGATTTCAATATGTTCAAATAATGCGTCGCGCACCTCTTCTTTCGTTTTCACACCGCGCCGGTCAATGACGTTCAGCGATTGCCAGAACAGACGCCCGATACAGCGGTTGCTGTTGCGCCACGCCATTTTCGCCCCGTGTTCAAGCTCTTCCGCCGTATGGACGTAACTCCCCGTCCGATCTATCTCATCTTTTATCGCGTGTAGTCGCTCGTTGATTTGCGATTCCATTCCGAGTTCCTGATAGCAGACATCAATAAAATCCTTCGCCTCATCCCAAAGTATTTCCGTATGTTTCAAAAAACTCTCTCCTTCAATTTACATCTGTTTCCCATTGTATCGTTTTTAGGTGTGAACACAATGGTTTTTTTGTATCATACTGGAAACTGCAAAGAAAAAACACCTGTGATGTTCGCAGGTGTTTTACAAAACGGAATGCAGTTTTTCAGCCAGTGTAAGCAAATCCTCACGGTAGTTTTTTCCCGTCATCGGAATTCCGTGACCCGTCAAAAGCGCTTCCGGCTCCAGTTCGGCCAATTTCTCAACGGATGCGGCCGCCGTCTGCGTATCCGCTGTAAAATAAGCGGGCGGCCCGTGAAGCTCTTGCTTTTGAATGACAACGTCCGCAAGCGATTCCTGTTCAACAGTGATCACGGCATCACCGGCAAGCAGAACGCGGTCTTTATCCCGGAATAATGAAATATGGCCGGGGGTGTGACCGGGCGTATGCACCCATTTCCATTCTTCAAGAAACGGAACGGTACCGTCTGAAGGCAGTGCCTGAACGGACGGAATGCGGATCGTATGGCGCGGAAACAGCGGTGACAGCTTTGCGACAAGCCCTTTTTTCGCATCGGGCCTGGCAGGCGGATAATCCGCTTTCCCCGTGACGTACGGGAGCTCCTTTTCATGAATGTAAACCGGCACATCCCAAAGCTCAAGCAGCTCTTCAATCGCACCGACATGATCAAAATGACCGTGTGTCAAAATGACCGCCTTCAGCTGATACCCCTCTTTGAATCGGCGTTTCATTTCTTCTGTTATCATCTCCGCCGATTGAGGCATTCCCGCGTCAACCAGAATGATTTCCCGCGGAGCTGAGGGATTTTCGATAAAGTAAACATTCGCAATCTGCACGGTCAGTCCGTAAACGCCGTCCGCCGCTTTAAAACCGGCGCCGCTTCTCACTGAAAAAAGCGGCATAAACGGATCACTCATCATGGCACCTCCTCTGATGCCTTTAGTGTGCGACGAACCGGGTGTTTTATGTTAAAAAATCGTGATTGCGCCGATGATGAGCGCAAAGGCCGTCATGACGATAACGGCAAGAACCGCCCATTTCATCGCAAATTTCTGGTGTTCATCAATGGTGACCCCGGCAAGCCCGACTAATAAATGCGTCGACGGCACGAGCGGGCTTAACATATGAATCGGCTGGCCGATAATCGAAGCGCGGGCGATTTCCACCTTATCTACACCGTACGCCACGGCGGTCTCGGATAAAATGGGCAGCACGCCGTAAAAATAGGCGTCATTAGGCATCAGAAACGTAAAGATACCGCTCGTTAAGGCAACAATCGCCGGAATAAAACCTCCCATCTGTTCCGGAATAAGCGATACGAGGGAAATGGCCATTTCATCAACCATCTTCGTCCCCGTTAAAATTCCGGTAAACACGCCTGCGGCAAAAATCATCGAACCGATCGCAAGCACATTGCTCGAATGGGCTGAAATACGCTCCCTTTGATCGTTAAGCTTCGGATAGTTGACAATCAGCGCGATACAAAACGCAATGATGAACAGCACGGTTAAATTCACTTTTCCTGACACTAAAAATCCCACTAAAGAAAGCGTTAACAGTAAATTGAACCACCACAGTTTCGGCCGCCTCCATTCATCTTCCGCAGCCGCAGCCGTTTCATTTGTATGGGACGGCTGCTTTAATTCGATCACCCCGAGCCGTTTCCTTTCCATCCTTCCGAGTACATAAGCGACCACAATCATACATACCATGCCGCTGGCAATGACAGGCAGCATCGGCCCCGTCAGCTCTGCCGGGTCAACGCCGAGCGCACTCGCCGCACGCGGCGTCGCGCCGCCCCATGGTATCGTGTTCATGATACCCATGCCGACACCGGCGATTCCCGCTAAAATAATCGGACGGATTCCGAGCATGATATACAAAGGCAGCATTGCGCTTGTCGTAATCATATACGTCGTCGAGCCGTCTCCGTCCAGTGCGACAAGCATGGTCAAAACGGCTGTTCCGACTACAATTTTGAGCGGGTCGCCTTTAACCAGCTTTAAAATACGCGACACCATCGGATCAAATAAACCGGTATCAATCATAATGCCGAAATAAAGAATCGCAAACATAATCATGACTGCAATCGGCGCCACCTGTTCAATCCCGGAAATCATCATCTCGCCGACCCGGTTAAAAGAAAACCCGGCAAACAGCGCAAACACGATCGGCGTTAATACGAGCGCCGTTAACACTGAAAGCCGTTTTGTCATAATCAGCACCATAAAAACAAGCATCATAAGAAAGCCTAAGATTGCTAACACAGTATGTCCCCCTTATTATGAATACGCTTACATTTTAAAGGCCCGATCCCCTTTATCCGCCTTTTTGCTATCTTATGAGAATTGGATATTGAAGTAAATATTTTGGATTTTAAAGATTTTTAATTTTTTATAACCTTTTCGTTCATTTTGTTCATTTATAAATAAAAAGCCTCCCGCAAATATGCGGAAGGCTTATTTTTCGCTGCTCATCATCTCTTTATAAAACTCGGTCTGCTCTTCTAAAAAGCGTTTTGCGCCGCTGCTGTTTTTATAAAAGCTCTCCCAATCCCGTTTTTTCAACATTTGCTTCCACTCCGCGGATGAGGTAATCTGTTTCAAAGCCTGATCCCAATAGGCGATCTCGCCTTCGGTCATGTCTTTCGGCCCCATGATGCCTCTCCAGTGCGCAAAGACAAACGGCACCCCCTGCTCTTTCCATGTCGGCACATCGCTGAAGCCGGAGAGCCTTTTGTCCGACGTAACGGCCGCCAATGTGATTTTCCCTTTCCGATAGGCGTCTCTCGCTTCTGAAATGGTCATTGAGGCGGCGTCTATCTCGTGGCTGATAAGAGCTTCAATGACTTCATTGCTGCTCCCGTATTGAAAAAAGCGGATATCAAACGGAGAAATTCCGGCCATTTCCGCCGCTCTCGCAAAGGAGAGCTGGTCATCATTTCCGAGGCCGGGCGCAAATCCGATTTTTATGCCGCCCGGATGTGCTTTAATATCGCCGAGCAGCCGCTTTCCGCTTTTTATCTTTGAATCCTTCGGAAGAGCGACGGTCTGCCACTCTTTTGCGATAATGGCCAAAGGCGTAAAATCAGCTGCCTTCAGCCGGCTTTGTCCCAAAATTTCATTGCTTAACAGCAGGCTTGAATTCATACTGATGACATCCGTTTTTCGTTCGTTTACATATTTCCAGCCGCTGTCTCCGCCTCCGCCGGGTTTATAGACGATCTTTACGGGCCGGCCTAATATTTGCTTCCGCTCTATTACCGATTGCAAAGCTTTTGCCGTTACGTCCCAGCCCCCTTGAGGCGCTGCCGAGACGACAATTTCAACCGGCCCTTCGGCTGAACGGATGCCCGCCATCTGCCGTCCGTCAAAAGAAACCAGCGCCGCCAGCATGACAAGAAGCACTCCCAACCGCTTCATTTCTCCCATCCCTTATTCATGTGCTAAATAATATTTCCGTTCCGGCCTGCCGATAATGCCGTACTCTAATTCAGCGAGCGCTTCTTCCTGAGAAACGAGAAACTCGGCGTAGCGCCGCGCCGTTGTTCTGGAGGCGCCCATTTTTTCGCCCAGTTCTTCAGCCGTCATCCCTTTTTGGGCTGCCCTGAGCGCGTTTTTGATTTTTTGAAGTGTAATCGAATTAATCCCGGTCGGCAGATCATTGAGCTGTTTTTGTTCTTTCTGACCGCTTCCGAAAAACATGTCGATAACGGACTGGCTCAGCTCCGGCTGTGAGTGCAGCCATTCTCTTTTTTCACGGTACTGCAAAAGCACTTCTGTAAATTTATGTGCCGACACCGGCTTTATGACATAGTGGGAAACGCCTGATCTGAGCGCTTCCTGCAGCAGTCTTGTTTCGGCAGAAGCCGTAATAATGATGATATCAACGGAAGGAAAACGGCCGCGGATAAGCGGGAGCAGATCTGTTCCCAGCTCATCCGGCATATAAATATCCAAAAGCAGCAGATCAGGCTGCCGTTTCTCAAGCAGCGATATGGTGTCTTTGGCATTGATTGCTTTACCGATGACATTGAATCCATCAAGATGTTCGATAAATTTTTCGTGAATTTGCGCTATTCGAAAGTCGTCCTCTGCAATCGCGATGTTAATCACACCGATTCCCCCTTTGGCGTTTCTTTCGGTATAAACACCGTAAATACGGCTCCGCCGCTCTTTTGCTGCGAAATCTCTATCGATCCCTGTAATTCACTGACGGCTTCTTTCAGATTGGCTAAGCCGTATCCTCTCCTTGTCCCCTTTGAAGAGTAGCCCTTTTCAAATATGGTTTCTGTTTTTTCCTGAGGCACGCCATCCCCTGAGTCCGCCACTTCGATGACGATATCCCTGCCGATATCAGTCATAAAAAAGGCGACCTCTTTTTTCTCTTTTTCGGCGACGGCTTCGAAAGCGTTATCAATAAGATTTCCGATGATCGTAATGAGCTGGGATGAACCCACATGCTCCGGCAGCGATTCTAAAAAGCTGTTTTCATCTATTGAAAGCTTCACTTTCTTCTCAGACGCCTTTCCCATTTTTCCTAATAGTATGGCCTGAACCCGCTGTGAATGAATGTTTTGAAAGAGGATTTCGTGCTGTTCATTCTGGATGGCGTACTCTTCTTTTATCAGTTCAATGGCTTCATTATATTCTCCCAGCTCTAACAGACCGAGTATCGCGTAAAGCTTATTCGAGAATTCATGCGTTTGCGCCCGGAGATCCTCCGAGTATTTTTTCATTTCAGTCAGCTTGTTAATCAGTTTCTTGAGCTCTGTTTTCTCCCGGAAGCTGATCACCGCTCCGTATACTTGTCCGGTCTGCTTCATTTCTTTCACGTTTAAGATAAATACTTTATTTCCGGCACGCACCTCCACGTTCGGCGGTAATTCTCCCCCTGCCAACACCGGCATGAGATTTGCGCCCGGCATGATTTCTTTTATATGCCTTCCGATCATCGGTTCCGGCAGATTCAGCATATCAGCCGCAGATAAATTCATCATGGTTACCGCGCCTTCTTTGTTTACGGCGATAATCCCTTCTTTAATCGCAAGGAGCATCGCATTGCGCTCCCTGTACAGCGCTGCAATTTCATGCGGTTCAAGGCCGAGTGTATCTTTACGGATGCTTTTTGCGAGCGCCGCCGCTCCCCCGATGCCGATAAGAAACACCAAACATGCAAAATAGCCTAAATGCCGCAGATGCGCTTTCATATCTTTTTCTATCTCATCTTGTAAAAACTCGACTGTCACCGTTCCGACGACTTCGTTATGATTTTTTTCCTCCAAAATAACCGGGGCGCTCCCCCGGACAGCCTTCATTCCGTCGGAAACCGGTGACCCGCCGAACATGATGGTTTTATTTTGCAGATTTTGATTTTCTTTCGGAATACTGCTTCGGGCCGAATGAAATGCAACATGCCCTTTTTGATCAGTGATGTAGACGGCGTGCGCGCCTGCCTGTTCTTTCATTTGTTCAATGACATCTAACTTTGTAAAAGCCTCTTGATCCGCAAGCCGGAACGCCTCTTTTACAGGAGGCATGTATGAAATGGTTTTTGCCGTTTGCACCGCCAGCTGTTCAGCCTGCTTCTGCCCTTCCTTTAATTGCTGAAAGGCAAATATAACCGTGAGCGTTCCGATGACAAGTATTAATAAAGCCGTAATTAATCCGGCGATTTTCATTTGCAGAGAGACATAAAACCGCTTCGCTTCCAACACAGCACCAGCCGTCCTTTCCTCCTAAAATCATACCATTTTTTAAATCTTTATTTCTCATTTTTGAGAATTTTCGTGATCTTTTTCTCTTGTCATTTCTGCAGTATGGTATAATTTCCCTCAAGAGAGATAAGAAGGATAACTTTTTATAATCGCTGCGCAAAAAAAGACTGACAGAAGCCAGTCTCGGGATGTTTAACAACGGACGTATATTCAGTTGAAAAAGTGTTTCTCTATGATGGCCGAGATACATTTGAATGACCGGAAATATCAATTAATTTTCCTTTGACGGCCAGGCGTCCTTCGGTTCTTACCGCCTTGTCGCATGTGATTAATGTAATCTCTTTATCTTTTGTCTCCTGAATTGCGTTTGCTTCTATTTCTGAAATCATGGTTTTTGATGTTACAGAATAAATATAGTCTTTTCTAAAGTCGGTCATCACGATTTGCGCGCCTTTTTTTATGTGTAAAAGAGGGCCGAACAATAGGTTCTCCTGCTTCAGATGGTGGCCTGCCAACGGGTAGTTTCCCTCGCCCATTTTCTGATCCGGACGCATAGTTGCCGCGCCGATCAGCAGGTTTTCATTGGTTGTGCCTTTTAAAATCGGAAGGTCTAAATCGATGCTGCTGATGGTTATCCGTCCGATTATCGGTTTTGGTTTGCGATTAAAACTTGACTGAACTGTTTCCCTGAAACCGGGCGGATGAATGGATTCAAAATCATAGTCCGCTTTTTTCATGTTATTTTTCCGCGCTTGTTCTGCGGTTAATTCCGATTCAATTTGACTTTTACTGAGGTACGCGATCAAACAGCCTTTCATGAGAGGAGAGGAAATGAGAAGCAGCCCGGACAAAATAAGAACGGCAATGATCATTTTTTTAACCATGAAGAAAATTCCTTTCTTGTACGTCATGCGGTGAGTATTTGGTGAGAAATGATTCTCTTTTAAAAAAAGCACCTGATCGATTCTTACATGATCAGGTGCGATAACGTCTATCTATTCCTTGCTTTCTTCTTTCTTGATACAACAGCCGCGGCTCCGCCGGCTAATAGCAGCAGAATACCGGCCGTGACCGGCATCATACCGTCCGTATCACCGGTTTTCGGCAGGTTTTTGCCTGTATCCGGGTGATTGGTTTTACCATTGGTATCAGGATGATGCCCGCCTTGATTCGTTTGATGATTCGGTGTGTCTTTCCCAGGTGCGGGATTTTTTAATTTCTTATTAGAAACGACGACCTCAACGGCTTTTAACTGTCCTTTTTCAATTGTGAATTCAATTGGTTTTTCGTTCAGCTGATAGCCGTCAGGCGCTTTTGTTTCGATAAATCGATACTGTCCGGGCGCTAATCCTTTCACCGTAAACCGGCCCTTTTGATCCGTCTTCCATACCGCCGGCCGTTCTTTGCTGCCGCCGGTGTTTACCGGATGTCCGGCAGAATCCGTGATCTTGAATTCAGCACCTTCCAGCACCTTATTTTTATCGTCATGATCCACTTTTGTCAGTGTGACATCACCCGGCGTCAGTGTATTCTCCGCACTGATTTCGACTGGTTTTATGTCGGTATTTGTGATCTTGAATGATATTGGCGTTTGATCCAAACTGTAAAGTTCGGGCGCTTTTGTTTCGATAAATTGATATTCGCCCGCTTTCAGTCCCCGTACAATAATTTGTCCGTGCTCATCTGTCGTCAGGCCCTCTGTCAGTACTTTGCCGTTTGCATCTGTCAGATTAAACTTCGCATCTTGCAGGACTTTCCGTTTGTCACCTTGATCCAATTTTGTGAGAACAACGCTGTTCTTGATGTTAACTGCAGTCAGGGCAGCCTGATTCGGTTTTCCGCTGTTCTCAGCCTTAATCGTAAACGGCACAGGGGTTGTTGACAGCAGATAACCATCCGGCGCTTTTGTTTCAACAAATTGATAGTTTCCGGGCGCCAAACCGCCGGCGTCAATTTTGCCGCCTTCTTTTGTCATCAGATCGTCTCTTACGGTTTTTCCATCACTGTCAATGATTTTAAATACTGCACCGTCTAAAACGTTTCCGTCTTGATCCTTCTTGATCAGCTGGACAGAGCCTTTATAGTTGACGGCCGTTCCTGCGTCAAACGGCTCCGGCTTTCCTTCCGCTGTTTCTGAGATGGTAAACTCTTTTTTCTCCGTATTTAACACATAACCGTCGGGTGCTTTCGTTTCAATGAAGGCGTAATGACCCGGTGTAAGACCGGATGTTTCTACTTTTCCGTCCTTATCTGAAACCAGATCTTCTTTAACCGTTTTTCCATCACGGTCGACGATTTTGAAGACTGCACCTTCAAGGTTTCGGCCTTCCGCATCTTCCTTCGTCAGCC
>NZ_ML064911.1:0-4904 GCF_003676355.1 Bacillus sp. L75
GTGGCTCCGGCTGGACCGATAGCTCCTGTGGCCCCGGTCGCTCCGGCTGGTCCGGCTGGTCCGGCTGGTCCTGTAACCCCTGGAATCCCTCGCACCCCTCGTAATCCTCGTTGTCCTACAATAACTTTTGTATAACAGATGGGACAGCACTTACAGCAGTTTGGTTTCGGTAGTTTTTGTTTACATTTAGGGCATCTTCTATGCTGATCATAACCCATCAGCTGCTCATCTCCCTTAATGATTAATATATCATTATAATATGTTTAATTTATAAATAAGTGAGCACTAGTTTGATCCTCATTAAGTTTGTCAGCTGATCTTATATTATTTATCAATTTCTGTTTATAAATAACTCTTCACATTATTGTAATCCCTATTTGAATCGATGGGGACGCAGAAATATTTTGCCTTCCAGTCTACACTGCGGATTTTATCTGTTTCAACAATAAAAATTACATATTTGGCAAAAAATCTTCTCTTTGATGCGTCTGACCGTTTCGCGGGAAACGCCAGAATGCAGAGCGATTTCACGATATTTCACCCCGTCTACTACAAAGACAGTCCGGTGTTTCTCGTCAACTATTTCTTCAGTAGCTCAATCAAGAAAATCAACAATAGATTCACATTTCCAGAGCCATTTTTCTCGGCGGTCCACTTGGCGTAATTCTGCCTGACGTTCGCCCTCTGATCCCCTCGGCATCCCCGCTTCATCTCAAATCGATTCTCAGATAAAAGAGCATCCCCAAACCTTTTGTTTAATATCAGTAAGCATAGATACAACCCCTCCCTGTACCGATTCCTCAAAAAAGTTACTCACTCTATTATTCCCCTCCCTATACTGCTATCACAAAACCCGAATATATAAATCCCATTGTATCCTGAAACTTTCATTTCTATCAGTTGTTATTTTTAATTTTAAAATACTGATTCCTCTTTTTGCTTTTGCCGCTCGTACACTAGCAAATAAGCGTTCATCCTGTCTTTAAACTTCTTTTACAAGTAAAAGGTCAGCGTCTCTTCCGGATTATGCAGCCGTACCGTTTTTTTCTCACACACCAAAAATCCGAGCAGCAGGATAAGTGAGCAATAAACTCGCGGGCCATGTGTTTTTAACATGCGGCACTTATTTCATTCGATAATTAAGCGAGTTGAGACAAAAAGTGGTTTTCCTCTACAGAGTGATTCCTCAGCAACCCTTCCTTGCAAGAGAATAAAAAAAGCACCCAGTCCGGATGCTTCATACATTAAAATCATCGTCCTTCCTTCTTCAATCACACCATACTCAGCTGCGGTTCAAATAATTCATAGTGAATGGATTCCGGCGGTGTATTGAATTCAGAAATCAGCTTTTTCATTTCTTTAATGAACGACGGTGACCCGCACAGGTAAAAATCAGCATCTTTATCTGTCATCACTTCTTCTAACAGCTGTTTGTCAATCCGGCCTTCCCGAAAACGAATGTTTTCTGAACGGTCTTGTTCGGACGGCTCACTGTAAATAAAGAGGGTGTCAACGGATGAGTGTTCCGCGGCTTCTTCAGCTTCATGCCGCAACGCATGATACTCTCCGCTCCTTGCCGCATGGATAAAGAGAACGTTTCGCTGCGGCTGGGTTTTGGCAACCGTCTTTAACATGCTGATCATCGGGGTAATTCCGACACCGGCACTGATGAGAACCAGATTCTTTTTGGAATCAGGGTCTAATACGAAATCCCCGGCCGGAGCGCTGATCTCAATTGAATCCTTTTCGTGTAATTGGTCATGCAGATATGAAGAAACAATTCCGTCTTTTTTCACGGAAATCCTGTAATAATCCTTACCGGATACATCCGACAAACTGTACTGGCGGATATGCGTATAACCCGTGTCCGGAATGTATACTTTTACACTGATATACTGTCCCGCTTTGAACTCGGGGAGAACTTGTCCGTCTTCCGGTTTTAAATAAAACGACGTTATCTCCTTGCTTTCTTTTACCTTTTTATCAATTTTAAACGCCTTATAGTCTTTCCAGCCGCCTTTTTGCGTTTCCGCTTGTTCATACATGTCCTTCTCAATTCCGATAAAAGCGTCTGCAATGACGCCGTATGCTTTTTCCCATGCCTGAATGACCTCAGGAGCAGCCCCGTCTTTTAGCACATCCTTTATCGCGATTAACAAGTACTTTCCAACGATTGGGTAATGCTCGGGTTTAACACCGATACTCCGGTGTTTATGGCTGATTTGTTTGACGACGGGAACGATGTTTTCCAGCCGGTCAATATTGGCTGCGGCTGCAATCACAGCATTCGACAAGGCCGTACGCTGTGTTTTTTTCTTTTAATTCGTCTGATTAAAGATATTCAGCAGCTCAGGGTGATGCTGAAACAGCAGGTCATAAAATCGGCCTGTGATTTCTTCACCATGCTCTTCTAAGACCGGCACTGTGCTTTTAATGATTTCAATCGTTTTTTCATCGAGCATTCTGAAATCCCCCTAAAGATGTATGCATCTCGATTGACCTGAGAAAAGAATCGTTTTTGAATTCTTTTTTATAGATTTCCCCGCTCAAAAAGGGTTAGCCGTTCCAATTTGAGGCGGATTCAGGAAAAATCAGAAAAACGAAATTGCAGCTGAAAAATTGTGGACTTGCCATGGTGTACTTGTCCGATGCAAAATCCTCCTTGTCAGCATTTAATAAAGTACGGGAGGTGAGATGAATGGGTAAAAAATCGAAAGTGTATTACTGTGACCCTAAGTATATTGTGACTGACAAGTATACTGACAAAGAAGTGGTTTACGTCCATCCCATCAAACACATTAACAGAGAGCATATCCGTTATGTTCCCCGCCACGTTTATAAGGAAGAAACAATTCACGAAGTCATTGATCCGGGCGATCCGGGGAAATGCGGGTGTAAAAAGCAGAAAAAAAGACGCAAAAAGTAATTGGTTCGATTTCTTGCCTTATCTCAGGTTAAACACGTAAGTTTAAGCAGACCTCCGTACCTTTTGGCTCCTCTTTTTCAGAGGGGTCTTTTTTCATAAGCAAATACGTTGTGAGGCGGGAATCTGCCTGATATTCTTGTCATATACAAATTCACAGGAGGCATGATGTATGAGCAAAAAAATCGCAGTTCTGATGACAGATCAATTTGAGGATATTGAATATACAAGCCCGGCGGAAGCATTTAAAGAAGCGGGCCACAGTGTGGTGACAATAGATTTGGAAGCTGGGAAAGAAGTGACGGGCAAGCACGGTGAGAAAGTAAAGATCGATCAAGCGATCTCAGACGCAGACGCCAAGGAATTCGATGCGTTATTGATTCCCGGAGGCTTTTCACCGGATCTTCTGCGCGGAGATGACCGCCCGGGTGAATTCACTAAAGCATTCGTGGAAAATCAGAAACCCGTTTTCGCGATCTGCCACGGCCCGCAGCTGCTGATTGATACCGACCTTCTTAAAGGAAAAGATATCACGGGATTCCGCAGCATCCGCAAAGACTTAATCAATGCCGGCGCACATTATAAAGATGAAGAAGTCGTCGTGAGCCATAACATCGTAACAAGCAGAACACCTGACGATTTGGAAGCCTTTAATCGCGAATCATTGAACCTGCTGAAATAAGCGAATAAAAATGAACAGACCCGTTCAGTCTGTTCATTTTTTTATGGATTTATAAAGAAATCCCAATAGTTAGACCTATTCTCTCCCCATCCATAATAAGTAAAATAAAGAGTGGGTTTTTCAACACTCGACAGGAGGTTCGCTATGTGGATGATCATTTTGCTGCTTATCATTTTAATCGGTTTTACCGGTAATATCGTCTCGCTTTTGAGAGCGCAAAAACACGCATCTCAAAGAATAATTGAGCTTTTAGAAAAGCAAAGCCGAAAATAATCTGTTAGCGCTGTGTTACCCATAATAGTAATAATAATTCCGGCAGATTTCCTGAAATATGATTTGATGCCCTTTCTCGTTCGGATGAAGACCTTCTGACATGCACATGCTGCGGAAAGCGGGATTATATGGGTCGATGAGATCAGTATCAAATAGATCGGCATATGGTACAGAGAGGAGTGTGCAGGCTTCTTTTTGGGCTTTCACATAGTCAGCCAGCTTCAGGCCCAGTTTATTTTTATCAGTATCACGGCGGACGATTTTTCCTTTTGACATTTTTGCTTGTCTCGTTGGGGTCACCACAATGATGCTCGCGCCTTTATTTCCGCTCCGCAGCTGCTGGATCACTTGGCAGAAGCCTCCGTAAAATGTGGTGATATCCTTTTCATCTGTGCCGATGGGAATGTGGTTGCACCAATCATCATCTGTTCCCTGGACAATGATGACATCATGTCCCTTTGTTTTAAGCGCCTGCTGATAAATGTTATCGCTTCCGTTGTTGCTCATATTAACGCCGCTGACAGACAGATTGGTTATTTCAGCGTTTGTCCGGTCTTTCAGAATGTCACCAAAGCCGTATTCCGCACGCAGCCCCCGGGCGACGCTGTCACCTAAGATCGCGATTTTTGAAGCCTTCCGCAGCCTGCTTATGCTGATGAAGTCAACGCTGATATGCCCGCTGTCCGTGATATGCAAAAGCTTGCTGCTGATGTTTGGCAAAGAGACTGTCTTTCCTTCAGAGTTATAAAAATCCTCATTCAGCTTCATTCGGCGTCATCCCTTCCTTTTTATCCTCCGGCATCTTTTTTGACATAAAAAACGGACACGAACAAACAGCGCCATGTTGTCAGTTCAGTGTCCGCAGATGATGATACTGGATCTTTTATGCAGTTCTCTTGCCATTATAGCAGATCCCCGTTACTTGTAATAGAGTCTGCAGTCAGCATTTAAAACAGCGTTTGCGGCTACGTTTTTGATGAGACCGTCTGCTGCGGGAACGGTGTGTCCGGCGATGCGTCCGTCTTT
>NZ_ML064911.1:4951-79087 GCF_003676355.1 Bacillus sp. L75
TCTGCTGCGAGAACGGTGTGTCCGTTTTCTGCTGCGGGAACGGCGCGAACATTTTTTAGAAACCGGTTCTTGGTATAAATACTCCCCTAAACCTTCTCTTTCCGCAACGGCAACTCCATGTTCAATTTCTTTAACAGAAATAGCGTTCAATTCTGTTCACCTCCCTTTTTCTTTACAACATAACGTATGAAATGAACCCCTCACGTGTATAAGCTTATCTCTCATATGAGCGAGAAATAGTCATTTATACAACAAAAAGACCCGTGGGAACGGGCCTTTTGCAGGCATTTTGCCGGGAACAAACGCAAACTTAAGATCGATTTATTTCTTCCTCTCGCTCTCCGGCTCGGGGTGAATCATTACCTGTGCTTGTTTGAATTCATTCGTAATATCTCTTTCAATGCGGTCACACAGGTCATGCACGTCTTTAATCGTCACGTGAGAGGCTACGACCAGATGAAAATCAATATACTCCTGCGGGCCGGAGCGTCTTGTACGAAAATCGTGAATTTCAATAAATTCCTGTTGAAATGTTTCAATAATCTTTAAAATTGTTTTTTCTTCCTCTTCCGACAAACGGGTATCAATCAGCGGCGGGAATGCTTCTTTCATTAACTTAAACGCTTCATATATGATATACACCGCCAGCACCATACCTATAATGGGATCAAGTATGTACCACTCCGTTACGGTAACGACCAAAAGGCTTGCCGCTACGCCTAATGATGTGTACACGTCAGTCAGTAAATGCAGGGCATTTGATTTCATTGCCACGGAATTAACCTTTTCGGCTTCTCTTTTTACGAACTTCGAAACGATCAAATTAATGAGAGCCCCCGCAAGCATCACAACAATTCCCAATACAGGCAGATGAACCGGCGCCGGGTTCACCAGTTTTTGAACGCATTCATATATCATCCAAATCCCTGCCGCAAAAATCAGAATCGTCTCGATAGTCCCCGACAGATTCTCGACTTTTCCATGACCGTACGGATGCCCTGTATCAGCCGGCTTTTTTGAAATCCTGACGGAGATAAAGGCAATGAAGGCGGCGATCAAATCTAAAAAAGAATGAATGGCTTCAGAAAGTATCGCGACAGATCCGGTTATGATCCCCACCACTATTTTGAGCATGACGACCAGGGAATTGCTTATAACCGATAAAAAAGCGATTTTAGAGGTGTTTTCCACCGTGATCCTCCTCTTTTTAACTTCTTGAATTTATCGTATCAAACGGCATTCGTGTGGGTCTACGGCAACGTTTTTCACAAAAGCCATACATGTAACTCACCATAAACTAAGTTGGAAAGCGACAAAACAGGCGCACCTTTCTTTCAGCACTCAAGTCCCATTGACAAGATATAACCGCTTACATTATAGTAGTTTCATGAATAACCACTACGGAGGATGTTTATGGAGGATGTTCTGAAAGAATTACAGAAGTTTGGATTTTCTCAATATGAATGTAAAGCATATATCGGCTTGTTGAAACACTCGCCTGTTACCGGATATGAAATCAGCAAAAGGTCAGGCGTCCCCCGCTCAATGATCTATGAAGTATTGGGGAAATTAGTTGATAAAGGCGCTGTCCATATTGTGCCGTCTGATCCGGTTACATATGCTCCGCTTGCCGGAAAGGAATTAATCGACCGGCTCCGGCACGATTTCGAGAGCTCATTCGGCTACCTTGAGGAAAAGTTATTGGCACTGGAAAGCGAGCAGGAGATGAATGTCATCCGCCGCATCAGCACGAATGATCATGTCATCAATGAGATGAAGGATATGATTGAAAAAGCCGAGGAAGAGTTGTGGCTGTCTGTCTGGGAACAGCAGATTCCCTTTATTCAAGAAGCTGCTAACAAACGCGCCGCCGAACAATTGCCCGTCTTTTCGATTGTGTTCGGCCCTCCGGAAGTGAAGCTCGGAAATACGACAAATCATAATATGTCACCTGAAGTGGCGGAGAAACGGATGGGCGGAAGATTAACGATAGCTGCCCGCGATAATAAAGAAGTCTTAATCGCCAATTTTTCTCCGCAGACGAATGCCTGGGCCATTAAATCAGAAGATCCCGCTCTCGTTCTCGTGGCCATGGAATATATGAGGCACGATCTGATGTTCGCGGAGCTTGTGAAAGAAGTCGGGGCTGAGAAAGTTGAAGGCCTGATGAAACAAAACCATTCGTTATTTCATGTCGTCACCGGAAATCGGTTCATATAAATGTGAACCGTATTTTCTTTGATTTTTTCATTAGTCGTTATCATTATAATCTCTATGAAAGGAGTATAAAAAATGATTAACACAGAAGTGCAAAAAACCGCCGTTTCCCGGGAAATGAACGATACGTTTTTACAGGGGGTGCGGGATTGTGTGCCTACGCTGCTGGGCTATATGAGCATCGGTTTTGCTTTCGGCATCGTTGGCGTTGCCTCTCATCTAAGCATTCTTGAAATTTGTTTGTTATCTTTGTGTGTCTATGCCGGCGCCGCCCAATTTATTATTTGCTCGCTCCTTGTTTCCGGGAGTCCGATTTCCGCCATTATTTTAACGACGTTTATCGTCAATCTGCGGCACCTTCTGCTGAGCCTGACCATCGCGCCGTATTTCACGAAATACTCTTTGGCGAAAAATATCGGCTTCGGGGCTTTGCTTACTGACGAATCTTTCGGGGTAGCGGTGAACAAAGCGGCTCAGAACGGCAGGTTATACGATAAGTGGATGAACGGCCTCAATATAACCGCTTACATGTGCTGGGTTATTTCCTGCGTGATGGGCGGGCTTCTCGGACAATGGATATCTGATCCTTACGCGCTCGGCCTGGACTTTGCTTTGCCCGCTATGTTTGCGGCGCTGCTTGTGCTGCAATTGCAATCGTCCACTTCGGAAAAGCTGAAGCACAACCTATCCTTAATACTCTATATGATCATTTTTATGGTCTTGTTATCGTATTTCGTCCCGTCACACATCGCGGTCATCGTCTCAACCGTGATTGTGGCAACGATCGGGGTGGTGACGGACAAATGAGCATCAGCACACAAATGATCTGGATTATACTCGGCTGCATGATTGTTACACTTGTGCCGCGCATTGTTCCGTTTATATTTGTCCGGAACATTCAGATGCCTGAGTTGGCTTTAAAATGGCTCTCCTTTATTCCGCTTTGTATTTTGACGGCTCTGGTAACGGAAAGCATGATTGTGAAAACAAACAGCACTTTGACCTTTGATTGGAAAGCAATGATCGTTCTCATCCCGACATTGCTTTGCGCGATACGGACAAAAAGCTTATCCATCACGGTCATCACAGGAGTCGTGCTGATGGCCGCCGTCAGGCTGATATGGTGACAATCAAAAGCCTCCATTCCGCAGAATGGGGGCTTTCCCTTTATGATGTCGGATTTTCTTCTTCCGTCTCTGATTCCTCGGCTTTGGCTTCGGCGTTTATGCTTTGCTGCTGTTCCCAATGATCCCGCTGCAATCTTTCTTTTGCGATGGTAAACATGAAATTCACGGCGCAGCACCCCTTCCCTGTTTTGCTTATACTATGTACTGTACTCATTTCCCCGTGCAGTATTCACAAAACATAAAAAAGCAGCCTGCCGCATTGAGCGGCCGGACTGCTTTTTATTTTCAGTACGTGATCAGGAAGTATTTTTTCTTTCCGCGGCGCAGTACGGTAAATTGATCTTCAATGCGGTCTTCCGCAGTCAGAAGATGCCCGATGTCCGTCTGGCGCTCGCCGTTAATGTAAACAGCTCCGTTTTGAATGTCTTCGCGGGCCTGCCGTTTTGAAGGCGACAATTTAGATTCCACAAGCACGTCTACTAAAGACAGTTCTTCAGAGCGGTCTTTTTCAAACGAAGGTACATCTTTAAATCCTACCTTGACGTCTTGAGCGGAAAGCTCTTTAATATTGCCGCTGAACAGCGCCTGGGAGATATGAACGGCCTGCTCAAGCGCTTCGCGGCCGTGTACAAGAACAGTCACCTCTTCAGCGAGACGTTTCTGCGCTTCTCTTTTCTCAGGAGCCGTCTCCGTTTTTTCAGCATAACCTTCAATTTCCTCTTTTGATAAGAAAGTAAAGTATTTTAAGTATTTGACGACGTCGCGGTCATCTGTATTGATCCAGAACTGGTAGAATTCGTACGGCGATGTTTTTTCTTTATCAAGCCAAATGGCGCCGCCTTCCGTTTTGCCGAATTTCGTGCCGTCAGCTTTTGTGACGAGCGGAATGGTAAGACCGAAAGCTTTCGCCCCTTCTTCTTCTGATTTTCTGATCAGTTCAAGACCGGCCGTGATGTTGCCCCACTGGTCACTGCCTCCGATTTGGAGTTTGCAGTTCTTTTCTCTGTACAGATTCAGAAAATCGTAGGATTGCAGGATCATGTAGCTGAATTCCGTGTAAGAAATTCCGGTTTCAATTCTTGAGCTTACAGTATCTTTCGCAAGCATGTAGTTAATTCCGAAGTTCTTTCCGACGTCACGGAGAAATTCAATAATGCTCAGCTTTCCGATCCAGTCAAAGTTGTTCGCTATGACAGCGGGGTTTTCTCCGGCCTCGAAATCTAAAAATCGGGAAAGCTGATTTTTAATTTTTTGCGACCATTCGACAACGATATCCTGAGTATTTAACGTACGTTCCGCTTTTTTGCCGCTCGGATCGCCGATCAGTCCCGTCGCGCCGCCTACAAGCGCAATCGGATGGTGGCCTGCAAGCTGGAAACGGCGCAGTGTCAATATCGGCAGAAGGTGTCCGATGTGCAGGCTGTCAGCCGTCGGGTCAAACCCTGAGTATAAACGGATTTTTTCTTCGTTCAGCTGTTTATTCAGTCCTTCTTCATCCGTCATTTGCTGGATTAAGCCGCGGAATGATAAATCCTCTAATAAGTTAGTCATTTTGTCTGCTCCTTTGTTTATGAAAATAAAAAACGCCCCTTCGTTTAAAACGAAGGGACGATATAATCGCGGTACCACCCTACTAATAAAAGCATAAAAAAGCTTTTATCACTCTTTTTGATAACGGACCGTGTCCGTTCTTTCACTACTGAAAGCCTTGGAATAGCTTTGTTCGCAAAAGCGGTTCATGAGTGTATTCGGCATATCTTATGTGCTGATTTTCACCGGCCATCAGCTCTCTTGAACAATCAGATATCCTACTTGTCTCAATCAAAACCTTTTCGTATGAAGCTTACTCATTTTTAACATAAATAAGATACGATGTCAACGCCGTCTTTAATCTTCCATTGTGGACAGGTCGCCTGCCGGCAGGTTCAGCTCCCACGCCTTCAGCACACGTCTCATGATTTTTCCGCTCCGTGTTTTCGGAAGTTTATCTTTGAATTCAATTTCCCGCGGTGCGGCATGCGCGGCAAGCCCCTGTTTTACAAAGAGGCGAATGTCCTCCTTCAGCTGATCGGATGGCTCATGCCCTTCTCTGAGCGCGATAAACGCTTTAATAATTTCTCCCCGGACAGGGTCCGGCTTTCCGATGACGCCGGCTTCGGCAATCGCCGGATGTTCAACAAGTTTGCTTTCGACTTCAAACGGGCCGACGCGCTCGCCGGATGTCATGATGACATCATCGACTCTGCCTTGGAACCAGAAATAACCGTCTTCATCCATATAAGCAGAATCTCCGGAAACATACCAGCCGCCCGGCATGAAATAAGAATCATATTTCTCTTTATTGTTCCAAATGGAATCCATCATCGACGGCCAGCCCTTTTTAATGGCGAGATTTCCCATTCGGTACGGCGGAAGCTCATTTCCCTGATTGTCAACGATCGCCGCTTCCACTCCCGGAATCGGTTTCCCCATTGAACCCGGCTTGATCTCCATGCAAGGATAATTGCAAATGAGCTGTCCGCCCGTTTCTGTCATCCACCACGTGTCGTGGATGCGCTTGCCGAATACTTTATGTCCCCACTTGATGACCTCGGGGTTCAAAGGTTCTCCGACACTCAGGACGTGACGAAGTGAAGTAAGGTCAAATTTGGATGCCATTTCATCTCCGGCGCCCATAAGCATTCTGAAAGCCGTCGGAGCGCTGTACCAGACGCTGACACCGAGCTTCTCGATCGTGCCGTACCAGTTTTCCGGACTGAACCTGCCGCCGATGATCACATTCGCCGCTCCGTTCAGCCACGGCGCAAATATCCCGTACACCGTCCCGGTCACCCAGCCCGGGTCCGCAGTGCACCAGTAAATATCGTCTTCTTTAAGATCAAGCACCCACTTGCCGGTCTGGTATTGCTGAATCATGGCTTCATGAACGTGGAGCACACCTTTAGGCGTTCCGGTAGATCCTGATGTGTAGTGAAGCAGGTAGCCGTCTCTTCTGTCCATCCATTCGATATCAAGTCTCGTGCTTTCTCCCTCAGCCGCTTTATCATAATGAATGATTTTATCTCCCGCTTCTTTGCTGCCGCCGACAATGAAAATATGCTCGAGGTCGGGCAGGCTGTCCGCCGGAATCCGTTCGGCCAGTTCAGGTGTTGTCACGACAACCTTTGCCTGGCTGTTCAAGAGGCGGTCTTTGACGGCGCCTTCCATAAACGCTTCAAATAAAGGACCGGCGATCGCACCGATTTTAATTGCGCCGAGCATGATAAAGTAAAGCTCCGGCGAACGCGGCATGAAAATAAAAACGCGGTCCCCTTTTTCCACGTTTCCATACCGTCTCAGTACATTTCCCGCCCGGTTCGATTCCTCCATCATTTCTTTAAATGTGTATTTTTCATCCCGGTTTGCGTCCTTGTAATATAGCGCTACTTTGTTTTTTCGAAATGATTCGGCATGACGGTCAATCGCTTCGTACGCCGCATTCAGCTTCCCCGTCTGATGCCAGGAAAATGCCGCTTCGACCTCTTTCCAATCGAAGCTGCGGTACGTTTCCTCATAATTTCGCAGATGATAATTCCCCTTTTCCGCCGGCAACGCTTTCAAATTCATGCAACATCCCCCTTTGCTTATCTATAGACTAATTATAGTAGATGTTCACAGTTTTCTCAATTTTTAAAATATAAATTACAACACTATTGAAAACGCTTTATATTTTGTTATGCTTAAAAGAGATGTGTTTTTATTAAGAACCGACAGGCGGTGAATCAGTGAAACATCATAAAACGTACCATTCTTCATCAATTCAGACAGCAGCCGGCCCTCTTTTAGTAGAAGGGCCCGTTCCTCCAGGGGATCTAGCACAGTATGAGTTTCATGAAGGCCTGACAGCCTTTCGCCTTCCTCATGAACAGCACAAAGCGTTAATCGAGATCGCCGGGCTTCCTGAAGGTCGGATCATTATTGCCAGGGACGGACAGACGATTATCGGCTATGTGACGTATTTATATCCTGATCCGCTTGAACGATGGTCTGACGGAAATATGGAAGACCTCCTTGAACTCGGGGCGATCGAGGTCGCTCCCGGCTACAGGGGCTGTTCTGTCGGAAAAACTTTGCTGACAGTCAGCATGATGGATGAACAGATGGAACGGTACATCATCATGACGACGGAATATTACTGGCATTGGGATTTAAAAGGAATGAAAAAAGATGTGTGGGAATACAGAAAGATCATGGAAAAGATGATGAATGCCGGGGGTCTTGTCTGGTTCGCAACGGATGAACCGGAAATCAGCTCTCATCCGGCCAATTGTCTGATGGCCCGCATCGGCAGGCACGTCAGTCAGGAGTCAATTGAACAGTTCGACAGGCTTCGTTTTTATCAGCGATTTATGTATTGACTGACATACAAAGGGGATAAAAAGATGATTGCAGAACAAATCATGAAACGGGACGTCATCACCGTCTCAAAACACGACTCCATTGAAACAGCCGTCCGTAAAATGAAGATATATCATATCCGCCATCTCCCTGTCATCGACGACGAGCTGCACGTCATCGGTATTGTCACAGACAGAGACATTAAACAGGCCGGCCCCGGCAGCTTTGAACAAAAGGAACGCGGCGCGTTTCTGACAAACAAAGTGGAGACCATTATGAAGCGCAATGTCATCTGCGCCCATCCGCTTGACTTTGTGGAAGAAATATCCGCTTCCTTTTATGAGCACGGCATCGGCTGTCTGCCGATTACGGTAAACCATAAGCTGACGGGCATTTTAACGAAAACCGACGTGCTCCGGACTTTCGTCAGCCTGACAGGCGCGGCCCAGCCGGGATCACAGGTGGAAATCCTGGTGACGGATATGACAAAAAGCCTTGCTGATCTCAGCTGCATGTGCCGTGATCTTCAGCTGCAAATCCTGAGTGTGCTCGTCTATCCCCATGAGTCCGCCGGGTCGAACATTCTCGTCTTCCGGGTGAAGACGATGAATCCGCTCCCTTTTATCCGTGCCGTTCAAGAAGCCGGATACAATGTCTTATGGCCGAAACATTTGAGGGATCAGCCATGAGAGACAGCGTTTTTGTTTACTCGCCTTCTTATCAGACGTATCAATTTCATCAGGAACATCCGTTCAATCAGCGTCGTGTGCTTTTAACATACGATCTGCTTCAGGCGGCGGATGCGTTTGACGAAGGAGATATCGTCACACCGCGCGCGGCCGCTAAAGAAGAGCTGGCTCTCGTTCATACGGAGGATTATATACAGGCGGTGGAACTAGCGGGTGCGGGCCGGCTCCCTGCCGCAGAAGGAGAAAGCTACGGTCTCGGAACGGAAGACACCCCCGTTTTTGCCGGCATGCATGAAGCCGCGTCACTTCTGGTGGGCGGCACCTTAACGGCGGCTGATTATGTCATGACGGGACAAGCAAGGCACGCCTGCAATTTAGGAGGCGGCCTTCACCACGGCTTCCGCGGCAGGGCCTCAGGCTTTTGTATCTATAATGACAGCGCCGTGGCCATCCAATACATCCAGAAGAACTACGGGGCAAAAGTGTTATACATTGATACAGACGCTCATCACGGCGACGGCGTTCAATTTACGTTTTACGACAGGTCTGATGTCTGCACTGTTTCTTTTCACGAGACCGGGCGTTATTTATTTCCCGGGACGGGACAGGTACTGGAAAAAGGAAGCGGGCAAGGCTACGGCTATTCTTTTAACATTCCGCTGGACGCTTTCACAGAGGACGATTCCTTTCTTCACGCTTACAATACGGCCGCCTCAGAAATCGCGGCTTTTTTCAAGCCGGATGTGATTCTTACCCAAAACGGTGCGGACGCCCATTATTACGACCCATTGACACACCTGTCCAATACAATCTCCATTTATCAGGAGATCCCGCGGCTCGCTCATTCATTAGCCCATCAATATTGCAGCGGCAGATGGATCGCGGTCGGCGGCGGAGGATACGATATTTGGAGAGTCGTCCCGAGAGCATGGAGCCGCATTTGGCTTGAGATGAAAGGGATTGATCCCGGGGAGCGCATACCGCAGAAATGGATTGATAAATGGCAGAAGCACTCCCCCTGCACGTTGCCCGCTTTTTGGAGTGATCCTGAACAATTATATCCTCCGATTCCCCGCAAAGAAGAAATTTCAGAAAAAAATGCCCAAACCGTGGAAAAAGCACTTTTTGCCATCCGGTCTGAGCAGCGGTATAAGACTAAATAAAAAACGACCTTATGAGGAGGTCGTTTTTTTGATCACAATTTCTACACGGCGGTTTTCTTTCATATGTCCGGGACTTTTGTTGTCCTTCACAGGTTTCGTATCCGCATACCCGGCAGAGATAAACCGTTTGGCGGAAAAGTCTTCATTCGCGGTAAAATACCGGATCACACTCGCCGCTCTTGCAGACGACAGCTCCCAATTTGACGGAAATTGATAGGTGGAAATCCGGCGGCTGTCCGTATGGCCTTCTACCTGTATGTCATTCGGAATTGTTTTTAAAAGCACCGCGATCTGATGCAGAACCGGCTCGGCGTTTTTCAGCACATCCGCTTTTCCCGTCTGAAACAGAACGGCCTCCTGCAGCACCAGAACCACTCCGCGCTCATCGCGCTTCGCCGTCAATTTCGAACTCAAATGATGCGCTTTTATGTATGTCTTCACGTTTTGTAACAGCAAATCCTGTTCTTTATTTTCGTTTGCTTTGTCTGATGACGCCGGTTCACCCCCGCTGCCGTTTGTATGAATCGATGAAACGGCAGATTGAAATTTTTCCGCGTCTATTTGCGACATCGAAAAAAGCAATATAAAGAACACGAGAATGAGCGTGATCAAGTCAGCGAACGTCACCATCCATCTCGGTGAACCGCCGGAATGTTCCGGTTTGTTTCTTCTTTCAAAACGCTCTTTTCTAAGCTTCATGGACAGCGCCCTTTTTCTTGTTCGCAGGCTGTCCTTTACGCCAGTCTTCTCTTGAGCTGAAGACGACGAGCTGACTTTCGAGGTTGCGGGGATTTTTGCCCGATTGGATGCCGACAACCCCTTCGATCATGACCTGTTTGATGAAAATTTCACTTTCCGTTTTTTCTTCAAGCTTTGCCGCGATTGGGATAAACACCAAGTTGGCAAGCAGCGCTCCGTACAGCGTCGTCAATAGCGCAACAGCCATGTTCGGTCCGAGGGTATGCGGGTCATTTAAGTTTTTGAGCATGAGAACGAGTCCGACGAGCGTCCCGATCATTCCCCAGGCGGGTGCGAAATCACCGGCTTTTTCAAAAACGCGTCTTCCTTTTCTGTGTCTTTCTTCCATCGCGGCGATCTCAGAATCCATCACCAGCCGGATCGTTTCCTCGTCCCAGCCGTCAATCGCAAGCAAAAGCCCTTTTTTAAAAAACGGATCCTTGATCTCACGCGCCTGGTCATCCAGAGACAGCAGCCCCTGCCTGCGCGCCTGCTCCGAAAGGCTGACAAATACTCTGACAAGCTCTTTCACATTGTCATCCTGACGGGAGAATACCTGTTTCAGAACAGAAGGGGTTTTCTTTAAATCCCTCGGCGGAAAGCTGATAAAGATCGCCGCAGCAAGGCCGCCTGTGACGATTAAAAAAGAAGTCAGATCTAAAAATGAACTGATTCCCGCCAGTCCCGTCCCTGACAGAATACCGATTGCGACAATAATACAGCCTAACATAAAGCCAACGGGCGTCAGATAATCAAAACGTTTCATATCTTCTCCTTACTCAAGTAAAAAAGCAAGATTCCACCCCTCAGAGTGAAGCTTGCTTTTCCGTTTTTTTATGACTTGGTTGATTGTCTTAATTCGATGCGGTGAGGCAATTCGACGATATGCTCTTCAACCGGCTCTTTGTTCATCAGTTTTGTCAAAAGTCTCATCGCCACGGCGCCGATATCGTACGTAGGCTGCACGACTGTTGAAAGCTGAGGGCGGACCATCAGGCTCAATCTCGTATTGTCAAAACCGATAATATCAAGATCATCAGGAATCGAAAGACCTTGATCTTGGGCCGCATGGATAATGCCGAGGGCCATTTCATCCGTCGCAGAAAGAATCGCCGTCGGTTTCCGGTCAAGGCCCATCAAGCTTTGAAGCGCCTCCATACCGGAATCATAGGTGTAATCGCCTTCCGCTACGAATTGCTCGTTAAACGGAATCGCCGCTTCTTCAAGCGCCCGTTTGTACCCTTGCAGTTTTTTCGAACGGTTGATCGGCTCTTGCATCGGTCCGGAGACGAGTGCAATATCGCGATGCCCTTTATCAATGAAAAGCTTAACGGCATCATAAATCGCCTGTTCATAATCAATGGCGACAGAAGGCGTCTCGCCCTGTTCTTCCACTGATGCCGCCAAGACGATCGGCACAGGAGAGCGCTTAAATTCTTCGACATGCTCGTCCGTAATGTTGCCGCCCATAAATACGATACCGTCCACTTGTTTGCCAAGCATCGTATTTAACAGATGCAGTTCTTTCTCAAGATTTTGGTCCGAGTTGCTTAAAATAATATTATATTTGTACATCGTCGCGATATCTTCAATTCCACGCGCAAGTTCAGAGTAGAAAATGCTTGAGATATCAGGGATGATGACGCCGACCGTAGTCGTTTTTTTGCTTGCAAGCCCTCTTGCCACCGCATTCGGGCGATAGCCGAGCCGATCAATGGCTTCCAATACTTTTTTTCTGGTCGTCGGTTTTACATTCGGGTTGCCGTTCACGACGCGGGAAACAGTCGCCATACTGACATTTGCTTCTCTGGCCACATCGTATATCGTAATGTTGCTCACTGAAACCACTCCTTTTACTGGATACACTTATCCTTATCTATAGCATAAACACTTTATGTAAAGAAATGTCGTACGATTTCGCATTCTGTCGTTTATGATTGTAAGCGTAAGTCAGTAGTGTACATTATTTTTCATTATTCATCAAATTTAAATATCTCTCATGAAATTATACACGTTTTTCCCAGTGATGAAAACGTTCACTTTCATTTTATAATTAAATAAAATGAAGATACGAAAAAAAAGCCGCGCGTGGCGGCCTTTAAAGAGCGGAACGTTGTATTATGCTTTTACTTTCAGCATTGGCTTTAATTCGTTCAGCCATTTCTCGAATTCAGGTATATCCATCTGCTGCGCAGAGTCTGAAAGGGCAACGGAAGGATCAGGGTGAACTTCGGCCATCACGCCGTCAGCGCCGATCGCAAGCGCCGCTTTTGCTGTCGGAAGCAGGAGATCGCGGCGGCCTGTTGAGTGTGTGACGTCAACAAACACCGGCAAGTGAGTTTCCTGTTTCAAAATCGGCACGGCAGAAATGTCGAGTGTGTTTCTCGTTGCCGTTTCGTACGTTCTGATTCCGCGCTCACAAAGTATGATCTGGTCGTTTCCTTGTGACATGATGTATTCAGCTGCATTGATGAACTCTGAAATTGTTGCAGCAAGACCGCGTTTTAACAATACCGGCTTTTTAACGGAACCGGCGGCTTTCAGCAATTCAAAGTTTTGCATGTTCCGCGCGCCGATCTGAATGACGTCAATGTAATCAATCGCTTGCTCAATGTGGGCGGGCGTTACGATTTCACTGATCACTGCGAGGTCATATTCATCAGCGACGCGTTTGAGAATTTGCAGGCCTTCTACGCCGAGACCTTGGAAATCATACGGACTTGTGCGGGGTTTAAACGCGCCCCCGCGCAGGATTTTAATGCCTTGTTTTTTCGCTGCGGCCGCGACTTCGGCAACCTGCTCATAGCTTTCGACGGCACAAGGTCCGACGATGAATCTCTGATCGCCGTCACCGATTTTTTCACCTTTAATATCAACGATCGTATCTTCTGCTTTTTTCTTCCGGGAGACGAGCAACGCTTTGCTGTGATCCTCTTCTTGAAGTTCAAGTCCGGCTTTGAAAATTTCTTTGAAAATATGCTGGATCGTTGAGTTTTCAAATGGGCCGTCATTGCTTTCAATTATGCGGTTAAGCATTGTACGCTCTCTGACAGGGTCAAATCGGTTGACACCCTGTGCTTCCTTTGCTTTACCGATTTCTTTTACAACGGCTCCGCGTTCATTGATTAATTTAAGGATTTCTAAGTTTAGTGCGTCTGCCTGCTGTCTTAGGCTCTCTAATTCCTTGTTGCTCATCTTTTTCATCCCTTCTATGCTATGTTTTATTTTAATGGTTAACATGCATCTTACTACAGTTATGCGAAAATAGGAATATGAAATAATAAATTTTTTCACATTCGGCTTTATCACCAAAACGCTTTTAAGCTTTTATGCGTTGAAGCAGTATATATTGATATCCTACATGATCCGGCTGAAATGATCAATAGTTTTTTTCAAAAAAAAAAACCGCCGGTATCAACCGGCGGCCAGCAATTATGAAAGGTGCTGCTCTATTGCGTTTTTTGTGATTTGTGAATGAGACGCGTGCCATTTCACTTCGCCGTTTGCAATGACGAATACTTGCGGGCTTTCATGTTTCACGCCGTATGTCTCGGCGATATAGTTTGAAAGCGGCCGGCTGTCCTGCACCTGCAGGTAATAAGAAGGCACTTCCGAATGCGCCGATGCAAAGGCGTCAAACTCCTGAAACGCGGCTTGGCTGATCGGGCAGGTTGTGCTGTGTTTCAAAAACACGAGCGTGTTTTCTTTCTCAGCGGCATTTTTGAACTCTTCTTCAGACGATATCAGCTGTTTTGTCATGTCGGTTATCTCTCCTTATTGAAGATCAGCGATTTGCCTGACCGGCTTTTTCCCCGGCGTCTTCCGCTTCGGCCTTGATGCTTTGGGCCGTGTCCTGCATTTCGCTTCTCGTCTCTTCGGCTTTCTCGGTTAGTGTGCTCTTAGAACGGTCTTTTAAATCCTTCACTTTATTCATAATCTGGCCTGACTGATCAGCTACCAGCTGGGTGATATTAGATGTTTTGTCCTTGGCGATGCTGACATATTGAGAGCCTTTTTCTTTCGCGTCGGCCGTCATTCTGTCCGTCTTATCCTTTAACGCAGAAGCCTGACTGCCGAGATCGTCGCGCAGCTCCTTACCTGATTTAGGCGCCAGAAACAACGCCGTTGTCGCGCCGATAATTCCCCCGATCAGCGTTCCGATTAAAAAATCCTTACTATTGATTCCATCTTTGCTCATTATGATTCCTCCTTAGTGGATTTTTCTTATGATTAAAGCGATGTTTTTTTCTTTTGCTTCCACTTGTCCCATATTTCCATAGCGGCCTGGCTCCAGGTGACAACCTGACTGATCTTATCCTGATTCTCTCTTACAGAGGCCGTAACGGAACCTGCTGCCTGCTTTATGGATGTATTAAACTGCTGGACGGAAGTTCCCACTTCCTGGACAGCATGGACAACCGTATTTAATTTCTCTGATTTTTCCTGAATGTCTTCCGCGAGACGGTTTGTCTTATGTAACAGCTCGGTTGTCTCTGCGGTAATACCTTTCATCTGCCCTTCAAGGCCGTCTAAAGTCGAGGCAACGTTTGTTAAAGTCATCTGCACGGACTTTAATGTTTTGGACAGATAGATGACGAGGATGAGAAATGCAACGGCAATGAGTGCGACACTTAAGTAAAGAATGATGATCATCTAATACCTCCTTAATGCAGGATATAGTGGTATATACCCAATTCTTAAAATGATAAACATATATGAAAGATCTGTATGTATACTATTTCTCCGTTTCTCGGTAAATCCCTTTGCAGCACGCGCAAAAAAGCAGTGAGAGCCCCACTGCTTTTTCGTTACGCTATGACGTTTTCATAGGCTCTCATATATTTTTGAATGTCTCCGGCGCCCATGAAGATCAGCACTGCGCCTTCATGCGCTTTTAACACGGATGTGTCATTTTCTTCAATGAGTTCTGCGTTATCGATTTTTTCCTGAAGATCCGTGATCGTGAGCTTGCCGACGTTCTCGCGGGCTGAGCCGAAAATGTCACACAGATACACGCGATCGGCCGCGCTTAAACTTTCTGCGAATTCATCAAGGAATGATTGCGTCCGTGTAAACGTATGCGGCTGAAATACCGCGATAATTTCACGTTCGGGATATTTTTGGCGCGCCGCCTCAATCGTGACTTTGATTTCAGTCGGATGGTGGGCGTAGTCGTCGATCAGTACCTGGCTGCCGATCACTTTTTCATTGAATCTGCGTTTGACGCCGCCGAATGATTCAAGTCCGCGCTTAATCATGTTCACGTCTATCTCTTCATAGTGGCAGAGCGCAATAACCGCTAAGGAATTGAGGACATTGTGATGCCCGTATGCCGGGATGTAGAACGTATCGTAAAACGTATTGCGGACAAAGACGTCAAATGTCGTGCCTTCCGTATTTTTCACGATGTTTCTCGCTTGAAAATCATTTTCTTCTCCCGTGCCGTAATAAACGACAGGCACATTGGCGTGAATTTTCGGCAGGTACTCGTCATCACCGCAGGCAATGATGCCTTTGTTGACTTGAAGCGCCATGTTTTGGAAAGCATCAAACACATCGTCAATGTTGGCGAAATAATCAGGGTGGTCAAAATCAATATTCGTCATAATCGCATAATCAGGCTGATAGCTTAAGAAATGACGGCGGTACTCGCAGGCTTCAAATACAAAGTATTCGCTGCTTTCATTTCCTCTGCCCGTTCCGTCCCCGATAAGAAACGAAGTCGGCTTCGCCTGCTGCATCACGTGTGCCAAGAGGCCCGTTGTGGACGTCTTGCCGTGTGCGCCCGTTACCGCGACACTTGTGTATTTTTTCATATATTCAGCTAAAAATTTATGATATCTGATGACAGGAATCCCTTCAGCGAGCGCCTTTGCGATTTCCGGATGAGAATCAGGGAATGCGTTTCCGGCGATTACCGTTAAGCCGGGTTTGATGTTATCGGCGCTGAACGGATAGATCGGGATATTTCTTTTTTCAAGGGCAGCCTGAGTGAAAATCTGCTTCTCGATATCCGATCCCTGCACCTGATACCCTGTATCATGCAGGATTTGAGCAAGCGGGCTCATACCTGTCCCTTTTATTCCAACAAAATGATAAACAGTCATAATCGTACCTCCAACAAACGTCTATCTGTTCCCCAGTATATGACGCTCATTTCATTTTGCGACCGCCGCGGGCGAAAAGCCCGCACAGCGGCGCTTCCATTTATTTTTACGTTATCGTCAGTATCTGTAACTTTCTTTTTGATTAAACCTGCCGCATGATATTTCAGCGCGTGACAGTGATGCAGTTTTGATGGTCCATCCACTATCATACCATGTTTGTGAGAAAAATGAACGATATTCTTATTCTTGAGCAATGTCAGCGGCCGTAATCAGCACTTCACGGGGTTTGCTGCCCTTCGCTTCTGAGATCATGCCTTCGGCTTCCATCATGTCAATCAGCCTCGCGGCGCGATTATAACCGATTCTGAACCTTCTTTGAAGGCTTGAGGTGCTGGCGCTGTTTTGCTCCACGACGAATTGGCACGCCTCAGGAAACAGTTCGTCTTCTTCCTTGAGGGCGGTTCCCTGCCTGATCAGTTCTTCCTGTTCAAACAAATAAGAAGGCGGCAGCTGCTTTCTGACATGAGAGACGACGCGGTCAATTTCTCTGTCGGATACAAAGTTGCCCTGCAGGCGCACCGGTTTTCCGGTACCGTTTTCCCAGTACAGCATGTCGCCTTTTCCGAGCAGCTTTTCCGCTCCCGCCATGTCGATGATCGTTCTGGAATCTACCTGGCTTGAGACGGAGAATGCAATCCTCGTCGGTATGTTTGCCTTGATCATTCCGGTAATGACATCGACAGACGGACGCTGTGTCGCGACAAGCAGATGAATGCCGCAGGCTCTCGCTTTCTGCGCGATTCTGGCAATGCTTTCTTCCACATCGTTCGGCGCGACCATCATTAAATCAGCAAGCTCATCAATGACCACTACGAGGTACGGAAGCTTTTCGCCTGTCTTATGATCGGCGGTTAATTCATTAAAGCGGCCGATATCTCTCACACCCGAATGGGCAAACAGTTCATATCGCCGTTCCATCTCTTCCACAACCCATTTTAACGCGGCGGTCGCGGCTTTGGCGTCCGTGATGACGGGGCTGACCAAATGCGGAATTTGGTTATAAGGCGCAAGCTCGACCATTTTCGGATCAATCAGAAGCATTTTGACATCACTCGGATCCGCCTTATAAAGCAGACTGACCAAAATGGTATTGATGCAGACGCTTTTTCCCGATCCTGTCGCACCCGCTATCAACCCGTGCGGCATCTTTTTCAAATCAATGACGACCGGGTTTCCGGAAATATCGACACCGAGCGCGGCTGTAAGCGGAGACGGATTCGTCCTGAAAGCGGCGCTTCTGATCATCTGCCTTAAATCGACGACTTTGCTTACGCGGTTCGGAACTTCAATGCCGATCGTGTTTTTACCGGGGATCGGCGCCTCAATCCGAATATCCTTGGCAGACAGGCTCAGTTTAATATCATCTGCTAAGTTTGTAATTTTGTTTACTTTCACTCCGGGCTCAGGATGCACTTCAAAACGTGTGACGGACGGGCCTTGTGTGACATGAACGACTTGGGCGCGCACATTAAAGTTTTTCAGTGTAACGTTTAAAAGCTCGCGCTGTTCTTCAATCCACGATTGGTCGTCATGTCTTTGCGCCGGCGGTACGTCCAGAAGCGACAGATTCGGAAAGACATAGCTCGCTCCGCCCTCTGGCGTCTTCGCCTGCTTGTGTTTATCGCTTTTAAGCATCATGACGTTAAACGGAACATTGCGCTCTTTCGGCCGCTCCGCTTTTTTCACAGGCTGAGGCTGTCCGTGATGCTCCGTTTTTTCTTCGGCAGGCCGGGACGGGGCATCGGCCGTCTCGATGCTTGCAGGTTCAGGCTCGGGGTCTGAATGCCGCGTGACTTCATTGTACTCAGGCTGAGAGTCTGCTTCCTGTTTCGCGTCGGTTTCAGCTGATTCGGGCTTGTCTTCAGCCTGCGGCTGAACTTCCTCTTCGTATCCGGGTTCTGTGTATGTATACACCGGTTCTTCCGCGGTTTCAAAAGGCGGTGCTTTTTCCGGCTCAGGCTCCTGATATTCCTCCTGCGGCGCAGCTTGTTCCTCTGTGTTGTCAGCCGTTCGGGATGCTTCATACTCAGGCTCTTTAATAGGCTGCGGGCGGGTTTGTTCATGCTCTTGTTCTTCTGTAAAGCCGGCAGACTCCGCGCTTTCCGTGTGCTCCCGCTCTTCAGTCTGCTGCGGTTCTGCTGCTGCAAACACTTGCTCTTTTGCATTCTCAGCCTCGGTGTGAAGCTCCTCTTTTTTAACGGCCGGGATTTCTTCCGTTTCTTGTTTCGCAAACGGTTCTGGCCGGTCATTCGTCTGTTTTGTTATGCCGTATGTTGTGAAGACGGGCTCTTTTTCTGTTTCCTGACCGGCTTTTAGCGGAACAAATTGCTCCTCTGACAGCAATGTTACGTTCTCTTCACGCCGCTTTTCGGATATAGGCGCTTTTTTTATGCTGTGCTGAGATTGAAAGCCGTAAACCGGTGAAGGAATGGATGACGGTTTAAAGGGCTTTTTCACCGTTTCAGGCTCTTTATGTGTATGCTGTTTCCGCTCGGTTTGCTCCTTCCCGGCGGCATAATCCCGGGACGGCTGGCGGCGTTCGTGCCTTTCCCGCTGTCTTTGGTTTTGCTCCGTTCGCTTATAGCCGTCCGGAACGACGGGGAAGCGGAAATTCCCTTTCGGATATTCGTAATATATTTTAGGATCTTCCATGCGCGTGAATTTGCCTTCTGGCTGATCCGGTATCTGCTGTTTCGGGATTTGGGCATGCGTGTTTGGTTCATGTTCATGCTCTTCTTCTTTTTCACCTAAAAATAAGTCAAAAAATTTATTCAGCCAACTCATGTTTAATCACTCTCTAACTCCCTTTTTAGTAGTCTGGGACGATATTTAGTATACCATTGCCGGGCGGCTCAGAAAAGATTAAGCTCCCAACTGAAGAAAGCCGTTAAGCAGGCCTGCTTAACGGCTTTCTCTCACATCATTCGATTCTGTGCGCTTATTTATGGGAGTTAGAATTGAAATGCTTCGCCGGCCTCGCGGCTGTCTTCAAGAACAAGAATCCCTTTTTCCGCCGGCGCATCCGGCAAAGCGAGTTCTTTCGCGGAGCAGATCATGCCGCTTGACGGAACGCCTCTTAATTCAGCGTCTTTAATCACAAGTCCGCTCGGCATCACCGCGCCGACTTTAGCGACGACGACTTTTTGCCCTTTGTCCACGTTCGGCGCGCCGCAAACGATTTGGAGGGTTTCCTCTCCGACATTCACTTGGCAGATATTCAGTTTATCCGCATTCGGATGTTTTTCTTTCGATTCAACGTGACCGACAACAAATTTCGGAGAAAGGTCAACCGTCAGCGTTTCTGAAACGCCGTTTCTGTTCAGTATTTCATTCACATCCTGTACGAATGTCTCAGACAAAGCGACGGGGCCGTTGTCCTCAATCTGTAAGTAAGAAGACACGTTAAAAATGTTAAAGCCCGTCGTTTCTTTTGTTTCTTTGTTAAAGATTCTGACGACATCGCCTTCTCTTTCATAGCCGATTTCTTCGCGTGCTGCATCTTTAAGAGAGATCAGAAGCGTATCTCCCACACCTTCTTTATTGTAAAAAGCGTTCATAAGAAAAATCCTTTCTAATCCTTTTTCGGCCGGCTTTTCGCCATGATAAACACAGGTTCCAGTCTGCCTTCATTATACAGAAATGAAAGGGCCGTAATCGGCACCTTGCCGCTTGCAAAGAAGCTCATGGACATTTGCCCTAAAATATCATAACCCGATTCATTTCGAATGTCAGCAAGTATTAATACATCCTGATGCGGAACGGAAATCGCTAATTCGCCTTCAGCGGCCTGCTTGTATTCATGAAGAATCGAATCATTGAGAATCCGGCTGGCGTCATAGCCGTCATTCGCCCTGAAAAAATAAAAATAATTATCCGCAACCGTATCCTGTTTCACGACCGAAGGAAGAGAGCGGAGATTGAATGACGCCGTCTCCCTGATCCGTTCTTTTGTCCAGTTTTCTTTCTCGAGCATACGGCTGTCAATTAAGCGGTACGTCTTGCCGAGGTCAAGCGCGTAGTAGATTCTCGTTTCGGCCGTATGGTCATCATACACGAGCGGAATGCCGTCACTCGTTTGATCGGGAAATGATGTGGAGCGGATGACCGGATAGATTCCGGCTTCCTTTCCGGACATCTCCTGTCCGCTTCCTTCCATCGCCTCCATCGCTTCTGACACATAGTAGACGATTTCGTCGATCGCTTCTTCTTTTTTCGTCTCCCACTTCGCAATGATCGGCGGGAGCTCCAATGTGATGCCTTTTTTGGTCGTTTGATCCTCAACACGGAGGGTGTCTTTTTCTCTGTCAAAAAAGAAGGATCGGTTCTCGTGCTGCAGGCGCTGTTTTAATAAATCCGCCAGCTTCCTTGACGTCATTTTCAAAGCCCGTGGCCTCCTTTATGCTTTAGCAAGGGAATCGGTTAAAAATTGCTCAATTTCTTCTTTTGTTTTACGGTCTTTGCTGACGAAGCGGTTCACTTCTTTTCCTCCGTTAAACACAACAAAGCTCGGAATGCCGTAAATTTCCCATTCTGCGCATGTATCAATAAATTGATCGCGGTCTACGTAGTAATAAGTGAATTCAGGAAAGTCCGCTTCCAGCTCAGGGAGAAACGGCTCCACAAAGCGGCAGTCCGGGCACCAATCCGCTGAAAACATAAATACCGCCCAATCGTCTTGTACCGCTTTTTGCAATTCTTCCGTGCTTTCAATCTTTTTCATTGTCATTCCTCCATCTGGATTATGAGTTTTTTATATGCTGATGTTTGTCCAATTGGATCATACCAGACTGTTTACGGCAAGACCAACTATATGCAATATCATTATCATATTTCATTTGCATTATCAAGCAAGTTTCGTTTACCATTTTGCTTGTAGCCGTACGAAAATATGAATATGTACATAAGGAGGGGCAAAAGATGCAGTTTGTCGTGTATTTAGCGGGTGAAATCCACAGTGATTGGCGGGACGAGATCAAACAAAAAGCAACAGCGCTGGACCTGCCGATTACGTTTGTCGGCCCGATGGAAAACCATGAACGCTCAGACAATATCGGAGAAGAGATTATGGGCGTGCAGCCCGATTCTGTTTTAAAAGACGCCAGAGCTTCTGATATCAACAATTTCCGTACAGAGGTGCTGATGGAAAAAGCCGATTTTGTGATCGCCCTGTTTGGCGAGAAATATAAGCAGTGGAATACCGCGATGGATGCTTCTTATGCCATCGCAAAAGGAAAGCCGCTCATTCTCATCCGTCCGAAAGAACTTCATCATCCGCTGAAAGAGCTTTCCGGAAAAGCGAATATCACGGTCGAAACCGTCAATCAAGCGATGAAAGCACTCTCTTATTTATTTGAAACAGAATAAGCAGGCCGCCTTTATGCGGTCCTGCTTATTTTTTTACACATTTTCTCTGATCGTTTCGACCGTCTGTTTGTCACTCGCCATGACCAGCTTAATGAGCATTTCTTTCGCCGCGGCATAATCATCGACATGGATGATGGCGGCATTTGTATGAATGTATCTTGAACAAATGCCGATGACGGCAGACGGAACCCCGCTGTTTGATATGTGGACCCGTCCGGCATCCGTTCCCCCGCCTGAAGCGAAATATTGATAAGGGATATTGTGCGTTTCCGCCATATCAAGGACGAACTCTCTCATCCCGCGGTGCATGACCGTCGTTCTGTCGAGAATGCGGAGCAGCACCCCCTCGCCGAGACGGCCGAACAGCTCCTTATCGCCGCTCATATCATTTGCCGGGCTGGCATCAAGCGCGAAAAAGAGATCAGGCTGAATCATGTTGGCCGCTGTCTGCGCCCCTCTCAAGCCGACTTCCTCCTGAACGGTGGCCCCGGCGTACAGATTGTTCGGCAGGTCTTTTCCGTGCAGCTCTTTTAATAGTTCAATGCTTAACCCGCAGCCGTAGCGGTTATCCCACGCTTTGGACAATATTTTCTTCTCGTTGGCCATCGGGGTGAACGGGCAGACAGGCACGACCTGCTGTCCCGGTCTGATCCCCATTTTGACCGCGTCCTCTCTGTCATCGGCACCGATATCAATCATCATATTTTTGATCTCCATCGGCTTTGCGCGCTGGGCATCCGTTAAAATGTGGGGCGGGATGCTTGAGATGACGCCGATAATCGGTCCGTTATCCGTCTGCACCTCGACGCGCTGGGCAAGCAGCACCTGACTCCACCAGCCGCCGAGCGTCTGAAATCTCAGCATGCCGTTATCCGTAATCTGCGTTACCATAAACCCGACTTCGTCCATATGGCCGGCTACCATAACGGTCGGCGCATCTTCAGCGCCGCGCCTTACTCCGAAAACACTTCCGAGTCTGTCCTGCACGATGTCATCCGCATATTTCGCAAGCTCCCGTTTCATAAAGGAGCGGACCTGATGTTCATTTCCCGGTGCACCGGGAAGCTGCGTCAGCGTCCGGAAAAGCGTTTTCGTTTCCTCATTCATATTTTCCCCTCATTTCTATGTAATGCTTTTATTTTATTAGAAAAACAACCGTTTTCCAAGCGCTCAGATTGAATGGGCTGGAAAACCGACGCTTTACTTAACACCGTCTGGCATCTTCTGTATAATAAAAACTACGACATAATTGGAGGTGCTTCATATTGAAATTACGTCATTTTCTCTTAGGTGCAGGAGTCGGATTATGCGCTGCCATCGCAGTGAAAAAGTATGCGATGAAACCTTATATCTCTTCAGAAAAAGCGCTCCGTATCGTGAAAGCGGCTTTTAAACAGCGCGGGCCGATAGACGGATCATGGATTTACACAGAGCCGGAGCCCTACCAGGTAAACGGAGAAACCATCCAGGTATACAAGACCGGCGTGACACGTTCGGCATTCGGCGAACTGGAGCAATATGAAGTTATGGTCAATGCAAAAACAGGCCAGATTGTCGATGTCATTGATTCTGTCGCCTCATAATTCGGACAAGCAAAAAATAAAGCCCAAAACCATCAGCGTTTTGGGCTTTATTCGGTTACATCGGCCGAATTCGTTTATATACGGGGTGCCACATCGCGTCCTGCACCGCTTGGATCAGATCCTCGGGTTCCGTTTCCGCTACACCGTCCTGAATCGCAGCTTTTGCTACAGCTACCGCCACAGTTGCCGATACCGTCCTGAGATCCTCCACTTTTGGAAGCATCGGCGCCCCCGGCTTGCCGACGTCCACCATACCGGCGATGGCATTCGCGCAGGCAACGAACATATTGTCCGTAATGAGCCTTGCTTTTGTCACAATCGTGCCGAGTCCGAGTCCCGGGAATACGAGCGCGTTGTTCGCCTGTCCGATATGGTAGGTAACGCCGTTATACGCAACAGGCGGAAACGGACTACCCGTAGTGACAAGCGCGCGGCCTTCCGTCCATTTAATCAAATCTTCAGGTTTTGCTTCTGATAATGTCGTCGGGTTTGACATCGGCAAAATAGCGGGCCGTTTGACATGCGAGGCCATTTCTTTGACGATTTCTTCCGTAAATGCGCCTGATACGGTGGATGTGCCGATCAGAATCGTCGGCTTGGCCTGACGCACCGTCTCCGCCAGATCAATTGATCCGCCTTCACCGCTGCGGCCGTACTCTTTTACTTCATCAGCAGGGCGCGCGTACGGAACCTGAAAATCACGCAAGTCCTTCATATCATCCGTTAACAATCCGTTTCTGTCGATACACCAAAAATGGCTGTAGGATTCTTCTTCGCTTAATCCGTCATGCACCATGGCTTCGCGCAGCTGCTCAGCAATTCCGATACCGGCCGTTCCCGCGCCGAAGACGACGACTTTATGCTCTTTTAAAGGCACTTTTGATGCTTTTGCACACGCTAAAACAGCTGCAAGCGATACCGCGCCCGTTCCTTGAATGTCATCGTTAAACGTACAGACTTTATCTTTATACCGTTTTAATATGCCGCGGGCGTTAGCCGTACCGAAATCCTCCCAATGAAGCAGCGCATTCGGGAATGTTTCCCGGGCAAGCGAGACATACTCATCAATAAAGCGGTCATATTTCTCGCCGCGCACTCTTGAATGCTGGTTTCCGACATACAGCGGGTCATTTAAGAGGCTTTCCTGATTTGTCCCCGCGTCCAATACGACCGCAAGCACTCGTGACGGATCAATTCCTGCCGCCGCCGTATACACCGCAAGTTTTCCGACAGAAATGGCGATGCCGCCGACGCCCCAGTCACCGATTCCCAGAATGCCCTCGGCATCTGTCGCAACGATTAAGTCAATGTTTTCATTTTTTCCGAACTGCTGAAATGCGGCGCGCATTCCTTCAGGGTCATCTATTGACAAATACAGACCGCGGGGTTTTCTGTACTCATGGCTGTAACGCTGGATCGCAGTGCCGACGGTCGGCGTATATACGATCGGCAGCATTTCGCCTAAATGATCATTTAACAGCCTGTAAAATAACGTTTCATTCCGATCATGGAGAGCGGTCAAGTACACATTTTTGCTCAGCTCATCAGGCTGCGAACTGAATTGTTCGTAGGCACGCCTCGCCTGCTCTTCGATTGTCAATACTTTCGGCGGCAGAAACCCCTCGAGCCCGAGTTCCTTTCTTTCCTCCTGTGTAAAGGCCACCCCTTTATTTAAAAAAGGCGTAGAAAGCACTTCTAATCCGCGCAGAGTTGTTTTGATTTCTCCATCTTTGGTCACTTGAAATTGATTCACCTGTCTCTTCCTTTCAAAGCAATTTGTCTTAGGTTTGCTTTTATTCCCGAAATTCATACAGGCAAATCATCGATCCGCTTATTTTCTCTCCCGTTTGACAGATGCAGCCACTTCGCCGTCTTCTCCCCATTTTACCGCTCTGTAAATCGCGTCGTGATAGAAAATCAGCCAGGCGTCTTTTTCTGCCGCGAACGTCTGCCATTTCTGCTTTTCTGGAATAGAGGTCATCGGATAATCATCATAGGCCAGCACCCATAACGGATTTTTATGCGCATTCGTCGGCATCAGGTCGGCAAAATGCACAGCCGCCTCCCCACCGTCTTCTAAGACGATGACGCTGTGGCCGTCGCTGTGGCCGCCGGTGTGGTGCATCGTAATGCCTTCTGTCAGCTGATACTCGTTTTCAAAGGTTTCGACCTGATCTTGTACCGCCTCCCAATTTTCTCTCCAATATGTATTTTTCGATCTGATATTAGGGTTTCTCATTTCGCGCCACTCTGTTGCAGAAGTGATAATGCGGGCATTCGGGAAAACAGAGACAAGCTCCTCTCCGCTGTACTCCGTCAGGCCGCATGCATGGTCAAAATGAAGATGGGTCATCGCGGCAATATGAATGTCCTCACAAGAAAGCCCGAGGTCACGAAGAGATTGTTTCAGATTGGATTCCTGTGTTACGCCGTAATTCCTTTTTTGTTTATCAGAGAATTTCCCTCGGCCGATTCCCGCGTCAACCAATATATTCAGGCCGTTTTTTCTGATCAGAATCGGGTCTGTTCTTAATTCAATCTGGTTTTTGTCATTTACGGGGTATTTTCTCGACCATAAAGGTTTCGGAACAACGCCGAACATCGCTCCGCCGTCCATATGCGTCACACCGCCGTCCAGCCATGTTAATGAAATATTCCCAATATTCAATGTCTCCATCTTGATCCCTCCTGATGTAATGGTAGCAAATGGCGGCATAAAAAAACAGACTCCCGCATCAGAGTCTGCCTTTTGTTCTCCATTCAACTTCGGCCCGGTAAATCGGCTGGCCGAGCGCGGAGAATTTTTCTTCGTATTCTGTCATAATATTGCCCTTCGGATCGCTGTTGTGCAGATCAAGGCTGACTTCCGTCAGAAGCAGGCCGTATTCGGAAAAGCTTTTCAGAGAGTATTCGAATAAACCGCGGTTATCGGTTTTAAAATGAATCTCACCTGTTTCGCCCATCACTTCTTCGTATTTTTTCAAGAACGTTTTAAATGTTAAACGGCGCTTTTCGTGGCGGTTTTTCGGCCACGGGTCAGAAAAGTTTAGATATACGCGCTTGATTTCTCCCCGTTCAAATACGTCATTCAGTGTTTCCGCGTCTATATTTAACAAACGGACATTGTGAGCCCCGCTGTCCTTGACTTTTTGGACGGCAGTGACGATGACGCTTTTAAACAGCTCAATGCCGATATAGTTGATATCCGGATTCTGCTTGGCCATTCCTGAAATGAACTGCCCTTTTCCCGTACCGACTTCAATGTGGATCGGGTTGTCATTGCCAAAGACCGTGTTCCATCGCCCTTTATACTGGGCCGGATCACTGATGGCGATGTCAGCGTTTTCTGCCAGAAAATCATTCGCCCAAGGTTTATGGCGCATTCTCATATGATTGACACCTCTATCTATAATTTCGAGTAACAACATACCATGAAACATAAAGAGCCGCAAGCGCCTTTTAAAGGCGCCGGCTGCATAAAAAAAGAGGCTCCCCGGTCCGGAACACTCATGTGATGCATAAAACCGCACCGCTTTGCACAATGTATGACACAGAAAGGATGTGTATATGAATCATGGGCTTAACAAGCGAACATCAGGTCCGGTTATTAAAGGACATATTGGCCGACCATCAATTGGATTGCTGCGGCACGGTTGCCGAGTATGAACAGCTGGAGCGCGTCATCAAATCACTGATGGCCAACACCGGGCTTGATTCAAATATAAAAAACGTGCTCGAGGATGTCTACCGCTACAGCCAGTCCGGCATCACGGCCGATTCCATCGACACGCATATTCAGGAGCACCAAAACCATTTGTCCCAATGGGTGGAGCAGATGGATTCGTACTCCTGACTACTTGACAATCCGCTTCATCAGGGCATGAAGCTCTTCCATGGCATCATGATACGCTTTGTCGTTTCCTTTTGATTTGTGCCAGGCGATGAAGGTGATGGTCTCCGATAACATGTACCACGCCATCCTCAGCCGAAGCCCTTCCGTGAGCTTCATGCCGTACATCCCAAGCCAGCTGTCCCACGCTGGCTCTTCGACGTAATGATACAATAAAGGGCCGAGATCCATGGCCGGATCAGCTATCATGGCGCCGTCCCAATCTATTAAATACAGCTGGTTGTCTTCAGACAGAAGCCAGTTATTATGATTCACATCACAATGGCAAACGACTTTTTCACCGAATTGCACCTGATCCACATGAGCTTCCAAATAAGCAAGGCCTTCCTGAATAAGCGGCGAAAATTGCCGCACGGCAAAGACGGCCTGCTTCAGCTGCGACAAAAGGGCGCCCGGATCAAGCGGTTCTTTTCCCAATCTTTTCAGCATGTCGAGCAAAGCTTTTGATGTGTGGATTTTGCGGAGCAGCTCAGCCACCGGGCGTCCGCTCATATCCTTTGCCTTCAGCTCCCTGCCCGCCATCCAATGCTGAGCCGTAATGACGTCTCCGTTTTCCATCCGTTTTGTCCAAACCAGCTTCGGAACAATGCCTTCGGCGGATAACACGGCTAAAAAGGGCGAGCTATTACGTTTTAAAAAAAGCTGTTGGCCGTTATGTTTCGCATAATATGCATCTCCTGTAGCTCCTCCGGCGGGGAAGATCTCCCAATCGCTACCTAGTAATTGTCCCAACCAGTTCATATCAATGTTCAACCCATCATTTCTTAAAATATTTTAGAATAGGCCTCCAGCCTTTCTCTATTGGCGGAGCGGCCTGTCATAAACAATTTCATGAGAATAAAAAAGACAGCTATTGAGAGTCTCATATGCTAATCAATAGCCGTCCTATAAATTTTAGCGCTACAGCACAAACTTCGTCAAGCAAAACTAGCAAGAACACCTGTGAATTCTGAAGATTTATGCCGCGAACCGCTCTTTGCCGTGAAACATTTGACGGGTTTCATTTGTTTATTATGTTTTTATTTTCAACAGCGCACCGCCCGGCATAAGCCGAAACGGCGTCGTTCCGATCAGCTCGCCGTCAGCGTGAAACGGAATTTTCCCATCTGTTTCAAAAACGAATTCCTTCCCCTTTATCATCGTCACTCCGTCCATTTTGATATGCCGGCCGAAGCTCATCGCCCATAAAAAACGATACAGCGAGAAAAAGGACAGGTTTTCTGCGATGACAATATCAAAATGGTTTTGACGGGGATTTGCTGAAGGCGCCGCTTTCATGCCGCCTCCGTAATAAGGGTGATTAGCCGCTATGACAAACCAGACATTGCGGAATTCTCGCCTCTGGCCGTCTGCCGTGCAAACAAATCTGAACGGCTGAAACCCCGAGGCCGTATGTAAATGCGCGAGCGGGTAAATCACAAAACCGAGACGCAAAAACCGAAGAACGCGCGATAACGGAAAATTCGCCGCTGCCTTCAAAACTGAGGCATCGAAGCCGACAGACAGGTGGTTAATAAAATAAAGTGATTGCGCTTTGTCATGAAAAAAGTTGATGTTTCCCGCAAAAAATTTCCGTGTGAGCGGGCGGTGCAGACTTTTGATTTCTTGGAGGAGCGCCGACTTCTTAATACCGAGCCCTTTGGAAAAGTCATTGTACGAACCGGCGGGCACAAAGGTCAGCTCAATCTGATCCGTTCCTTTCAGTCCGTTAATGACTTCATGCATCGTCCCGTCACCGCCGATGACGAACAGCCGCTTAAGCTTATGATCCTGCATCATTGAAATCTGCCTCGCCAGCACCTCCGCATGTCCGGGATGCCCGGTCAAAAAAGAGCGGTGGCTGACCCCGCGCCTGGTCAGCTCTTTTTGAACTGATTTCCAGACACGCCGGCTCCGCCCGCCTCCTGAGACCGGATTAATAATAAAAAACCATTGACTCATCGTTTGTTTTCACCTGCTTCATAGATGAAGAGACAGCCGGCAAACATCCGTTTTAATCAAGCCATTCCTGTCTCCGGCTTGAATCGCTCAAGCCGTAAGACAAAAGAGCCTTCGCCGCCTTCAGCTGGTGGTGCTTGATCGGCGCCGTATTTTTCTGCTGCTTTTCCAGCCACTCTGCGGCAGTCCGTTTATCAGCTATTTCCAGCCCGTACGGCGGCTCCGGGTAATCAATATAAGACGTTCTGCTGAGCAAAAGCTTCCGCACGGGAATGTCGGCCTGCTTTTCTTTTACGATTTGCGAAACGACCGAGCCTGTCCGGTGCAGGCTGAGAGACGGATTCAATACTTGACGCGTGCTGCCGGAGCCTCTTTCTTCCCAAAAACGGTGTTTTGATCCGATATATACGCTGTCCTCTTCCGCTTCCATAAAAGCAGCGCAGAAAATCTCCAGCGGCGAGATGATGATCATGCTCAGTTCAACGGACGCCTGCTGAATTTGCAGAACCGGATGATACATCACAAAATAGGAATCGGGCAGCTTTTGAGCCAGCATTTTTAACATCCTGTCCCTTTTGACCGCCTGCGAAAGCTCAGACTTTTGAGAAAGCGTGGAGCTCGCCCATTTTAATTGAAAGTCATACAGCTGATCTTTGAAAAAAGGCGCGAGCTCAGACTTTCGAGACGGGAGATTCCCGAACAGCGCCTCTTCTCCCTCCGGCTCATCAAACCATTGGTGCCTCTTTTCATTTATATCGGCCGTATTTTCTTCTTTTCTCTTTTTTAAGGAAAATTTTTTCCTGGCCGGCGCTTGATCGGTTTCCCCGCCTGCAGCCGTTTCCGTTTCTTTTTCTTCCGTCATCCGGTCAAACGCTTCAAGAAGCGCCTCAAAGCGTTCTTTCTTCAGCCGGATAAACTGGTTCATATAATGATATGGATCAAGTTCATATCTGGATATGCAGTCGTGAATTTTGATGATCTGTGCCATGTGATTTCTCCACTCCGAATATTTGTTTATGTCAATTGAAACTGTGCGATTTCTTCGTATTTAGGCGACCGGTCAAGATGGGTCTGAAACAGGGAAAACCGGCTGACGGCACTTTGCACCCTGCCGCTTTCAAACGGCACATCGTCAGGAAACGGCCGGTCTCCCGCCCACTTCCGCGCCATCGTCATATGAGGGTGATAAGGCCGTTTTTCCACTTGAAAACCGGCTTTCAAAACAGCCTGTTTTGTTTTTTCCCGCAAATCAAAGAGCAGTTCATTCCGTTCGGGCTCAAGGTGAAGCACTCTCGGCTGTCTGCGGTCGCCGAAAATATCCAGATGCTGAAACTGTACGGTAAACGGCTGCGCTGCCGACGCAGCATCTGCGAGCAGAGACGATAATTTCGCAAGCCGTTCTTCATCCGCGGCTCCGAGAAAAATGAGTGTAATATGATAGTCATGCGGGTGCACCCATTTTTTGAATGTTAACGCCGGCTCCTTTTTGGCTGCTTCCCAAATCGGTTCAGCAATGTCAGCCGGAATCGGAATGCCGATAAAATAATGCGGCAATGAAGCTTTCATACGAGGATCTCCCCCTCTTTGGTTATGGTGTTATTATAAAACGGATAAGCGGAGAGGAGAACCCTGTCCGCTCATTATGATAGGATATTATGTACCGAACGTTTTATACAGAAAGGAATGAGCCGGCCTTGAAAATCGTAAACAGCACGGCGGAGCTGATCGGCGGCACACCGATCGTAAAGCTCAACCGCCTTCAGCCAGAACATGCAGCACAGGTCTATTTAAAATTAGAATCGTTTAACCCTAGCGGCAGTGTCAAAGACAGAGCGGCTTACAATATGATCATTGAGGCGGAAAACAGCGGGCATTTAAAACCCGGCTCTGTCATCATCGAACCGACAAGCGGCAACACAGGCATCGGCCTGGCGATGAACGCGGCGGCGCGCGGCTACAAGGCAATCCTCGTCATGCCTGACACGATGACGAAAGAACGCATCAACCTCCTGAAAGCGTACGGAGCGGAGGTTGTGTTAACACCGGGGGCGGAAAGAATGCCCGGAAGCATCAAAAAAGCGAAAGAACTCGCCGAACAGATTCCGGGAAGTTTTATCCCGATGCAATTCGATAACGGCGCAAATCCAGATGCCCACCGAAAAACGACCGCCATTGAAATCTATCAGGCCGTTCAGCAGCTCAACAGACCGCTCGGTGCTTTTGTGGCAACGGCGGGAACGGGCGGAACCATTACCGGAACCGGAGAAACGCTGAAGGAGCTTTTCCCGGATATGATTGTTCATGTCGCCGAGCCCGCGGGATCTCCCGTCCTGTCTGGCGGAAAACCCGGCGCTCATAAGCTTGTCGGGACAAGCCCCGGATTTATTCCCGGCATACTGAATCAGGACGTTTACGATGAAATCATGAAAATATCTGATGAAGATGCGTATACGACAACACGTCGTCTGGCCCGGGAAGAAGGTATACTCGTCGGCCCGTCTTCAGGCGCCGCCTGCTTCGCCGCCATTGAAACCGCAAAACGCCTCCCTTCCGAACAGATCGTCATCTGTATGACGGCCGATACGGGAGAACGTTATTTATCAACGGATTTATGGTCATTTGAATGATAAAAAGGGATGCCGCTTTCGGCGTCCCTTTTTATTATCACTTGGCAAGCTCATAAATGGCTTCGGCGTATAAAGCGGTTGACCGGAGAAGGTCATCGATTTCAATGTACTCATCCTTTTGATGCGCGCTGTCAGGCCGGCCGGGGAACAGCGGCCCGAACGCGACGCCCGCCGAAAGGGATCTCGCATACGTTCCTCCGCCGATTGAAATCAGATCCGCTTTCTTTCCCGTCTGTCCTTCGTAAACCTTTTGAAGCGTCTTTACGAGCGGATGATCGGCAGAAACGTGGTGCGGTTTGCTGTCTTTAAATTCTTCAAGCCGGAATTCTTCAGCAGACGTAAAAGCATCACGGATGACTTTGCTGTCTGAAGTGACGGGATAACGGATGTTGATGCCGAGTTCTCCTTCCTCACCCTTTCTGTATGTAAAGGTGCCGACATTCAATGTAAGCTCTCCGCTGATGTCATCCCTGCAATCAATTTTCAGTTTTTTGCCTCGTGTATCATTTAAAAAATAGTCACTGACGGTTTTGACAAAGTGCTTTCCGGCTTCATCCAGCTCTGTTCCGTTAAGGCATTCAGCAAGCTTTAAGCCGGCATTGACACCATTATCCGGTTCCATCGCGTGGCATGATTTTCCGTATACCCGAAGCGTCAGTTTTCCATTTTCCGAAATTGCTTCACCTTGTGTTTTTGACTGCTCAAGCCATTTGCTGAAATATGCGTGCACGGCATCAAGACCGTCCCCTTCAATAACCGCTTCAGCCGCATCCGGCACCATGTTCAAGCGCAGTCCTGAACGGAATGACAGAAGCCCATTTTTTGCGTCTTTGTCAGAAGCGCTTTTTACAATGCGCAGTGATGCATCTATAATTCCTTTTTCCGCGTTAATGATCGGAAAATCCGCGTCAGGAGCAAAGCCGATGTCAGGCATTTTTTCGTGTTTGAAGTAGTGATCCACGCATCTCCAATCACTTTCTTCATCCGTTCCGATGATGATTCTCACGCGTTTGGATAAAGGGAGCTGCATGTCTTTGACGATTTTCAGCGCATAAAACGCCGCCATTGTCGGCCCTTTATCATCTATGGCGCCTCTGGCATATATCCGGCCGTCCCTGATATCGGCTGAAAACGGATCGCTCGTCCAGCCGTCTCCGGGCGGAACGACATCGACGTGGCACAAAACGCCGACGATTTCGTCACCCGTTCCCCATTCAATATGGCCCGCATAGCCATCAAGATTCTTTACGGTGAAGCCTTCTTTTTCACCGAATTCCAGCAGTGACGTCAGGCTGGCATTGACGCCTTCTCCAAACGGCCGGCCGGGACCGGCTGTTGATTCGTCCATTACGCTGTTGATCTGCAAAAACTTCTGCGTGTCACGGATCAGATCTTCTTTGTTTCTGATGACTTCAACTTCCCAGTTCATCACAAATCCCCTTTCTTGATAAAGACTTGCAAAATGTCGATAAAACGAATAATATAGATGATGTTTTGAAAAAATGTTCGTCATTGGAGGTACTTATGTTTCATCTCGACAAGCATCAAACGACAATAAAAAGAGAAATTACCGCGGGATTGACCACCTTTTTCACAATGGTGTATATCATTGTCGTCAATCCGGTGATCCTTTCCAATGCGGGAATTCCGTTTGACCAGGTGTTCACCGCGACGATTATCGCTTCCATTGTCGGAACTTTATGGATGGCTCTCGCTGCGAATTTTCCGATCGCCATTGCCCCCGGCATGGGCTTAAACGCGTATCTCGCCTTTCACGTTGTCGGCACAGGCAGCGGCATTACGTATCAGACGGCTTTCAGCGCCGTTTTTATCGCGGGAGTCATCTTTATTATTTTATCGTTAACGCCTTTAAGAAAACAACTTATAGAAGCGATTCCGGACAATTTAAAATACGGAATTACGACCGGCATCGGCTTATTTATCGCTTTTATCGGCTTACGCCAATCCGGAATCATCACGGCTGATAAATCTAATCTGGTCGCACTCGGCGATCTTCATTCGCCCGCCGTCATTTTAACGCTTATCGGGCTTATCATCAGTATTGTACTGATGGTGCTGAATGTTAACGGGGCTCTGTTCATCGGAATGGCGCTGACCGCTATCATTGCCTTTTTGACCGGTCAGATTCATTTCACGAAAGGATTCATGTCCTTCCCGCACCTGCCGGAGGGGCTTTTGATCACAAATCCGTTCGGAGCCCTCGGGGATGTCGTGCATCACGGTCTGTACGCCGTTGTGTTTTCTTTTCTTCTCGTTACGATTTTTGACACGACCGGCACCATGATCGGTGTCGCCGAACAAGCGGGACTGATCAAAAACAATCAGCTGCCGAATGCCAGAAGAGCGCTTTTGGCTGATTCGACCGCTACGACGGTGGGAAGCATCTTCGGCACCAGCCCGACGACCGCGTTCGTTGAATCTTCAGCAGGTGTGGCGGCCGGCGGAAGAACGGGTCTGACGGCGCTGACGATTGCGGTTATGTTTGCCGTTTCCATGTTTTTCAGCCCGCTTGTCAGCGTCTTATCGGAAGTGTCCGCGATTACGTCACCGGCTCTGATTATTGTCGGCAGCCTGATGATGGGTGCGGTATCGAATATCCGCTGGAATGAGCTTGATGAAGCGTTCCCGGCCTTTCTCGTCATTTTGGCGATGCCTTTAACGTCCAGTATTTCAACCGGAATCGCACTCGGCTTCATTTCATATCCGCTTGTTAAAGCAGCTAAGAAAAAATGGCGCGAAATCCATCCTTTAGTCATCATCTTCGCCGTGCTGTTTTTTATTCAGCTTTTTATTTTGAACGGACATTAAGAAAAATCCCTTTCCTTTTTCGGAAAGGGATTTTCACATATAAAGAACGGAAAGAATCGCGGCAATGAGACACCAGGCGGAACAGATGACTTGGATGACGGTTAATGCGCTGTTTCGCGCCCTGAAATAGTCATCACTGTCTCTCTTGATACCGCTTAAAACCGGTTTATCCGTGATCCGGTCAAATAAAAGTGACGCGGCATAGCGGCTGACGATTGCAAACAAAATGAGGACTGCCGGCTTCACTAAGAGCGGAAGAACGAGAATAAGAGCCGTAAAAGCCGCGGTTAAAAGGTAAAGCTGCCGGAGATACCCGCCGTTTCGGATCAGCACTTTAAAGAACAATTCTTTCCACGCCGTATACGCCGACCGTTTTGTAAAGATGTGCTTTGAGCCGGGATATAAAAACGGCTTGCTCCGCCCTTTATGTTTACCATTCGGGAGCTGCACATCATGGCTGAGCATCAAAACAGAGGCCGCGAATGAAAGCTTGCGCCTGTTCTCCTCAAGCACTTCTTCCTCAAAGGCCGATAATGTCTCCGTCCCTTTCCAAGTCAAAAGAGCGGAACAGATGAACAATATACATCCCGCCGGCCAAAGCCAATACCATTCGGCGGCAAAGACGATCATAAAAAACGCACCCGCCATCAGAACCATCACTTTCAGCCAGCCTGCCGCCTGATTCCCGAATGTCCGCCTGCTGTTTTTTCTGTGTCGGTGCACCGCTAATATTGCAGTATGGAAGCCGAACAGACAGCAAAACATACCCGAATATGCCGGTAAGGTACAGTCACCGTATTGGCGCCATAAGGGAAATAACAATACGGCAAGCGCACCCCATTTGATAAGGGAAAGGAACATCGAATACAAAAGCGCGTACCGTTTCAGCTTTTGCATCAGATGTTTTGCATGCACCAAAAATACGTGATCCGCTTCCAGCAAAAAGGTATGAATAAAACCCGTGCACAATAGCAGGGCACTGAATACATACAGCCAGCCCCATCCTAATACTCCTGCCGCTCCATTAAGAAGCCCCCTGCCGTTCAGCCAATCAGCATATTGATAAACGGCAAATGCGGCAGCGGGAAGAACGATATACAGCGCGACCGTCCAATCAATGACCGTCTGAAACACCTTCCATTGATACCGCCAATAATGAAACAGCCTTTGAAAAAACAAAGCCCGCCCGGTCATCGCTGACTGCTCCGAACCGCTGAATAAAAGCAATCCAGCAGTGAACGGCTCCCCGTTTTTTCCTGAAGCTCCTCTAACGTGCCTTGAAGAAGCAGAGCGCCCTGATCCAGCAAATAAAACCGGTCGCAGATTTTTTCCGCCGTATCCAGAACATGAGTGCACATCAAAATCCCCGCGCCCCTTTCTTTCTCAGCAATCAGCATGTCGGTAAACAGCTTCGTTGAGATCGGATCAAGTCCGATAAAAGGCTCATCAATGATGTAAATATCCGGCTTCGCCAAAAATGCCTGTATGAGCATCAATTTTTGCTGCATCCCTTTTGAAAAACCGGAAGGCAAATCATGTTTTACAGACGTCAGCGAAAACTCTTCAAGCAGCCGCCCTGCCCGCTCACGGCACTCTTCCCCTTCCATGCCCCGCAATGACCCGGTCAGCTCGAGATGCTCCCAAAGCGTCAGTTCATCATAAAAACTCGGACGCTCCGGTATGTAAGCATAAGATGAATCATTCCACTCAATTCCGCCCTCTATATCCCGGGACAGCCCGAGAACCGCCTTTATCACTGTGCTTTTCCCCGCGCCGTTCGCTCCGATTAAACCGGTAATTTCACCAGCGTTGACTGACAGAGATACATCAGAAATCACCTTCGGCCTGTCAGCATAACCGGCGCAGACAATGTTTGCATTCAATAATTCTCCCAAACTTCTCACTCCCCCGTTTTCATACGGACATGTATAAAAAAAGTTTCAGTTTCCATAATAATAAAAGCGGACCGGGCATAGTAATGCACCAAGGCGGCACCCATTTGGAAAAAATTATCTGCGCTTATTCCTAGATTCATGTTGTCCATATCGTGTATAATGGAGGCAGTTAAAAGAGAAAAAACAGAATGTCATCCTTTGTTGCTTATTCGTACGAAGTTTTAGAGTCGAAAGTTGTGGTATATCAAGTCCATCCGATCTTATGATAGGGAGTGGTTTTTTGAAACCTTCAACAAATCGTATGCTGACTCGGATTAAATCAGTTTACATGTTCATCCAGGAAAAAGGCCTTGTGACAACACAGGAACTGGTTGATGAATTCGGCATTACACCTAGAACCATTCAGCGAGACTTAAATGTGTTAGCATACAATGATCTTGTTCATAGTCCTAGCCGAGGCAAGTGGGAGACAACACGAAAAAAAGTGAAAATTACATCTTAAGCGAACAATTACATAAGGCCCTTTTCGGCCTGACATGCTGCAAGGCAAAGCAGCGTCTTTGCCTTGTTTTTTGTTCCTCTATATAAAAAGCCCAAAACAAATCTGTTTTGGGCTTTTCTGATATCGATTACACTTCAGCGCCTCTCAGCGTTTCGAGCTCTTCTTCAGTCAGCTCGCGGAATTCTCCCGGTTTAAGATCCGGGTCAAGAGAAACAGCCCCCATCGAAAGCCGCTTCAAATAAGCCACTTCATTTCCGACAGCCTTTGCCATCAGCTTCACCTGATGATATTTGCCTTCTGTAATGGTCAAGTGAATCACCGTTTCATCCGGGCTTTCTGTAATGATTTCAACGGCTGCCGGCTTCGTCTTATAGCCTCCTTCAATGACGACGCCTCTTTCCAGATGAACGATGTCTTCCGGTGACAGAGGCGAGGTTAACCGGACCTCATATGTTTTAGGCACATGCTTTTTCGGAGAAAGCAGGCGATGAGCGAGCTGCCCGTCATTGGTCAGAAGCAAAAAGCCTTCCGTATCCTTATCAAGACGTCCCGCCGGAAACGGTTCAAATCGCTGTTCTTCAGGCGTCAGCAAATCAACCACCGTTTGCTGGCGGCTGTCTTCGGTAGCGGACAGCACTCCTTGCGGCTTATTCATCATGACATAAATAAATTCACGATAGTCTGCCGGCTCTCCGTATACCGTGATGTCCTGTTTTTCCGGATCGACATGGGTTTTCACATCTTTCGCCGGCTCTCCGTCAATCATGACAGCCCCAGCCTTGACGATTTTTTTCACATCTTTTCTTGAGCCGAATCCGCTGTTGGCAAGCAGCTTATCAAGTCTCATCCTGATCCTCTCCTTTAAAAAGAAAAGCCCGCGATAAGCGGACTATTCATTATTTCTCAATGGGCGGAATGCCTGCCTCTCCTCAAAACGCGGGGCAGACGGTTTCCAAACATTTTCTGTAAAAATCCGATTCGGTACGCGGCAAACATGTACACCGCACCGCCGACAGCGGCGCAGACAAAGACGACAATCGCCGCATGCACCTGGCCGCTTTGGTATGTTACAAAGAAGCTGAGCAGCCATTGAGTCAGCTTGACCGCGACTCCCATCACGACGGACAGGACCGCGATTAAAATGACCCGTTTTATAAGTACCGTATACGAATAGCCCGCATGGCGCTTAATCATAATAAAACCGTACAGAAGAGAAGCGATATAACCGAGCGCCGTTGCCAAGATGGCCCCGTCTCCCTGAAACAGCTTGATCAGCGGCACGTTCAGCACCACTTTTATAATAACGCCGATGAAAAGACTCACGACAGCAAATTTCTGCTTATTAATCCCTTGCAGGATCGCGGCGTTTACGGTAAACAGAGAAAACAGTATCGCGACAGGCGCGTACCAGAACAATATATCCTGTCCGATATCCGGGCGAAGACTTTCAGAGCCGTAGAAAAACGTATAGGCCGGACCCGATAACACGGACATCCCGACAACGGCGGGAATAACCAAAAACAGAATGATTTGCATCGTCTGGTTAATCTGCTGGTTCAAAAGCTTATAATTCCTGCTCGTAAACGATTCAGTAATCGTCGGAATCAGCGTCAGACCGAAAGCGGTCGCCAGAGAAACCGGGATCATCACAAGCTTCGGCACATAAAGGGTGACAATCGCAAGCATGTCCTGGCTGATATCCTTATGGCCCGCCGCAATCATCGCTTTATTAAACGTATTCGTATCGATATACGAATACAAAGGAATCGCCAGTCCGACAAATACGTAAGGAGCGGCATAACTGAAAAGCTCAATGAACATTTTTTTATAACTTAAGTTCGCAGACCGGACGAGATTCGGCTTCATCGCCAGAAGATCGCCCTTCCGCTTATTCCAGTAAATATAAAGGACGACAAGCCCTCCGAATGATCCGATCAGCGCCGCGAAAGTCGCGTATCCGACTGCGATGACAAGGCCGCCGTTGATCACTCTTAAAATCAAATACGTTGCGCCCAATAAAAAGATGATCCGGGCAAGCTGCTCCACAACCTGTGAAACGGCTGTCGGCCCCATCATCTGATGACCTTGGAAAAAACCGCGCACAAGACTCATAATCGGCACGACCAAAAGTGCCAGACTGACCATCCGGATGACATAAACGACGTGGTCAATCGTAAGTCCGTTGTTACTCGTGCCGCCGAGAGATGTTTCCGCAAAAAACGGCGCCGAAATATAAAGAATTGAAAAAGCGATCATCCCGGTTACGAGCATAACCGACATTCCCGCTCTCAGCATCCGCCTGCTTGTCTCATAGTCTCCCTTGGAATTATATTTCGAGACAAATTTTGAAACCGCGGCGGGAAATCCCATCGTGGCAATGTTTAAAAACAGTGTATATTGATTATATCCGTATTGAAACAAAGCTCCGCCCGTCGCTCCGACCATCGCTCCGAACGGGATCAGATAAATCATCCCTAAAATCCGCGATATATAGGTGCCGAGCGTCAGCACGAACGTGCCCCTTAACAATTTGCTTGACATGTTTCCTCATCACCATTTTCTACGAAGATTCAACTTTTCTATTTTAACACAACTGGGCAATTAGACGGTAATAATTACAGCGGGAAACTTTTTGGGAAAACTCTTTAAAAAACAAAATACGTTTAAGGATTCCCTTTCTTTCGCTATAATAGCAGAAAGCGGACATTTCCGCCTATTATACGTGAAAAAGAAAGTTGTTGATGAAAGATGAAACATTATGACGTGATTGTGATCGGCGGCGGCCCGTCCGGTTTAATGGCTGCGATTGCGGCAGGCGAAGAAGGGGCGGACGTATTATTAATCGATAAAGGAAACAAGCTGGGACGGAAGCTGGCGATTTCCGGCGGCGGGCGCTGCAACGTGACCAACCGCCTCCCCGTTGAAGAAATCATCAAACACATCCCCGGCAACGGCCGCTTTTTATACAGCGCGTTTTCCGAATTTAATAATGAAGATATCATCGCCTTTTTTGAAAAACTCGGCATTCAGCTGAAAGAAGAAGACCACGGGCGCATGTTCCCGGTGACGGACAAAGCGCAAAGCGTTGTCGATGCGCTTTTAAACCGATTAAAACAACTGAATGTCACCATCCGCACAAATGAAAAAATCAAAGAAGTGCGGTACGAGAACGGCAGGACAGCAGGCATTACGACAAACAATGACGAACACATTAACGCAGACGCCGTTATTATCGCGGTCGGCGGAAAATCAGTCCCGCATACCGGCAGCACCGGAGACGGCTATGCATGGGCGGAAGCGGCCGGTCATACCGTGACCGAACTCTTTCCGACGGAAGTGCCGGTTACGTCGTCAGAACCGTTTATTAAACAAAAAACACTTCAGGGGCTGTCTCTTAGAAACGCGGCCGTCAGCGTCCTGAATAAAAAAGGCAAACCAATCGTCACACACGTGATGGACATGCTGTTCACCCATTTCGGCTTGTCAGGCCCCGCCATTCTCCGCTGCAGCCAGTTTGTCGTCAAAGAACTGAAAAAGCAGCCAGAGGTCAAACTCCGCATCGATCTGTTTCCCGGCATCAACGAGGAAGAGTTATTTCAAAAGATGCACAAGGAACTGAAAGACGCACCGAAAAAAGCGCTCAAAAATGCGCTGAAGCCGTGGATGCAGGAACGGTACCTGCTTTTTCTTCTGGAACGGAACGGTCTTGATCCGCAGACAAGCTTTACGGAACTGCCGAAGGATCAATTCAGGGCTTTTGTCAAAGACTGCAAACAATTTACGGTTGCCGCTGACGGAACGCTTTCTTTGGACAAAGCGTTTGTCACAGGCGGAGGTGTTTCCGTAAAAGAGATTGAGCCGAAACAAATGGCGTCAAAAAAAATGGAAGGCTTATATTTTTGCGGAGAAATACTCGACATTCACGGCTATACCGGGGGCTACAATATCACTTCAGCCTTTGTCACAGGGCGTCTCGCCGGTTTGAATGCAGGACGTTTCTCACGCTCGCTCTAAATGGTTTAAAGCGCATTTACCTGAGCGTCCCCATTGATAATTGACCAAAAACATGATAGAGTTTTCTGCGTTTTGTTTCACCTGATTGAGGGAATAGGAAGAAAGGATTGATCTGCAATCGTACGACCATACTAAAACAAAATGGCGTATTGAAAAAAATAGTCAGAGGGTGAGAACGTTTGAAGAAGAACATCTCCAGTGTTTTTTGGATTGTGATTGTCATCACAGCCGCTGCGGTTTTATGGGGGGCCATTTCTCCTGACAGCCTGCAGCAAGTCACTGATACGGCACAAAAATTTATTACGGATTCTTTCGGCTGGTATTATCTGCTGGTCGTTTCTATATTTGTCGGTTTCTGTCTCTTTCTCATTGTAAGTCCGATCGGCACAATAAAACTCGGAAAACCCGGGGAAAAACCGGAATTCGGCTTATTATCATGGTTTGCCATGCTTTTCAGCGCAGGCATGGGAATCGGTTTGGTATTTTACGGGGCTGCGGAACCGATCAGCCATTACGCCATCAGCTCTCCCTCAGGTGAAACAGAAACGCCCCAAGCATTTCGGGATGCGCTCCGGTACACATTTTTCCACTGGGGGCTGCACGCTTGGGCCATCTATGCGGTTGTCGCTTTATGTATCGCATATTTTCAATTCAGAAAAGACGCGCCCGGTTTGATCAGCAGCACACTGACACCGCTTTTGGGCGATAAAGTAAACGGCCCGATCGGCAAAGCGATTGACTGTATCGCCGTGTTTGCGACCGTTGTCGGTGTGGCGACAAGCTTAGGGCTCGGAGCGACTCAGATCAACGGCGGTTTGCATTATTTATTCGGCATTCCGAAAACATTTTCCGTTCAGCTGATCCTGATCGCTGTCGTGACCGTGTTATTTTTGATTTCTGCGTGGAGCGGAATCGGCAAAGGGATTAAATACTTAAGCAATACCAACATGGCGCTCGCGGCTATTTTAATGATCTTTATGCTCATTGCAGGTCCGACGGTGCTGATTATGAACTCATTTACCGATTCTATCGGCCAATACATCCAAAATATCGTGCAGATGAGCTTTCGCTTGTCTCCGAATGATCCCCAAAAACGCGAATGGATTAACAGCTGGACCATTTTCTATTGGGCCTGGTGGATATCCTGGTCGCCGTTTGTCGGCATTTTTATCGCCCGTGTATCAAGGGGCCGGACGATCCGGGAATTTTTAATCGGGGTGTTGGTGACACCTTGTATATTGGCTTTCTTATGGTTTGCGATCTTCGGTGTATCCGCGATGGATCTTCAGCAGAAAGGCGTATTCAATGTCGCGGGAATGTCAACGGATACGATGCTGTTCGGCGCACTCAGCCACTATCCGCTGACAATGGTGACATCCGTATTAACGCTTGTTCTGATCGCTGTATTCTTTATTACATCAGCGGATTCAGCGACATTTGTGCTTGGAATGCAAACGTCTTACGGCTCTTTAGACCCGTCAAACCGGGTGAAAATCATCTGGGGCGTCATCCAGTCCGCCGTGGCAGCGGTTTTGTTATATTCCGGCGGTCTGGCCGCACTGCAAAACACGGCCATTCTCGCCGCGGTTCCGTTTTCAGTCGTGATCCTTCTGATGATCGTGTCTCTGTACAAGTCATTAGCGAGCGAGAGAAAAGGAATCAAACAAGCGGAGAAATACCAAAAACCAAGAAGTCCCCGCGTCAAAAAAGCATAATGAACAACGAAGCCCGGCATTTCGTCCGGGCTTTTTTATTTTCGGTATAAAATGAGAGCGGAAAAACAATAAAGCTGCTCACCTTCAGGATCACAGGCCGCCGCTACCGTATATTTAATATCAACGAGCTGTTCATCAGAAATCCCCTTTAAAAATGTATTGACTTCAGTCTGCAGATCCTTTTCATGCTCCTCATCAAAAACAGCTATCTTCAGCACATCACCCTCTCCTTTCTCTATCAATTTATTCCGGTTCAATTGAAATATGATAGAGAAAAACAGATTTTCTTTTTTACTGATTTTTACTAAAAGTAACCAAAAATAGTTATTGAAAACGCTTACTCTCGTATGATAATATCATTTTAACAATAACCAGGTCATTTCTGTTTAGTAAATATTTAGTAAAAAGGAGATGCGAAATGGTCCGTCTCAAAGATATTGCCTTACAGGCATCTGTATCCAGCGCGACAGTATCGAGAATTTTGAATAAGGATGACTCTTTGGCTGTGACTGATGAAACAAGAGAAAAAGTTCTGAGGATCGCCGATGAGCTGGGCTATCAGCCGTCGGCAAAAAAACGGAAGAACCGCAGCCGCAGCGATTCAGCGCCCCTGATCGGCGTTGTCAGCTGCCTGTCACCGGAAGAAGAACGGCAGGATCCTTATTTTTCGGCGATCCGAAAAGGCATTGAAGAAGAATGCTTTCGGCAAAAAATTTTTATCACATCTTCTATCCATCTCGGTTCTTTTCAAGAGCATATGTTTCACGAACTGGACGGCGTCATCGTCATCGGCAGCCTGCAAGACGAGGCGCTTACGAATATCAGCGCCGCTTTCAGGCACGCGGTATTTGTTAACGGCACCCCCGATCCCGCCCGCTACGATTCCGTCAGCGTGGATTTTTATGCCGCAGCGCAAAAGGCGATAGAACATCTACTGTCGCTCGGTTACCAGCGGCTCGGTTATATCGGCGGCCGGGAGCGGGAACATACCGTCATAGACGGTGTAAACAGCAATAAAACGATTGAGGATAAGCGTCTGACCGCTTTCTTACAAATGGCCGGCGCCGAGCCGGAGCATGTACTGATCGGCGAATACAGCATGCACGAAGGGTTCCGGCTGATGAATGAAGCCGTCAAAGGCGGAAGTCTCCCCGATGCCTTTTTTATCGCAAGTGATTCGATGGCTGTCGGCGCTTTAAAAGCCTTGCAGGAAGCCGGCCTTCAAGTCCCGCGCGATACGGCGGTTGTCAGCTTCAACGGAATTGATGAGGCAGAATACGCCAGCACGCCGTTATCAACGGTAAAAGTATACACGGAAGAGATGGGCCGGACGGGTGTCAAATTGCTTCTCGACCGTTTAAACGGCAGAACCGTCCCGCTGGCCGTGACGCTCCCCACTTCATTGATTGTCAGACAAAGCTGCGGCTCACAAGAAAGGTGGTGACGTGTCCCGCAGCGTTTATATCATATTTAAAGGAGGAAAAGATGAAACGCTTACTGGCTTTGTTTCTTTCTTTTACTTGCATGATACTTCCCGGCTGCTCGGCAGAACAGAGCGGCGCCGGAGAAAAGCAGAAAACATTGACAGTCTATTCCACCATATCCTCAGACAGCGAACGCGCCGTATTCAGAAAGTTGGCTGATTCATTCCAAAAAGAACATCCGGACATTCAAGTAAACGTTCATTTCCCAGGCAATGACTACGAAAATATGATGAGGGTCAGGATGGCGGCCGGTGATATGCCCGATCTTTTCGACACACACGGCTGGGCCAAAATCCGCTACGGAGAATATACCGCCGACCTCAGCGGCATGTCTTGGACGAAGCGGCTCGATCCGAATTTAAACAGCATGCTCAAAGACGCCAAAGGCAGAATATACGCCTTCCCTCTGAATCAGGCAAAGGACGGACTGGCCTACAATCGTACGTTGTTAGAAAAATACGGAATCAAACCGCCGGAAACAATGGATGATTTTATGAAGGCACTGCGACAGATTAAAGAAAAAAGCGGCGGAACAGTCACCCCCTTCTGGTTTGCCGGCTATGAGAAAAGCTCATTTGCCCAATATTACGATCAATTCGCCGCACCGCTTCTCATCACAGATCCCGCACACCGTTACAAAAAACAACTGTTAAACGGAACCTTCCGCTGGACACACTTCACCTATTTATCTGACAAACTGAAAGAGATGCAAAAGGAAAACCTGCTCAATATAGATGCCGTGACGGCAAAACGGTCCCAGCTCATTGAACTGATGGCGCAAAACAAAATCGCCTTTACGCTGCAGGGCGGCACCCTCGGCCAAGACGTCGCTCAAATCAATCCGAAGGTAAAAGTCGGCATCATACCGACCCCGGCCGTCCATAAGGGAGACGCGCCGGTTTGGATCGGAGGCGAACGTTACACGCTGGCGGCATTCAAGGATTCCCCGCGGCTTGAAGAAGCGAAACAGTTTATCGCATTTATGGCCCGACCCGAGCATGCAAAATCAATTGCCGAAGCGACCTCGCTTCCGGCCGGATTAGTGAATGTGCAAACGGACATTTTCTACGCAAATGACTATAAGCGCTATCAGCATATTAAGGTGCAGCCTTATTTTGACCGCCTTTATTTGCCGAACGGAATGTGGGATGTGATGGGAACAGCCGGGCAGGAGCTGATGGCCGATATCTTAACCCCCGCTGAAATTTCAGCGAAACTCGGCAGGGAATATAAGCGGCTTCGGCTTCAATCTGATTCATGGGGAGCTGAAAAAGAATGAGTGATCTTGCAAAAGAAACCCAAGGATTTCAACATCAAAAGCCGGTAAAACCCGCGTCACTGTGGTGGATGTACGTTCCCGCTCTTGCCACGGTTTTTATTTTCATGATTTTTCCGTTTGTCAAAGGCGCTTTTATCACATTTACAAACTGGAACGGCTTCTCACAGACGTATCAATGGGTGGGGGTTACTCAATATAAAAGGCTTTTTACAGATCCGGACACGTGGCTTGTTGTGAAAAACACTTTGCTTTACGGCATCGGAAGCACTTTTTTTCAGAATATGCTCGGACTTTTATATGCGCTGCTTTTGAATCAGAGCTTAAAAATGAAGGCGCTCACAAGAACGATCGTCTACCTGCCCGTCATTATCAGTCCGCTGATTATGGGATACATTTGGTATTTTATTTTCTCATATGACGGGGGTGCGCTGAATGATGTGCTTGGCGCACTGGGAATCGGTCCTGTCAACGCCTTGGCAAGCCCTGCGGCAAACCCGTGGATTATCGTCATGATTAACACATATCAATACGCAGGCATTGCGATGATTGTATATTTGGCGGGGCTGCAAAGCATTCCGAAAGATTATTACGAAGCCGCAAAAATGGATGGCGCGGGAGGTCTTCAGCCGTTTTTCACCATCACCCTGCCTTTATTGATGCCGGCTGTCACCATCAACATGGTCATCAATATCATCGGCGGGCTGAAGCTGTTTGATGTCATTTTCGCGCTGACCGCAGGCGGGCCGGGCAATTCCTCTCAATCGATGTCAACGTTTATGTATGATTTATATTTTAAACGGCAGGATGCGGGATATGCCGCCGCCCAAGGCGTGTTTATGTCCGTCATTATTCTTGTCATCAGCTTTTCGGCTCTCGTGTATTTCAAGCGAAAGGAGACGGAAATGTCATGAAAACAGCCCGAATGCGGATTTTTACGCTGTTGGCAGCCGTTATCTCGTGCGTTCATATTGTCCCCTTTTATATTTTGCTGACCACGTCATTAAAAGCAAAAGGTGACTACAGTTCAAAATGGTCGCTGCCATCCGCCTTTTCATTTCAGAATTTTCGTGAAGCATGGGAACGTGCCTCTCTCGGGCAATCCTTTCTGAACACGATTATCATTACAGCCGTTTCCGCCGCTTTATTAATTTTCATGGGTTCGCTTGCCGCATACCCGCTCGCAAGAAGAAATACAAAGCTGAACAAAATCGTCTTCGGCCTTTTGATTTCAATCATGATCATCCCGCCTTTGACTTCCATGGTTCCTTTATACAAGATGGTCGCTGATGCGGGGCTGATCAATACGCATGCCGCAGCCATTCTCATTAATACGGCTGCATATATGCCGCTGACCGTTTTCTTATATTCGGGGTTTATCCGCTCTTCCATTCCGAAAGAGCTTGAGGAAGCCGCCAGGATGGACGGCGCGGGATTGATCAGGACTTTTTATACAATCGTGTTTCCTTTGTTGAAACCGATTACCGCAACGGTCTGCATTATTTCCTGTGTGTTTATCTGGAACGATTACCAATTTGCGATTTTCTTTTTACAAGATCAAAAGGTGCAGACATTGACTGTGGCCATGGCGGGATTTTTCGGCGAAAACGCGAACAATCTTCACTTAGTCGCCGCAGCCGCAATTATGGCGATGCTGCCGATGGTCGTATTGTTTTTGGCGCTTCAAAAATATTTTATCTCAGGGCTGTCCTCCGGGGCGGTCAAAGGCTGAGAAGAAAAGGGAGGAATTTCTGTTGAAGAAAATTACGTTTATCGGAGCGGGGAGCACGATTTTCGCAAAAAATGTACTGGGGGACTGCTTACTGACTGAAGCATTAAACGGGTTTGAATTCGCGCTTTATGATATTGACGCTGTACGGCTGAAAGAATCCCAGCTCATGCTGGAAAACATGAGAGACCGCTACAATACGAGTATATCCATCATCTCCTACGATGACCGAAAACAGGCGCTGAAACACGCCGGCTATGTGATAAACGCCATTCAGGTCGGAGGCTATAAACCCGCGACGGTCATTGACTTTGACATCCCGAAGCGGTACGGTCTCCGCCAGACGATTGCCGATACCGTCGGAATAGGCGGCATTTTCCGTTCCCTTCGCACCATCCCCGTTTTATTTGACATCGCAAAAGACATGGAAGAGGTCTGCCCGGATGCGTGGCTGTTAAACTATACAAATCCGATGGCCTCTCTGACCGGAGCGATGCTCAGACATACGAATGTCAAAACGGTCGGCCTGTGCCACAGCGTCCAGGTATGTACCAAAGATCTGTTTGACTCACTCGGCATGGATCACGAAGGGACGGAAGAACGCATTGCCGGCATTAACCATATGGCTTGGCTTTTGGAGATTAAAAAAGACGGAATTGATTTATATCCTGAAATTAAAAGACGGGCACGCGAAAAACAAAAGACGAAACATAAGGACATGGTGCGGTTTGAGCTGATGGATAAATTCGGCTGCTACGTAACGGAATCATCTGAGCATAATGCCGAATATCACCCGTATTTTATAAAAAGCCGGTATCCTGAGCTGATAGATGAACTCCAAATTCCGCTTGATGAATATCCGAGGAGATGCGCGGAACAAATCAACAATTGGGAAACGATGAGAGACGGCATCATCAACAACCAAAACCTGACGCACGAACGCTCAAAAGAATACGGTTCGAGAATTATTGAAGCGATGGAGACGGGCAAACCGTTCACATTCGGCGGCAATGTGCTGAATACCGGGCTGATACCGAATCTGCCGGCGAAAGCGGTCGTTGAAGTGCCTTGCACAGCCGTCAAAAACCACATTATGCCGTGCTATTCGGGCGAACTTCCGGAGCAGCTCGCGGCGCTCAACAGAACAAACATTAACACACAGCTTTTAACCATCGAAGCGGCCGTTACATTAAAAAAGGAAGCCGTATATCAGGCGGCCATGCTTGACCCGCATACAAGCGCCGAGCTTTCCATGAATGACATCATATCTTTGTGCGATGACTTATTTGAAGCGCACAAAGACCGGCTTCCGGCTTATCACTGACCATTTGGGCGGGCCGGACGCTTTTATATGTTCAGTACCAGTTTGACCGTCTGTAAAGTGTGTCCTTTAAAATCTTCTTCAAATTCACATACCCATTGAAACCCTTTCGCTTGATAAAAGGATAAGGCAATGCGGTTCTCTTTTTCTGCATGGACATAAAGCTTTTTTACCCCGCCGGACTGCCTGATGCTTTCTTTAAGGAGTGCCGTGCCTATCCCGCTTCCCTGGCAATCCGGGTCAATATAGATGGCGGTCAGCTCCGCATTTCCGTCTTTTTGAACCGGGGTGGCATTTGCAAAACCGAGCACTCGCCCCTCTTCTTCTGCCACAAAGAACAGAGAATGCAAGAGCCGGCGTTCCATCATCTCATCCTGATAGGCGGATTCGAGAAACTGATCTTGAATGTGTCTGGGAATAATCCCTTCATACGTATGATGCCAGCTTCGTTCTGCGACTTGCCGGACCTGTTTGATATCGTTTGTTTTCATCGCGCGGATCATCGGTTTCACCTGATTCGCCTCCCGTTTTTTTATAAAAAAAGAAGAAAAAGACGCACGTCCCTTTTCTTCTTTCACTTCAAAGCGTTATTTCTTCGGCTTTGTTTCGCCTTCCCACTCCAGCATGCCGCCTTCAACATTAACCGTACGGAAGCCCTGCTCATGTAAATACATACAAACGTTCATGCTTCTTTTTCCGGAACGGCAGATAAATACATATTCCTTGTCCTTGTCTAACGCATCCATCTTCTCAGGGATGTCCCCCATGCGGATGTGAACGGCCTCCGGAATCATTCCTTCGGCAACTTCTTCGTCTTCTCTGACATCAATCAGATACAGCTCTTCTCCCGCTTTTAATTTTTCTTCCAGTACGGCTGTGCTGATTTCATTTATTTTCAATGTGTGACACTCCCATTCATCTTTATGGTGTTAAGTATACCAAAGCCCGCTGTGCAATTTCTATGATAGAGGCTGATAAAAAAGCCCCTCTCTGTAGGAGAGGGGCTTCGCCCGGTCAGTTTGCCACGATATTGACAAGCTTGCCCGGTACGGCAATGATTTTTCGGATCGTTTTTCCTTCAAGCTGCTCTTTTACTTTTTCGTCAGCTTGTGCGAGCTGTTCCAACGCTGCTTTATCAGCATCAGCCGGAACCATTAATTTCGCTTTTACTTTTCCGTTCAGCTGGACGACGATTTCCACTTCATCGTCCACCAGTTTTGATTCGTCATAAGCAGGCCAAGCCTCGTATGCAATCGAACCTTCGTGGCCGAGTTTTTCCCACAGTTCTTCCGCCAAATGCGGCGCAATAGGAGAAAGCAGCTTCACAAAACCTTCGATATATTCTCTCGGCAGTTCATTCGCTTTGTAAGCTTCATTAATGAAGACCATCAGCTGAGAAATGCCCGTATTAAAACGAAGGGCTTCGAAGTTTTCTGTCACTTTCATGACCGTTTCATGATAGACGCGCTCAAGAGTTTCGCCCGCGCCTTCTGTCACTTTGCCCGTCAGCTCGTCGTTTTCCTCGATAAACAAACGCCATACGCGGTCAAGGAAGCGGCGCGCTCCGTCAAGACCTGATTCAGACCAGGCGATAGATGCATCAAGCGGCCCCATAAACATTTCGTACAGGCGGAGCGTATCTGCTCCGTGAGACGCCACAATTTCATCCGGATTGACGACGTTTCCGCGGGATTTACTCATTTTTTCATTATTTTCCCCGAGAATCATTCCTTGGTTATACAGCTTTTGGAACGGTTCTTTCGTCGGCACGACACCGATATCGTAGAGGAATTTATGCCAGAAACGCGCGTACAGAAGGTGAAGCACGGCATGCTCCGCTCCTCCAATGTAAATATCAACGGGCAGCCATTTATCCAGTTTCTCAGGTGAAGCGAGCTGATCCGGATTTTTCGGGTCGATAAAGCGGAGGAAATACCAGCAGCTTCCCGCCCATTGCGGCATCGTGTTCGTTTCTCTTCTGCCTTTTTTGCCCGTTACAGGATCAGTGACTTCCACCCACTCTTTAATGTTGGCAAGCGGTGATTCACCTGTTCCGCTCGGTTTGATCTCATCGGTTTTCGGCAGAATCAGCGGCAGCTCTTCCGCCGGAACGGCTGTTGACGTGCCATCTTCCCAATGAATGACCGGAATCGGCTCGCCCCAATAGCGCTGGCGGCTGAACAGCCAATCACGCAGACGGTATGTCACTTTTTTCTCACCGTTTTTCGTTTCTTCAAGCCAGGCGATCATTTTTTCAATCGCTTCCGCTTTATTCAGTCCGTTCAGAAAGCCGGAATTGACATGCTCTCCGTCCCCCGTGTACGCTTCTTCTTCCGTATTTCCGCCTTTTACGACTTCTTTGACAGGCAGGCTGAACACTTTTGCGAATTCAAAATCACGTTCATCATGCGCCGGCACGGCCATTACAGCGCCTGTTCCGTAAGAGGCGAGGACATAATCCGCTATCCAGATCGGCAGCTTTTCCCCATTTGCAGGGTTTACGGCATATGCGCCCGTGAAGACGCCCGTTTTTGTTTTCGCAAGATCCGTCCGTTCCAGGTCACTTTTCGCCTGAACTTCTTTAACATAAGCGTCTACCGCTTCTTTTTGTTCAGGCGTCGTGATGGCCTCCACAAGCTCATGCTCAGGAGCCAGTACGGCATAAGCCGCGCCGAACAGCGTGTCCGGTCTTGTCGTAAACACGGTAAACGTGTCATCAGTGCCGTCGATCGCGAAATGCACGTTTGCGCCTTCTGAGCGTCCGATCCAGTTGCGCTGCATGTCTTTAATGCTTTCTGGCCAGTCAAGGTCTTCTAAATCTTCAAGAAGCCTGTCCGCATAAGCGGTGATTTTCAGCATCCATTGTCTCATCGGACGGCGTTCAACCGGATGGCCGCCCCGCTCGCTTTTGCCGTCAATGACCTCTTCGTTCGCAAGCACCGTTCCGAGCGCCGGGCACCAGTTGACCGGCACTTCGTCTACGTAAGCGAGCCCTTTTTCGTACAGCTTGGTGAAGATCCACTGCGTCCACTTGTAATAGTCCGGATCAGTCGTATTGATTTCACGATCCCAATCATATGAAAATCCGAGCGATTGAATCTGGCGGCGGAAATTATCTATATTTTGTTTTGTGAACTCAGCCGGATCATTCCCCGTGTCAAGCGCGTATTGCTCGGCAGGAAGCCCGAACGCGTCCCATCCCATCGGATGAAGCACATTGTATCCTTGCATGCGTCTCATGCGCGAAAGGATATCGGTTGCCGTATAGCCTTCCGGATGTCCGACATGAAGGCCGGCTCCTGAAGGATACGGGAACATGTCAAGCGCGTAAAACTTCGGCTTGTCATTCTCTTCACTGACGGCGAACGTTTTATGATCCAACCAGTAATTCTGCCATTTCTTTTCTATTTTTTCGTGCTGAAAACTCAACGTAAAAACCTCCTTCTGATTGAATACGGCGTATGTAGTCCAAGTATTGACGGGATGAGAAAGATTATATTCAGATTATTCTAAAACTAAAAAAACTCCCTCATCCCAAAAAGGGACGAGAGATTTTTATTTCCCGCGGTACCACCCTCGTTAGCACGGTTTTGAGCCGCACTCACTTGATACTTTTAACGCAGTTATGCGTCAGCGGTTTTGCCGCTGCAACTCTGAGGCGAGTTCGGAAACAGACTTGATTGACTTGCACCGGCCGTCAACTCTCTGATTGCAAAATCTGCTTCTTACTGCTCCTCTTCACTGTTCTTATCGCTACCGTAATCTTACCTGTATTTTATAGAATTCTGTTCATAAGTGCAAGCAGGTTTGTATACAATGGGAATGTACCCGGAACGGGTCATGAGCGGGGATATTATTTTGATGGAGGATTTTTTTGCTGGTGTGGTTTTGCTTCGGCCGAATTACTGTTTTGTTCTCTGACAAAATCAAAGCTCCTGAGAACAGCTTCTCCGCCGTAGCCTGCGATTATGGATAAGATGACGAGTTGAATTCCTGAATCGGGGTCAGCGGATAAGACAAGTAAGATGGAAGCAGCCATTCCGATAAAACCATCTTCCAAAAAACCGAGATAGATAAACCGCTTTGTCATTCTGGGTTTCTCCAGCCTGCCTCTCTTTTTCACATGACCGAGAACCCCCATGATTCCTCCAATTACACAAGCAATTATTACCTGATGCAGCATCTTCATCACCTTCCTAAAGCCCTTATTTAGTAAAGCGACTTCAGGCCATCCAGCCCCCTTACGAATACGATGATTTTCGATATCTACATACCGGCGATTGAGCAGGAAAGTAAAAAGCTTGTTTCTTCCATTATATGTGAACACATGATCGGTAAGCTTGATGCATTAGATTCATTTTTCACCCAGTGACAATGACCTAGTCACTTACTTAGCGATGATGTGCCTTCCCCTTATATATTCAGTGTATATGAGGACAAGCCCGAATGACAAATTGCAAACTTCGGCTGCTTGAATCAGAACATATGTTATGCTACGGTTACTGTAGATTCATTTAAAAAGGGGAGAAACAATGGCTGAAAAAGCGCGCAGCTTTACGGCCAAAAGGGGGTTTTACATGGCTGACTCAAATGTATTCGGAAAACTGGAGCAGCTGGAGCTTATCAAAAAGGCGCTTGATCACGCACGCATCGGCGTGGTGATTACAGACCCCTCTCTTGAGGACAATCCCATCATATATACAAATCAGGGATTTATGGATATGACAGGCTACTCTTCCGAAGAGATATTAGGTAAGAACTGCAGATTTCTGCAAAGCAAAGAAACCGACCGTCAACAAGTCGCGAAAATCAGAAAGAGCTTAACCCAGAAAGAAAAGATCACGGTGCGGCTGAAAAATGTCAAAAAAGACGGCACCCCGTTTTGGAATGAACTCAACATTGATCCTCTTTATGTTGAAGACAAGCTCTATTTTGTCGGTTTTCAAAAAGACATTACAGAGCAGAAAGAATACGAAAAGCTCCTTGAGGATTCCCTCACAGAAATCACGACGCTGTCTACACCGATTGTTCCGATCCGAAACGGCATCTCCGCCTTGCCGTTAGTGGGAAACTTAACGGAAGAACGATTTGATTCAATTGTGACAACTTTGACGGACATATTAACCGCATCTAAAGATGATTACTTAATTATAGACTTATCAGGTCTGGCCGAGGTAAACGAACAGACCGCAGACCGGATTTTCAAATTGCACCACCTGCTTAAATTAATCGGCACGGAATTGATTATCACCGGGATCAAGCCTACCCTCGCCATGAGAATGAATCAGCTTGATGCCAGCTTTTCTTCATTAAAGACGTATTTAAACGTTAAGGACGCGGTCAACGTGCTTCCGGTCGTATAAACAAAAAAATCCCGCCGAAACAGCGGGATTTTTTTATGTCGTCATCGCACTTGGACGTTTTGTTTATTAACGGTTTTCAGGCGTTTGTCGTACAGCACCGTCGCTGCGATGCTGACAACAAGAAGCACCATCAGGATCAACAGCAGCACGCTCATTCCGTACTGATCAACCAGCACGCCGCCAAGGAGCGGCCCGATCATTCTGCCGCCCGTCGCCGCACTGTTGACGAATCCTTGGTAAAATCCTTCTTTCCCCTTAGGCGCAAGCTGATTGGCAATGGTAGGCACGGCAGGCCAGACAAGCATTTCTCCGAAGGTTAAAATCACCATTGCGGTGAGGTACATCGGAAATTGCTTGGCGCTGAGAAGCACGCCGAACGAGACGATAAAAATACAAAAGCCGATGACCATCTGCGTTTTTAACGCACCGGACCATTTTTTCAGAACAGCTCCCATGAGAGGCTGTCCGGCGACAATTAATATTCCGTTTACGGTCCAGAGCACACTGTATAATGAAAGCGGCATACCGATGCTTTGAGTATGTGACGCAACGGTTGTGGACCACTGCGAATAGGCGATCCACCCGAGAACATACCCGCCGCTCAATATGAGAAGCGCCGTAAATTTCGTTCTGCTGCTGACAGGCTCGTAGTCCAGAACAGAAACCTGGCTCGCATTTTGGGTTTTGATATTTCGAAACCCGAAAAATACGATAAGGAAAAACAGCACATACAGCATAGCATTGGCTAAAAACACGTACGTAAACGAGTACGCCGCAACCATCCCGCCGAGTGCCGAGCCCACGGCGACACCTGCGTTCTGAGCTACATAAATCGCATTAAAAGCTCTCCGCCCGCCTTCTTTCCATACCGCTCCCGCCATGGCGTAACTGGCCGGAAACACGATACCGGAACCGAAGCCGACAATGATGAGCAGCCAAATATAAACGGGCCATTGATGAAACAGAACGAGTCCGAGAAGACTTGCCAATGTGATCATAATGCCCAGCATAATGGATTTGAATCCGCCGATTTTATCAAACAAAAATCCGCCGCATAAATTCCCCGCCACACTGGCCCCGGAATTCAGCATCAGAACAACCCCCGCAACAGTCAGCGATTTCCCTAAATGATTATGAATATAGATCGTATTCAGCGGCCACAAAAAAGATGCGCCCGTCACATTGATAAACATTCCGATGATTAATATCTTCAAAGCGCGCGGCATACCGATCCCCCTCTCTCTATAAAAAACCCCATGAAAAAACGGAAACCGCAAGCCGCGGCTCCGTATCGAACACGTTATCATAGCACATTCATTCTATCGCCGCGGACGTCTTTTTTCAACATCAGAATCTGAAAAAAATAATGCCGGAATGTTGAAAAAATTACAAATGATTGGATTCACAAAAACAGGCCGGCCTCATGCTCTTTTCCGCAGCAGCCAAAACGGAATATACAGAATGAAAAAGCTCAATATCACCGCCGCTTCCATTGATAGAAGATACCACGGCCAAGGTCCGAAAACGTTCAGAAGCGAAGCGGTCTTCGGTTTTTTCATTAAATATAAGTAATTCGCATTCAGCACACGATCAATAAAAAAGACACACGCCCCGTACAGATTTACGATCAGCACAGACACCCACAGTCCGCGCGCCGACGGTCTGTACCTTTCTGAAGCGGCCATGAATAGGCAGGTAAGAAAAACACAGCCGTGGGAGACGAAAAACACGATGTACCGAAAATGAGGGAAAGAATACGCCCCTAAATCAGGTGTTGCCATCGCCTGTACGGCGCTGCCCAAACCGGCAAAATAGAGGAAGGCGAACAGTTTTTTGCTTTTTGTCATGACCATCAGCATTGCCAAATAGACGGAAAGGTCGCTCAGCTGCAGCGGCAGAGCTGTTTTCAGCGACCAGGCATGATGACAAAGCAGCCATATATGATAGCTGATCTGCGACACGGCAAGGAGAATGAACAGTACATAGCGGAAAACGCGACTCGGCCGGCCGTGATTGAGCTGTTTCCGGAATATGATCACGCACACCCCAAGCAATCCGATGACCAAAAGCGTGAAAATGTGTTCCTTGGAAAAAAGATGAAAGGCTCCTGTTTCAGATTTCAATTGAAAATACTTCTGCATAAGGCTCCCCCGCGCGAGAAAATGACGTATGTCTATTCTTTTAAAAATCGCTTTCTTCTATTCATACAAAAAAAGCCTCCGCTTATGCGGAGGCTCCTCAACTTGTTTTACAATGCGGATTGAATGACCTTTTTATAGTATAGCACCGACAGCATGCCGAAGATGGAGTACAGCAGCGTATACAGCGCCATGACGATGATCATCGGCGTCCACACTTCCGTTCCGAATAAAAACCATCCTGACTGAACGGCAAAATAGCTGTGGAACAGCCCGAGAACGAGCGGAATCCCGAAATGATACGCCTGCTTCCGGCGGATGCCTTTCAGCAGATCCCCCGTTGTGAAGCCGAGCTTCCGCAATATCGTGTAATCAGCCTTCTCATCCTCACACTCGCCCATTTGTTTAAAATAAAGGATACAGCCTGAGGTGATCAGAAAGGTTAACCCCAAAAAGCCGACAATAAACATGATCAGCCCCATGTTTTTCTTTTGGGTGTCAGCCGTTTCAAATTGTGAAAGCGCGCCGTCAGAATAGTGCTGCGCCTGAAACAGACCATCAGCTTTTTGGATGTCCTCTTCACGTTTGAGTGTAATGCCGAAAAACCGATTTGATTTTCCCTGAATGGACGGGTCGATATCTTTCTCGATCCGGTCAAATACCTGCTGCGTGACGATAACGGTCGGCAGCCCTCCGCTTGTAAATGTATATGACAGAAGGAAGTCGTTCTTCAAGCCCTTATACGCCAGCGGTATTTTATCCGTTTTGCCGTTTATATCAATGGAACCTGACGTTTTCAGGTCGAGAAATCTTTTCATCATATCATTATATCCGGTAAACACGGCTTCTCCGTCAGAAAGCTCCGTCCCTTCTGCGTCTTTCTCGCTTATAATCGGCAGCGCCAAGCTGGACGGGTCTTGTTGAAAGCTTTTCATGTCGCCGTTTATGATGTTCTTCATATTGACACCGGCTTGAATGGTCTTGATTGTTTTCACTTTGTGTTCAATTCCATTTTTCTTCAATAAAGCGGTAAATGAGTCAGTCTCCTTTTGGTTATCAAACGCAAAGTCCGCGGCTGTATTTTGCTCAGCCGATTTTTCCGCGGAATAGTACGAGATATAGCTTAAAGACAGCAAACCGATTGCCAGCGCCGAAAGAGTCGTAATAATCGTCAGCAGGACGGCGTTTGACTTCATCCGGAACATGATGGATGACAAAGACAGCACTTCACTGACATTCAGATACCCGCCTTTTGATTTCCGGATGAGATTTGCCAGAAAGCTGACCGAACCTTTATAAAACAGATAGGTTCCGATAATGACCGAGCCGAGAATAAACACCATGGCCGAAAACAGTTCATTCATGCTCGTAAAACTGCCTCCGAATAAATCCGCGGACACGGCATAGCCGGCGATAATGGCCGCAATACCGACAACACCGATCGACATCTGCACCCAAGAAAGCCGTCTTATGCCGCTTTCTGACGATGACGCGGTTTTAAATAAAGACAAAATGCTTTGCCGTTTAATAAATAAGTAATTCATCATCATAATCAGCACGTAAATCGCCCCGAACACAATTAACGTCTGAACGAGCGCCTTGCTTGAAAAAAACAGTGAGACAGAGGCTTTCACACCGACTGTATGAAACAGCATCATCATACATAATTTCGAGAGAGAAAAGCCGGCAAAAATACCGATCCAAATCGATCCGAAATACAAAATGAAATTTTCTGTGCTGAGTATGCGGAAAATGTGCATTTTCGTCATGCCGATTAATCGGAATAAGCCGATTTCCCGGCCGCGCCGTTTAATAAAAATGGTGTTGGCGTATAAAAGAAATACCGACACGATCGCCACAAGCAGTACAGAGGCGGCCCGGATTGCCGCCGCTCCTTTTATGGAGCTTTTCATTTCATCAAGCGCCGGATCGTATTGCATCGTGACAAACGCGAAATAAAGGGCGGCGCTGAACACCAGCGCAAAAACGTAAAGGTAATAGTTTTTCATATTCTTTTTCAGGTTCTGGAAGATCAAATGATGAATACTCATGCCTGAACCCCGCCCAATACACTTTGCGTTTTCATAATATCCTGAAAAAAGTCCGGTCTGTCCTGACCGCCTTTATTCAGCTGTGTATACACACGGCCGTCTTTAATGAAAACCACACGTCCGGAATAGCTGGCGGCAACCGGATCATGCGTCACCATCACAATGGTGGCGCGGCGTTTTTGATTCAGACGGCTGAGTTTATTCAGTAAATCCGTGGCAGCCTTTGAATCGAGCGCTCCGGTCGGCTCATCAGCAAAAATAATGCCCGGCTCGTGAATAACAGCTCTTGCGGCAGACGTCCGCTGTTTTTGCCCGCCGGAAATTTCACTCGGATACTTATGTCTCAAATCATAGATCCCAAGCTCCTCTGCCGTCTCGGCAAATCGCAGGTCCGCCTCTTTCTTAGACATTTTCGTAATGGATAACGGCAGAAGTATGTTTTCCTTCACGGTCAGGGTGTCCAATAAATTATAATCCTGAAAAATAAAGCCGAGATGCCGTTTTCTGAATTCGGCAAGCTGCTTTTCTTTCATGGATGTAATCTCCGTCTCATTCAGTTTAATGGTGCCCGCGCTCACTTTATCAATGGAGGAAAGCACATTCAAAAGGGTCGTTTTCCCTGATCCCGACGGGCCCATAATGCTGACGAATTCCCCTTTGTGAATCTGAAGATCAATTCCTTTCAGCACCTCTTGTTTATTCAGCTTGTTTCCGTAGCTTTTTTGGATATTGCCTGCTTCTAAAATCATCACGTTCTGATTCTCCTTTTACATTGGTTATCTTTATTTTAAAAACAGAAGCCGTTTTTTTCGTTTGATTAAGCGAACAAAAGAGAAAAGCATGTGACACTTTTGTCACACGCTGAACATGCTGACGGCATCGTTCTGTTTCGGAAACACCAAGGTAAAAACCGTGCCGCTTTCCGGCTCAGAGCGCACGCTGATCTGGATAAGAAGCGGAGCCGCGGCTTTTCGAGCCAAATACAGGCCCATCCCCGTTGACGCGTGATCACGCCTCATTCGCGTCGAGGTAAATCCCTTTTCAAAAATGCGCGGAAGATCTTTGGGCTCGATGCCGATGCCGCGGTCTTCGATATCCACATGCACCCGGCCGTTTTGTTCATAGCTTTTTACGGTAATGTCATCCGCCTCACTGTATTTGACGGCATTGCTTAACAGCTGCCTGATGATGAAGGAAAGCCATTTTCCGTCACTGTGAACGTCTGGTGAATCAAGCTGAATGTCAAACCCGATCCCTTTTTGTATACACCATGATTGCAGATTTTTAATTTCTTTGAAAACGAGCGGTCTGAGCTGAATTCGCTGGAATGATAAATCATTTTCAATAAAGGACAATCGTTTCTGATGAAGCTGCTGGTCCAGGAGATGGTGAATCCGCAGCCATTCATACAGCAAAGGGGCTTTCAGCGGCTGTTCATCAAGGCGCTCGATCATGAGATGCATCGCTGTCAGCGGTGTTTTGACCTCGTGAATCCATGACATCAGATCGTCCTTTTCATGCTCTGACGCCGCCTGAAGGTGAAGTGAGCTTTTTCTTAACTGCTCTGTCTGCCCTTCAATGCTTTCTTCAACGATAGACTCAAACGGACTGTCAGGCGCTTTAAGATAAGACATGTCTAAATTGGCGTCCCACTCTCTTAAGCTTTTATAATAGGCGGTCTCTTTACGATAGCGGAACAAGAGAAATACAAGAAACACAAGAAGAGACAGGTAAACGAAATACAGCACCGAAAAAAACGGAATAGACGGATCAATATATGCCGCAAAAAGAAGCACAGCCTGCTGCAAAAGAAACATCGCGATCCAGCTCTTTCTTTCGAGCAGAAATGATTTAATCATAAAGACCGTCTTCTTCCTTTGCGATGTATCCCTGCCCCACCTTGGTTTCAATCATTTTCCCGATGCCTAATTGATCGAGTTTTTTCCGCAGCCGGTTGACATTCACCGTCAGCGTATTATCACTGACGAAACGCTCATCATTCCATAGGCTTCTGATGAGTTCTTCCCGGCTGACGATTTTATTTTTCTGCTCAGCCAGCAGTTTTAAGATCAGCATTTCGTTTTTGGTCAGCTCGACCGAACCGTTTTTACGGCTGACCGTGTTGGTTTCTGTGTCAATGACCGCCCCGCACCATCTTTTCATCAGCGCCGGTTCTGTGCCGTATTGATGCACACGGCGGAACACCGCCTGTATTTTCGCGATTAACACATCAAAGTGAAAAGGCTTCTGAATAAAATCATCTGCCCCGAGCTGCATCGACATGACCATATCCGCGGGATGATCGCGCGAGGACAAAAAGAGTATCGGCACGTTTGATTGGGAACGTATCATTCTGCACCAATGAAAGCCGTCAAATTTCGGCAGCTGTACATCAATGATCACCAAATCAGGCTTGATTTCGGTAAACTCCCGGATGACCCGGCTGAAATCTTTTATTCCGTGCACCGCAAATGACCAGCCCGTTAATCTCTCTTTCATCTCATGAAACAAAGTGTTATCATCTTCTATTAACAAAATGTGAAACATGGTATCCGCCCTTTTCTGATAGATAGAGGAAAAACCGGCTGATGTCCAGCCGGCTTTTTTCCTTTACAGTTCTCTTCTTAATGCAGTCAGAACGTTGGTTTTTGTCGCTTTGCGGGCCGGATTCATACCGGAAATCACCGCGACCCCCGCACAAATGACAACTGCGATCACAACGAGGCTGAGCGGGATATAGGAGAAGGTATAATGAAGATCTTCGGCTCCGGTGTTTCCCCCTACCGCTTTCAAAATAACCGGCACAGCCAGATTGACGGCAAAACTCACTCCGTAAGAAATGATAATCCCGATGACAGAACCTAATATCCCGATATAGGCGCTTTCCATCAGGAACATTCTGCGGATGATGGACGGGCTTGCGCCAATTGCTTTCATAATCCCGATTTCCTGCGTTCGTTCCGTCACCGCCATCGTCATCGTATTGAAAATACCGATGGCAGAAATCACGACGGCGATAAAGCCGACAAAGATCAGGCCGATTTTAAAGACAAGGAAAAAGGTGTTGACGCCCTTCAGCTCGGTAGTGACAGATCTGACATAAAAGCCGTCATTCGTGAGGTCATGGGTAAGCTGATCGACATGATCGAATTTGTCCGCATACACATTGATGCTTTTTTCCGCATTTCCATTCTTCAGATCCAAGAATGTTGAGAAGTCTTTCTTGAATTGATCACTCACAAAAATATTTGTATCCTCCATCCAATCTTGGGACGGTTTTTTTGTAATTCCGACTACTTTAAAGTCGTACGTTTTCGTTTTCTCAACGTCTCCGTCTTTGTTTGTTTTGGAGATGCTCAGCTGTATCGTTTTATTAAGCAGGTCTTTCGTATAGCCTTTTGGTTTTTTCACCTCCGACATGTCGCCTTGGTGATCATTTAACTCTTTGTCGTAAGCGTCAGCCTCTTTTTTCGTCAATAGGTTCTTCGCAAAATCATAGCCGACCACGATTTCATTCTCTGTACGGGCGACTCTTCCCTGATCAAGCTCCATATTGGCTTTGACTTCATCGTTCATGTTTGTCAGCACAATGGCTGAATCTTCATTTGTTCGGTTTCCCAATGACGCTTTGTTCGGTTCATACACTTGTGTTCTTTCAACGACAGACTTGACATTTTTATACTTTTCCAAGTCTGATTTCTTCACGGCTTTTCCGTTCTCTTGGCCGAGCACATTGATTTCCGTAACAATCTGCTGGCTCATCGTAATGTCTGTAATCGTTTTTTGGATGCCGAATCCGACGGAAGCCAGCACCACTAAAAACGCGCACGCCATTGTCGTCGCCAGCACCGTCATGAAAACACGCAGCCGGTTTTTCTTCATATTTCTTCTGATAAAGTGAATCTGATCCTTAAATCTCAACAGTAACGCCCCCTTTTAATACACCGTCATGCAGCTGGAATTTTGAATGCGCGATCGAAGCGACTTCATCGTCATGCGTAATGATGACAAATGTAATCCCGCGCTCCCGGTTCAGCTGCTGAATTAATGCAAGCACCTCAAGTTCCGTTTCTGAATCAAGGCTTCCCGTCGGCTCATCAGCTAAAATAATTGACGGATTTAAAATCAGGGCTCTTGCGATACTGACACGCTGCTGCTGGCCGCCTGACAGCTCATTCGGATAATGATTCGCATGATTCTCAAGTCCGACCCGTTTCAGCATGTCCGCGACTTTCTGCTTGCGTTCAGACGGTTTGACGCCTTTTAAGGCAAGCGGCATTTCAACATTTTCATAGGTTGTCAGACTCGGAATGAGCTGAAAACTTTGAAAAATAAAGCCGAAATGCCCGAGGCGGAACTGCGCCCACTCTTTTTCACTGAAGCCCGTCACATCAGTGCCGTTAATGACGATACGGCCCTTCGTCGGCGCTATGTATCCGGATATTAAATTCAGAAGCGTTGATTTTCCGGAACCGCTCCGACCGACGATACAGGCAATTTCCCCTTTTTCAACGGTCAAAGAGACATCCTTCAATACCGGAACCTCACTCTCTCTGCCTTTCCTGCCGATTTTAAATGAATGATCAATATGCTGTACTTCTATCACGTACACCACTCCCCCTTATATCTGTTTCGTTTTTTTATAGATGAAGTAATAACTGATGAAAAACCCGATAACCGCGCCGATAAGCATGCCGAATATGTAACCGGTATACGAACCGTTATAAGCATATCCGCATACCCCCGCACTTCCCAGCATACTGAGCACCATGACGAGCACTTGAATGGTGCGTTCAATGTGTTTGCTTAGGATAAAATGTCCGCTTCGTTCACTCGGCATTTTCAGGAAATTCACATAGCCGAATAGATAGAAACAAAATCCCATTAATGCGGAGATTAACAATGCGTGTTTCATGTAATACATCCATGATGTATGGAAGTAAGCGGCAGGCATGAAATAGATCAGAAATCCGCTCCAAGGGAAATCAATATCCGGCACAGCCTGCCTGCCAAAAAGGAACTCAGCGTTTAACAGGTAAATCGTCATAACCACGATCGGAAAGACGGAAACCGTGAACGCTGTGATCAGCTGCGCCGCTAAATTGCCCGTTATCGTGCCGGCAGCTGTCACTAATGCATAAATCATCAAGCTGATGACCAGCATCCCTGCGCTGAATGATTGAAAATGATGGACAGCGTCAGGTTTAAGCGCTAGAAACAATATGTCAGATACTCCGTAAGAAACAAACTGCGAGCCGGCTAACACGGCTGCTCCCAAGAAAAACTTCGTATGAAATATCCGGCTTCTCGAATACGGAAGACTCAGTGTAAACATCCTTTCAGCCCTGCCTCCTCTTATCAAAAAAAGCCCTATCATAACCGGAGGAATGAAATGCAGCCCAATCAAATTCCGATTGCTGTAATCAATGCTGAACGTACAAACTGAACCTGAATATTGATGAAACGCACTCAAACAATCCTTATAGTGAAAATACTCATTTATAATTGCCAAAGGGCCTAAGATAGATAAGAACCCCGCTGTAAGCAGCAGCAGCGTCTGCCGCTGCTTCCATTCTTTATAAAGCAAACCGCTAATCGGCACCTTGCCTTCCTCCAAACTGCTCATTTTCAAACAGATCTACATATGCTTTGACTTTCTGTAAACCGTAAAATAACTGATGAAAAACCCGATAACCGCACCGAAGATAATGCCGGCTAAATAGCCGAACATCGTGTCTGTGACCCCATATCCGAAAACGCCGAAACCCATAACGGCAAAGGCAATCACCAAGATCTGCGCCGGCCGGTCCAATTTACTCCAAAGAAAGAATCTGCCGTTCCGTTCATTCGGATGTTTCAGAAAGCTGACGTAACCGATCAGATAAAAGACAAGGCTCATCACAATCGGAATGATTAAAACCAAATCCCTTTCTCTGATCCAGTCGTTAAACACATATCCAATAGGGGTTACAAATATAAAAAGACGGGATTCGATATAACTGCTGATAAAAGAAAATTGATCTCCGACACTAAAATCGAAAACAACCTCTAAATTCGCGGCCGGCAGACCGATGAGTAAAAAGGGCAGAACCGTGACGGTAAACGCCGTTAACAGCTGGGCGAATATCTGTCCCGTTAATGCGCCGGATGCCATTAACAAGGCGTAAGCCATAAAACTGATGACAATCATTCCGATTGAAAAATGATCAAAATCGTACGTATGGCTCGGTTTCAGCAAAGATATCAGCAATGACGCCGCTCCATAGCCTATCGCCTGAGGAACAACAATAACTGCCCCGCCGAGCCAGAATTTAGTCTGAAAGATTTGGCCTCTGCTGTATGGCATGCTTAACAAAGCATCCATCGTTCCCTTTGTCCGTTCCAAGCCTAATAAGAAGACGGCAATGATGACACTCACAATCCAACTGAAGGAAAGAGGCGACCCATTCGTATAATTGACAACGAATTCACAATCTTGAAGAGCTTGGTTATTCAAACATTCTTGATATGTTGAGTAGTTGTTATAAACCAAAAAAGGGTTTGCCGCCATTAAAAGAATGCCGCTGCATAAAAACAACCACTGATTTTTCTTCCATTCTGTGTACAACAATCCCCGCGGTATCATTCCGGTCCTCCTTTCTTACACATGCTTCGTTTTTTTATATATGGCAAAATAACTGACCAAAAATCCGACCGCTCCTCCAACCAGCATCCCGGCCACATACCCTGTCATCGTCTGTCCCGTCGAGTACCCCGCCAAGCCAAAACCGAGAACGGCGATGATGATCACCACAATCTGAATGGGCCGGTCAAGCTGTCTCCAGAGAAAAAAACGGCCGTTCCGTTCCACCGGCTGTCTGACATAGCAAAAGTACCCGATGGCATAAAATACAATGCTCATCACTGCCGGGATGATTAATATATACTTGCTGGCAGATACCCAATCTGTATCTATGTACATGATCGGAATCAAGTATTGAAAAAGATTGTTTACTTTGAGATAAGCCTCGACTGACGGCATCAGCTCATACATGCTGACTCCGAAGATGACTTCTACATTGGACAGCGGCAGCGTAATAATCAGGTAAGGCGCTATCGACACAGTAAACGCCGTTAACAGCTGGGCGAACGTATTGCCCGTTAAGCAGCCTGCACTCGCGACCAATGCAAAAGCCAAAATACTCACAATAATCTCTCCGACGCTGTAATGGTGGAAGAAATATACGCGCTCAGGCTTTAACAGAAGAATGAGCAGCTCAGCCAGCCCGTAGCCGATCACCTGAGCGCCGGTAATGACCGCCGCCCCGAGCCAAAATTTAGTGTGAAACACCTGAGCGCGGGAATAAGGCAGACTGAAAAGCGCATCAATCGTTCCTTTCGTACGTTCCAGTCCGAATAAGCAAACCGCTAAGATGACAGCGGGCGCCCAGTTCAAGTTCAGCATTCCGCTATCCAAAGAATTCACATAAAACTTACAATATGCTCCGTGGGTGTCCAGACAGCCTTGATAAACCAGATAGGTATTTAACACTTCAAATGGATTGACCGCCGCTAAAAAAATGCCGACCATCACAAGAACAGTTCGATTCTGCACCCATTCCCTGTACAGCAATCCCCTGTCTACCATCTCCGGTTCCCTCCAAACTTCGCGATGAAGACCTCTTCTAAGTTCACAGGAAGTTCATTCCATACTTTCGGCCGCAGCTCTTGCAGAAAGTTCTTTTTCTTCTCATCGTTCTTTTGAATCAGCACCGTATAAAACACACCGGCATGGTCGAGAATCGGTATGTTTTGTTCTCTGATCTTCAAGGCGACGTCCTCTTCAAATGCCATTTGGATTTTCATGTACTCTTCCTTCATATCATCCAAGTCCATCACATTCGTCAGCTGATTTCCTTCCAAAAACCCGATCCGGTTGCACATTCGCTCAATATCTTCTAAACGGTGTGAGGTAATCAGAATGCTCGTTTCCCGTTCAGCCACTTCATCCACCATAAGCTGCAGCACGTCATGACGCGTTACGGCGTCAATTCCGTCCGTCGGTTCATCCAAAAGGATAAGAGCCGGGCGTGAAGCAAAGGCAAGGACGAGCGCAAGCTGTTTTTTCAGGCCTGTCGATAATTCACGGTATTTCTTCGTTTCCGGAATGCCGTACCTGTTCATCAGCTCATTGGCGTAAGTCACATCAAAATTCGGATAGATTCTGCTTACAATTGCAACAAGCTGTTTATATGTATACTTGTCATAAAAAGGATTTTCAACAGGCATATAAATGATGTTCTGTTTTACTTTCGGATGCCGCTTTATTTCCACCTGATTAAATAAAACCGTCCCTTGATCCGGCAGCAGAATCTGCTGAATGAGCCGGAGCAGTGTTGTTTTCCCTGATCCGTTTCGCCCGAGCAGCCCGAAAATTTCCCCTTTTCCGATGGTGAGCGAAATATCCTTGAGCACTTCTTTACCGTCTATCGTTTTTGAGAGATTCCGCAATTCAATCATGATCCTTGCCTCCTTTCACATCAGCGCTGATTTCCTTTATCCATTCCTGCAGCTTCTCCAGCTCAACTCCCGCGTAATGGGCATCGATGATGAGCTGTTTCAATTGCTCTTTTATCATCGTCATCTTCCCTTCAACCAATGTCGTTTTTGCATTCTCCGATATATACGTTCCTCTTCCCCTCAGCGTTTCAATGACACCATCGCGTTCGAGCTCCTTGTACGCTTTGCTGACTGTGTTCGGATTGGCGATAATGATCGTTGCCAATTCCCTGACAGAAGGAAGTTTATCCCCCGGCTTCATGATCCCTTTTAAACAAAGCTCTTTCAGTTGCTGTATAATCTGCTCATAAATCGGAGTTGAGCTTCTCGGATCGATTTGAATCATTTACTTCCCTTCTTTCTTTTACGAGCTGCTCTCTTTCTTTAAATGTTCTGCCATTGAAAACCGATGATGACAAGAACGACAAACAGACTGCTTGCCAAAACCGAGGCGGCGATAATAAGAGGCACATCTTGTTTTACGGATCTTTTGTTTTTCATGAAAGTTCCCCTTCCCTATGCTTAACATTTATATGTCGATTTCATTTTTTGAGTGTTTTATGTGTATTACATCAAGTAGTACACGTAATACAATAAACACACTCCGCCCTATTGTCAATTCTTTTTTTAAAAAAATACAAAAAAACCCGCCGGGATTCCGGCAGGTTTGCTGAACCATTTGAAACGGCGCGGTCAGTAATCAAAATTACGCTGCAAAATCATATTGTTTTGCAAGGTCTGCAGCTGCAATCTCATTCGATAAAGCTGCTCTCTTTGCTGATCATTCGCAGATAATGACAGCTTGTTTAATTCATTCACCGCGTTTTCAAGCATCATTTGCGCTTCACTGTACTCATTATCATTATAATGCTCTTGTTTTGAAGCGGTCATAAATTGCTCATTCGCAAATTCATACGCCTGTTCGCTTCTTTGGAGATGTTCATCTACTGATTGTCTTGTTGCCATTAAACAGTCCTCCTATTGATAATGTCATATCAATAGTATTTCTTATTCCAAATAAATTCTCACAAGAAATATCAGGTAATTCATACACAAGACAGAGATGGTATAAAATACGATTAAATGTAAAACTTAATCAAGACAGAATTAACTCTTTATAAAAATCCTTCATTTTAGAACGTTGCACTTTACCGCTTGTAGTTTTGAAAATTTTCCTAACAGGTATAACTTGATGTACATTCAAACCCAATTGTTTTGTTAATTCTCTTTTCAATTCCTTCTCTGCTGTTGTAATATCGTAACTTTGCTTACATTTTACAAATATCACAAGATCTTCTTCCGCCTTTGTTTCATTCGGGACCCCGCATGCCACAACATTACCTAATTCAATATCCTTTACATTCTCTGCTACTCTCTCTATATCATGTGAATAATAATTTTGGCCATTCTTTATAATGATATCCTTTGTTCTTCCGGTAATAACCAAACTATTATTATGTATAAACCCAAGGTCTCCTGTATTTAACCATCCATCTGCAGTTATAGCGTCTTTGGTAGCAGATTCATTATTGTAATACCCAGACGTTACGTTTTCCCCCTTTATTTGCACATGACCTATAAAATCATCATCCAGAACGTAATTATTAGAATCACATATACGGAAAGAACAATGACGTACAGCCGGGCCAACTTCAACAAAAGTTAATCCCTTTTTTTCTTCAACAGTTTTTTGAATTTTTTGACCTACTTCTAAAGCTTCCCTATTAAGGGTTACAGGAACAAAAGGGTTTCCTAATTTTGGGACACTAACAGCAACTGTAGCCTCAGCTAAACCATATACAGTATTTAAGGTTTCATATTTTAATCCGAATTGTTTCATTTCTTCTAAAAATCTCTGGCACAAAGAAGTAGAAATTGGTTCTGCTCCATTAGCTAATAATCTAACACAAGTTAAATCCCAGTTATAGATTTGATTTTTTTTATAGTTATCCAACAAAAACTTATATCCAAAGTTAGGGGAGTATAATTGTGTAACACGGTGTTGATGTGTTTTCAATAACCACAAAGTCGGTCTTCGGATAAAAACGGAGGTTGGAATTATATATTGTTGAATTTTTTTATACGTTGATGCTAAGTGAATAGCAATGAGGCCCATATCATGAGTTAAAGGCATCCAGCTTAGTGAGGAATCGGATTTCGATGTCTCCCAAGCCTCATTTAATGCTGATATATTGGTAATAAGATTTTTATGTGTTAATATTACACCTTTAGGATCTCCAGTTGTACCAGAAGAGAATTGAATAAAAGCAATTTCTTCTGGTTTAGGGGAAATTAATTCACCCACTTCATTAGAATTCTTAATTTCATCTAAATAAATTGATTGTTTTACAATTGATGAATAAGTTTCTGCATCCGCAACTTTCTCAAGTGAATGTAATGTTCTTTGATCAGAAATACAATAAGGATTATTAAGAATACTCCATATACGAAGTATTTTTTGTTTATGCTCTTCATTATACCCCACACTTAAAGGAATAGGTATGATTCCACCTAATATGCACGCCCAAAAAACTTTAATAAATTGTTCATTATCCTCAATTTGTATAATTAGTTCATCTTTCTTTCTTAAACCCTTTTTTTGTAAAACACCTAATACTTTTCTGGATTTTTCAAATAATTGAGCATAAGAAATATATACTTCATTATCGGATCCATTTATAAATGTAATTCCTTTATCATCTCGATTTTCAGCATCAACTATAAAATCATAAACTGTTTTATACACTTAATTTTACTCCTCTTTCTCTAAAATTAAAGCAGACTTAAATTTCCCTAATAATCCATTTAGAAGAGAATGAAATTTAGAAGAATTAAGATAATAGTATGTTTTATTTTGATTTCTCGCACTCTCAACTAAACCTTGCAATGTCAAAATTCTCATATGGTGTGAAATCGTTGCGTTGGTTAAATTTAGCTGTTCAGCAATCTCATTAGCATACATTTTTTTATGACTAAGTAAGATTAATATCTTGAACTTACTTTTATCCGATAAAAGCTTCAAAAAATCAATGATGTGATTAATCTCTGCTTTCTCCAATGTATTTTCAAAAATTTCATCAACTTTATACCCCAGTCCAACATAAATGTTATCTTCACTTTTCGTAATAGTTGCAGTGTAAGGTAAAAGTGTTGGATATATATTAATATAATTACAAGATAAGTATTCCTTACCTTTTAACGTACTGATTATCTTTTTTGGAAAATCCATATTTATGTTTTTTAATTGATTCATCCACTCATCTCTAAATTTAATTAAATTATAAATCGCCTCGTTAAGATAACCATTCACCAACATTAATTTATTGCAAAATTGATCTACATAAGTTTTAGGAGATTTCATTACCTTAAATATGATCCACTTGTATTCGGGCTTGATATTTAGATTATTAAGTAGCTCAAATAAACTTTCCCTATCATTTAAATACTGTTGGGTAGATGTTTCAGTTTTAAGATCTCCTTGTAAATAAATTAGAGACTCTAAAATATTTTTTCTTATCTCTTCTTCTGTAACTGCAGACAAATAATCAATAATTTCAAAAAAATCTTTCGTATAAATTTGTGGTATTTTAAAAAAGGTTGTGGCTAAACAAAAAATATTTGCATTCCTAACATCTTTGTAGTCGCAAAAGCTGCCAAAATAAAAATTTAAAAACTCACTATCTAACTCTTTTATTCTTTTAAGATCATCTAGTAATACAAAATATTCATTATCTAATTTTATACCCATTTTAATGCTATAATCTTTGAAGAATCCTTCGTGTTTTAAGAAAAGCAGAGAAGAAATCTTATCAAAAAAATCCGAAACACTGTCACTAATCACCAACTTCACATCTAAACACCTCATAAAATAAAATCAAAAATCATAAATTCTTTTTTTCACAAATGAAATTGTTGTAATATCTTCATGACCAGGGCATATTATAGTATTATCTTCAGTATTATTAATTAAATAAGAAATGGATTTCTTTAAATAATCTTCATTTCCTGTTTTTTTATCGGGTTTTGCTTTTTTATCTTTAAAAATAGTATCACCTGTAAATAAAAAATTGTCATAAAGCACGCATACGCTACCTGTTGTATGACCCGGACTGAGAATTATCTTGAGGCTAATATCTCCAATGTTTAAAACTGTATATTTATCTTTAATTAGGATATCATCGCTTTCAAACGTAAAACTTTTCCCAAGAAGGGCAAGTCCATTATTTATGATATCTCTCGCAAAATTTATTTCTCTTTCATGAATTATGAAATTACAATTGAATTTTTCTTTTATTTCATTTGCAGAATAAGTATGATCAAAGTGAGCATGTGTAAGAACAATATAATCTATTCGATTCAATTTCAATCTTTCACAGAACTCTGTTAAATATTCTAAACTAACTCCAGAATCAATAAGGATACTCTTATGACGATTACAAATTAAATACGTGTTTGAATTATTTATTCCATTCGAGAATTTATAAACTTTACAATTATTCTTTTCAAAAATTAATTCATCTGTTTCATTATTTTTTTGTGATGCTTCATTAACGTAATCTAGAATTTCATTTAATGTTTCTTTTTCTATAAACACTTCTAATGAAATATTGGGTATTTTCGACTCTATTTCATGATACATACTTACCAAGCTCAAGGAATCTCCACCTACTTGGTAAATATCTTGAGAAAAGTCTATTTTATTTAGGCCAAATAGTTTTGCCCATGTTTCAACTACAATTTTTTCTTTTTCATTTAAAATAACATCGTCATTTAAGACAAAGTCTATTTTTTCTTCACTATACCAGCACCGAGTTTTCTTAAAGGTGAAAACAGGCAAAGAAACAACTTGATTATATTCTTTATAATACATGTCCCAACTTATTTCACCGCCCATAATATACCTTCTGCAAATTTGCCTTAAATCGTCTTGAGACTCATCTCCTAAAGACAATTCTTTTACATTAGAGGTTATATCATTAACGTTAAAATAAATTTCACTATCTTTAATAATTTTATTTCCTTGTTGAATCTTATTTAATGCTTCTTTTAATTTTTCTAATAAATCTTCCTTACATGATGCTATTATAGCCACTCTATTTGCTAAATGATCTCTTCTGCAATTCAATGTATATCCAATATCACTTAGTAGCATCAGATTCTCTTCAAGAAGAAAATTATATAAATCACTTAATAGAAAAGTTAAAGTATCCAAATCGTTTGCAGAAAATGTGAATATTTGAGGCTCTAAACAATCCTCATTTGGAATAGTTCTTTTTTTGTCGTAATTAGAAATAATCATATGGCAATTAGTTCCGCTCATACCAAAAGAACTTATACATCCTAACAGCAATTCTTTTTTATGTAACTCTACTTTCTCAGTATTAATAAACACAGGTGAGTTACTAAAATCTATATTTTTATTAGGAGTATTATAATTTATCGTTGGGGGAAACATTTGATTTTTTAATGCAAGCACGCTTTTTAATAATCCAGCAGCTCCGGATGCACTTAATAAATGACCTATATTATTTTTTACAGACCCCATAGGCAAATAATTTTTTTTGTTAATTTCGGAGAAAGCACGATTGATTGCTTCTATCTCTATTACATCTCCAATTGCAGTTCCTGTTCCATGCCCTTCTATAAACGAAATGTCATTGATATCTATATTGGACTTGCTAATATTTTCCGAAATAAGGTTTTCCTGTCCTTCAATGCTTGGAGTAGCAACCCCAAAAGAAAACCCTTGATTACTTACACTACTTCCTTCTATCACAGAATAAATGTTATCATTATCTCTTAAAGCACTGAATAAAGGTTTTAAAATAAATGTAATAATACCTTCTCCAAATCCTGTTCCATCTGAGTCATTGTCATAAGCCCTCGTTCTAAAAGTACTCGATTCAATGCCGAGCCTTACTTCATGCTGAAGAGGAATAAGATTTAAGTTACATCCCCCTGCAATAGCCATCTCACATTCATTATGAATTATAGCTTTACATGCTTCGTGAACTGCTACAAGAGAGGAGGAACAAGAAGTATCTAGAGTCATACTAGGTCCTTTTAAATCTAAATAATAAGAAACCCGACTAGCAATCATTGAAGGAAGATTATTAACAATACTTACAGGATTTCGAATAGATGAATCATATATAACCTTATCATAATTATATATTGAATCACTATTACTGCTACCAACGTATACACCAATATTACTTCCGTTAACTTTTTTTTCTGGGTATCCTGCATCCAATAATGCATGAATACTTGACTCTAAAAATAATCTTTGACGAGGGTCCATCAAAGATGCTTCTTGATAAGGAATATTAAAATATTTGTAATCAAATTTATCCACATCGTTTACAAAAGCCATTTGCTGATAGTTTATTTTTTTCGTATCTATACCTTTATTCTCAAAAAAATAATCGCAATCCTTTTTTCTCTGGCTATCTATTTCTCCAATACAATCAACTCCATTAACCAAATTACCCCAAAAATCTCTAAAGTTATTTGATTTAGGTAATCTCGAGCTTATTCCAATTATAGCGACTTTGGTTTCTATTTCTTTTTTAGTGAACTTAATTTCGTTTTTATCTAGTTGTTCAAAAACATTAAACATAAAAACATCACTCACCTTTTTAGAGCACCTGAAAAAGGTGCTCTTTCTACTTTTATATTAAATCAGAAATAATATTTATATAAGTATTAAAAAACTTTTCTACTGAGATTTCCCGCAACTTATTATTTTTAAATATTAATTCGAGATTTATATTGTTATCATTAACTAAATAACTAAATATAAATTCATAAGATTCGCTAATATTATTTTCGACTTTTTGTTTATCTATTATTAAAACATTAATATGAGCATTATCTCTCTCTAAACCCAGGTTGCTACGCAAATTTATTTTGGATACTGTCTTTCTTTTTATCTTATTTTCCTCTATGTTTTTTATAAACTCGGTTAAATCACTATACTCTTCTATATTTATTTTTTCCAAATCTATATAGCTTGATTTTAAAAGGGATACATAATATTCATCGTTTTCTATAAAGTTGCTAAATAAATATAAAAATGTATTTATTACTTTATTACTTACTTCTAAGTTATTAAACTTAATTTTTAACTGTTTTTCTAAAATTATTGTCTTTTCATTTTTATTATCTTTTCTATTAGCAAGAATTTTTGGAGGCAATTTTACTGATTTTAATTTTAAATTCTTATTCTCCTCTTTCATAACACTAATAAAATGTGATAATTCACTAATTTTTTGATACTTGAATAAATCAACTATATTCAAATCTGAATATTTTTTTTCTATTTTAGTGTATATATTTGAAAGTGAAATTGAATTACCGCCTAATTCAAAAAAGTTGTCAT
>NZ_ML064912.1:0-72670 GCF_003676355.1 Bacillus sp. L75
TTGTTTAGTTTTCAAAGAACTTTGTTGCTTCTCTCGAAGCGACCTCTTAATCATAACATTTTCAGTTTGCTAGGTCAATACTTTTTTAAAAAATATTTTCGCTAGGCTTGCCTTTCTATTAAAAAGACAACAAAAAGAATTATATCAGTATCATCGCTATGTGTCAAAGCTTTTTTTCATTTCTTTATATAGTAAAAGCGCAGCCTGTTGCAGCTGCGCTTTTTCGTTTATACTTCTTCCGTTTCTTCCGGCTCTTCTTCATTCTTTTCCACAAGCGCCACAGTGGCTACATGCTCTTGATCAGACATGCGGATCAGACGGACGCCTTGTGTTACGCGTCCCGTAGTGGAAATATCATTAATATCCATTCTGATTAACACGCCGCTTGCCGTAATAATCATTAAGTCCTCTTCGCCTTTTGTTGCTTTCACGGTTACTAACGGACCGTTGCTGTCAGTGATTTTACATGTTTTAAGGCCTTTTCCGCCCCTGCTTTGAACTCTGTATTCTGAAGCCGGTGTGCGTTTGCCGTAGCCGTTTTCTGTCACTATGAGGACATGGGAGTCTTCTTCAAGAATCTCCATGCCTACTACGACATCATCGTCTGTCAGCGTGATGCCTTTAACACCCGCAGCTGTGCGTCCCATTTGTCTTACATCTGCTTCAGGGAAACGGATCAGCAAACCGTTCTTCGTTCCGATGATGATTTGTTTCTTGCCGTCAGTCAGGCGGACGGCCATCAGTTCATCGTCTTCCCGGAGACCTAGGGCGATCAGCCCGTTATTCCGTATATTCGCAAACTGGGACAGTGCCGTACGTTTCGACACCCCTTGTTTGGTCGTAAAGAAGAGGTATTGCTCCTCATCAAACGTGCTGACCGGAATAATAGCATTAATCCATTCGCCTTTTTCAACCTCCAGAAGGTTAATAATCGGAATGCCTTTTGCCGTACGGCCGTATTCAGGGATTTCATATCCTTTAGAACGGTATACCTTCCCTTTATTAGAGAAGAACAGGATCGTATCGTGCGTTGATGTGGAAATTAAGTGTTCCACAAAGTCATCTTCATTCGTTCCCATTCCCTGTACGCCTTTTCCGCCCCGTTTTTGGCTGCGGTATGTGGACGCCGGGAGACGTTTAACATAGCCGTTATGGGTCAGTGTGATGACGATATTTTCTCTCTCGATAAGATCTTCATCTTCAATTGTTTCAAGACCGGACGTCACGATTTCAGTGCGTCTCTCATCATTGAAACGCTCTTTGATTTCATTGAGCTCTTCACGAATGATCTCAAGAACTCTTGCTTCATTGGCTAAAATATCTTTCAGCTCGGCGATAAGCGCAACAAGTGATTGATATTCCTCTTCAATCTTTTCGCGCTCCAGACCGGTTAATCGCTGAAGGCGCATATCCAGAATGGCTTGCGCTTGTTTTTCAGTCAGTGAGAATTGTTCGATCAAACCTGTTCTCGCAATTTCAGCCGTCTGGGAATTGCGGATAAGAGAAATAACGGCATCTAAATGATCGAGAGCAATTCTTAAACCTTCCAGAATGTGAGCTCTCGCTTCCGCTTTGCGGAGTTCGTAAGCCGTTCTGCGCCGGATCACAACCTTTTGGTGATCAAGATAATGCTCCAGACATTGTTTCAGGCTTAGTACCTTCGGCTGTCCGTCAACGAGCGCCAGCAGGTTGATTCCGAAAGACGTCTGCAGGGCCGTTTGTTTGTACAGGTTATTCAAAATGACGTGAGCATTGGCGTCACGGCGGATCTCAATGACGATTCTCATTCCGTTACGGTCGGATTCGTCACGCAGATCCGTAATTCCTTCGATTTTTTTGTCCCGGACAAGATCTGCGATTTTTTCAATTAATCTCGCTTTGTTCACCTGATAAGGAAGTTCCGTGACAATAATTCTTTCTTTTCCCGATGATGTCTCTTCGATTTCAGCCTTAGCCCGGATCGTAATGGATCCCCGTCCGGATTCATATGCCTTGCGGATGCCGCTCCGGCCTAAAATCTGACCTGCAGTCGGAAAATCCGGGCCCGGGATGTATTCCATCAGCTCCTGGTTTGTAATCTCAGGATTCTCACTTACGGCAAGCACGCCTTCAATGACTTCCCCAAGCTGATGCGGAGGAATATTTGTCGCCATTCCGACCGCAATACCGGCAGCTCCGTTGACGAGCAGATTCGGAAATCTCGAAGGCATGACGACAGGTTCTCTTTCTGCGCCGTCATAGTTATCTTGATAATCAATCGTATCTTTCGTAATGTCCCGAAGGATTTCCATTGCGATTTTTGACATTCTCGCTTCTGTGTAACGCATCGCGGCCGCTGAGTCGCCGTCAACCGAACCGAAGTTGCCGTGTCCGTCAACAAGCATGTAGCGATAGTTAAAATCCTGCGCCATTCTGACCATTGATTCGTAAACCGCTGAGTCACCGTGCGGGTGGTACTTACCGATAACTTCACCGACGATACGGGCAGATTTTTTATATGGTTTGTCACTGGTCATGCCTAAATCATTCATCGCGTACAAAATCCGTCTGTGAACCGGCTTCAGACCGTCACGCACATCCGGAAGCGCCCGGGATACGATAACGCTCATTGCATAGTCCAGGAAGGATGTCCGCATTTCCTGACTGATATTGACTTCACGTACTTGTGGTGTGTTTTGTTCACTCATTAAAAAAACCTCCCTGAAGTATCACATGAAATAATGTGGGAGTAGATTGTCCATTATGATCTTCAATACGATTTCACTATTCTCCATTATATCAATAAACTTGTGTTTATACACATTAATTTAGTAGAATATACGGGTTTTGCGGGTTTTCAGAGGCTTTAGAAGCCGCTTTGAGAAAAAAGCCTTATTTCTTAACGAAAATAAGGCTTTCTTGGTTAAATATCAAGATTTTTCACGTATCTGGCGTTTGCTTCTATGAAGTTTCTCCGCGGTTCTACTTTGTCACCCATCAGCATTTCAAAAGTCTCGTCAGCGTCCATTGCATCTTCAAGATTGACTTGCAGAAGCGTTCTGGTCGCAGGGTCCATTGTCGTTTCCCAAAGCTGAGTCGCGTTCATTTCTCCAAGACCTTTATAACGCTGAAGGCCGGGCTTAGGTGATTGCGGAAGCTCTTTTAACAGCTCATCAAGCTGCTTATCGTTATAAGCGTATTCCACCCGTTTTCCCTGCTGCACTTTATAAAGCGGCGGCTGGGCAATGTAGACATAGCCGTTTTCGATGATTTCCCGCATGTATCTGTAGAAGAACGTTAATAAAAGCGTTCTGATGTGGGCGCCGTCAACATCTGCATCCGTCATGATGACCACTTTATGATAACGCGCTTTTTCAAGATTAAAATCTTCTCCGATTCCTGTTCCGAGGGCCGTGATCATTGATCTGACCTCATTGTTTGAGAGAATCTTATCAAGTCTGGCTTTCTCAACGTTCAGAATCTTACCGCGCAGCGGCAGAATAGCTTGGAAATGACGGTCCCGTCCCTGTTTCGCTGATCCGCCCGCAGAGTCACCCTCTACGATATACAGCTCGGAAATGCTCGGATCTTTAGAAGAACAGTCCGCCAGTTTGCCCGGCAGATTGGAAATCTCAAGCGCACTTTTGCGCCGGGTCAATTCCCGTGCTTTTTTCGCTGCCATCCGCGCTCTTGCGGCCATTAAACCTTTTTCAACGATTTTGCGGGCTGAGTCCGGATTTTCAAGAAGGAATGTTTCCAGCGCAGAAGAAAACAGCGTATCAGTGATCGTTCTCGCTTCGGAGTTGCCGAGCTTCGTTTTCGTCTGCCCTTCGAATTGCGGATCAGGGTGCTTAATTGAAATAATGGCAGTCAGCCCTTCTCTCACATCATCCCCGCTTAAATTCGGATCATTTTCTTTGAAAATCCCTTTTCTTCTTGCATAGTCGTTTATGACACGGGTCAGACCGGTTTTAAATCCGGCTTCGTGCGTCCCGCCTTCGTAAGTGTTGATATTATTTGTGAAAGAATAAATGTTGCTTGTATAGCTGTCGTTGTATTGCAATGCAACTTCAACCGTTATGCCGTCTTTCTCGCCTTCGATATAAATCGGCTCTTCATGAACGACTTCTTTGGAACGGTTTAAGTACTCAACATAGCTTTTGATTCCGCCTTCGTAGTGGTACTCGTTTTTCCGTTCTTGTCCTTCACGTTTGTCTTCAATCGTGATGTTTACGCCTTTTGTCAGGAAGGCCAATTCCCGGACACGGTTTGAAAGCAGATCATAGTCGTATACGATTGTTTCTTTGAAGATTTCCGGATCCGGAACGAAGTGCGTAATCGTTCCGGTCTTATCAGTATCACCGATCACTTCAAGATCGGCCACAGGTACACCGCGCTCGTACGCCTGATAGTGGATTTTTCCGTCACGATGAACCGTAACGTCAAGAGTGGTCGACAAGGCGTTTACGACAGATGCCCCTACACCGTGAAGACCGCCGGATACTTTATATCCGCTTCCGTCAAATTTACCGCCGGCGTGGAGAACGGTCATGATGACTTCAACCGCAGGGCGGCCCATCTTCTCCTGGATACCGACCGGAATTCCGCGCCCGTTGTCCTTAACGGTAATGCTGTTATCTTTTTCAATCTCGATGTTAATATCTGTACAATAACCGGCCAGGGCTTCGTCAATACTGTTGTCGACGATTTCCCACACCAAGTGGTGAAGGCCTTTGCTGTTAGTTGATCCGATGTACATCCCCGGTCTCTTTCGAACAGCTTCCAAACCTTCTAATACCTGTATCTGATTCTCATCATAACTATTTTGCTGCTGTTCCATAGCCATGCACATTCACCTACACTTTTCTTAAACGATATATTCATTGTAAAGATCCGCTAAGAATCTATTTCTAACATAAATTGCGCACGTTTCTTCAGTGTGCCGGAAGATAAGGGAGAGTAATATATATTCTCAGTCGTGACTACGATAGACTTTGGCGTGCCGTTTACGGACGGCACTACTTTTTCTTTCTGTCTGTCCAGAAATTCTTCAACGATCGGCGATACATTGACCTTGCAGTCAAAAATGCCGACGATATCGCGTGTTGAAACGACAAAGTCGTCACCTAAATGAATATACAATCGCTCACCTCATTTCTTCACTTCACTAACGTACCGTTTTCCACACGGAACATTCCTGCTTGATGTAAGGTATCGTGGTCAATGCCATCCACGCTTGTCGTGGTGACAAATGTCTGCACACGGCCTTGGATCGTATGAAGCAAATGGGACTGTCGGTAATCATCCAGCTCGCTTAGTACATCATCCAAAAGTAAAATGGGGTATTCTCCGATTTCTTCATGAATCAAATCTATTTCGGCCAGCTTCAAAGACAAAGCCGTCGTACGCTGCTGTCCCTGCGAACCGTACGTCTGCACATCGCGTCCGTTCACATAAAAAAGGACATCATCCCGATGCGGTCCGAATAATGTGACGCCTCGTTCTATTTCTTTTTCTTTTAATTTCGAAAAAGACTCCTGGTAGCTGTTACCTATTTTCGACAAATCTTTGGGATCTGATACATCAAGCGCCGTGTGGTACTTAAGCGTCAGTTCTTCAAGTCCCCGGGAAATGCCGGAATGGATCGGCTGCGCCCATTTTTCAAGCTGCGCCGTAAACTGCAGACGTTTGGCGACAACTTTTGCGGCTGCTTCAATCAGCTGATCAGTGAGAACGTCAAGCATGGTCCGGTCAGTCTGTTTCCGGCTTTGCAGCTGTTTCAGAAAATGATTCCGCTGTGAAAGGATTTTTTGATAAAGAGATAAATCATACAGATAAACGGCAGAAACCTGCCCGATCTCCATATCGAGAAATCTCCTCCTCACCTGGGGGCTTCCTTTGACGAGATTTAAATCCTCAGGGGCAAACATAATGGTGTTCAGCGCTCCGACATACTGACTGAGTTTTTGCTGCTCTATATGATTGACCTTGCCCTTTTTACCTTTTTTGGAGATGACAAGCTGCATCGGGATATCCCCGTTTCGCTTCATCACTCTTCCTTCTATTTTAGCATAGTCTTCGTCCCACCGTATAAGTTCTTTGTCATTTGAGGTGCGGTGTGATTTTGCCATCGAAAGGACATAGATGGCTTCCATCAGATTGGTTTTGCCTTGGGCATTTTCCCCGATGATCACATTCACCTTGTTTTCGAATTGAAGCTCAGCGCGCTCATAATTACGGTAGGATGTTAATTCTAAATTTTGGATATACAACCGCTGTCACCCGCTTTAATTGACGACTTGAAATGAACCAAATCCTTCAATCGCGACCACGTCTCCAACGTAAAGCTTTCTGCCGCGGCGATTGTCAGGTTCATTGTTGACAGTCACCTCATGCTCGCTCAGAAACCACTTCGCCATGCCGCCGGACTGAATCACATCTGCTAATTTTAAAAACTGGCCAAGCGTAATCATTTCTGTATCAATCGAAATCGGATTTGCCATATTATCGACCTCTTTCAAATATCACTAATATCTAATTGTACTAAAAAATCCTGAAATAAGGAAAGGGAAAACTTGAGGGAGCGGTTGATGAATAGAAAAGCTGCCGAACTAAGCCGGCAGCACATTCTGTTTGATTAATACGTTCTGACCGGAAGGATGAGCTGAACGATGGTTTCATCATTCGGCGTACGGATAAGAAACGGTCTCATCGCTCCCGTAAAACTGATACGGATGTCCGCTCCTTCAAGTACTTTCAGTGCGTCCATCATATATTTTGGACTGAATGAAATATTTAATTCCTCGCCGTCAATCTGGTCAGCCAGCACAGCTTCGACCACTTTCCCGATTTCCGGAGAATTTGATGAAATCTCCAGCGAATCCGCCGGTTTGGCAGAAAGCTTTACAACGTTGTTGCGGCCTTCTCTCGCCAATAAAGAAGCACGGTCTATCGCCTGTAAAAATTCCTTCGTGTTCACGACGATTTCCGTTTTGCTTTCCTGCGGAATTAAGCTGGTCGTGTCCGGATAGTTTCCGTCAAGCAATCTTGAGAAGAACAATACGTTTTTCGCTTTGAACAGAACTTGGGTTTCTGTAATGACGATATCAACCAGTTCTTGGTTGTCATCAAGAATTTTGCTCAGCTCGGTTAAGCTTTTCCCAGGAATGACCACGTTATAAGAGCTGTCTTCCGGAATATCAAGCTTCGCCTTTCTTAAAGCGAGTCGGTGGCTATCCGTGGCAGTGCATAATAATTCACCGTTTTCGACTTTCCAGTTTACACCTGTCAAGATAGGGCGTGTTTCTGAGGCGGACACAGCGAACACGGTTTGGCGGATCAGGTTTTTCAAAAGATCCGTCGGAATCTGAATGGCGTGATGCTCTTCGATTTGCGGCAGATGCGGATATTCATCTGCATCAAGGCCGTTTAAATTAAATTCGGCTTTTCCGGAACGGATAATCGTTAAATATTGATTTTGAACTTCGATTTCAACAGTCGCCATTGGAAGTTTTTTAACGATTTCGCTGAAGAAACGCGCTTGCAGCACGATACTTCCCGGCTGATCGATCGTCACGATTTCTTTATCATCTTCTTCTTTCGGAATGAATGACTCGATTGAAATATCAGAGTCACTTCCTGTGAAAGATACTCCTTCATCTGAGGCGACGATCTTAATACCGGTGAGAATGGGAATTGTGGTTCTGGATGAAACGGCTTTTAGAACGTCTTGTACACTTTCGACTAAACGATCTTTTTGAATCGTAAATTTCATGTTTATCCTCCTAACGGATAATATAATTAATATATTTTAAAAATAGCAGTAGTAATAGTAGGGCCTGTGGATTTGTGGATAAGTTGTGAAAAAGACAGGAAACACAGCCTATCCACATGTGGACAGACTGTGTATGGCTATGAAAAAGTTATTCACACTTTCCCCGATTCATCCGAGGGCACTATTATTTAAGCAGTTCTTTTATTTCTTTCACCTGCTGCTGAAGCTGCTCGTCATCAATCAGCAGTTTTGAAATCTTTTCATGGGCGTGAATGACGGTTGTATGGTCTCTGCCGCCAAATTCTTCCCCGATTTTAGGCAAAGAAGAATCCGTCATTTCTCTTGAAAGATACATCGCAATTTGTCTTGGGAACGCCACGGATTTCGTGCGCTTTTTCGCTTTGAAATCTTCAAGCTTAATGTTGAACTGCTGTCCGACAATCCGCTGAATCTCTTTTATCGTAATGACCTTCGGCTTAGAAGACGGAATAATATCTTTCAATGCTTCTGCAGCCAGGTCTGCGTTAATGTCTTTATTGATTAAGGATGAATAGGCGACAACCCGGATTAATGCCCCTTCCAGTTCGCGGATGTTGCTGTCAATCTGATTCGCGATGTAAAGCATGACCTCGTTCGGAATATCAAGACCTTCCGCCTTCGCTTTTTTTCTCAGGATGGCAATCCGCGTTTCCAGATCCGGCGGTGTGATATCCGTAATCAATCCCCATTCGAACCGCGAACGCAGGCGGTCTTCAAGGGTTGGGATCTCTTTCGGCGGTCTGTCGCTGGAAATCACGATTTGTTTGCTTTCTTCATGAAGCGTGTTGAATGTATGGAAAAACTCTTCCTGTGTTTGTTCTTTTCCGGCTAAAAATTGAATATCATCTATCAAAAGTACATCAACGTTCCGGTAGCGGTTGCGGAAATCAACGGCTTTATTATCGCGGATTGAGTTGATGAATTCATTTGTGAATTTTTCAGAAGACAGGTACACCACTTTGGCTGAAGGATTATGATCAATGACATAATGGCCGATCGCGTGCATTAAGTGGGTTTTTCCTAAGCCGACTCCACCGTATATAAATAAAGGGTTGTACGCTTTAGCGGGTGCTTCCGCCACAGCCAGTGATGCTGCATGGGCGAATCGGTTTCCCGATCCGATGACGAATGTGTCGAATGTATATTTCGGGTTGAGCATGCTTTGGGGAAAATCAGACGGTTCCTCTTTTGCCGCTTTTTTCACTTGCGGTTTCGGTAAAAAGTTTTCTTCGTCCTGATTTTGAGGAATGACAAATTTGACGCTCAATTCTTCCCCGGTTAATTCGTATATGGTATCTGCAATGAGATGTAAGTACCTGGACTCCAGCCAGTCTCTGGCAAATTCATTGGGAGCGGTGATGGTTAAGGTATCCCCTTGCAGCGAATGGGCTTTCGTCGACTTCATCCAAGTTTCGAAACTCGGTTTGCTTAGCTTTTTCTCAATTTGAGCTAGAGCTTGATTCCAAAGATCCAATATATTCTCCATTATCCGGCACAGCCCTCCTTTTCTTTAAAAATCAGCGCCCTTTCCCTGTTATAGAACACAAAAAAAGAGCATATGGCTCTGACCATTCGTACACACGAAATGTTGAAAACATATAGTATAGTAGAAAAACAGCTTTTCGACAAATTCCACAAGTTGTGGACAACAATCTACACAAGCTGTGTGAAAACAATCCACAACTTATCCACAGTTTGTGGATAAAGAGAATGGGCTGGATAAGTAATTAAGAGTTAAAACACAAATATAATATCAAATTAAGCGAGGACTTGCAATGGTTCTCGTAATCTTATCCACAAACCTGACAACTTGTTGAAAAATCTTTGTCCACAGGGGTTAGCAATGTGAAAATGTTGTCGATAACGACTGTGGATATTAAAAAAAGGCCAAAAAATTATCCACATGTCGTTTTTCCGGGGGAGCGCGGCTTTTTTTTTGCGTTAAAAAAAGGAATATGAAAAATAAGGTTTCTAAACTGGTTAAGGTATGTTATCCTATTATGGTTGTAAGAAATAAAAGCACTGCTGAAGTTGACAATGAATAGGCAGCACAAATATAATAAGTAAGACTGTCTTTAACAGCTATTCCTCGAGGGAGGTGTCATAAATGAAAAGAACATTCCAACCGAATAACCGTAAACGCAGTAAAGTTCATGGCTTCAGAAGCCGTATGAGTTCAAAAAACGGTCGTCTAGTATTAGCACGCCGTCGCCGCAAAGGCAGAAAAGTATTATCAGCTTAGGCCACTGAATAATGTCAGTGGTCTTTTTTCACATTAAGAGAGTGAGATGTCATGCGTCGCCCGGTACTGGAGAAATTTCTTCAGTATTCCGGCGGCCCGTTTTTTTTAGATAGAAATAAAAGTTTCTGCGAGTGAATATCGGAGTGAATTAAAGTGAAGAAGCGAAATCGGTTAAAGAAAAATGAAGATTTTCAAAAAGTGTTTAAACGCGGAACGTCTATGGCAAACCGCCAGTTCGTGCTGTATACGCTTGATCAGCCGAAACAGGAAGAGCTCCGGGTAGGGCTTTCTGTCAGTAAAAAAATCGGCAATGCCGTCGTGCGCAATCGGGTGAAGCGGTTAATCAGACAGGCTGTTCAGGAGGAAAAAGAGCTGCTCAAGCCGAAAGATTTTATTATTATCGCAAGAAAACCCGCCGGCGACCTCAGTTTTGAAGAAACGAAAAAGAGTCTGCAGCACTTATTCAGAAAAACCTCATTATATAAGAAATCTTCGTCAAAATAGCTCATATTTTGTTTTCTTCACGTTTTTAAAAGCGCTTCCTTTTATTTGGCGAAAAATGAACGCCATTTGAAACTGAAAGATGCTAAAATACATACAAGGTTCATAAAGATTGGTATAGGAGGAAACGTTCTTGAAAAGGAGAATATGGTTACTACTGAGTATGGTCGGTATGCTCGTGCTGCTGGCCGGGTGCTCGAGTGTGAAAGAGCCGATTACGGCGAATAGTCCGCATTTCTGGGACAAATATGTTGTGTATCCATTGTCAGAAGTCATTACGTACGTAGCGAAACTGACGGGCGATAACTATGGTTTATCGATCATCATCGTTACGATTTTAATTCGTCTGCTGATTCTGCCGCTGATGATCAAGCAGCTTCGAAGCTCAAAAGCGATGCAGGCGCTGCAGCCTGAAATGCAGAAGCTCAGAGAAAAATACAGCTCTAAAGATCAAAAAACGCAGCAGAAGCTTCAGCAGGAAACAATGGCCCTGTTTTCAAAGCACGGGGTAAACCCGCTGGCGGGATGTTTCCCGATCCTGATTCAAATGCCGATTTTGATCGGATTCTACCACGCCATTATGCGTACGCAAGCCATTTCACAGCACAGCTTTTTATGGTTTGACCTAGGAGAGAAGGATCCTTACTATATTCTTCCTATCGTTGCCGGTGTGGCCACTTTTGTCCAGCAGAAGCTGATGATGGCCGGAAATCCGACTCAGAATCCTCAAATGGCAATGATGGTATGGATTATGCCGATCATGATCATCGTATTTGCGATCAACTTCCCGAGCGCGCTTTCTCTGTATTGGGTAGTCGGAAACCTGTTTATGATTGCTCAGACATTCCTTATTAAAGGACCTGACATTAAACACGATCCGGAAACGCAGAAAGCGGGAGGAAAGAAAAAGTGAAGAAGGTGACTGCTGCGGGACGGAATGTCGAAGAAGCAGTTCAATCAGGCCTTCAGGAACTTCAACTGACGAAAGATCAAGTAGAAATAACGGTGGTGCAAGAAGGATACAAAGGGTTTTTGGGTATTTTTGGAAAAAAGAATGCGATCGTAGAACTGGAAGAGAAAAAAAATCCTGTTCATGAAGCGAAAGCGTATTTGGAAGAAATCATCCATTCCATTGCCGGACCTTCTGAGATTGTTACGGAAGAAAACAAGAAAACAGTCTGTTTTCACATTAAAGGTGAAAAAGCGGCGCTGCTTATTGGCAAAAGAGGACAAACACTCAATGCCCTGGAAACATTGACGCAGCTTGTTTTGAACCACGGCTCCGGCCAGTATCGCCAAGCCGTTGTCGACGCTGAGAATTATCGGCGGAAAAGAAGAGAAATTCTGGAGCAGCTGGCAAACAGGCTGGCCAAGCAAGTGTCGAAAACGAAAAAAGATGTGCATTTAGAACCGATGCCGTCAGGTGAAAGAAAAATCATCCATGACGCGCTGTCAAAGCATCCAAATATCAAAACGTTTTCTACCGGTGAAGGCCGGTACCGCCATCTCGTTATTTCCCATAAAGATAGCAGAAAACCGAAGTCCGGGTAAAATCGGAACTTCGGTTTTTTTATTGGTAAAAATGGCTCTATTCCTAAGCAGAATCGCACTTTTTGCGTTTAAGTTTTTTCTTTTTCGGTCTATGCTGTTGATAAAAAAGGTTTTAGGAAATAAAATTAATTGTTATTCACATGTGGATAAGTTAAAGTAATAAGGGATGAATTTCTGCCTTTGTGGATAACGTATCTTCCACTTCAAACCAAACTATGTTATCTTTTAATTTTGGCGTAAATAAAATTTTTTATATAGATGGAAACAGAGATAAAGAGAGGTGAACAGCATGGATACAATTGCAGCGATTTCAACTCCGATGGGTGAAGGCGCGATCGCGATCGTTCGGCTGAGCGGCCCGGAAGCCGTAAAGATCGCCGACAAAATGTACAAGGGTCCGAAAGGCAAAACGCTCAGTTCGGCAGAATCGCATACCATTCATTACGGGCATATCGCGGACAGCACGACGGGACGGATTATTGAGGAAGTCATGGTGTCTGTTTTAAGAGCGCCCAGAACATTCACAAGGGAAGATGTCATTGAAATCAACTGTCATGGGGGTATTGTGACGGTTAATCAGGTGCTCCAGCTTGCTTTAAGAGAAGGTGCGAGACTGGCAGAACCCGGTGAGTTTACGAAGCGCGCATTTTTAAACGGACGGATTGACCTTTCACAGGCGGAAGCGGTGATGGATCTGATCAGGGCCAAAACGGACCGTGCCATGAATGTCGCCATGAACCAGATGGAAGGACGGCTTTCCGCGCTTGTCCGCCGTCTGCGTGATGAGTTGTTAGAAACACTTGCCCATGTTGAGGTTAATATAGATTATCCGGAATATGATGACGTCGAAGAAATGACGCATCAGCTTTTAGTGGAGAAGGCAAGCGGCGTGAAGAAAGAAATCGAGACGCTGCTCCGTACGTCTGAGCAGGGGAAAATTTTGCGTGAGGGACTGTCTACCGTGATCATCGGCCGTCCGAACGTCGGAAAATCCTCTCTGCTTAACAGCCTTGTCCATGAAACGAAGGCGATCGTAACCGATATTCCGGGAACGACGCGTGATGTGATTGAGGAATATGTCAATGTCCGAGGCGTGCCGCTTCGGCTTGTCGATACCGCCGGAATCCGTGAGACAGAAGACATCGTCGAAAGAATCGGTGTGGAACGGTCACGGCAGGTTCTGAAGGAAGCGGATCTCATTTTGCTTGTGCTTAACCACAGCGAAGAGCTTTCTGAAGAAGATGTGAAATTGTTTGAAGCGGTTGAGGGAATGGACGTCATTGTCATTATGAATAAGACGGACCTTGAGGCTAAGATTGACGCTGAGCGCGTCAAGGAACTGGCGAAAGGCCGGCCTGTCGTCACGACCTCATTGCTGAAAGAAGAAGGCATTCAAGATTTAGAGGAAGCGATTCAGTCGCTATTTTATACAGGAGCGATCGAAAGCGGAGATCTCACCTATGTCAGCAACACCCGTCATATCTCGATTCTGCATCAGGCAAAGCAAGCGATTGATGATGCGCTGAACGGAATTGAACAGGATGTTCCGATTGATATGGTGCAAATTGATTTGACAAGGTGCTGGGAGCTGCTGGGCGAAATCATCGGTGATGCCGTCCACGAAAGCTTAATTGATCAGCTCTTTTCACAATTTTGTTTAGGTAAATAAAAGGGAGGAAAAAACCATGGGGTATGAAGCAGGCCAATACGACGTGATTGTCATCGGCGCCGGGCATGCCGGTGTTGAGGCTGCCCTCGCATCCGCGCGCCAGGGAGCCAAAACGCTTGTTTTGACGATCAATCTTGATATGGTTGCGTTTATGCCATGTAATCCGTCTGTCGGCGGCCCCGCGAAAGGGATTGTCGTCCGCGAAATTGACGCGCTCGGCGGAGAAATGGCTAGAAATATAGATAAAACTCATATTCAAATGAGAATGCTGAATACAGGAAAAGGTCCGGCCGTACGGGCGCTGCGTGCGCAGGCGGATAAATTCCAATATCAGCACGAAATGAAGCATACGCTGGAAAAAACACCGAATTTGACACTTCTTCAAGGGATTGCCGAGCGTTTAATCATTGAAGACGGGGAGTGCCGCGGTGTCATTACGCAAACCGGTGCTGAATATAAGGCAAAAACGGTCGTGCTGACAACCGGAACGTATTTAAGAGGGCGGATCATTCTCGGTGATCTGTCTTACTCAAGCGGTCCGAATAACCAGCAGCCGTCTATTAAACTTTCTGAGCACTTAGAGGAGCTCGGTTTTGATCTCGTCCGTTTTAAAACGGGCACGCCTCCTCGTGTCTCAAGCGATTCCATTGATTACAGCAAAACAGAAATCCAGCCGGGGGACCCGGTTCCGCGCGCTTTCTCATATGAAACGGTTGAATACATTACCGATCAGCTGCCTTGCTGGCTGACTTACACGAGTCCTGAGACTCATGAGATCATCGACAGCAACCTGCATCGTTCGCCAATGTATTCCGGTATGATTAAAGGAACGGGACCGAGATACTGCCCTTCGATTGAAGATAAAGTCGTTCGGTTTAATGATAAACCGCGTCATCAGATTTTCCTTGAGCCGGAAGGCAGAAATACGCAGGAAGTATACGTTCAAGGTTTATCCACGAGTCTTCCTGAGGACGTGCAGCAGCGGATGCTGGCGACCATTCCGGGACTGGAAAAGGTGCAGATGATGAGAGCCGGATACGCGATTGAGTATGACGCGATTGTACCGACGCAGCTCTGGCCTACACTGGAGACGAAAAAAATCCCTAACCTGTACACGGCCGGTCAAATTAACGGTACATCAGGTTATGAGGAAGCAGCCGGGCAAGGAATTATGGCAGGGATCAACGCAGGCCGCAAAGCGCTTGGAAAAGAAGAAGTGATCCTCAGCCGTTCCGATGCTTATATCGGTGTATTGATTGATGATTTGGTAACGAAAGGAACCAATGAACCGTACCGTCTGCTGACTTCACGGGCGGAATACAGACTGCTGCTCCGTCACGACAACGCGGATCTTCGTCTGACGGAAATCGGCCACGATATCGGCTTAATTTCTGATGAGCGCTATGAAGCGTTTGAGAAGAAAAAAGCGGCGATCGAGGCGGAGAAAAAACGTCTCTGGTCTGTTATTATCAAGCCGTCTCCTGAGAATCAGGAATATATCCGTTCACTCGGCGGAAGCGAGCTGAAAGACGGAGTGCGCGGCACAGATTTAATGAAACGTCCGGAAATGAACTATGAAACAGTGACAAAACTTGCGCCTGCAGATTCTCCGGTTCCGCAAGATGTGGCGGAACAAGTGGAAATTCAGGTGAAATATGAAGGATATATCGAAAAATCCTTGCAGCAAGTGGAAAAGCTGAAGAAAATGGAAAACAAAAAAATCCCTGATCGGATTGATTATGACGCCATTAAAGGAATTGCTACTGAAGCCCGTCAAAAGCTGAAAGAAGTGCGTCCTTTATCAGTTGCTCAAGCGTCCCGTATTTCCGGCGTCAATCCGGCAGACATTTCAATCCTGCTGGTATACCTGGAGCAGGGCCGTATTGCCAAGGTAGCTGAATAGAAAGGATGACGGCATGAATATAGAGGAATTTACATCCAGTTTAGCGGAGAAAGGGATTTCCCTTTCTGACCGCCAGCTGGAGCAATTCGAGTTGTATTACCGGATGCTCGTGGAATGGAACGAAAAAATGAATCTGACATCCATCACTGAGAAAAAGGAAGTTTATCTCAAGCATTTTTATGATTCGATAACGGCGGCATTTTATATTGATTTTGAAAAGGTTACCACTCTTTGTGATGTCGGCGCCGGCGCCGGTTTTCCAAGCCTGCCCATCAAAATCTGCTTCCCGCATCTGCATGTCACCATCGTCGATTCACTGAATAAGCGGATTACGTTTTTGGAAACTCTCTCTGATGCTTTACAATTAGAGCATACGACATTTGTCCATGACAGAGCGGAGACATTCGGACAACGGAAAGACGTACGGGAAAGCTTCGATCTCGTGACGGCCCGTGCGGTGGCGCGTCTGTCGGTCCTGAGTGAGCTTTGTCTGCCGCTGGCCAAGAAAAACGGCGTATTTGCGGCACTAAAAGCAGCAGCAGCTGATGAAGAGCTGAAAGCGGGGCAAAAGGCGATTAAAGTATTGGGAGGAGAGCTTGAACAAGTTCATTCCTTTACACTTCCTGTTGAAGAAAGTGAACGGAACATCATGATCATTCGCAAGACGAAAAGCACTCCGAAAAAATATCCGAGAAAACCGGGTACTCCAAATAAATCGCCAATTGAAGGGTAATTTAGACAGCCTGATGTGACAATTCCATCATATTTTCTGCAAAATTGATGAAGATACAGCAGGAAAAACCATGAGAAAATAGAATTATAAAAATGGCAGTTTTTAAAGGTGGTGTAGGTACATGAAGCATTCATTCTCTCGTTTCTTCGGGTTTGGTGAGAAGGAAGAGGAACCGGAGATAGCTGAGCATGATACAAACAAAGAAGAGATACTCGAAATACCGGTACATGCTATCGTTCCCAACCGTTTTCAGCCACGCACCATTTTCTCAGATGAAAAAATCAAAGAGTTAGCAATGACTATCCATACACACGGCATCATTCAGCCGATTGTTGTCAGACATACAGAAGATGAAGGACAATATGAGCTCATTGCGGGTGAAAGGCGCTGGAGAGCGGTACAGACGCTTGAATGGGAGAAGATTCCCGCAATTATTAAAGATTTTTCTGATACGGAAACAGCATCTGTCGCTTTGATTGAAAACCTGCAAAGGGAAGAATTGTCCTCCATTGAGGAAGCTCATGCGTACGCAAGGCTGTTAGAACTTCATGATTTAACACAGGAAGCCTTGGCGCAGCGCTTAGGAAAAGGCCAGTCAACGATTGCGAACAAGCTCCGATTGTTAAAGCTCCCGGAACCCGTCCAGGATGCGATTATGGAGAAAAAAATTACGGAACGTCATGCAAGAGCACTGATTCCGCTCAAACAGCCGGAGTTTCAGGTCACATTGCTTGCGGAAATCATTGAGAAAAGCTTAAACGTTAAGCAGACGGAAGACAGAGTGGTGAAAATGCTTGAACAGAATAAGCAGAAACCAAAGCCGAGACGCAAAGCGTTCAGCAGGGATACAAGAATTGCGATGAATACGATTCGTCAGTCACTGTCTATGGTAGAAGACAGCGGCGTCAGGCTGAACACTGAAGAAGAAGAATTCGAAGAGTACATCCAGCTTACCATTCGGATACCTAAATAAAAACTCTCCTGATCAGCAGGGGAGTTTTTATTTTAATCAAAAAACTATTTTGAGATAATGATAGATTTATTGTGCACTATACATTATTTATGTAAAATTTTATCTTTTTGTGTCGTGAATTGTCTTTTTACAGTCAAAAAAGTCACTTTATCGGAGAACTTATATTAGAAAGTGTCTTTTTCGTTTACATTTTTTTCACTTGCTGATAAACAAATTATGAAAAAAATAAAACGCTTTACTCTTTTTTTGATAAGATAGAAACAAGACAGTACATGTTCATGTGAAGGTAGGTGACATCGTGGGAAAAATCATAGCAATTACGAACCAAAAAGGCGGAGTCGGGAAGACGACGACTTCTGTTAATCTGGGGGCTTGCTTGGCTTACATAGGTAAAAGGGTTCTTCTTGTTGATATTGATCCGCAGGGCAATGCAACGAGCGGATTAGGGATTGAAAAAGCCGATGTGGATCATTGTGTGTACGACATTTTAGTAGATGATGCAGATGTTACAGATATTATTAAACCGACTTCAGTAGAGAACTTAGATGTCATTCCGGCCACGATCCAGCTTGCGGGAGCGGAAATCGAATTGGTTCCGACGATCTCACGGGAGGTCAGGCTGAAAAGAGCATTAGAATCAGTGAAACAAAATTACGATTACATGATTATTGATTGTCCTCCGTCTCTCGGGTTATTAACGATTAATGCGCTTACCGCTTCAGATTCAGTCGTTATCCCGGTTCAGTGCGAATACTACGCTCTTGAAGGATTGAGTCAATTATTAAATACAGTTCGGCTTGTGCAAAAACATTTAAATACCGACTTAATGATAGAAGGAGTGCTTCTGACGATGCTTGATGCCAGAACGAATCTCGGCATTCAAGTGATAGAAGAGGTAAAGAAATACTTTAGAGATAAAGTGTATCAAACCATTATTCCTCGAAATGTCCGTTTAAGTGAGGCGCCGAGTCACGGCAAGCCGATCATATTATACGATCCGCGTTCGAGAGGTGCGGAAGTATATTTAGATTTAGCAAAGGAAGTGGCAGCGAATGGCTAAAGGCGGGCTCGGAAAAGGGATTAACGCGTTGTTTAATCAGGTTGATTTGTCTGAAGAGACAGTGGAAGAGATTAAAATCAGTGATTTGCGCCCCAATCCTTATCAGCCAAGAAAACAATTTGACGATGAGTCATTAGCTGAACTGAAGGAATCCATCATTCAGCATGGCATTCTTCAGCCCATTATCGTGAGAAAATCATTGAAGGGCTATGATATTGTAGCCGGCGAACGCCGTTATCGCGCCGCAAAACTTGCCGGTAAAGAGACAGTGCCGGCTATCGTGCGGGATTTATCTGAATCGCTGATGCGGGAAATCGCTCTTTTGGAAAACCTTCAGCGTGAAGACTTATCACCGCTTGAAGAAGCTCTGGCATATGACTCACTGCTGAAGCATTTGGATTTAACCCAGGAACAGCTCGCTAAACGGCTCGGAAAAAGCAGGCCTCATATTGCCAACCATTTAAGACTGCTGACGCTGCCGGAAAGCATCCAGAACCTCATTGCAGAAGGTACGTTATCCATGGGACACGGCAGAACCTTGCTTGGTTTGAAAAATAAAAACAAGCTTGAACCGCTTGTGAAGAAAGTGGTTGAAGAACAGCTGAACGTCCGTCAGCTTGAGCAGCTGATTCAGCAGTTAAACAACAATGTTCCACGTGAAACAAAGAAAAAAGAACCTGTCCAAGATGTGGTGTTAAAAGAGCGGGAATCGTATTTGCAAAATTACTTCGGAACAACAGTAAATATTAAGAGACAAAAGAAAAAAGGGAAGATTGAGATTGAGTTTTTCTCAAATGAAGATCTTGAACGTATCCTAGAACTATTGTCTGAAAGAGAAGCGTAAAAACCATCTTTTTAAAAAAAGATGGTTTTTTATATACGTCTTGTCAGCTTATGAAATGGACTGAGCCGTTCCTGCCGGCCTTCTGATTTATCTGTCAGCTGTAACCCCTCTGCTAAAACATTTGCCATGCTCATAACAAGATGAAGCCTCGTATTCTGCAGGACAAAATACTCCATAAACCCGCTGACATTGACGATTCCATTGATATGGACGTCACCGATTTCAGGAAGATCTTTTTGAACACCTGCTCCGGGCTTCAGCGGCCCATCGCCGATTTGAAATGACCCTACGCTTTTGACGCGGCCTAAACAAGCATCAACCGCTATAATAAACGGATTTTTATGTAGATGTTGAATATCTTTCAGCTTGTCTTTCATATTGACGGCGTGAACAGGATCTGACAGCGTGCCGTAAACGTGCAATCTGCCTAAATTCATTTTTTCTAACTTTGTTCCTACGAGCGGACCTAATGAATCTCCGGTCGACCGATCTGTGCCGATACACACGGTGACTAACGGTCTGCCGGCTGCTTTACGTAAAGATGAAGTAAGGATCGCTTGTATTTGATTCGCAGCAGAAGAATCCGTATGAGATACATATTGTTTTGCCCGTTCTTGAGAAAAAAGCCCGCCTTTTCGATTCATAAGGTTCACTTCCTTGTCATGTCATACGAGTATTACATTGTTGTTTTTGGTGATGTATGGTTGTTTACAGTATATCCAGCGCTGCCTTTTTTTATGCTTATGTCATGATCAGCATGCCGGTTGTTTGAAAAGAGCGGGATAGAAAAAAGAACCCAGAGCAGTTATTCTCTAAGTTCATGAAAGAAATAAGACCATTTGATCTACATCAACATATTGCTGATGATCTAATTTCAGCGCTCTTTTTTCTGTAGAGAAGAGGATAAATCCTAACTGAGCGTAGAGTTTTATTGCGGGTTCATTTGTTGAGGTAACAGAGAGATGGAGCTGTTCTGTGTCCTTCATCTTTTTTGCTCGGCTGATGGCTTCCGTCATTAACGCTTTTCCCGCGCCTGACCCTCGGTGTTTGGGGGAAATATACATAGAACCGATAACCGCAATGTGTCTTAGTTTAAACAGCGGATGCTTGGAGATCTTGAGGATTCCTATCAGTCTGTCTTTTTCAAAGGCGCCAAGCACGATGGCATTGTCGGCTTCAAGCCTGGCTTTAAATTTTTCGGACGGCCATTCTTTCTCCTCATCATAGCTGACGGCAAATGCGTCCGGGTGATCTTTTAAAGCTTTGAGCCTGATATCGGTATAAGGCTGGGTATCATTTGCGGTTAAACGCCTGATGTACATGGTTTGAGCTCCTTGCATAAGTGAATTTTTCTGAATAGTCAATCGTCGATATCATACCATATTTGTCCCATTTGTATGAATGATTGCCGCTGTCACTCAATATAGTAGCAATATGCGGAGATGATCAGAAATTTTATGAGGTGATGAGGGTGTGGAGAGCCGGGATGAAGTGGATGCTGCTCATATTAAGCAGCCAGATTGGGGCTGGGTATGCAAGCGGGCAGGAAATATGGCAGTTTTTCGGTGTCGAAAGCGGACTGGCTATTGTATTGTTTACAGTCATGTTTACGATTTCGGCTTATATTGTGTTGAAGATCAGCTATCGGGTTCAATCAACGCACTTTTTACCTGTGCTTGAGCATCTGATGGGGCCGGCTCTTGCTAAAGTCTATGATGTGCTTATTATGTTTTATTTGTTTTCAATGACGATGGTTATGATTGCCGGCGGCGGTGTGACGCTGCAAATGTACAAGCTGCCGTTTTGGATCGGTATTTTTCTTCTTTGCATTGTGACCGTCGGTTTATTCTTTTGGGATATAAAAGGAATATTATCTCTGAATAGTATTTTGATACCGATTCTTGTAGCGGGGCTGTTATATGCATTGGTCTTTTTTCAGACAACCCATCATTACACGTGGACGATAGATTTGACCCGCCAGTATAATTGGCCGGCAAGCATTACCTTCACGTCTTTAAACATCCTTTCTGTTGTCGCTGTTCTTTCTTCAATCGGGAAAGATATGAAGGGACTGGGAGAAGCGAAAATCGCAAGCGTTGCAAGCGGGCTGATTTTCGGTATGATTTCATTTGTTTACAATGAAACGCTTGTACAGCTTTCAGGCAGTCTTACACAATATGAGATTCCTCTTTTCGCTGTCCTTGAAGGCGCTCCTTATCCGTTATTTCTTTGTATGGCCGCCGTGCTTTTTTTAGCCATCTATACGACAACCGTGACCGGTCTGTTCGGGCTGTCCAGCCGCATGCTTGCATTTGTGAAATTGCCGAGATGGACGCTCGTATCTCTTCTTTTAGCTGTGATGGTGCCTTTTACGACAATCGGTTTTTCAGATTTGATCGCCATTTTATATCCCATTTACGGGCTTTTAAGTCTTTATTTGCTGGTATGTCTTCTTCTTTACCCTATTTTAGGGAGATGGAAAAAAGTATAATGCTCATTTTGAGTGCGGCCGTTGCTCTTATCCTGTTTTTTTTTGTACAATAAATAAAGCAGTCTATGGAGAGAGGTGAAGGGTCTTGGCGGATAAAGACTTTGGCCTGAATGATATTGTTGAAATGAAGAAACCGCATCCTTGCGGTGAAAACAGGTGGAAAATCATTCGGATGGGAATGGATATTCGGATTAAATGCACGGGTTGTTCCCACAGTGTCATGATTCCGAGAAGAGATTTTGAGAGAAAGCTGAAAAAAGTACTCGTCAAGCATGAGGAGCCTACATCATAAGGGCTGGCGCTCATGCTTTTTCATATAGAGGAGAGGAAGAGGCCCGATGAGCAAAGTGCATCAGTCAGCGTGCCCGCTGAATTGCTGGGACAGCTGCGGCTTTTTGGTGACAGTTGAGGATGGAAAGGTGACGAAAGTAGACGGAGACCCGAATCATCCCATTACGGAAGGGAAAATTTGCGGCCGTGGCAGAATGCTGGAGGCGAAAACGAATGCGCCGGAACGGCTTCGTTTTCCTTTAAAAAAGATAGACGGCGAATTTGTCCGCATTTCCTGGGAGCAGGCGTTAGATGAAATTGCTGAAAAAATGGCGGTGATTAAGGAGACGTTGGGCACTGCCGCAGTGCTGCACAGTCATGATTACGCCAATAACGGTCTTTTGAAGGCGCTCGACCAGCGTTTTTTCAATGGATACGGCGGTGTGACGGAGATTGCGGGCAGCATTTGCTGGGGTTCCGGCATTGAAGCGCAGCGCTGGGATTTCGGGCGTTCTTACGGGCATGGACCGCTTGATATTTATCACAGCAAGCATGTGATCGTATGGGGCAGAAACGTGTCCCGGACGAATATGCACCTCTATCATCATCTGCAGCAGGTGAAGAAAAAAGGAGCGACACTGACGGTCATTGATCCTATTTTTAACCCGACTGCCAAGCTTGCCGATCGGTATATATCCGTCAAACCCGGCATGGATGGATGGCTTGCGGCGGGTGTTTTAAAAATATTATGCCAAACCGGCAGAACCGATTCCGATTTCATTCAAAGGCATTCGGTCGGTTTTGAAGAAATAGAAAAGCTTCTGCAGACGATTTCTATTGAGGAGATCATTGAGAAAACAGAAACGTCTTTAGAAGTGCTTGAATATCTTGCTGATTTATATGCTGACGGTCCCGCCTCCACTTTTATGGGTCTTGGGATGCAGAGATATAAAAACGGGGGCGGGACGATACGGTGGATTGACGCTTTAGCTGCGGCGAGCGGAAATGTCGGTATCAAAGGCGGCGGCGCAAACTTCGGAAATGTGCAAGTCGGTGAAAGCTTTGCAAAGGCCGAGCTCACCCGGCCTGATCTGAAGAAAAGTTCGAGAACGTTTTCGATGATGACTCAAGCCGAAGAGGCGCTGAATGCAGCCGATCCGCCGATTGAGATGATCATCGTGACGTGCGGCAATCCGCTGACACAGGTGCCGAATACAAAAAAAGTGAAGGAAGCATTTGAAAAAACACCGGTCACAGTGGCCATTGATTCGGTCATGACCGATACGGCGAAGCTCTGTGACTATGTGCTGCCGACGGCCGTTGTTTTCGAAGAGGAAGATATTTATTATTCCAGCATGTATCATCACTATGTTCAATATGGCAAGAAGCTTGCGGAACCGCAGGGAGAGGCAAAATCAGACCGCTGGATCTGGACGGAACTCGCAAAGCGTCTCGGATTCGGGGAGCTCTTTGATTACAGTACGGAAGATTTCTTAAAAATGGGGCTCTCTTCTTTGGAGAAAGAAGGAATCACCCTTGAGCAATTAAAGGAAAAAGGACATATGCCGCTTCCGGTCAAACAGGTTCCGTGGAGTGATTTTCAATTTTTAACCCCGAGCGGAAAATTTGAATTCGTCTCGTCACTGGCAGAAGAGAAAGGATACAGCGGCCTCCCTCAATTGGAGGTGCCGGAGGAGTCTGTTTATCATGACGCCGGACTGGCCGGGAAATATCCGTATATGCTGCTGTCCATTCACCCGCAGCGCTCCAATCATTCACAGCACGTGCCGTTTATTGAAAAGCTTCAGCAGATTCAGGTGGACCTGTCGCCGGATATCGCCGAGGAGCTTTCACTTCAAGACGGAGATACGGCAGAGGTATACAATGACCGCGGCCGTCTGCGCGGCAGGGTGAAAATCATGAAGCAGGCTCACCCGAAGACGGTGAATATAGATGAAGGCATGTGGGCGGCATTCGGAGGCTCCGTCAACATGCTCACAAAGGATTCAAATTCCGATAATGGAATGGGAAGTACGCTTTTTGACTGTCTGGTAGCGGTTAAAAAAGGATAATCTAAGGAGAGAGAGGGCGGGAAATGCTTTTTTCTCAGCTTGTCTTTTCCTATGAACCTCCTTATAATTGCTCTAGGTTTACAATACGTTTATACGATGATGGTTTGATATAGAGGAGATGAAAGAATGGCTTTAACTGCTGGAATTGTCGGTTTGCCGAATGTCGGAAAATCGACGTTATTTAATGCAATTACCCAGGCTGGTGCCGAATCAGCCAACTACCCGTTCTGTACAATTGATCCGAACGTGGGAATCGTGGAAGTGCCGGATGAACGTCTGCAAAAGCTGACTGAATTGGTGAACCCGAAAAAAACGGTGCCGACTGCGTTTGAATTCACTGATATCGCGGGGATCGTAAAAGGCGCATCAAAAGGTGAAGGACTCGGAAATAAGTTTCTTTCTCATATCCGTCAGGTAGATGCGATCTGCCACGTTGTACGCGCATTCGCTGATGACAATATTACGCACGTGTCAGGGAAAGTCGATCCGATTGACGATATTGAAACGATCAATCTTGAATTGGTTCTTGCCGACATGGAGACAGTCGAAAAACGCATCACGCGTGTAAGCAAGCTTGCTAAGCAAAAAGACAAAGAAGCGGTTTTTGAATTTGACATTCTGTCTAAATTAAAAGAAGCTTTCGAACAAGAAAAGCCTGCCCGTTCCGTTGAATTTACGGAAGAACAGCAAAAGCTTGTGAAGCAGCTTCATTTGCTTACGTCAAAACCCGTGCTTTATGTAGCAAATGTAAGCGAGGATGAAGTGGCTGATCCTTCAGATAATGAATATGTTGCGAAAATCCGGGAGTACGCCGCGGGTGAAAACGCCGAAGTTATCGTCGTCTGCGCGAAAATTGAGTCTGAAATTGCTGAATTGGAAGGCGAAGAAAAACAAATGTTCCTTGAGGAGCTCGGCATCGAAGAATCAGGTCTTGATCAGCTGATTAAAGCGTCATACTCTCTTCTCGGCCTTGCGACATACTTTACGGCGGGCGAACAGGAAGTGCGCGCATGGACATTCAGAAAAGGCATGAAAGCTCCTGAGTGTGCGGGTATCATCCACACTGACTTTGAACGCGGCTTTATCCGCGCTGAAACGGTTGCTTATGAAGACCTTTTGGCAGGCGGCGGAATGTCCGGAGCGAAAGAAGCCGGAAAAGTGCGTCTGGAAGGTAAGGAATATGTAGTCCAAGACGGAGATGTCATTCATTTCCGATTTAATGTATAGGACACAGTTGTAAAGGGACAAGAGCTTTGGTATAATATAAACTTGTGAGTAATAGAATTATTGCTCCTTGCCCATTATAGGGCCGCTTAGACCAAAAGGAGGTGCAAACAGATGAAAAAGTACGAAGTTATGTACATTATCCGTCCGAACATTGACGAAGAGTCAAAGAAGGCAGTTATCGAGCGTTTCAACAACGTATTGACTTCTAACGGAGCGGAGATCACTGGAACAAAAGATTGGGGTAAACGTCGTCTTGCTTACGAAATCAACGATTTCCGTGACGGTTTCTACCAAATCTTAAACGTTCAGTCTGAAGCTGCAGCGGTTGCTGAATTCGACCGTTTAGCTAAGATCAGTGACGATATCATTCGCCACATCGTTGTTAAAGAAGAAGAATAAGCAATTTGAAATATATAATGTTAAAAGGTGGTCTTTCATATGCTTAACCGAGTTGTATTAGTCGGAAGACTGACAAAAGACCCAGAGCTTCGTTATACGCCAAGCGGTGCGGCTGTCGCCACGTTCACTCTTGCTGTGAATCGTACATTCACGAACCAGTCCGGAGAACGTGAAGCCGATTTCATTAATTGTGTCACTTGGAGAAGACAAGCCGAAAACGTTGCAAACTTTCTTAAAAAAGGAAGCCTTGCCGGCGTAGACGGCCGACTCCAGACAAGAAATTATGAAAACCAGCAGGGACAGCGTGTCTTCGTGACAGAAGTCCAAGCTGAAAGTGTTCAATTTCTTGAGCCTAAAAACAGCGGCGGTTCTGGATCAGGCGGATACAACGAAGGAAACAGCGGCGGAGGCCAATACTTTGGCGGAGGCCAAAATGATAATCCGTTCGGCGGAAATCAGAACAACCAGAGACGAAATCAAGGGAACAGCTTTAATGATGATCCATTTGCCAACGACGGCAAGCCGATTGACATCTCGGATGATGATCTTCCGTTCTAATAGATTATCGCTATATTCATAACGAGAAAGGTGGGAAATGACAATGGCAGGAGGACGCAGAGGCGGTCGTGCGAAACGCCGTAAGGTTTGTTACTTCACTTCTAACGGCATTACGCACATCGATTACAAAGATGTAGATCTTCTTAGAAAGTTTGTTTCTGAGCGTGGTAAAATTTTACCTCGCCGTGTAACTGGAACAAACGCGAAATACCAACGTAAATTGACTATCGCGATCAAACGCGCACGTCAAATGGCTTTACTTCCATACGTAACTGGCGAGTAAGCCGAAAAAAGAGCAAGAGCCTGCGGGCTCCTGCTCTTTTTTTATATCAGTCCTCCTCCATCCTGCCGAAATGTTTCACATGAAACATGGAAGTGCTTCTTACACCTTTGTTATCTTGCTCCTCTATTCAAATACGCGTACTTATGCAATGAATTTGTTTATACTGAAGAACAGGGGGTGGCTGAGATGGAGACAGACAGAAATATCCTGACTGATGAAAAGTGGAGCGCAATCATACATAATGATGCTTCTTATGACGGGGCATTTTATTATGCAGTAAAAACGACGGGGATTTTCTGCCGGCCTTCTTGTAAATCGAGAGTTCCGAATAAAGAAAACGTGCTGGTGTTTGATACGGCTGATGCAGCGCTCGAGAAACATTTTCGTCCCTGTAAAAGGTGCCGGCCGAACGGTCTTCGTCTTCCTGATGAAGAATGGATTGCTCAAATCATTGAATACATTGAACGCCATTATCACGAATCCCTGACTCTGAGTGTACTGGCCGAAATGTGTCACGGCAGCCCCTATCATTTACAGCGGACATTTAAAAAAATCAGGGGAATATCCCCGATTGCGTATATACAGAAAATAAGATTGTCGAAGGCGGAGCACCTTTTAAAGCATACTGATATGACAGTCATGGAGATCGCTCTGACTGTCGGAATTCCAAACACAGCGCATTTCGCGACCCTTTTTAAAAAGGGAACCGGGAGTTCGCCCACAGAATACAGAAAAACGGCCAAAATGGGACAGGGAGGTTCAATATGAGTAAAGAGCCTATGATCTATTGGACACTCTTCACACGGAATGATTGGAGCCTGTATACAGCCGCTACATCTAAGGGGCTTTGCTTTATAGGGTCAAATCATGGAAGCTTTGAAGAGCTTGAGCAGTGGGCAAAAAAATCACTGCCGCAATATCGATTGGCACGTGATGATGAAAAGCTGGCGCCTTACACGGCAGAGTTGTCCGAGTACATTGAAAATGGCAGATCAGCTTTTTCAGTGCCGGTGGATCTTTACGGAACAGAATTTCAGCTTGCTGTATGGAAAGCGCTTATGGACATACCGTACGGCGAGATATACTCCTATTCGGATATAGCAAAAATGATTCAGAAACCGGCAGCCGTAAGAGCCGTGGGCGCTGCGATTGGAAAAAATCCGGTATTGATTACGGTTCCGTGCCATCGCGTCATCGGAAAAAACGGGAAACTGACCGGATTCAGAGGCGGTTTAGAAATGAAAAAGCAGCTGCTGGCATTAGAGGGCGGAAACATTGAAACACTGGAATACCGGCTGAGCTGGACAGGAGGGATCACATGAAACTGATTTCTTGGAATGTAAACGGCTTGCGTGCCGTGATGAAAAAGATAGATATCAATACTTACGTTCAGGAAACGGAAGCTGATATTCTATGTCTGCAAGAAACAAAAGTACAGGACGGACAAGTATCATTACAGCCTGAAGGATATCACGCCTATTGGAACTATGCGGTGAAAAAAGGCTACTCAGGCACGGCTGTTTTTTCGAAAGAAAAGCCGCTGCACGTGCTCTATGGACTGGGGATTGACGACCATGATCAAGAAGGACGGGTGATCACGCTTGAATTTGAGCATGTGTTTGTCGTCAACTGTTATACGCCGAATGCCAAACGCGGATTAGAGCGAATTGATTACCGTCTTCAATGGGAAGCCGATTTTAAGGATTATCTGCAGAAGCTTGACCGGAAGAAGCCCGTGATCTTATGCGGCGATCTGAATGTCGCACACAGGGAGATAGACTTAAAAAATCCGAAAGCCAACCGGAAGAACGCCGGTTTCTCGGAGCAGGAGCGGGAAGCGTTCAGCGCCCTGCTGAACGCGGGATTTACCGACTCATTCCGCTATTTATATCCTGATCGGGAAGGCGCCTATTCCTGGTGGTCTTACAGGACGAACGCACGTGAGAAAAACATCGGTTGGCGGCTTGATTACGTCATTGTTTCAGACAGACTGAAGCAGCGGATCAGCCAAGCGGCCATTTGTGCCGATATCATGGGTTCTGACCATTGCCCTGTTGAAATGACAGTGGATTTATGATGAGATAGCAGTAAGAGAAATCCACTCTTGCTGCTTTTTTATCACTGAAAATGGAGGAGCACATGGCAAATATAAAAGAGATTGCGAAACTGGCGAATGTGTCGGTGGCCACCGTATCACGCGTATTAAACCGACACCCGTACGTATCTGAGGAGAAAAGGCGTCTTGTGAATCAAGTGATGAAGGAGCTGGATTATACCCCTAATCGAACCGCCATTGATCTGATTCGCGGAAAGACCAATACAATCGGCGTGATTTTGCCGTACAGTGACCATCCCTGCTTTGACAAAATTGTAAACGGTATCACGAAGGAAGCGTTTGCCCATGATTACGTGACAACCCTTCTCCCCACCAACTATGACCCCGCTATAGAGATGACATATTTCGAACTGCTGAAAATGAAAAAGATTGACGGACTGATTGTCACGTCCCGCGCGAATGAATGGGAGACCGCCGTGCCTTACCTGGAATACGGTCCCATTGTCGCTTGTGAATATACACAGCATCAAGAGATTCCCTGCGCTTATAATGACAGGCAGGCAGCATACAGAGAAAGCTTTTTGTATTTGAAAAACCGCGGGCATCAAGACGTTGCTTTTACATGTGTGCGGGAAGCGGAAAAAAGCCCGAGTACGGCCGACAAGGTAACCGCATATAAGGCGGTCTTCGGCTCTCTTGATGAAACTCGCATTCTGGTCGGATGCCATGATATGGACGACGGAAAGCGAGCGGGTGAGCACTTCTGGGGTTTCGACAAGGCGCCGACGGCCATCTATGCGCACAGTGATGACGTGGCTGCCGGCTTGTACCAGTTTGCGAAAGAACAGAAATGGGACGCGGAGATCATCGGCGAGGGAAATCTGAGCGTCAGCCGGGCATTGAATATTCCATCCCTGGAACTTCATTTGGAACGGGTCGGAAAGGAAGCATTTTTATTATTTTTTCACGAAGAAACGGCTAAAAAACAAATTATGCATCAATTTCAGCGGAAAAAAGTCTTGAGCTGAAATGGGTTTCATGCTTTATAAATAGATTGAGAAAAAAAGGGAGGCGGACATATGCGAATTGAACATGCAGCGATATGGGTGAAAGATTTGGAACGGATGAAAGAGTTTTATGAGACATACTTCGGCGCCAAGGCCAATGACCTTTATCATAATGAGAAAAAAGATTTCAAATCGTATTTTCTTTCATTTGACTCCGGATGCAGGCTGGAACTTATGAAAAAAGGCGGCATTGATGAAGCTCCGGCACAGAATATGACCGGATGGGCGCATCTCGCATTTTCTACAGGCAGCAAGGAGCGGGTGAATGAATTGACGGAAACGTTTAAAAACGATGGATTTCAGGTTGTAAGCGGCCCGCGCGTGACGGGTGACGGATATTATGAGAGCGTGATAGAGGATGGGGAAGGCAATTTGATAGAAATCACAGTGTAACAGTGCGGAGTGATTCCGCACTGTTTTTTTGATTAAATTTGCTGTGCATTTGTTTTCGGGCCGAAGAGGATTAACAAAACGGAACATAGAAGCCAGCAGCCGCCGATGAACAAAAAGACGCTGATGTAGCCGAGCTTAACGGCAATAAATCCGACGAGCAGGGAGCCGAATATGTTGGAAAAACGGCCGAGCCCGTATGCCAGCCCGCTCCCGGCCGAGCGATATTCCGTAGGATACGGCTCCGATGTGTAGGCGTATAAGTTTGAGGTGAAGATCCGTTCCGTGACGTTGACGACAAACCCAAACACAATAATCATGACGGGAATAAACGTCATGCCGTATAACAGTCCGGCAATGGCAGTCAGAAAGGCGCTTGCGGCCAGAATCCATTTCCTTTGGAACGTCTCGGATATCATGGAACCGAGCAATGCGCCAAGCGGTGCGCCGACAGAGTGAAGCACATTGTACCACAGCGTTTTTTCCATGGTGATCCCGTTGCTTTTCAGCAGGCTGGGCACCCATGAAGCAAAGCCGTAAAAGCCAAAGGTTTCAAGAATCCATACCGCTGACAGGATGATGGTGATCTTTAAATTCCTGCCCTGAAACAGCCCTAAGTAGCCTGCGTGCTTCACTGTATGTACTTCTGCCGCCTCTTTTGGCGCGGGAAGCGGGCCTTTTTCTTTCTCTGCACGTGCTTCAAGACGGTTCATAATGGCGTTTGCCTGATCATATGCGCCCCGATTTTCGTGCCAGCGCGGCGATTCCTCAAGCCGGCGGATAAAAAAGAAATAAATGAGACCGGCTGCCCCCCATACGAATACGAGCCGCCACCCCCATGAGCCTAAAGGAATGACAAAAGCGGAAACAACGTTTGTGACGGGAACGCCGATTAGTCCGATCATGGCGCAAAGGGAGATGTATTTTCCCCGTACGGAGGATGGAAAAAATTCCGCCAAATAGCTGTTCGTCACAATCATGGCGGCCGCGACGCCGAGACCGGTCAAGAATCGGAAAATCATTAAGGACGGAATGTCCCATGCCAGCGCATTCAGAAAAGATGAGATCGAAAAGACAAGGACAAAACAATTCAGCGCTTTTTTCCTGCCGATCCGATCGGACAGCCTTCCGCCGATGGACGCGCCTAAAAACATGCCCAGGAATGATGCGGCCGTGATGTCGGCAATGGTGGACAGCTTCACGCCCCAATGCTCAATCAGCGCCGGAGCCACGTTGCTGAGCGTAAACAGATCAGCGAGATCAAAAAAATAGATGATTCCGAGAGCGGTTAATACTTGATAATGCACACGTGAAATGGGGAGACGGTCTAATCGGTTCGCTACATTTGAGAATGTCTGATGTTTCATAAACAACCCCCTGACTTTGCAATTGTAATCAGAAAATACTGTGAATTTATCTGACGAATACATTATAAAGGTCTTTTTTTGGCAAAAACAGAGTGTAAATAACCAGAGCCAAAGGAAACGGCATAGCGCTTTCTTCTTAAAATATATAACATTTCCTATATCTGTTTCTGTTTATATTGTAAAATGTTGAAGGAAAGGAAGTTGATGCATAAATATGAATACGTTTGTACGGCCCGCAGAGGGAAAAAATAGTGTATCGAGATATCTCCTTTCTCTGTTGGTCATTGTGGGTTTGTTCTTTTTCGGAAGCATACTGACCGTGTTTTATATGTTTCTCACGTCCGCTTTCAATCCTTCACTGACGATAAATTGGGATGAGGGGGCATTAAGTGACCCGCTGGCGGATATTTATTTACAGCATATCGTCTATTTCATAGCGATTCCGGGCATTTGGATAGCGGTTCGTTTCATTATGAAACGGCGGTTTTTATCCATCATCACACCGAATCAGTCGCTGAACTGGAAGAGGATTTTCTTTGGATTCGGCACATATGTTGTGCTGATATTTGTCGCGGGGCTGATTGATTTTACAATTCATCCGGATCGTTTCATGCTTCAGGAATTCCATGCTTCACGTTTTCTGCTGCTGTTAGCGGCGGCCGTCTTGTTGGTGCCGATTCAAACCTCTGCGGAGGAATTTCTCTTTCGCGGTTTTCTGCTTCAGTTCGCCGGAAAATTGACGGCAAATGCGGTGGTTCTGACAGTCATTATCGGCGGATTATTCGGCGCACTTCATTTCGGGAATCCGGAGATGGAAAATGGAGCTCTCTGGGCGGGAATCGGATATGTCACCATCGGCATGATCTGGACCTTTATCACGATTAAAACGGGCAGTCTGGAGATGTCCCTTGGCGGTCACGCTGCCAATAATATGTTTTTATTTATCTTTCTCACAGAGGATCATTCGGTGTACGGCGGCATTCCGTCGATATTTACAACAGCAGCCGGCGGCTATGAAATATATGATTGCATATCGACTCTGGTGATCAATATCATCTTCGTATGGCTCGCGTTCCGTTTTGTGAAAAAAGAAAAGCAGCAGGCCGCCTAGGCTCTGCTGCTGATTTGTAAGGTGTTCATCGCTTCATCAATATCCGTCGTCGGCCTCCGGCAGGCGAAATTCTCACAAATGTAGACCGTTGTCTTCCCATCGATCATTTGATAACCCGCGGCAAAGTCAGAAATGCCGGCAAGCTCTTCCGGATGTTCTGCGGCGAGAATCGTATAGGCGGGAGTGAAATGCTCCTGAAGCGCCTCAATGAAACGTTTTCTGTCCGGGTCATCTTTCCTTCCGAAAACAACGATTTCTTTTTGGGGCATTGTATGTGCCAGTACGCTTTGCATGAAGAAAGCGTTGCTGCTCGGATAGGCCTCTATTTCCCGTTTGAACACGGAAAACATCGCTTCGGCTTTTTCAATCAGTGATATATCACCCGTCAGGCGGCCGAGACGAAGCAGCTGTACGGCAGCCGCGCTGTTTCCGGAAGGCACGGCTCCGTCATAAACCTCTTTTTCCCTGACAAGAAGGGTCTCAGCATCATTCCCCGTAAAGAAGAAACCTCCGTGCCGTTCATCCCAGAACAGCTCCAGCATGCTTGTACATAACGTTTTCGCTTTCTGCAGATAAGACGGATTAAAACCCGCTTCATACAGTTCAAGGTAAGCCCAGATGAGAAAAGCGTAATCATCGATAAACCCTTTGTTTTTCACTTCGCCCTCGCGATAGCGGACCATGACGCGCCCGTCCGGCATGAGGTGCCGTTCGAGAAAGCGGATCGCTGTTTCCGCCATGCTGAGAAAGTCAGGCTCGTGAAATACCTTTGCGGCTTTTGCCAGCCCGGCAATCATGAGCGCGTTCCATGAGGTCAGCACTTTGTCATCTGTATGCGGATAGCTTCTGTTTTCACGGGCCTCCAGCAATTTTGTTCTTGCCTCTTCAAGGCGTTCGGCCAGCTCATGTCCTGTGAGGCCGGTCTCTTCGAGGATGGCCTCACGCCGCGTAAAAATGAGGTGCGGGATGTTTTCGCCTTCAAAATTGCCTTGATCTGTGATGTTATACACCTTGCAGTAAAGCGGGCCGAGTTCATCACCGAGAAGGTTCATAATTTCTTTTTTGGACCATATGTAATATTTCCCCTCACGGCCTTCGGTATCAGCGTCTAAAGCTGAGAAAAAGCTGCCGTCTTCATGCATCATTTCCCGCTGAATAAACGTTACGATCTGCATCGCAATCTGTTTGTAGCGCTCATTACCCGTGACTTGGCAGGCTTCCGTATAGGCGGTCAGGAGAAGGGCGTTGTCATACAGCATTTTCTCAAAATGCGGCACGAGCCATTCATTATCAGTCGAGTAGCGGGCAAAGCCGAACCCGATGTGGTCAAAAATCCCGCCGTTCGCCATGCCGTCGAGTGTCTTGGTTACGCCGGCCAAAGCCTGTTCCTTGCCCGTATAGCTGTAGTAGCGAAGCAGAAACATGAGCATATGCGGCATCGGAAATTTTGGAGCCTGGCCGAACCCGCCGTACACTGTATCAAACCCGCCGGCCAGCTGGCGATACGTGTCATGAACAGCCTGTTCGCCAAGCATGCCCTCGGTCGGGTGAACCTTGACTTCAAGATGAGCGGCGGCGTTTTCGGCGATATCCTCGACATGCTGCCGGTCATTCGCAAACGTTTCGGACAGATGTTCAAGCACATCGATAAAGCCCGGACGGTTAAATTTGCTCGTCTTCGGAAAATATGTCCCCGCATAAAACGGCTTCTGATCTGGGGTGACGAACACGTTCAGCGGCCACCCGCCCTGCCCCGTCATCAGCTGGCAGATTCTCATATACACGGAATCCACATCAGGCCGCTCCTCACGATCAACCTTGATGGCTATGAATTTATCGTTTAACATACCGGCGATCTCTTCGTCCTCAAAGGATTCGTGGGCCATTACGTGACACCAGTGACACGTCGAATAGCCGATGCTGACAAGAACCGGCTTGTTTTCGCGTTTTGCTTTTTCGAAGGCTTCTTTTCCCCAAGGATGCCAGTTTACGGGGTTGTGGGCATGTTGGAGCAGATAGGGGGACTTCTCCGTGATTAAACTGTTGGGTTTGCTATTGTTTGGCATGGGCTCACCTGCTTTCTATTAATATTTGTATGTTTAACATACCACAATCCTCTAAAAAAATTCATACACTCAACTTTGTGAACCATACCCAAGTCATTAAAAAGGAGAACTGCTTATGACTCTATTTTCAGGGTTAAACTTCATCCACCTTATTGCTTTTTAGATAAGAAATAAGGATTTAAAATCTTTATCGTTTTATTTACTGTTAGATAGGTGAAACACACTCCGGCGACTGTAACCATCCCGCCTGTCAGTGCAATAAACGCAGGTACCTCACCTAACCACACCCAAGAAATGGCCAAGGCTACGGCTGGTGTTAAATAAAGTGAAATGGCTGCTTCTGAAGCACCGACGAGTGAAGTTACATACGCAAGTGCAAAGTAAGGCACAACCGTTGGTAATAAACCTAAGTAAACGATAGACAATGTTGAGTTCATTGAAGCGTTCAAAAACTCTTCCCCTAAGCCAGGCAGAAATACAAGCATAGGTATTGTCCCGCCCCAAATAGTGAATGTAACGAATGGAATAAATCCATATTTTTTTATATAGCGAGCTTGAAAAACGAAATAAATACTCTCCGAAAAAGCTGCCAGCAGGATTAACAAAATGCCGTTCACTGAATTTGTATAGTTTCCTGCCCCAAATGAAATGATCGACACACCCAATAAACTTATGATAGAGCCAATCCATTTATAAAGCCCAAAATGTTCACCAAAAAACAGACGAGATAACATGGCAGAAAAAATAGGTGTCATGGTCACGAGTAAGCTTGCTGTCCCTGCGCTAACTGTTTTTTCTCCGATATTCAGCAAAATGTGATATAGTGCAAAACCTAAAAATCCTAACGATAAAATAGCAGGGATATCCTTCATGTCAGGTAAACGCATATGAGTCAAAACAGCAAAAACCAACAGTGCCATTGACCCAATCAACAAGCGAAACAAAGCGAGGTGTTCCGGCGTGTAACTCTCCAAACCCGCTCGAATTCCCGGGAAAGCTGATGCCCACAACCCAATCATCAGACTGTAAGATATACCGATTCGAACTGTTTTCTTTTGCATCTTTCTCACTCCTCTTTACAAAAACCAACCAGTTATTTAATGTGTTTCTATATTAATAAAGATTTGATGATATGACTTCAACCAGTTAAATAGATTTTGACCCAACCACTTTAGTTTTTAAGGAGGATCCTTTTTATGAGCGCTCCAGAAGAAAAAAAGATGAAAAAGCTTCCTAAGTACATACAAATCATTCAATTTATAAAAGAGAAAATAGGAAATGGAGAATGGCCGATTGGAAGTAAGATTCCAAGCCAGCGCACGCTTGCTAAACACTTTGAGGTGAACAGGAGCACAGTCATTACAGCTTTAGAGGAATTGACGGCGGATGGATTAATCGAAGGCAGAATGGGCAAAGGGACAGTTGTTACGAACAATACATGGACACTTTTGGCTAAGAATTCCGCCCCCGATTGGGATCAGTATGTAATCTCCGGAATCCAGCAGCCAAGCCAAAAAATCGTTCAAGAGATCAATAAATCAGAATCAAATTCTGATCTTATACAGCTCAGTAAAGGAGAACTTTCACATGAGATTTTTCCTTTAGCTGTTATGAAAGAGATCATGGGAAAGGTATCTCAAAACATAGAGGCATTCGGATATGAGGAACCAAAAGGATATTTACCTTTGAGAGAGGCATTAAGCGGCTATTTAAGAACAATCGGCATTCAAGCGTCTCCTTCTTCCATTCTTATTGTTTCGGGCGCACTGCAAGCCTTGCAGCTTATATCAATGGGGCTTTTACAAAGGGGATCGACCGTATTTCTCGATCAGCCTTCCTATCTTTATTCATTACACGTATTTCAATCAGCCGGTATGAAGCTGACTGGAGTTCCTATGGATAATAATGGACTTTTGCCGGAACACATCCACATGGCAAGGGGGGAACGGGGGAGGTCTATCTTATATACAAATCCTTGTTTTCATAATCCGACAGGTATTTTAATGTCAAAAAAGAGACGAGAAGAAATCCTTGCGGCAAGTGAGAATGCACAGCTTCCCATTATTGAAGATGACATTTATCGTGAGTTATGGATAGATGAGATTCCTCCAGATCCTATTAAAACAATAGATAAAAATGGGCATGTGCTTTACATAGGCAGTTTATCGAAAACGTTAAGTCCGGGCTTGAGGATTGGATGGATCGTCGGTCCAGAACCAGTGATTGAACGTTTATCCGACATAAAAATGCAAACAGATTACGGCTCCAGTTCGTTATCTCAGAGAGTAGCGGCAGAGTGGTTTACATCCGGTGAATACCAGCAACATCTAGAACAGGTGAGAAGTCAATTAAAGGTGAGAAGGCAATTGGTCATGAGTCTCTTAGAAACCAATTTGAAGAATGTCGCTGCATGGAATATGCCGAAGGGAGGATTCTTTGTCTGGGTAAAAATATTGCCTTCACTATCTATGAAATTACTTTATACAAAAGCTTTGACAAAAGGGATACTTCTCAATCTCGGCAGTATCTATGCTCAAGAAAAAGGGAATTATATTCGCTTATCATATGCTTATGCATCTCTTGAAGACCTTCAAAAGGGAATTTATGAATTGGGTTTGATGATTAAGGAATTGGCAAGCAGATAAATATAATGATTACTAAAAGACAGGGACATGCTATCAATGACAAGAATCTGCTTGTTTTCGCGTTTCGCTTTTTCAAATGCTTCTTTTCCCCTCATGAAAACCAGTAAAAAAGCCGCCAACAAAGCGGCTTTTCTTAAGTTAAGATGCAAAATGTAAGAAAAAAATAATCTCTGCTCTCCTTGTTTTATTCAAACTTTAATTGTATGGCTATGTCTTTCCTAGAAGAACATCGGCTTGGTTTTTGAAGAGTAAATCATTTACAGAAATTCTTATATCTACAGATGAAGAATAGCGCTTTTTCTATTATTTAGATCATTGGGCCGTATAACCGCCGTCCATTACGACTGCCTGCCCTGTAACCCCTTTCGCTTTGTCACTGGCGAGGAATACTGCGTAATCAGCGATTTCTTGCACGGCTAACAAACGTTTTTGAGGAACCAAGGGGTAAATGACTTCTTCAAACACCTTTTCTTTAGAAATGCCTCTAGTCTCTGCAATATCGTTTAACTGGTTTTGCACCAATGGAGTGTCGATATATCCCGGGCACAAGGCGTTGACGGTAATTCCGTATTCCGCTCCTTCCAATGCTGATACTTTAGTTAAACCGATCAGACCGTGTTTGGCGCTGCAATAAGCCGCTTTCCCTGCAAAACCAATTAAACCATTTATGGAAGCCATATTGATGATGCGGCCAAATTTTTGTTTTTTCATCAAAGGGAATACTCTTTTTGTCGCACTAAAAGGAGCAGTAAGCATTAATTTCAGCATAAATTCAAACTTATCAGTCGGGAAGTTTTCTATATCCGACACATGCTGAATCCCCGCATTGTTTACCAGAATATCCAATCGTCCAAAGGTTTCAAGTGTCTTAGAGACACTTTTTTCTACTTGTTCTTCGTTTGTTACATCACAAACCGCAGAGAGGACATCGTATCCTTGTTCCGTAAGTTCCTCAGCTGCATGTTGCACGGCTTTTTCGTTCAAATCGGAAATCACAACTTTTGCGCCTTCTTTAGCGAATTCACGTGCAATTTCTAAACCAATTCCACTCGCCGCGCCTGTAACAAGAGCAACTTTACTTTCCAATAATTTACTCATAGTAACCCCTCCAGGATTCATTTTGGTCTCCTAAAAGTTTACACCCAGCAGTTGTATAAGTAAAATGAATAAAAAGAATATAATGTATTCGTTAAACTTATGGAATGGAGATCATACGATGGATATACGCCAAATCACTTACTTTCTTGAAGTTGCTAAATCCAACAGTTTTACTAAGGCATCAGAAAATTTGCATTTGTCACAGCCTGCCTTAAGTAAGATGGTGAAAAGTTTGGAAGAGGAATTAAAGGTTGAGCTCATTGATCGATCAGCTAGACAAATCGCTTTGACAGATGCAGGCGAAATTGTATTTGAGCAAGGCCAAATGATTATGAAGTCAATAGATGACTTGTCGACGAACTTATACGATCTTTTACATTTAAAAAAAGGAAAAGTGAAAATTGGAATACCGCCGCTTATCGGTGTCTTGTTTTTTCCTAAAATCATTAGAGGATTTAAACAATTGTATCCTGATGTGAACATCAAGCTGATAGAACATGGGGGAAACAAGGTGAAACAGGAGGTTGAAGATGGGGTACTGGATCTTGGCGTGGTTATTGAACCAGTGGACGAAGAGCAGTTTGATATCATTCCATTGCTTAATGAAGAACTGATGCTCTTCGTTCATTCCGCTCACCCGCTTGTTCATAAAGAGATTGTGGAAATGCAAGACTTGAAAAATGAACCTTTCATCCTGTTTAGTGAAGACTTTTCTCTTCACGATCGGATTATTCAAGAGTGTATTAGAGCCGGTTTTCGTCCAAATATCGTTTATGAAAGTTCTCAATGGGATTTTATCAGCGAAATGATTGGAGAAGAACTAGGTATTTCCATTTTTCCTCAGTCTATAGTGAAAAAGACTGATCAAAGTTTAGTTAAGGCAATTTCTATTGTCAATCCATCCATTCCTTGGAAAGTGGCGATTATTTTAAAAAAAGGCAAATATGTTTCACACGCAGTACGCGAATTTATCCGGTATATTTCATTTTTTTGTAAGAGTAATTACGCAGATCAAGATAACTCATGAAAAAAATGAATGATTTTTATAGTTTTTATGTATTTTACGGTTAGAGAGGGCTGCGATATATTATCTTATGTCAGAAAATAAGTACTTTTCAGGAGGAAATTCAAATGGATCAAAGCCGTTACCAACAAGGTTTAGACAAATTAATGGAGTACACTTTAACAAGCGATGATAAAATCTCTACGCATTTAAAGATTTCTGAAGACTTGAAAGATATCGCCCCAGATGTAAGTAAGTACATGATAGAATTTGCTTATGGAGATATATATTCACGACCGGGATTAACCAATCAACAACGTGCGCTTGTTACCATTTCATCCCTTGTAACGCAAGGAACCGAGCCGCAGCTTGAACTTCATATCAATACAGGGCTTACATCCGGATTAACACCGACTGAGATTGTAGAGAGTATCACCCAATTGGTTCCTTATACAGGATTCCCGCGTGTACTTAATGCTCTTTCAGTGGCTAAGAAGGTGTTTGCACAACGACATGTAGAAAACCATTGAGAAATAAAGAGCTTGTATGGAATGCGGGTTGAATTAGTATAAACTCATCAATAGAATATACACAAAACGACAGCCTATAAGGCTGTTTTTTAATAGTCTCGCTTATCATAAAAAAGTCTGTGCCAGGCCTATATATGGTCTCTTTTTTGTTTTCGGTTGATCATATGTAAAAGCGATTATATTAATCGCTTTTTGATACTTCGAAACATGCTAAGCTTTGACCTCTTTATCAGTAAGCACTTTTAAAGCATCTCTCACTTTTAAGGCGAAGTTGACAGGTTTATCAATCGCTTCGAAATGAATATACATCAGTCTCGGTTTATCAAACAGCCAGTGATTGTGAAGTGACGTTACAATCAGATCATGTTTCCGAAGAACGCTGATAAATGGATTGATTTCTTTTTGCAGAATGACAGTTTCTCCGCTGCAAAGAGCACGGCCGTCTTTTGTCATTGATTCAAATGAAAACATTTGCGGAATGAGCAAGAATGATCTTCCGGGCCGTCCCAGTACTACTGGTTTTATATTCGTTCGTGATCTCATTACTGTACAAATTCCATTTTCAAACGTATGCATGGTTCCGCCTAGAATATCGTTGAACTCGTCACAAAGACCATGCCGTTCAATCATTTCCCCGTCAGTTTTTGGTACCGCACGCACAGTTTTAGTAGTTAAAACCCTCAGGGCCTCTCTCACTTTTCTTGCAAAAGTGAGAGGTTTATCAATTGATTCAAAATGCATAAACATCAGACGCGGTTTATCAAACAGCCAATGGTTATGAACGGCAGTTACGATGATACCGAATTTGCGCAGCTCACTCATTAACGGGTTCACTTCTTCTTGCAGTAAAACAGTCTCACCTAAACATAAAGCTCTGCCTTCCCGATCCATGCTTTCAAATGAAAAGGCCTGAGGAATAAAAGGAAATGCCTCGGCTCTTCTTCCGAGTACCACCGGATGAATGTTGCTTCGAAATCTTGTCGCCGTACATACGCCATTTACGACACTGGGCGTTGAATTAAGAATTCTAGCAAATTCTTTGCAGAGCCGTGATGGCTCCATACTCGTTTCTTCCACTTCATATCTCCTCCTGGAATCTATTTATAACGTACGTAGTATTAAAGATATGTGAAGATAGAAAAAATGTAACGCGTCAGCAGTCCATATTAGAGAGAATCAGTCTTTCTTGTATAATTTGAGATTTTCTTCCCTTTTTACAATCTCTTTAACTGTTAATTTTTAATAGATTAAAAGCTTAAATTGGTAGTTTTATTCCAGCTTTGATTTTTTTGTGGCGGTCATTTGTGACAAGCACCGGCTGAGCACACATACCTTTTAGTTGTGAGTTTCAGAATATGAAAAAAAGCCTTTATACAAGGCTTTCGGTAAATAATTCATACAGCCGTTTGGCTGCTCATTCAGTGACAGCTCACAGCTCTTTTATCATCAAGACATGCGGGATGCCGTCTTCCATAAATTCCGGTGAATCTGTCTGATAGCCCAGTTTGTGATAAAAGCCTTCCGCATGTGTTTGTCCATGCAGTTTACATTGGGTGATGCCTTTTTCTTTTACCATGTTTTCTAATTCGCTTATGATGACTTTGCCCAACCCGTATTTACGGTAAGGCTTCAGGATGCAGATTCGTTCGAGCTTGCCTGTATGGTTTACAATGCGGACGCGTCCTGTGCCGGCAGGCTGATTTTCATGAAAAACCAAGACATGCCCGCACTGTTCCTGAAGCGTATCGAACTGATCAAATTCATCGGATTCAGGTACTTGCTGTTCCTCAATGAATACTGCTTTTCTAATCTCAAGCGCTGCTTGCAAATCAATTTCCGTTGTTATTCTTTTTATCTTCATAATCAACCAATCCTTTTCACATGTTAGTCTGGACTGCACGGCTTGCTTGTGGTCTTATAGAAGTAACGATAAAATAATTATATTGCAAATGCAACAAAAATATGAGGGGTTTGAAAAGATATGACTGATATTTTGCGGGAAATCGGCATGATCGCACGGGCACTGGATTCCATCAGCAATATTGAATTTAAAGAATTAGACTTAACAAAAGGGCAGTATCTCTATCTTGTGCGGATATGTGAAAACCCGGGAGTGATACAGGAAAAAGTGGCGGAAATGATTAAAGTCGACCGAACAACAGCGGCGAGAGCAATCAAAAAATTGGAAATACAAGGGTTTATTGAAAAGCGTCCTGATGATCAAAATAAAAAAATAAAAAAACTGTTTCCGACTGAAAAAGGGAGAAAGGTTTATCCGTTATTGCAAAGAGAAGGAGAGCATTCTGCGGAGGTAGCCCTGTCCGGCTTTACATCTGAGGAAAAAGAAACCATTTTCAGCCTTCTTCAGCGGGTGAGAAAAAATATAGAACATGATTGGGAATTTGTGAAGAAGGGGAATAAAAGAGATTATTAATGGTCATTAATTCCTTTTAGTGAATGATTGCGTTGTGAATGATTAAAGTCATAAATGGATACGTTATCTGTGAAATCTCCTTCCTCGGTTCCTGCTTCAACATAGCCGATAGGCTTATTTTTAACGAAAAGTATCAATTATGGTATATTTAAATAAGAAAAAATAATTGAAGCGGGGAATGATATGAGTACAATCGAAAAACAAAGACGTAAGAAATTCAGAGCGAAATCAATCGTACGGGCCATCATGGTCATCATCGGCGGAATTATTGCCGCGTATGGACTGGAAACCGTATTGATTCCGAATAGTGTATCTGACGGCGGTGTGACCGGACTCAGCATTGTCGGTTCACAGCTGTTTCATTTGCCTCTTGGGATCTTAATTGCGGTGATCAATATACCGTTTGTCTGGTTAGGATATAAGCAAATCGGGAAAGGTTTTGCGTTTCTATCAATTATCGGTATTGTCTCACTTGCCGCGGGCACGAGTTTTTTCCACCACACACCGGCTATCATCGAGGGAGACACCCTGTTAATCACCGTTGTCGGCGGGATTATTCTCGGCTTTGGAATGGGATTGGCATTGCGCAACGGCGGCGCATTAGATGGAATTGATATGCTGGCTGTGCTTCTGTCACGGAAATTGCCGTTTGGCACGAGCGACCTCATTTTATTTTTAAACATGTTTGTGTTTATTTTTGTTTCTTTTGTATTTGGGCTGCAAGGCGCATTGCTTTCCGTCATTGCTTACTACATTGCATCTAAGGTGATTCATGTGGTTGAGGAAGGCTTAAGCGGTTCTAAAACATTTCAGATTATCACCAATGAGCCTGCATTAATGGTAGAGACCATTCGTGAAGAATTGGGCCGGAGCGCTACTTATAAAGAAGCATACGGCGGTTTTTCTCATGAAAAATTCCAAGAAATCACATGTGTCATCAACCGTTTGGAAGAAACCAAACTGAAAGAAATTATTAATGACATTGATAAACAAGCCTTTGTGACGGTATATGATGTCGCAGAAGTAAAAGGCAGTAATTTCAGAAAAGTCCATAATCATTAAGTAGAGAGCTGCCGTTAATCGGCAGCTTTTTTTAAAAAAGGAGAAAAAACTTGCAAAAATAGAATGACGGCTGTATATTATTGATATATCAAATATTGACTAGTCAATTAATTGCGCAAAAGAAAGTGGGGATGGGTTTTGACAGCATGTTGTTCAGAGGAAGGCGAGATTTTATATCAGCTCCAATCACTGCATAAAGTGATCGGCACGAAGTTTGAAGCGTGCACCGGAATCAGCCAATCCCGCCTTGAGCTTCTCGCCGTGCTTTTTTACGTCGATGAGATCAGCCAAAGCGATCTTCAGAAAAAGGTGAATATTGATGGCGCAGCCGTGACAAGACACTTGAAACAGCTTGAAGCCAAAGAAATGGTCACAAGAAGGCGGAAGCCCGAGGACAACCGAATTATACTTGTCCGGCTTACTGAACAGGGGCGGGAGAGAATTGAGGCTTCCAAAAAGGAGAAGGAGCGTTTCATAAAGGAAATGCTTGCCGGTGTCAGCGCGGAAGAACGCAGTATGTTAAAAAACGTATTGTCACAGATGCAGAATAATATAGAAAATATGAAAGCATAGGAGTGTTTTACACATGAAAACAGAACTGAAAACAAACGACTTTATGGACATTATGAAAGGCCGCCGTTCCATTCGGAATTACGATCCGGCTGTTAAAATCAGCAAAGAAGAAATGACTCAAATCCTGGAAGAAGCAACGACAGCACCGTCTTCAGTCAACGCGCAGCCGTGGCGTTTTCTCGTCATTGACAGCCCTGAAGGAAAAGAAAAACTCGCGCCGCTTGCCAGCTTTAACCAAACACAAGTCAGCACATCATCTGCGGTGATCGCGGTTTTCGCAGATATGAACAGTGATGACTATTTAGAAGAAATTTATTCAAAAGCGGTCGAACTGGGCTACATGCCGCAGGAAGTAAAAGACAGACAAATCGCTGCGTTGACGGCGCATTTTGAAAAACTGCCGGAGCAAGTGAACCGTGAAACGATTCTGATTGACGGAGGACTCGTTTCCATGCAGCTGATGCTTACGGCGCGCGCGCACGGCTATGACACAAACCCGATCGGCGGCTACGATAAAGAAAAGATTGCCGAGGTTTTCGGAATGGATAAAGAGCGTTATGTACCGGTCATGCTGTTATCAATCGGAAAAGCGGCAGACGAAGGATATGCTTCCTACCGTCTTCCTATCGAAACAATCGCACAATGGAAATAAGGTTGAAGTGAAGCTGAGGGGAGAGGGACAGTGGAGATTATTGCAGCTGTTTTCGTCGGAATTGTAGCTTTAGAACATGTATTTATCATGATACTTGAAATGTTTTTTATCAATTCGAAGGCAGCTAAGCGGTCCTTCAAATTGCCGAAGCATTTAGAAGGTGATCGGAATGTAGCGGTCATGTTTGCAAATCAGGGTCTGTATAATGGATTTCTGGCTGCCGGCCTCATTTGGGGGCTGATCCTCGGAGCTGATCCGATTGGCCATATGATTCAAATGTTTTTCGTCATCTGCGTGGTCATCGCGGCCCATTTTCGGAGGCTTTACTTCAAACAAATCAATTATCGTAAAACAAGGACTTCCGGCTGTTTTAGCGCTTATTTTTCTTTTATTGGCGTAGCAGACGGAAAGAGGGCTTCCGGAAAGGAAGCCCTCTTTTTTTATTCTGTTTTGAAAATCATTCCTTAGGCGGATCTTTTTTGAATTACAGATAAATGCTTACCGCAGAATAGATGAGCAGCAGACACATCACGATGCGAAACGCTTTATCGTGTTTCTCAAAGAGATGTTTAAAAACAGAGCCGAACGCCGACCACAGCAGTAAAGCCGCCCAGCCCAGGAGAATAGCCGACGCGAGCCAGAACGCAATCAATGGATACGTGTGCTGAAATGGCAATATAAAAGCGCTCATTAAGGTTAAAAAGAATAAAATACTCTTTATATTGATCATTTGAAACAGAAATCCCGATAGAAAAGACGATCGGGTTTTTTCAGAATCGCCTTTTGATGTTTTGGGCAGCGAGATCTGCCAAGCCAAATAGAGCAAATAGACGGCTCCGGCAATTTTAAAGTAAGGTTCCACGACGGGAATCCAATGATAAACACTCATGGTAAACAGACCGCTGAGAATGCCGAGCACTGCAAATCCCGTCAGGATGCCGCCGTTAAAACGCCATGAACCGATAAAGCCGGCTCTGCGCGCTTCATTCATCATTAAAATATTGCTCGGTCCGGGTGTAATAGATGTCATTAGGACATAAGAAAGAAAAGCTATGATACTCATTAAATCACCTTCATTTGCTAATGTGATGGAACCGTTTTTTATTGTATGATAAGAATAGTTATAAATAAAATTGAAAAATAAAATCGCATTATTGATTTTTTCGATACATCTTAGAGGTGAATTCATATGGAGATCAGACATCTTATTACATTTCAGGCCATTGTAGATAAGGGAAGCTATACAGGGGCCGCGGCGAAGCTGGGATATACGCAGTCGACGATTACGACTCATATTCAGGCGCTTGAACAGGAGATCGGCGGCGCATTATTTACGTACGAAAAAAGGCGTCTGAAACTGACGCCTTTAGGGAGAGAGCTGATACCGTTAGCCGAGGATTTACTTTCCGCCCATGACAAGATCAAAAATATGCAAAGCATTCACGAGGTGAAGGGCGTTTTAAAAATTGCGGCGCCGGAGTCTTTGACCATTTCCAGACTGGGGCCGATTATCAGAGAATATTCCATGAAGTATCCGAACGTCAATATCATATTGAGCAACGGAACATGCGGGCAGAATCAGGTGGAATTAGTAAGCGGCCGCGTGGATATCGCATTTATGGTGTATCCGGAGATACAAATGGAAAAATGCATACATCATTCTTTATTGGAGGAACGCATCGTCCTCGTGGCGGGCAGTGACGCACCGGAACATTTTGACGACTATCAACAAAGCGGCAAGCACTTTTTTATTACAAATGAAGAAGGATGCAGCTATCGGACTATGTTTGAACGATTTCTCGTCAAGCATGATATCAGTCATTTACAAACAATGGAATTGTGGAGTATAGAAGCAATTAAGCAGACGGTGATGAGCGGACTCGGTTTCTCCGTTTTACCTTATATTACGGTAAAAGAAGAGGTAAAAGCGGGGAAGCTGAAAATTCTTCAGCAGTCTGAGCCGTTCGAGCGGCTTTATTCTCATATGCTGGTCAAAAAGAAAAAATGGCAGCTTCCGGCCGCTGAAGCTTTTGTGTCGCTTGTTCTTGAGATGATAGGTTAATTTGAAAGCCGATGCCTGCGCGCATCGGCTTTTGTTTTTGTCCGGAATCTTAATGACATTTTCGATGTCAGCCAGCTTTGACTCCATACCTACCTTTTTTAAAAAAAGAGAGCTGATCAGCAAATATGGTATGATTTACATAATCAGGGAGTGAGAAGATGAATATGAAGAGAGCGTATTATGCTATTTTATACAGCCAGACCGCTATCAACTTGGGGTTCTCACTTTATACGATGGCTGTCATCTTGTTTTTGTTTACAAAAACCGGTTCGACGGCGATGGCCTCTCTTATGACGTTCGTCAGCATTGTATGTCGCGTATTGGGCAGCGCCATTTTGCCGCTGGTCACCGGCCGGTTCACGCTTCGGTCTTTGTTAATCGGTTCTCAATTGATACAGATCACACTGTTAGTCTGTTTGTTTTTTGTCATCCAAACCGGTTCATCCGCATTCTTTTTTCTGATGTTTTGTCTGATCGGAGGCATTTCTTTTTGCAACGGATGGTTTGCTCCGATAAAAAGCGCACTGATTGGGGAAATCATTCCTCCTGATCGAAGGGCGAAAGCGAACGGTTTATTATCTGCGGCGGATCAGACCGTTCAGTTTGCGGGGTGGTCTCTGGGCGGCGTCATCATAGCGTTCTTGGGAGAGAGCGATACAATGATCGTCACTGTCATGTTATTGGTTTCTTCGGTTTTGGGCATCATTCTGTTTCTTCAAGTACGCTTGTGTGCGCCGGCAGCAGTCAGGGAACGTTCCCTTTTTGCAGATGCGGCAAGCGGCTGGGTGTATTTATTTCAGCAAAAACAGCTCAGGGTTCTCATTGTGATGGATGTGATCGAATCGTGGGCAGGCATGATATGGATTGGGTCTGTGTCCTTGACTTATGTGCATGACGTCCTTCATAAAGGAGAGGCTTGGTGGGGGTATGTCAACGGAGTCTATTATGCAGGGACGATGATCGGCGGACTGATCATCTATAAGTTATCCGGTAAGTTTCAGCATCATCTCATTCCGCTTATGCTGACGGGAGCCTTGGCATATGGAATGTTCACGTTTATTTATGGGTTGATCACAAGCGCCGTTACGGCCCTTTTTCTGGTGCTGTGTATGGGGCCGGCTTGTGTATTACGAGATCTCACGCAGGAAACATTCCTTCAAAACATCACGACCGAAAAGACACGGGTCAATATATTAGCGGCGAGATCAGCTTTAGTTCAGTTCATTTTTATGTTTTCCATTATCGGAACGGGGGTTATCTCGGATGTATTCGGCGTGCGGTTTATTTATATTGGCGCAGGCCTCCTCTTATTAATTTCGGCTTTTATCGGATTTTCTCAGCTGCGAATGAAGAAGATGGTACAAAGCCGCATGTAGTGTAGTATAATGAGGAACGTACGTTCTATATCGAGAGAGGAGAGGGTAATGTGGGACATCTGGCACTGCAATTGTATGATTATCATCTTTGGGCAAATCAGCAAATATTCACCCGGCTTAAAGAGCTTCCGGAGGATGTGTATCGTAAGGAGATTCAAAGTGTCTTTCCGTCGATAGCCGGTGTATTGACTCATGTGTATCTGTCGGATAAGGGGTGGTTTGATGTGTTCTCCGGAGAGCGTCTGGAGGATACGCTGAAATCAGCTGAACAGCAAAAAGAGGACATCTTGTCTAAAGAGATAGAAGAGCTGGAAGATATGTTCTCGGAATTATCAGACCGGTATCAATTATTTTTGCAAAAGGAAGAAAATATCAGTCTCCCTCTTGAAATAGAGCATCCGTCAGGTGACATCATGAAAACCGCAGCGGCCGATATGATCCTCCATGTTGTGAACCACGGAACGTATCATCGCGGGAATATAACAGCCATGCTCAGACAGATGGGGTATGCTTCTGTGCCGACGGATTACGGTATGTATTTATATATAAACAATAAGTAAACAAGACAGCCAACGCGGCTGTCTTGTGATATCCGTAAAAAAGCCAAATCATATGAGTGATTTGGCTTTTTCATTTGCTATGCCATGTTCTGCAGCCGTTCTAAACTGTTTTTCCAATTCGCTTCAAGCGCTGTAAAAGCAGCGGCGGCATCTTGCTGTTCTAATGCGTGAATGATATCAGAGTGTTCATTATATGATCTGTTTAAAGCGCCGTTTTCACTGAAATAGCGGATTTCCATTCTCTGAATTTTGACTTTCAGGCTTACTAGCAATTTGTGAAGTTCGGCGTTGTCCGCAAGCAGAATGATGCGATGGTGAAATGCATTGTCCGCTTCCAGGATGGCCAGTTTATCGCCGTCTTTCATTGTTTGAAGAAGATTTTCATTCAGCTGTTTCAATTCCTGAATCACGGCATCGTCCACATGCGGGAGAGCTTGCTGCAATGCGAGTTTTTCAAGCGTCCAGACGATGGAATACAAGTTTTCCGCTTCTTTTAACTCAATCGGAGCGACAAGCGTCCATCTGTTCGCTTTTGTTATCACCAAGCCGTCATCTTCCAGCCGCAATAAGGCTTCCCGTATCGGGGTGCGGCTGATTCCCAATGTTTCCGACAAATCCTTGTCCTTTAACTTTGTTTCCGGTTTGAGCTTGCCCGTTATGATCCAGTTTCTGAGTGTGCGATACACTTCGTCCCGCATGATGGTTCTTTTCAGCACAGGTTCTTTGTTTTGATTATCCAATGGAACACCTCATGAATCGTAGTATACATATTTTCATTTTACCACAGTCCGGGCGCTGGTTAGAAATGAAGAGGGACGTCTAAGAATGAATCGAACCGAGATGCTTCATCTCAATATGCTGAAAGTCAGCGGAGCCGCCTTCAGAAAAGAGCGTGATTCCCTGATCTTCGTGTTTTGGGAACACTTCATTTGTCAAAACGGTTTTTCCGTCGTCTGCAAATACTTCAATACTTGTTTTATCCACGAGAATTTTCAGATGGACGCGCCCTTTGTTTCCGTCAAATGGGGCTTTGCTTTCGGCGTATGCGCCGGTTTTATCAGGCTGGTCTGTAAACGATCTGTTCACATAGGCATAGCCGTCTTCTGCCGAAATACCGACATCAATATGCCGACTTTGGTCTGCTGATTCTCTGAGTCTGACGCCTGCATTTTTGATATCTGACCAAGCGATATCCATATCAAGCTGATATGTATCACCTTTGATCGGCAGTGTCTCTGAACCGTTCACCTGTTTGTGTTCTATGCTGTCAGTTGAAGAGGTTAATTGGTTCAATGCTTCAACCGGCTCTGACACAAGGCTGTATGTGCCGCCGTCCTGCTGCTGAAGGCGGATTTCACGGACGATAGAATCCGTACCGTTAAAGCCGTTTTTTAGTGTCGGTGTTTCATTCGGATAATCCCAATTGTTCATCCATGCCAGCGCATAGCGTTTTGTCAGCGGATCTTCGCTATTACCGTCCTCAAATGTGACGCCGCCGTACCAGTCAAAGCCGTAATCGAGCCATTGCGGTTCTTCTTGATCGGCGGAAAATTCCTTCCCGTCAAAGTTTCCGGTCCAATACGCGTACGTATTCGGTTTGCCTGCGGGTTTGCCGTTTGCGCTTGCGCCCAGAACCCACTTGGCTGTTCCGTCATCTGCACGCATCATATAAAGGTCGGGGCATTCGACGAGGCCGATCTGCTGAGTGATAAAACCGCCCGTGTATGTCCAATTTTTTAAATCGGGTGATTCATAAAAACCGATTTTTTCGCCTTCGGCCATGGCCATCACCCATTTGTCATCCTGTTCATCCCAGATCACTTTCGGGTCCCGGAAATCCTTAGTTCCCGGATTTTTCATCACGGGCTGATCACTATAGGAAGTAAACGTTTTTCCTTTGTCCGTGCTGTACCATAAATATTGTTCCTGGGCTTTTGTTTTGGCTGTCGGCTGCGTTGTGACGGCGACCAGCGCGTTTTTGCCGAAGCCCGCGGTGTTGTGTTTATCAATGACGACAGAACCGGACCATATATCGCCGTTTTCGTTGGTGTATTTCGGAATAGCCGTGCCTTCGTCCGTCCAGTGCACCAAGTCCTCTGATACGGCGTGCCGCCATTCTGTGCCGTTGCCGTTCGGGTAATCCCGATTATAAAGATAGTAGTAATGATATTTCCCCTCGAAAAAAATGGGCTTTTGAGGGTCGTTTTTCCATTTGTCCGGGGTCGTAAAATGATACGCCGCACGGTAATCTTTCTTATGCTCCGTGTTTGTGTCAGAGGAATTGTGGCTTTTGTTCGGCAGTAAGCCGACAAACAGGAACGCACCCAAAAAGATCAATATTACAACGGGCCATTTTCGTGCCATGATTGAGTTCACCATCTTGTTGAGAAATAAAAGAAAATGCCAATGAAGTATCGGCATTTTCTTTTTGTTGTTATTAGTTGTTAACCGTAAGCTGTCCTTGTTCAAGGATGCTGTTTTTAACAACGGATGTTTTCTTGCCTTTGATGTTCATTAAGAAGCTTGGCGCAAATGTTGCCTTTTTATCCTCAAAGAAGCCTCTGTTTGTCATGTAGCTTGTGATCACGACATTGTTGCCTTTGGCTTGCGGCACTGCGAAGTGAGAGTAAGTGAACGTTACATCGTTAGGATCAAGACCCATTTGCAGTACAAGACCAGTTTTGTTCAGCGGCTTGTAAGGACCTGTTAAAGAGTTTGATACATAACCAAGCATGTAGATATCGTTGGAGTTAATACCGTCGATCGTCATTTTTGAACCGCGTGAATCAGTGAACAGATACCATTTGCCGTTCATTTTGAAAACATTCGCGCGCTCGATTTCATCAGTTACCGTGTTTGAAGTGATCAGCGGCTTCATGACTTTTTTCAATGTGTAGTCATTGTTTAATTCTACGATGCCGAGGGCGCCGTTCGCTAATTCAGCATCGCGTTTTTTAGCACTTTGCTGAAGCTTCTGACTTTCTTTACGGAAGAAGTTTGTGCTGCCGCCGTAGTACGCTTTGTTAAACAAAGATTCTTCGCCTTGGTATCCGTTATCTGTTCCCGTGTTGGCTTCGAATACAAGGTATTTATGGCCTTTGTCTTCAACGTAGTGAGGGTCTCTCAGCGTATGGTTGTCGCCGGATGTATAGTTCCCTTCATCGATAAACTGCTGAACGTTTTGATATGTTTTTCCGTCACCGTCAAAAATCGTTTTATGATCTTCCACTCCGTTGATCTTGAGCGTGTCATCAGATTTTGACACATTTACCTGCGCCGTTGTCAGGCTTTGTTTGCCGTAATGTTTACCGGAAAAGTCAGTGTAGAATAAACGGATTTTCCCGTCAGATGTAAAGGTTGCAGAACCGGACCATTCTTGTGTCTGTTCTTTCAGGATTTCATCGTTGGCGTCGAACTTATCGCTGTCTTTAAAGACACGGCCAGCGTTTTTCCAGCTGTCGATCGAGTTGTCGCCGACTTTTTGATAAAACATGTAGATGGATGTGTCATCAGCGTCTTTCGGGCTTCCGGCAAGAGCAAACACGACGTGATAGCCGTTGTATTCAGCTACTGTTCCGTCAGCGTTTTGGAGCGGCCAGCTGTCCCACACATCCAGTCCTTTTGCGGACTCGATATTTTTAATTGTTGATTGGTCGAATTGAGGCACTTGGTATTTTTCACTTTGCTGCTGTTTAGGGATCTGCAGCATATCATGGCGTGTGATGTGAGAGACGCCGTACGTTTCTTTGTAAGGTTTTTGGGTATTTTCTTTCGCGAAGGCTTGAGTCGCTCCCCCTGCCAGAAGTGCAGTCGTAAAAGTTAGAACTGTGGCTCGTTTTGCAAATTTTTTGATGTTCATGTTCATGTCTCCTTTTGTATGTACCTTTTTTTGCGATCTACCGATTCGCTCCTCCTGCATTCATGGATGGCAGGTTTGTTACAGAAAAAAAGACCTAAAATATGTATGGGGTGACGCCAAAGAATTCACTTTGCCCTTAACACATTTTAGGTCTTGCCTGCTTTATCAGTAACAATCCTGCATGATTTACTTGTCGACATCATTCTATTAGACTCTGATTCTATTGACAACTGGTCTATTTTCCTCTTTTGGATGATAGTAAAATGAAAAAAGGCCTTTTAATATATGGGTAATTGAGACTAAGGGGTGCTCTGGGCCTAGGAAAAAACCTCTCTAAAAAAGAGAGGTTATTTTTTCTTGATAGATAATAAAGCGATGGTAGCTAAAATCAGCAAAGTACCCAGCCATTCTGATATTCCGAAGGGAACATGCAGCCAGATCACAGCTAAAAAAGCTGCCGACAGCGGCTCTGCACAAGCGAGCAGGCTGGTTTCAGAGGCACTCAGATATTTCAGGCTTTCCAAGTAGCAATAAAAAGCGATGAGCGTTCCGAAAATGATGATAAACACGATCGCGGCATATGCAGGAAAGGACCACTCGCCTTCAAATTTCCAGGGCGGGCGGATCAAGCTGAGGGCGGCTCCGCCGATCAGCATGCCCCATCCGACAATAATGGCAGATCCCCATTTCTTCAGCAGACGATGCGGCTGAAGGGTGTAAAACGCCAGTGCAAACGCCGAACTGATGCCCCAAAAGACGGCCAGACCGGATACGGACAGGCTTCCGACATTCCCGTGCGTGACCAAAATGAATGTGCCGGCAACCGCCAATAAGACGGCGAGCAGCTCTTTTCCTGAAGGAATTCTCTTTGCGCGAATCGCTAAAAAGCATGTAATGATCGCTGGCCCTAAATACTGAAGAACGGTAGCAGTTGCCGCGTTGCCGTACTCAATTGCCGCGAAGTAGGTGTATTGAACGCCTAACATTCCGAAAATCCCGAATAAAAGAAGGGGAATTCTGTCCCGTCTGTCTTTCCAAACAGCCCATATCCGTCCTTTTTCTTTGCGGTACGCGATGCCGAGCAGAAGCGCCCCTGACACCAGAAGGCGCACCGAAGTCAGCCATTCTGTATTAAAATGGCGGTGCTGGAACAGATACTGGGCAACCGTTCCCGAGACCCCCCATAAGATAGCTCCTGTAAGCACAAGCCAAATGCCTGTTGTTCGTGAATAAGAAAGAGCAGCGTGTTTTTCCAGGATAGACACCCCCGATTCTGATGTTCTGATATTAACTTACAATAATTAGGAAAACGAACTCCTTACATGTGATATATTATATATTGTATATTAAATTCCGTCAAAAAGATTTTCGGAGAAAGCTCTTACAAAACGGCCGTCTGAGGAATGAGCTGTAAAAAAAAACACCCCGGCGGGTTGGGACTGACCCCCGTTTTTGAGACAGGGATCAAAACACCTTTAAGCAGCCAGCTGTCGGTATGTGACCGGCGGCTGGTTGTTTAGTTTCGTTTGAATACGAATGTTGTTATAATAGTGTATATAGGTTTCGACAGTTTGTTCTACGATGGTCGTCGTAGTGCTTTCCAACCTGTCGAGGTAGAACGTTTCAGACTTTAGTGAGGAATGAAACGATTCAATGGAGGCATTATCAGCGGGCGTCCCTTTGCGGGACATGCTCATGGTAATGCCTTTTGTTTTAACAGCTTTCTGATACTCATAAGATGTATAAACAGAACCTTGGTCACTATGTAACACACAGTTCTCTGGCAGTGCGGGCAGCTGATCAAGTGTGTGTAAGACAAAGTCTGTGTCCTGTCTATCGCCAATCGTAAAAGCAATCACTTCTCCATTGTATAAATCCAATATACTGGAAAGATACAATTGTTTCTGCCCATAAGGCAAATATGTGATATCCGTTACTAGCTTTTCCAGAGGGCGATCAGACTGAAAGTTCCGCTCCAATATATTCTCGGCCACGGCATATGGCTGCCCATTCTTCTTGCGCTTTTTCACCTTAACCCGGCATTGCCACTGATTCTTCTGCATAATGCGCTGAACCGTTTTATGATTCATACGCATTCCCTTTTTTAATATGGCTGTGATTTTCCGATAGCCATATCGATACTTGTGTTCTCGGCACAACGTGCCGATTTGTTTTTCTAAATGGTATTTAGGGTTATCTTTCATCAGATTCTTCTTCCAACGATAATAAGATGCTCGTGAGATACCTAAATGAATACAGATATCCTTTATGGTCATTGTGCTGCGCAATGCTTCTACAAGCTCGACTGGCGTTTCGCTATCAGCTTCCTTTCCAATTCGTTGTACTTTTTTAACACTTCATTCTGTTGTCTCAGATAACAATTTTCTGCCTGCAGTTTCTCTAATTCGGAAGAATACTCTGGACCTTTTCCATAAGAATATTGCTTTCCGACAGGTTGTTCGAATCGATGTGTGTCCCCAGCTTTATACCACCTGACCCATGTCTGCACCTGCGTCTTATTCTTTATATTCAATTCCTGCATGATCTCCTTCACAGGCACGCCCGCCAATCTCATTTCTACAGCCTTCTGTTTGACTTCAACCGGATAACTCACTCTTGCCCTCATAGAAAAACACCTCCAAGTCTAATTTCGGATAACAACGATCCGTTTTCAAACTTGAAGGTGTTTTTTGTTTGTCTCATATTATGGGGTCAGTCCCGGTTTCCGGGGTGTTTTGGTTATTCTGCAATCGCGTCTGTTAAAACAGGAACGACTTGTTTCTTTCTGGATACGACGCCTTTTAAAAGAGCCGTGTTGTTTTCTAAAGTCACGTTGAATGCTTTTTCCACTTTTGACGCTTGATCACCGATGGCAAGCGCAAGGGAATCGTTTTCCAGAATATCCGTAATCACGAGAAGGAACAGGTCAAGGTTCTTCTCAGCAATTACTTTTGAAAGAGCCGCTTCTAATTCCGGCTGACGCTTTTTAACATCTTCAATATCAACTGTGTTGACTTGGGCGATTTCGACTTTTTTGCTGCCGAGCGTGAACTCTTTCGCATCAAGAGAAATCAGTTCTTCCACAGTTTTTTTGCTTAAGTCGGCGCCCGCTTTCAGCATGTTTAAGCCGTACTCTTCCGCATCTACGCCGGCAATTTCAGCAAGCTCTTTTGCCGCTGCGATATCTTGCTCCGTGCAAGTCGGAGATTTAAATAACAGAGAGTCGGAAATGATTGCTGACAGCATGAGGCCCGCAATTTCTTTCTCGATTTTCACGTTATTTTCTTTGTACATTTTGTTTAAGATCGTAGCCGTACAGCCGACCGGCTCAGCACGGTAGTAAAGAGGTTCCGCTGTTTCGAAGTTGGCGATACGGTGGTGGTCGATAACTTCAAGAACCTGAACGTCTTCGATATCCTTGATGCTTTGCTGGCGTTCATTGTGGTCAACAAGGATGACGCCGTTTACTTCGTTTGCGGCTGTTTCCACCAAACGCGGGCTTTCCTGCTTGAAATAATCAAGCGCGTATTGTGTTTCGCCGTTGACTTGTCCAAGGCGGACGGGCTCAGCATTGAAGCCGAGTTTATTTTTTAGATCAGCGTAGGCAATGGCAGAGCAAATGGTATCTGTGTCTGGGTTTTGATGTCCGAAAATAAGAATTTTTTCCATAATAACTCCTTGTCCTTTTTTGTAGTGTAAACAATCTTTTTATAGTTTAACACGTCTTGAGGAGGGTGTAATCTTCAAAACCTTAAAAATTGATGTGAAAAAGAAGCATTTTTGTTGAGAGGTGGAGAGGATTGCGAGTAAAATACTGGGTAAGTCAGATGCTAATCAGCATATAGTATCAAAAAAGGTACTATGGAGGATGAAAAATGAACATATATCCGAATAAAGAAGGTTGTCCGGTTGAACTGACGCTTTCCGTTATCGGCGGAAAGTGGAAGGGTATTTTGTTTTATCATATGATCGGCGGAAAAAAGCGGTTTAATGAGTTTCGGCGCATTTGCCCCAGCATTACGCAGCGTATGCTGACGCTTCAGCTTCGCGAGCTTGAGGCGGACGGCATCGTGCATCGCGAGGTATATCAGCAGGTGCCTCCAAAGGTGGAGTATTCTCTTACCGAATTCGGCAGGTCGCTGGAACCGATCGTTTTGCAAATGAAGAAATGGGGAGATGCCAACCGGGAGTTTCTCGAGACATACCGGGAAAAAACGTCTCCTCAAGATCAGTCCGCTCAAAAATAAGAAGCAGCAAAGGATTAAATTCCTTGCTGCTTTTTTTTTATTTCATCGCGATGGCCTTTCTGGCGTTGCGCACGTCATTTTTCAGCAATTCGCTCAGGTTGTAAGCCGGATATTGACCGCGTTCTTCCATATACTCAAAGACCATTTGATGCCACTTGATGGCCGCATTTAAGTGCTTGACGAAGACGTGTCTTAATTGAGGTGTGGCCGTCTCTGTAATGGCTCCGGCATAATTGCGGACAGATGTTTTGGCCAGAATGAGCAGGCCGCCGCTGTAAAAGGAGGAATCAGCGCGCTCTTCTGTTTCATCCTCACGAAAAGCGGGAGCTTCAGGGAAGAAAGGAAGCAGTTCACGCAGATTTTGTTCCAGCGAATGGATGGAAAATCTGTAAAGCTGTTTTAATCTGGCGTCGCTTACGTCCCGCTCTGTTCTTTTTAATTTCACAAGTCCGTTTGCCTGGAAAGCCACTAACTCATGCAGTTCTAACGTTTCATGCCATGCTAATGTTCTCCGCTCAGTCATGGTGTAAGAATCTCCTTTATCCTTCATTTTCACTATCAGCATATGCCCCGGTTCCGATGTTGTTCCTGATGTTTTGAAGTTTCCAGAAAGGGAAAATCAATGTAAAGGAAATACGAAATAGAGGTGAAACTATATGTGGGACATGATAAAGAACTTTTTCCTTTTCAGCAGCGGGGTTTTGCAGGCGACCACTCTCTTACTTATCGTTATCGTCTTGTTATATGTACGAAAAACTAAAAAGAAAAACAGAGATACTTCTGGTTTCATGGATGATCAGGATCACTGATACAACGGGCATTCTTTCACTGGGATGTCCGTTTGTCTGTTTTCATGTTTCACATGGAACATTGGGGCTGTCCGCGCTCATTTTACTTGCGATTTCGACTTATGTTAAAATATATACGTGTATTTTGGAGAGTTTATGGAAAATTCAGGTCTTGAAAGAGACATTGCGGCGTCAAAAGAGCAGTCGTCTAAGCTGCTCTTTTCTATTCGTATGTTCGAATGATACAAGGTTTGAGGTGAGTAAGTGAAAAATACAAGGGCTCTAATAGAAGGCGCCATTTTGATCAGTATTTTTGCAATCATTTCCCTTTTGGTCGTGTACCTCCCTTTACTGGGGGCAATTCTTCTCTTTGCTTTGCCGCTGCCGATCATTCTTTACACCATTCGGCACGGTCTGAAGCCCGGGGTATGGATGGGGCTTGCCAGCCTTCCTGTCAGCTTTATTGTAAGTTCGTTTACCGGGCTTACAGGCGCTTTTACGGCGGCCTGTACGGGAATCGCCATGGGATATTATTTTAAAAAGAAACAGCCCGGCTATGCGGTTGCTGCCGGCGCTATGGCGTATGTGCTGTGCGGCGTCGTTTTTTTTGTGGTCAGCATCGTGTTCCTTAACATGAATGTGGTTGATACCACCATGTCCCAGCTTCGGGAGTCGCTGTCTGTGGCTGATACCATGTCAAAACAGCTGGGTTACGGAGACCAGTTCGGGAAGCAGATCAAGCTGATGGAAAGTCAGCTGAGCACGGTTCAATATCTTTTTCCGACAGTGCTCGTATTGACCGGCATCGTTTTTTCTTTCCTCAGTTATGCTATGGCAAGGCCGCTTTTACGGCGATTTTCCCCTGATCTTCCGAAGATGAAGCCTTTTAGAGAGCTCAAACTCCCGCAAAGCGTTGTCATTCTGTATTTTATTGTGACGATATTAGGGTTTCTGCCTTTAGAAAAAGGGCATATGCTGTATTCGGTTTCATTGAATGGGGGATTTATTCTCAGCTTGCTGATTTGTATTCAAGGATTAGCGTTTATTTTTTTCTATTGCCGCGAAATGGAGATGCCGAAAGCCGTTCCTGTATTAGCAATTGTGCTGGGGGTGCTTTTTCCGCTCATCTTGTCCGTGTATCTCCTCTTAGGCATCATTGACATAGGCTTTAACATAAGAAATAAGGTGACGCGAAATTGAGTGTGACTTACAGGTGGGGAGTTGATAGAAATGCCTAGTTTTTATGAAAAACCGTTGTTTCGGTATCCCATCTATGCATTGATTGCATTGTCAATCATCATAATTCTCATCAGCATTTACTTTAACTGGCTGATAGGAGCCATCGGCGTTGTGCTGCTCGCCGTGATCTTGTTTTTCATTAAGCGTGCGGATTCTCTGATCAGAAAAGAAATTGACGATTATATCTCCACGTTATCGTATAGATTGAAAAAAGTAGGCGAAGAGGCATTAATGGAAATGCCTATCGGGATTATGCTGTTTAATGATCAATATTACATTGAGTGGGCGAATCCGTTTTTGTCTTCCTGTTTTAATGAAAGCACGCTCGTCGGACGCTCGCTGTATGACACATGCGAGGCCGTCGTGCCGCTGATCAAGCAGGAGGTCGATTCGGAAACGATCACCTTGAATGAGCGGAAGTTTAAAGTAGTGATTAAAAGAGATGAGCGCCTGCTTTATTTCTTTGATGTGACAGAACAGATTCAGATTGAAAAGCAGTACGAAAATGAGAGAACCGTGCTGGCATATATCTTCTTAGATAACTATGATGACGTCACACAGGGGCTGGACGACCAAACGAGAAGCACGATGAACAGCCAGGTCACCTCATTATTAAATGCGTGGGCGCAGGAGTACGGCATTTTTCTGAAACGGACGTCCTCGGAGCGGTTTATCGCGGTGTTAAATGAACACATTTTAACGGAGCTTGAAAACGCGAAATTTTCGATTTTGGATGAAATCCGAGAAAAAACATCCGTCCACACTGTATCATTGACCCTCAGCATCGGGATCGGCGCATCGGTTTCTTCCTTGAAGGAGCTTGGAGATCTGGCGCAGTCCAGCCTCGATTTGGCTCTCGGCCGCGGAGGCGACCAAGTGGCGATCAAAATGCCGAACGGCAAGGTGAAATTTTACGGCGGCAAAACGAATCCGATGGAGAAGCGCACAAGGGTGCGCGCCCGGGTGATTTCTCACGCGCTCAAGGAGATTGTCTCAGAAAGCAGCAATGTCATTATCATGGGGCACAAATTTCCTGATATGGACGCAGTCGGAGCCGCAATCGGAATATTGAAGGTGGCGCAGGCCAACGGCAAAGAAGGCTACATCGTCATTGATCCGAACCAGATCGGATCAAGCGTTCAGCGTCTGATTGAAGAAATTAAAAAATATGAAGAGCTGTGGTCGCGGTTCATCACGCCGGAAGAGGCGATGGAAATTTCAAATGACGACACGCTGCTTGTCGTCGTTGATACACATAAACCATCCCTTGTGATGGAAGAGCGTCTCGTGAACAAAATCGAGCACATCGTTGTGATTGACCACCACCGCAGAGGCGAGGAATTTATTAAAGACCCGCTGCTCGTTTATATGGAGCCATACGCTTCATCCACCGCAGAACTCGTGACGGAGCTGCTTGAATACCAGCCGAAGCGGCTCAAAGTCAATATGATTGAAGCGACGGCCCTGTTAGCTGGTATAATAGTGGATACAAAGAGTTTTTCCCTTCGCACGGGCTCGCGGACGTTCGACGCCGCTTCTTATTTGAGAGCGAAAGGCGCAGATACGGTTCTGGTGCAGAAAGTTCTCAAAGAATCGGTCGGTTCTTATATCAAGCGGGCGAAGCTGATCCAGCATACGTCTCTTTATAAAGAACATATCGCGATTGCTTCTCTTCCTGAGAACGAAGAGGAGTACTTTGACCAGGTGCTGATTGCGCAGGCGGCTGATTCCCTCTTATCGATGAGTGAAGTGGAAGCTTCATTTGCGGTAGCCAGACGGGATGAGCATACGGTGTGCATCAGTGCGAGATCGCTGGGCGAGGTCAATGTGCAGATTATTATGGAGGCGCTGGATGGCGGAGGGCATTTAACCAATGCGGCAACCCAGTTATCGGGCATTTCTGTCTCAGAAGCGCTCGTCCGGCTGAAGGAAGCCATTGATGAATATTTTGAGGGAGGCGTTCAGAGATGAAGGTTATTTTCTTACAAGATGTAAAAGGTAAAGGAAAAAAAGGCGAAGTGAAAAACGTAGCAGACGGTTATGCACATAACTTTCTCATTAAAAAAGGCCTCGCTGTCGAAGCAAATGCGACAAACATCAGCGCATTGAAAGGACAGAAAGAAAAAGAGAAAAAAGAAGCGATTGCCGAGCTTGAAAGAGCCAAAGATTTGAAAGAAACGCTTGAACAGCTGACTGTTGAGCTGAGTGCCAAATCCGGTGAAGGCGGCCGTCTATTCGGATCTGTCACAAGCAAACAGATTGCAGAAGCGCTGCAAAAAACGCATAAGATTAAAGTGGATAAACGGAAATTGGAGCTCCAAGACGGTATCCGCACACTGGGATATACAAACGTTCCTGTAAAGCTGCACCCTGAAGTTCAGGCTGTGCTGAAGGTTCACGTAAAAGAAGAAGCGTAATACACAATGAAAAACCCGCCGATCCGGCGGGTTTTTTTCATGTCAGCAGACGGCGCAGCGCAAGAAAATGATGAGATTGTTTCATTTCCGATCATCACCAGATTGCATATTATATTACATCATAACGAAGGATGTGTCGGTATGAAACGATTTTTTTCTGAAACATATTTTAATAATCCGGAGAATAAAAAGGCGCTGGAGCACTATCCGCTGATCGGTGATGGAAAAGACGGGGAAGTCTATCGCTTAACACACAACAAATGCGTAAAATACTTCTTTGAAAAAGGGACATGCAAAAAGGAATTGGCAGCTTTAAAGACCGGACAAGGTTCCCCGGTGATTCCAAGACTGTATGAATACGGAGATCGTTATATTGTGATGGAATATGTCCAAGGCACCTCTCTTGCCCGCCATATCAAACAAGAAAAATCCCTGTCCGTCAAACTGACTGCTGATATTTTAAATATGCTGGATGAATTAAAAAGAATCGGTTTTACCAGATGGGATGCCGAAATCAGGCACATTCTGATCAACGAACACGGAAATCTTAAGGTCATCGACCATAAAAGAGCTTTTTCCGCCATTACCCGGTTTCCCGTAAAACTATTAAAAGGACTGGACAAATACGGCTTGGCGGATGAGTTTTTGAACACTATAAAAAAATTAAATCCGTCACGTTACCTGGAATGGCAGCCGCACATGTAAGTTTCTGAAAATCCGCACATGTAAGTTTCCTTTTTGTAGGGTCGTCATATGATATTTGTAACATTTGTTTGGTGGAGTGTGGAAAAAATGGCAGAATACATTATGGTTATCGGCGCTCATCCCGATGATGAACTATTGGGATCAGCGGGCACCATAAAACGGCTGATCAATGAAGGATATAAAGTAATTTCCGTTATTACGGCATTAGGAAGAAAAGAAGAAGCTCATCATATTAAACAATTAGGCGAACGCGCGAATCAAGAGCTTGGAATTGAGAAAGTCATCTTTTTGGAGCACACGAATTTAGAGCTGGAATGTATCCCTCTTCATAAGCTTGTCAAAGAATTAGAGCAGCTCATTCGCGTCTATCAGCCTGATAAAATCTTTACACATCATTACGGCGATATCAATATGGACCACCAGAGAACATTCCAAGCAGTTTTAACAGCCGCCAGACCGCTTCCGAATCAAAAGCCTATCGAACTGCTTACGTTTGAAACGCTATCTTCAAGCGAGTGGGAGAGGAATACGGCTGATAAACTCTTCAAGCCTAATTACTTCGTTAACATCACAGACACAATGGATGCCAAACTCGCGGCGCTTCACCACTATGACGTAGAAATGAGGGATTACCCTCATCCCCGTTCATATGAAGGCGTAAAACATTTAGGAAAAGTCAGAGGGATGACGGCGGGTGTGGAATACGCTGAAGCTTTTGAAGTCGTGCGGAGGATCTGGAAATGATCAAGACATTTTCCGTCCCCTATCCGTATATGGTCCAGACGCTTGACCGCTACTACGGGGTCAAAACGCGCCCGCGAAAAAAGGCGGCAGTAAAGACACAGTTGAAACATGAACATCATATTCCGCGGTTATACAGGAAAAAAAAGAAGTTATCCATTTTGATTGCCACGTTTTGGGACTACCCGCACACGGGCGGTTTATCAAACTATATTAAAACGCTTAGTGAAGGCCTGAAAAAGAGAGGTCATAAGGTGGATGTCATATCCCCTAATCTGTTTCCGTCCGTACAGGTAAAAGAACTGCGGGCGGCTGTTGTTCCGAAATTAAAAGATTTCTTTAAAGACAGATATGGGGTTTATAACGATCATATTTTGAAAAATAATCGGCTGATGTTTATATACGAGCAAATGCTTCAAAAGATTCATTTGGAAAGATATGATGTGTTCCACGCTCAAGATTTATTTACAGCCAATATGTTAGGCAGGTTCAATCAAATCTATAAAAAACCTTTATTTTTCACACCGCATGGCATGTTTACTTTCAACAGACTTAAATTTCACATCTTTAAAAAAGGCTCGGTAGAAGAGATTTATTATAAAAAATTAGAGATGAAAGCCATTGAATACGCAGATCGCCTGATTATTATCAGCGATACGTTCCGCAGCCCGCTCATGAAGCTCGGAGCCGAACAGGAAGACATGACAACGGTGGTCACAGGAATCGATTACGATGCAAAAACAGGCGGGAAAAGAAAAACCCCGTTACCGAAAAATAAGATCATCATCTCGTGTATTGCCAGATTAGGCCCGAGAAAAGGTCACAAATATTTACTGGACGCACTTTCGAGAATTCCATCTGATGTACTTGAGCATGTTGAAGTGCTGATCGCGGGCGACGGAGAGATGAGGAGCGCCTTAGAGGAACAGGCTCGAAAACTGAATCTATCTATGGTTTCCTTTTTAGGAAAAAGAGATGATGTTCCCGCTATTTTGAATGTGACGGACATATTCGTACTGCCGACCATTAATGATAGTCTGCCTATTTCGATTATTGAAGCGATGTTCAGCGGCTCGGCTATCATCGCGACCGATTGCGGGGGTATTCCGGATCTGATCCGCCATAACAAAACGGGGCTTATTGTCGAGCCGGGAAATGCAAAGGTTCTTGCCCGGGCTTTAGCGTTTTTTATCACTAACAAATCTGCGCGGAAGATAGCTGCTTCAAACGCAAAGGCCTACGCAGAGAAATATTTAAGCAGTGAGACGATGATAAAAAATATCGAATCGATTTATCAAAATACCAACAGCTCGGAGGGAGATCATGAAACATGAACATGCGGCCGTTGTACTTGATTTCAGTGCAAACGGGATCGGGATGATTCGAAGCCTGGCCCGAAGAGGAATCGATGTTTACGCGTTTGACACGGAGGGACCTTATCGTATCGGAAAATCAAGATTGGCAGATTGCGGGATATGTCCCAGCCCTTTAACACAAGAGGAAGAACTGCTGACATTTCTGACTGATTTCGGGAAGCGATTCCAAGCAAAGCCGGTTCTGTACGCAGGATCTGATGATTATGCGGGATTTATATCTAAATTCCGCGAGACATTAGCCGGCTTTTTTTTGTTTTTGCTCCCGAGCCGCTCTCTGTTAGAAACGGTCTTAGATAAAAGCAAAGCATATGAATTAGCGGTCAAGCATCACATCCCCTGCCCGAAAACCTTTTTTCCGAACAACCGGGATGAGCTGGAAGAGGCCATCGCCAATATTGACTTCCCGTGTATTTTAAAACCGGTGGCCGGCCATGAATACAGAAAAAAAGTAAACAAAAAAGCAATTGTAATGAAGGATGCCGCACAATTGCGCAAGGAGTTCAGCTCCTACAGAGAAAATGGAGAACTGCTCGTGCAGGAGATCATCCCCGGAGACAACCAGTGTTTTTATAAAGTCGCCACTTTTTATGATGACCAAATGAAATTAATGGGCCTATTCTCTCTGCAAAAGAACCATCAATTCCCTGCAGATTTTGGCGCGGGGGCCCACGTCGTCAGCAAACGGCTTCCTGATTTAATCGAGAAGACCCTGCCGTTTTTTGAAGCGATTCAGCTGAAGGGAGTAGGCATGGCGGAATTTAAAAAGGATCCCCGGGACAATGTTTACAAGTTTATCGAAATTAATCCGCGCTTTTGGCTCAGCCATAGCCTGACAGAACCGGCAGGCGTTCATTTCGTTTACATGTACTATCTGTATTTGACCGGACAACATGTGAAGCCCCAGCTCGAACAAAAAGACGGAATCAACTGGATTTATGAGGTGCGTTATTTCTTAACGTTTTTGAAGAAACGAAAAAGAGGAGAAATGACGTTCCGGGATTTTTGGAAAGGGTGTAAAGGAAAAAAAGAGTACGCTCTTTTTGCTTGGAATGACCCGATGCCATTTATCAGAAACACTTGGTCTCATCTCAAAAACAGCTGGAAACGGAAGCGGAAGGAAGATCGGCATGTATGAAAAGGATCTTTTGTATGGCGCATTTCAAAAACTGAGAATTGACGAAAAACTGTCGTATTCGTTCGGTGAAAGGGCTGCGGTGAATCCGGATGACATCACATGCCTGAAATCGACGGACAGAAGCGCCATTTATAAACTGTTTGTAAAGAAAAAATCCGGAACTGTTCCGCTGATATTGAAGGTATATAAATCTTCCCGTGAAAAAAATAAGGTCGAGATTAATATATACGGGAAAGCCCGTTCCGTTTTAGGGGATTTGCTGCCGGACATCTATCTTATAGAAGAAAGTGACCATGAAACGTGGATATTTATGGAGTTTGTCAGCCAGATCAGGGGACAGCTTACATTTCACCCGAAGCATTTCAAGTATATTATTCCGTCTGTCGCAGAATTGCACAGCCGCACCTTTGAAAATAAGAATATTTCTGACGGTAAATGGCGGTCGTGGCTGCCGGTATATGAATCGGAAACCATGAGAAAAGGGCGTAAAAAGCAGATCAAAAAGACAGCGGAATTATTGGATAGGGCTCTTAAAGATGAGCGCACAAAAGATATCGTGAAGCCTCATTATCGGCAAATCACAAACTTGCTTGAGCAGGAGGAGCCGGATTTTTTCCCTGAATTGATACAAAACGGCTCAGCCATCACACACGGTGATCTTCATATGCAGAATATCTGCACCCACGATGCGTCCGGGCATGAACCGTGGGATATTCAATTCATCGATTGGGAATCCGCAAAATACGCGCCGGTTTGGTTTGATATGACGGTGCTGGTTGAAATTCTGCTTGGCTTCAGAAAAGATTGGAGCCGGCACGCAGAAGATATTCGGACGTATTGCGTAAAAGTGTATACGAAAGAAATGAAAAAGCGGGGCATTCATTTTCAGACCCCTCCTATGACGCTTTATAAAATGGCTTATTTGCAGAGAACACTTGAAAAAGGGCTTCATACCCAATTGCGGAGAATCTTCGACAATCGGGGAGGAGAACTGCTGCCGTATCATGTTGACAAAGTGTCAAAATGGGGACGGGAATTAGGATTATAAGTTTGAGAGAGGGGGAGCGGATTTGAAAGAAGAGATCGGCAAGCCGAACGGTCTGGTGCCTCTAGCCTTATTGCGCGTCATGGATCAATTTTACGGGATCGAACATCAAAGTGAGCCAGAGATGCTGTATTCGTTCTGTGCGGAAGGAAAAAGCTCCCCTAAACGAAAAAAGCCATTGCGTATTCTGTACGCAACTTTTCTCCGTTACCCGAATGTCGGAGGGTTGGCGAGTTATATCACATCAATTAAGACGGGTTTTGAGCGCATCGGTCATCAGGCGGATGTCATCTCGCCGCTCCAAATGCCGCCAACTTTTTTTCAGGAAGATATCCCGCGGGCCGCTGACGAGATCAGAGCGTTTCTTGTTGGCAGATACGGCGCCGCAAATGAAAAGTTTGTGAAGAATCTCAGCTATTTACATGTCTTTCAAAGATTTTTGAAGGAGAAAGACTTAGAACAATATGACCTGTTTCACGCGCAGGATTTATTTGCGGTATTTTTGCTGGGATACCTTAATCAAACGTACCAGCGTCCTCTTTTTTTCACGCCGCACGGACATTTTACGAAAAGCCGGATGAAGTTTCATAAAATCCAAAAGGGTTCAATAGAAGAGGCATATTTCAGTGAAATAGAAAGGCAGGGTATTCAAGCTTCGGATAAAATCATTACAATCAGCGACTCCTTTCACGAGCCTTTGCTGGAGTACGGAGCGAAGGAGGCTCAGCTGAAGACTGTTCATACCGGCATTGACATTCAGGATGCCCCTGAGTCAAAACGTGCTGAAAAGCTCGTGATTGCGTGCGTTTCCCGTCTGACCGAGCGAAAAGGACATGATGTGATGCTGGACGCTCTCGCCCGCATCCGGCACCATTTATCCGGAGTTGATATATGGATCATCGGAGACGGAAACATGAGAGGGTTTCTGGAAGAGAAGAGACGGAAACTGGGCCTCTCAAATGTGTTTTTCCTCGGAAAACGACGTGATGTGCCGGCGCTTTTGGCTGAATCATCTATATTTGTCCTGCCGACATTGAATGATAATTTCCCTATAGCGATCATCGAAGCGATGTTCTCAGGTCAAGCCATTGTCGCAACTGACTGCGGAGGAATCCCTGAGATGATCCGGCATGAGGCCACAGGGCTTATTTGTCAGCCCGGCAACAGCCGCGAACTTGCTGATGCTCTCGTAATGCTGATTACGGATCAGTCTCTCAGGGAACGGCTTGGAAAAGAAGCGCGCTCCTATGCCGGCCGGCATCTGCGTCAGGAACTGATGGTTTCAAAAATAGAAAGTATTTATCAATCATTTTTCTGAATGATACCGGCGCCGCATGGCAGGTGCTTCAAGAGCAAAATAAAGAGGCCGGCGTTTAACTATCCAGCCTCTTTCCGAACTATTTTTTCATCTCATACAGAGTCTGCTGACTTTGTCCGCCCGGGCCGCCTGTCATTCCTTGCCGGGCTGAGCTTGTTTTTCCGGTGCTGTATTGGTCAGCTGAGATTTTTGTGCCGTTCTTTTTCATCCATGAGACAAGCTTCGTATTGCCTGAATTGTTTCCGGATAATAAGAAATATTTCACTTTTCCTTCGTCAACAAGTTTTTTCAGCTGTGAGACGGTTAAAATCGGATCGGTTCCGTTCAAAGAATGTTTTGCCAAAATTTTCTTCACAAAAAAAGAGGCGGAAAGCCATCGCTTCCGCCTCCCGCACATATATATGAGAGAGCAGCCTTTATTTGTGATCGTTCTCTTTTTGGACTTCAGCTAATTTGGCAAGCAGAATGTGCTGAGGCATGTGCATGATTCTCTCAAGCGGCATATTCAGTGATTCTGCGAGCTTTTGCGCCGTTTCGGCGGAAATTTGCAGCGGTTTCATGTGATCACTCCTTCCGTTTCTTTATTGTACTAAAATCAGAAATCTATCGTAAGAGGATATGACAAAGGAATGGAGGTTTGAAAAGCGGGGCTTTATAACAGAATGGGGGAGGTTTTTTATGCAATCGCCATTGATGTTATTACAGCTGAAGCTGGCTGATTATCAGAAAAAAGCCGCAGAACTGCGGACAATTGACGAATTTATTATACTGAAACAGACATTGCAGGACATGATGAAAGTATTCGCCGCCTGTGAAGAATGGGAGCTGTATCAAAAAACGGCCGATCTCATGGCGCAGACGGTGCTGCACATCCGTTTCATCGAATAAGAAAAGCCCTCGCTCGGGCGAAGGCTTTTCTTAAAAGGACCGTTCTTCTTCAATGTTTTTATGCTGATCATAAATGACAAGCTTAGACGGGCTGTTCTCTTTAGCCGTCTGCTCCGCTTTCTCGATCGCCGCGTCCTTTGATGTATAAAGAGCCGTCGGCGCCACATTTTCAACCTTCACAAACCATCCGTCCGCATCAACATTGGGTGTTACTGCATATGTTTTCATCCTTCTTACCTCCTGGTTTCGATTTATTTATTTGTTTCCCAGCATTCGGAATGGTGAAACACGCAGCCGCTGTCTGACAAATACAGGGAAAGTGATGTTTTTCTATTCTTTTTCTTGAGAAATGGTAAAATGGAGTTTGGATATTTTTTAAGGAGAGGACGGTGCTTAGCATGACAGACCTTCTGAATGATCGGCTGCCGCCGCAAAACATAGAAGCTGAGCAGGCCGTGTTAGGTGCTGTTTTTTTACAGCCGTCTGCGTTAACACTGGCTTCTGAAGTGTTGATTCCGGATGATTTCTACAGAATGTCACACCAAAAAATTTACAATGCCATGCTCGTGCTCGGAGACCGCGGTGAACCGGTTGATTTGGTCACGGTAACGTCAGAGCTTGCGAATACCGATTTGTTAGAAGAGGTGGGAGGCGTCTCTTACCTGACGGACATCGCGAATTCGGTTCCGACAGCGGCTAATATAGAATATTACGCGAAAATCGTTGAGGAAAAATCCATTCTCCGCCGTTTAATCAGAACGGCGACCTCAATCGCTCAAGACGGGTATACGCGCGAGGATGAAGTTGAAGATTTATTAAGCGATGCGGAAAAAACGATTATGGAGGTCGCGCAGCGAAAAAATTCGGGCGCCTTCCAAAATATCAAAGACGTGCTTGTGCAAACATACGACAACATTGAGCAGCTTCACAACCGGAAAGGCGATATTACCGGGATTCCGACTGGTTTTATTGAGCTTGACCGGATGACGGCGGGGTTTCAGCGGAATGATTTGATCATTGTCGCGGCCCGTCCGTCTGTGGGGAAAACGGCATTCGCCTTAAATATTGCGCAAAACGTGGCCACCAAAACGGATGAGAGCGTCGCGATATTCAGTCTTGAGATGGGTGCCGAGCAGCTTGTCATGCGTATGCTCTGCGCTGAAGGGAATATTAATGCCCAAAATCTCAGAACGGGAAATCTGACGGAAGAAGATTGGGGCAAGCTGACGATGGCGATGGGAAGCCTGTCAAACAGCGGTATCTTTATAGATGACACCCCCGGCATCCGCGTCAGCGAAATCCGTTCAAAATGCCGCAGACTGAAGCAGGAGAACGGATTGGGCATGATTTTAATTGACTACTTGCAGCTCATTCAGGGAAGCGGCCGTTCAAGCGACAACCGCCAGCAAGAGGTATCGGAAATTTCACGGGCGCTAAAAGCGCTGGCGCGGGAGCTTGAAGTCCCGGTCATCGCCCTGTCTCAGCTCTCCCGGGGTGTTGAGCAGCGGCAGGATAAACGTCCGATGATGTCAGATATCCGTGAGTCGGGAAGTATTGAGCAGGATGCCGACATCGTCGCCTTCCTGTATCGTGATGATTACTATGATAAAGAATCCGAAAACAAAAACATCATCGAAATCATTATTGCCAAACAGCGTAACGGCCCGGTGGGCACCGTCTCACTGGCTTTTGTGAAAGAATACAATAAGTTCGTAAACCTGGAAAGGCGCTTTGATGACGGCGGTGTTCCGGCAGGTGCGTAAAGCCTCAAGCAATGTCTTGAGGCTTTTTTTCATCCGAAAGAATGAGAGAATGCCGTCCGTTCGGCAGACGAAAAAAAGAAGGCGCTTTTATATAATGGCATTAAGGGAGGGATGATGATGACAATTGAATTTCCGCAATTTCAAGCGGCGCAAATCCGGATTGCCCGGCCGACCGGACAGCTCAAAGAAATCATCAGGTTTTATGAAGAGGGCCTCGGGCTGAAGAGGGTCGGCAGTTTTTCCGGACATGAGGGCTACAGCGGCGTCATGTTCGGCCTGCCCCATACGCAATATCACTTAGAATTCACCGAAGAAACCGGCGCGTCTCAGCCGGCGCCCGTTCCGCACGGCGACAGCCTGCTTGTCTTTTACATCCAGGATCAGCAGGAGGTCATCCGCATCAGCACGAAATTAAAGCAGATGGGATATGAGGAGAAAGCACCCGAAAACCCGTACTGGGAAGAAAAAGGCGTGACCATCGAAGATCCTGACGGCTGGCGGGTCGTCCTGATGAATACAAGCGGCATATAAGTGACTGTCTGAAGAACCCTGATTACGGGTTCTTTTTCTTGTTAAAGCATGAAAGTTTCGGGAGTAATAGATAGCAAATGAAAGAGAAAACGCTTTTAATCATGTTTAAGGCGAACAAACATAGATTGATAAGATTTAAATGTTCGGATTTACGATTGACTTTCTGTTTCGGCACTGATACACTTAATTTGTTTGAATGAGATATCGTTTTGAAAGGTTAACGGAGGTGCACGGATATATGTCTTCAGTAGTCGTAGTAGGTACGCAGTGGGGCGATGAAGGAAAAGGTAAAATTACAGATTTCCTATCAGAAAATGCAGAAGTGATCGCACGTTATCAAGGCGGAAACAATGCAGGACATACCATCAAGTTTGATGGCGTCACGTACAAGCTTCATTTAATCCCATCAGGAATTTTTTATAAAGAAAAAGCGTGTGTCATCGGGAACGGAATGGTTGTTGATCCGAAAGCGCTCATAACGGAGCTTGCGTATCTTCATGAACGCAATGTGAGCACGGATAACTTGAGAATCAGCAACAGAGCCCACGTCATTCTTCCATACCATCTGAAACTGGATGAAGTAGAGGAAGAACGCAAAGGGGCCAATAAGATCGGCACAACGAAAAAAGGCATCGGACCTGCTTATATGGACAAAGCGGCGCGGATCGGCATCCGGATCGCAGACCTGCTAGATCGTGACGTGTTTGCAGAAAAGCTTGAACGGAACCTTGAAGAGAAAAACCGTCTGCTTGAAAAAATGTATGAAACGGAAGGCTTCAAAATTGAAGATATTCTGGATGAGTATTATGAATACGGCCAGCAGATTAAAAAGTATGTATGCGATACATCCGTCGTATTAAATGACGCGCTGGATGAAGGCCGCCGCGTTTTATTTGAAGGCGCTCAAGGGGTTATGCTTGATATCGACCAAGGGACATACCCGTTTGTCACTTCATCCAACCCGGTCGCCGGAGGGGTGACGATCGGTTCAGGCGTAGGCCCGACAAAAATCCAGCACGTCGTCGGTGTATCTAAAGCGTACACAACCCGTGTCGGTGACGGTCCTTTCCCGACTGAGCTGAAAGATGAAATCGGGGATCAAATCCGTGAAGTCGGACGCGAATACGGCACAACGACAGGCCGTCCGCGCCGTGTCGGCTGGTTTGACAGCGTTGTTGTCCGCCATGCCCGCCGCGTCAGCGGAATCACAGATCTTTCTCTGAACTCAATCGATGTGCTGACTGGCATTGAAACATTGAAAATCTGTGTCGCTTACCGCTACAAAGGTGAAGTGATTGAAGAATTCCCGGCAAGTCTGAAAGCTCTCGCAGAGTGTGAACCGGTATATGAAGAAATGCCTGGCTGGACGGAAGATATCACAGGCGCAAAAACATTAAGCGATCTTCCTGAAAATGCGCGCCATTATCTGGAACGCGTATCTCAGCTGACAGGTATTCCGCTTTCTATTTTCTCTGTCGGTCCCGACCGTTCACAAACGAACGTCATCCGCAGTGTATACCGCGCTAACTAAGAATTTGCAGCAAACAAGCCTCCGGTCACGGAGGCTTGTTTTTTTATGTAGGAAAAAAATAATAGATTTTTTTCAAAAAAGTAGTTGCCACTTTCGAATGTTCTATGATATTATAAATCTCGTTGTTACGGAACAGCTTCAATAGAGTACTGCAAGAAAGCTTTTGTCTGAATGCTCTATGATACATAATCCGACACATCAGGAGCCATTAGCTCAGTTGGTAGAGCATCTGACTTTTAATCAGAGGGTCGAAGGTTCGAGTCCTTCATGGCTCACCACTTTTTATGGCCCGTTGGTCAAGCGGTTAAGACACCGCCCTTTCACGGCGGTAACACGGGTTCGAATCCCGTACGGGTCATTGATTTACTTTAGCGTTATTGCTAACTCCTTATTTGTCCTCGGAGGGCCGCCACGATACGGCTCTCCGGACAAATTACTGTAAGGTCCGGTAGTTCAGTTGGTTAGAA
>NZ_ML064913.1:0-67831 GCF_003676355.1 Bacillus sp. L75
TTGAAAGCCAGCCACTTTCAAAAAAATGAAAAGTGTACAGTCTACTACCGATATTGTTGTTCTCCTTGCCCTGGCGTATATGTTGTTCTTCCGTCAGGATGTGGCAGCGGGACCGTTAAAAACGGCTCTCGATATAAGTCTAATCATTTTGTTTGTTGTTTCAATCATTGAAAAAGCATTTTCCCTTTACTTGAAATATCGCGAGAAAAAAGGATGATTCAAAAATGTACAAGCCTAAAGAGCGTGATGCAATTAAGAAATTCTTGAATGAAGAGATACTCAATACAAGCGAAGCGCTTGAGATATTAGGGTTCACCCGTCAGTATCTGAATCAGTTAGTAAAGACCGGCGAATTGGAGCCAGTGAAAGAAATGCCTCGGGACAGGCTTTTTCTCAAAGAGGATATTTTGGATTTTCAAAAGAATAGACGGAAATGAGCATCCGAAAAATAGGGTGCTTTTTTTATGCAATGAACAATATTTATTGGAAAAAAATCAATATTTTTCATATATTCATATTGACGGTGGTAAATATAAGTGTTATAATTAAAGTATCGAAAGGAGGTGTTAACGAGCATGGAAATCGTTGAATTCATCCTTAGGGATACAGCTTGGTTAGTCGGAATTCTCGTTGGGATTACGACACTGATCAAGAACATCAAAGACCTAAAGGGTGATAAAAACAAAAAACGACGTTCTCCCGCCAAGAAGAAACGTCGCAAATAACCCATGAGGGGAATTACTTCCCCTCCCTGTATTATAACATCTTAATGGGTCTTAAACAAAACCATTAAAATTCCATGCTCGGAGATAATGAAAAAAATATTAGACTCAACAACACTGTTATTTTTCGTCTTGTTCTGTTTACAATTTGCTCGTATGGACTTTAACAACCTGACTGTACTGGACATAATATCGATAGTGCTAGCCGTTATCTGGCTCACGCTGACGATTATAAATGTAGTTATGAAATGGAGGAATTCAAAGGATGGATAAGTTTGTATTTAATGATGTCGAAGAATTGAGAGAGTTCCTTGATAATGAAGTCATAACCACCTCCGAAGCGATTGAAATCATCGGATGCAGTCGACAAAATCTTAAACAGCTAGTTGATCATGGAACGCTGAAGCCAATCAAAACAACGAATAGAGATCGTCTTTTCTTAAGAACAGATATAGCGGCTTATAAAAGAAAACGTTAATTACATCAATAATAAAATGGTGTTTTTTCGTCTTACGGTTGCCACTTATTAATAAAGGACTTTCATTCGACAAATTCTGCGAATAGTTCCTTTCATGTGCTCTTTACCTGATAATAAGGTGGGAGGTGATGAGATGGGGAACGAAAATGGACGAGTTAACAATCCATTAGGGAATATAAAGTTGTCGAAATTAAATGTTAGTTTACCGAATTACCCTACGCCTGATTTGAGTCATATTCATAAGTATAGTGAACAAATCAGTGAGGAAAAGAAAAGAGAAGCTGAAGAAAAGATCCATAAGGAAGAAGCGGAGAAGCAATATAGAGATCAAACTCTTCAATTGCTCTCGGGGATTGAAAGAAATACTGCTGTCTTGCAAGAGATTTCAACCTTAATGAGAAAAAGTAGTGACAAACAAGAAGAAATCTTCGCACTTATTGTGGAAATGTTAGAGATAACAAAAAGTAGTAATCAAGAAGAGGCAGTAAGTAAGTATAGAAGTATCATGGATAAAATCAATCAATTTACAAGTGACAGTGCAACTTTACAATCACTTTATACACTAAGTGGAACAATTTTTAATGTGGTATCTAATATGAATTTCTAGAGCATCCTTCGGGGTGCTTTTTATATTCCCTGTAAACTGATTCCGGTAAATCTCAAGGAGACAATTGGCGGCTAACGGCTTGAGTACGGTGTCGGTTTAGAGGGAATGTAAGGAGGTTGCATGATGGGATTCATAGCACAGTATGGAGAGAGCATAGAAAAAGAGATGCAGACATGTAAGGGCATAAATATGGCAGGACAGAATGAAAGAATATTGAGGGAATCAATGTATATGAACTTTAATTCTTTTTGGCATTCACACCGAAACAAAGGAATAAGGATGTAAGTTCATGCCGCCCAAGCCCCTAAAGGAATGTGCCGCCCGTGGTTGCCGTGCCCTTACTCGGGATAGGTACTGTGATGCACACAAGACACAACAACAAGAAGAAACAAAACATTACAACAAACATTCAAGAAACAAAACAATAACAAGTTTTTATAAATCAACTGAATGGAAACGAACAAGACAACTTGCTTTGATGCGAGACAATTATCTCTGTCAGCATTGTTTGAAAGCGCATTGCTTCACTCCGGCTGACATGGTGCATCATATAGTGGAAGTAAAGCAAGATTGGTCAAAACGATTGGACATAAAGAACCTTGAAAGCTTGTGTAATGCCTGTCATAACAAGACTCATGGCAGTAAGGGCAAGTGACCCTCCCCCCCTAACAAATCTCTGGAAGGGAAACGAACGGAGAACGGCGATCCCCCTTCTGTAAACAAACACCGCTTTTCAAAGTTCCGAAAACAGCAAAAAGCCCCCTCGACAAATTTGCCGAGAGGGCTTGATACGACTGGTTTTATGATTGATTTCATCGTATCACGATTGATGAAAAAAACAAGCAAAAAACGTACTTTTTTGAAAAGAAATGAGGTGAAAACATGCCGAGACCTGCTAAATCTGCAACACTTCAATTAATCCAAGGTAATCCCAACAAAAAGAATACGGATGAGCTGGCTGCCCGTGCTGAGCACGAAAAAAAGATAAAAATGCGTTCCGACAATATTAAAGCGCCACCCTGGTTAAATAAAGTGGCGAAAAAAGAATTTAAAAGGGTTGCTGCTTTGTTATCTGAGGTGGAGATTATCACTGAAGCAGATATCAGCATGTTGGCCGCCTATTGTAATGCATACTCTCAGTATGTTTCCATTTCAGAAATCATTGAAAAAGATGGGATCATGGTGCATACCGAGGGACATGATGAGGATGGAAATCCTATTCAGTTGATTGGTGAAGAGCATCCGTTATTGAAGCGCCAAAAGAATTACTATGATCAAATGAAATCAGCTGCGAATGATTTCGGCCTTACGCCATCTGCCCGGGCAAAACTCGCTATTACCCGCACACAGGAGGAACGAGAAAAGACGGCTGCGGAAAAGGAGTTTGGTAATGTATGAAGACAATAAAACAATTTCTTATTGATTACTCACGCGACGTTATATCGGGTGAGATTGTCGCATGTGAAAAACACGTATGGGCTTGTCAGCGCTTTTTAAATGATATCAGCCGGGAAGGTACCAGAGAGTTTCCGTACGTCTTTGATGATGAGAAAGCGCGTCGATTTCTTTACTGGATGACACAATTCAAGCATACGAAAGGGCCGTTGCAAGGTGAAAATATTGTGCCGGAGCCTATTCAAATATTTATTTTTGGCAATGTGTACGGCTGGGTGCATAAGGATAACGGCTATCGACGATTTAAAAAAGTGTATTGGCAGGTTGGCCGTAAAAACACAAAAACACAAAGCCTGGCATGTGTTGGATCCTATGAGGCAATGGCTAACGACGAATACATGTCCGAGGTTTACATAGGTGCAACAAAAACGGAACAGGCGAAAATCTGCTGGAACGAAATTAAAGCGCAGATTATGCAAAGTGACCTTTTGAATAAGCCGGAGAAGAAATACCGAATTGCTTACGGTAAGATTGAACATCCCAAAACACAGTCAAAAATAGAGGCGCTTTCGAAAGATGCAGGTAAAACGGGGGACGGGTTCAACCCGCAATGCGGCATCATCGATGAATATCACGCCCATAAAACTTCAGAGATTTACGATGTACTCGCTTCTGGTATGGCTGCTCGTGCTCAACCGTTAATGATGATTATTACGACAGCAGGGTTTGAGCTAAATAATCCCGCCTATCGTGTGGAATACGATTACGTTTCACGTATACTGGATCCCAATAAAGTTGAGCAAAATGAAAAGTATTTTGTGATGATTAATGAATTAGATAAAGACGATGACATTAAAGATGAGCGCAATTGGATAAAAGCAAACCCTATTGTGGCAGCTAACGAACACGGGCTGAATTATTTGCGTGGAGAATTGGAAGTAGCGCTTGCTGTGCCAGAGAAAATGAGAAATTTCATGACAAAGAATATGAACATTTGGGTTAATATGCGCGAGAATGGTTATATGGATATGCAAGCTTGGGCTGATTGCGGTTCGGATGAATTTCCTGAGCTGAAGAACCGGGAATGTTATGTCGGCATTGACTTGTCAAAAACGATTGATTTAACCGCCGCATCTTTCATCTTTCCGTTAGATGACGGCAGTTTTGCTGTCGATAGTCACGGCTTTATGCCAGAGGATACATTCCATGAGCGGATGAACACGGACAAGGTCCCTTACGATGTATGGGAGAAAAAGAACTGGTTAACAACAACAGATGGAGCTGTCGTCGATTACGATTATATCAGAGCGTATATTAAGAAAATGGAGAAGGAACATGGCTGGCGCATCAAGGAAATTGGATATGATCCATATAACGCTACTCAGTTCGCTCAGCAAATGGAGGCAGACGGATATGTAATGGTTGAAATCCGCCAAGGGGTGGCAACACTCTCAGAGCCGACAAAAGACTTCAGAGCAAAGGTCAAGTCCAAAAAAATCATACACCCGAAAAATGATCTTCTAACTTGGGCAATGGGGAACGCTGTAACAAAAGTGGATGCTCAAGAGAACATCATGCTGGATAAATCAAAATCAACTCAACGGATTGACCCGGCCGCCGCGCTTGTGAATGCGTATGTACGGGCTTCTCAAATCAATAATGAGGTTGATTTAAACGCATATATCAAGTCAGCTTCATTTTCTTTCTAAAGGTGGTGTAGGAGTGAAGGAAATACTGACAGCCATAATGCTTTTTTTAAATGATTTTCTTTTTATCATAGGTGCTGCTTTTATATTGGCAGCTGCATATCGTTTGCACACAGACATCGGTCTTGTTCTGACAGGTGTCTTTTTTATATTTTATGCACTGCTGCTCAGTAAGAAAAGGAGGTGATTAATTGTTTTTGGAAGGGCTGTTTTCTAAGAGATCAAATGATGAAGAGCCTTGGCGCCTCGCAAATCCTCCTGATTGGATTATAGATATGTTCGGCGGCTCAAAAACAGCTAGCGGTGAACGCGTCAGTGAATCAACAGCACTTATCCACCCCGATGTTTTTTCATGTGTAAATGTCTTGTCTGATGACATTGCGAAGCTTGCCGTCCATACATTCAAAAAGAAGCAAGGAAATATTATAAGCAGTATGGATCATCCTGTTGCCCAATTGCTTTATCTCAAACCGAATCAATACATGACGGCTTTTACTTGGAAAAAGCTCATGATGACTCATGCTTGTACATGGGGGAATGCCTATTCTTATATAAAAACAGATCGGAATGGCTTTATTACAGCTCTATTGCCATTAAACCCCGCCAATACGCAAGCCTATGTAAACCCAAATACAGGTATGCTGTGGTATGAAACGGTCATTAATTCAAAAAGTGTTGAATTGTATGCGGATGAAATCCTGCATTTCAAGGGTATGACAGAAGACGGGATCAACGGTAAGAGTCCTATCGGAGTTATAAGGGAGCATATTGGCGCGCAGTCAGCTGCTACAAAATTTAATGCAAAATTATATAAAAATGATGCGACACCACGGGGAATCTTAAAAGTTCCGACTTTAATAGACGAAGATGCAAAACAGCGGGCGAGAGATGAATGGGAAAAGGTGAATGCCGGGCGGAACATTGCAATTATAGATGCCGGTCTTTCTTATGAATCAATATCTATGCCGTTGCAAGAAGCTCAGTTTGTGGAGTCTATGAAATTTAATAAGGCACAAATCGCATCTATTTTTAAAGTTCCATTGCATAAAATCAATGAGCTGGACCGGGCAACATTCAATAATATTGAACACCAATCGATTGAATACGTGAAAAACACGCTGCAGCCGTGGTTGGTTTCTTTTGAACAGGAAATTATTACGAAACTCTTTACTGATGAAGAGATTAAAGACGGGTTCTATATCAAATTCAATGTAAACAGCGAGCTGCGCGGTGATGCGAAATCTAGGGCGGAGTATTATGAAATTATGGAACGGATCAGTGCATTAAATATAAATGAAATTCGTGCTTTTGAAGAGAAAAACGCAATTGAACACGGTGATAGGCACCTTGTATCGCTTAACTATACATTCCTTGATTCATTGGAGGAGTATCAAATGAACAAATCAGGTTCCGTTAAGGGAGGTGAGGACATACATGAGCAAGGAAGTTCGCCACCTAACAACGAAGATTGAGTTGCGTTCTGCTGGTGAAGGGGAAGAAAAAAGAGATTTTATTGAGGGTTACGCCTTAAAATTTGAAAAATGGTCTGAGCGTTTAGGTGGATGGTTTAAAGAAATCATCAGCCGGGATGCATTAGCTTCCACGGACCTTTCAAACGTAGTAGCGCTTTTTAATCACCGCCAGGATTATCCGTTAGCGAGAAACACCGTTTCTGGCGATGCTGGGCGGCTTGAATTAGAGACAGATGCTATTGGTCTAAAATTCCGTTTTACCCCCACAGATACGACGTATGCTAAAGATTTAATGGAGAATATCAGAAGCGGAGTCATTAATCAGTGTTCCTTCGCCTTTTCACTGAATTATAACAAGAATGAGCCGGATGAATGGCGCCATAATGATGAAGAAGATGTATATGAACGTCGAATCAATAACATCGAGCGTATTTTTGACATATCACTTGTTACAACGCCTGCTTATAACGATACGGAGGCTGTGATCGGTGAACGCAGTTTAGAAAAAGTTGAACAGATTAAAGAAATGCGCGATGCGCCAATAGAAAAACTAAAAATGGAATTGGAACTTTTAGACCTAACGTTATAGGTCTATTTTTTATGTTCAAATCTAAGGAGGATACCCGAATGCCAGTAGCAATGACAAAAAAGGAACGTGAATTAAGACAAAAATTCACACAAAAGAAACAAGAGGCTTCAAATCTTTTGGAGGATGGAAAGCCTGAAGAAGCTCGCAGCATGCTTGAAGAAGCAAAAGAGCTGCAGAGTCAAATTGAATTAATGACAGAGGGCCGCAGTTTAGAACTTCCGGAGATTGGCGAAGAACGAAACTTTGCTGCAGAAATCAAAAGTGAACCAAAGAAAGAGACGGAAGAGCGCAATATCTTAACAGCGACGAAAGAATACCGGGAAGCGTGGTTGAAAGTGCTCACCGGCCGCAGCCATGATCTTGAAACAGAAGAACGAAACATGATGGAACGCGTTTTGAAAGAAAACCGTTCATTATCTGCAGGCAGCGATAAAGATGGCGGCTATACAGTGCCGGATGATATTTCAAAAGAAATTTTGAAATCTATCCAGGAACTAAACTCTGTTCGTAATCTGATCCGTGTTGTTCCGAAAACTGCGCCATCCGGAAATTATACGGTTCGTAAAGGCGTTGCCGGAAAACTTTATAACACAGCGGAGAAAGAACAGATTAAAGAACTGAAGAATATGGAATTTGATCAAATTTGGTATAACGTCAAGAAATTCGCCGGAATCATGCCTGTTTCCAGTGAGTTGTTAAATGATTCATTTGTAAATTTTGTTCAAGAGATCGTGGACTGGCTGTCTGAATCAGCCGTTGTAACAGAGAATGATGAAATTTTTTATGGAGACGGCGGAGAGAAAAACGTTGAAGGTATCATTAGCAGCGGCAAATTCAAGTCTATTAAAGCACCGTCACTCATTACGATTAAGTTTTTAAGAAAAGTGAAAAACCAAATTAAGCGCGGTTATCGACGTAACGCTGTTTGGGTGATGAATACTGAAGCGTTTGAAACCCTAGCAAATATCGAAGACAAAAACGGCCGCGGCATTTTAGCGGAGGATCCAAGAAATGAGGATAATTTCTTGCTATTTGGGCGTCCGGTTGAAATCTATGATGAAGTCCTTACGGATGATAAAACACAGAAAACACACATTCTTTTCGGCGACTTTAAACGCGGTTACTTCATGTTTGATCGTCAAAAATTTGAAATCAAATCTACAGATGTTGGCGGAGATGCCTTTCTTACGGATCAGACATATTTCCGCGGTATTGAGCGGTTCGACGGAAAAGTAGTGGATCCAGAAGCTGCAATCATTGTAACTGATCTTGTTGTTGGTGAGGATGCAAAAGTGGAAACACCTGAACAATCTGCTGATCTTGGAAACTAATACTGAAAGGATTGATTAAAAGATGACAAAACTAAACAACATTCTAAACGAAAGTAACGGTGTGCTAACGTCAGCAAGAGACAACGGGGAAGGAGCGCCTATTACGGATATTTCTGTTGCTGACAATAGTGAAGAAAACCCACTCTTTGTAAAGGGGCTTAAAGGGGATCCGGGTGAACAAGGACCGCAGGGGGAACCTGGTCCTGCTGGTCCGAAAGGTGAAACAGGCGAGCAAGGTCCTAAAGGCGAAAAAGGTGATCCAGCAGTTATTGATGAGGGCAGCATTGTACATGAAATGCTTTCTGACAAATCAGTTCGCAGCAATAACATTGGAACAGGCAGCGTCATGATGGATCATCTGAACAGTGAAGTGAAGGCTGTACTTGATGGTATGCAAAAACAAATTGATGAACTGAAATCAACTACTTCTGCAGAATGAAAGGCAGGTGATGCCAGATGACAGAAGCTGAAAAAATAGAATTAGAAAAAGCGAAAAAATTCCTCCGGGTTGATGGTGACCTGGAGGACGATTTAATTCTCGCGTTCATTGCCTCCGCAAAAGAATACATCACTTCGGCAACGGGCCTTGCTTTTCCCAATCAATCAGCCCGGGCCGCCATGTGCGTAAATGCTTTTGTGGCACATTGGTATGAGAACAGGGAAATAGCTGGTACAACATCTAATTTAGACGGTGTGCTGACCTCGTTAATCAATCAGCTGAAATATACATTGCCGGGGAGGGCGTCAGATGCTGAATGATATGCGTTACCGCATTCAATTTCAAAAAAAGAAGCCCGGCGGCCGTCTGCCTGTTGAGGGAAATGATAGCTGGGAAACAGTTATTGAATGCTGGGCAAAGGCGGAGGGCTTAAAGGGCCGGGAATATTATGCTGCAGCGGCCATACAAAAAGAAAAAACAGTTCAATTTACAATCCGGCACCGTGAAGATATCAATGAACACATGCGAATCGTCTTTCAGGGCGATTCATATGAAATTGAGGCTATCTTGCCGAACTATTCGCGCCGCCATTTTATTACGATCAAGGCAAATGTGGTGAGTTAAATGAATTTCGAACTGGAATTGAAAGGTTTTAGAGAATTGGAGTCCACTTTCGCAGAACTGGCCCGTAAGGATGAAAAGATTCATAAAGCAGCAGTAAAAGCCGGAGGGGCTGTTTTGGCAGCGGAAATTAATGAGGAAGCTCCGCGCTCTTCCATTGGCGGAAGTCATCCGCACATTGACGATGATATTATAGTCGGCAGCCGTATCAGGCGGGACGAAGACGGAGAGATATACGCAGTTGTAGGCCCTACAAAAGATACAAAATTCCGTGTTCACTTGCCGGAATTCGGCACGCTCCATCAGGCTGCCAATCCATTTATTCACCGGAGTATGGTAAAGGCGAATGGCAAGATGCTTGATGCAATGGAAAAAGTCATAAAGGCAGGCTTTAAACTGTGAATCTAGTAGAAAGATCTTCACAACTAAAAAATAAAGTATTTGAAGCGCTGGAAAAAGATCCAGCGCTTTTGATGCTGACTGGCCCTGAAAACATCTATGAACTGGCTGTGCCAGAAGGTTTGGAAAGCCAACCTCCTTACATTGTGGTTCAAGAATTAGAGTACAGAACGACTGAATGGGCAGACGGGCATCCAATTAAAGATAGCACTTTGTATCAAATTGATGTGTATCACAACCAGTCGTGTGATCCAATTATGGCGGCTATCTTGGATGTTATGGGAAAACTGGATTTTCAAACGACAGTTCTTATCAATGAATTTTTACAATCAGAGCGCCTCATTCGGAAAGGTTATCGGTTTGAGGCAAACATTTTACTATAATCGGAGGTTTTATGATGCCTGAATACAGCTCAATGGTGGGATTAGAAGGCGTTCAATACGCACCATTAAAAAAAGAAAACGGCTTGTGGGTTGCCAGCAAGATTGTCGACTATCCACATGCAATAAATGCAAAGATGGCAACTGATTCATCTACAGAAAAGCAATATGCTGATAACAAGGTAGTTGACCTTGCTGTTTCAACTGGTTCAACGAAATTAGACTTAGAGATGAGAGATGTTCCGCCAGAACACCTTGTCAATTTGTTTGGGATAGAGGAAACCACAGACGGACTGTATTTATTTAAGAAGAATGTTACTCCGCCTTGGATTGCTATGACTTTCTTTGGTGTGAAAGCTAATGGAAAAAGACGATATGTCGGCTTAGTCCAAGGTCGGTTTACGCTGCCTGATGACGACTGGAATACAAAAAAAGAAAAAGTGGACTTTCAAACTTCTAAGTTGTCAGCTGAATTTCTTGAAAGAGACCAGGATGATGTATATAAAGTGATCGCGGATGAAGATGCTCCTAATTTCGATTTAGATAAGTTTTATGAAAAAGTGTATGGCAGTGCCTATACATCATCCACTTCCGATCAAAAAATAAGTACAGATCTAGGTGCTTAACTTAGGGATTAGGGAAGCTTAAGAGCTTCCCTTTGTATTCGTATAAAAAGGAGGAGTCAACATGGCTCAAAAACATATTTCTATTAAACTATGGTTTGAAGATGAAAAGAAATTTAAAACATTTATTGCACCCCGGACCAATACAAAAACACTTCTTGAAGCATTACGATTAAATGCAGAAGCGGAAAAAACAGCGGATAATTTGGAGAAAAGCATCAAAATCCTCGAAAAACAGCTGCAATTTATTGTTGGGATATTCCGCAATCAATTTACTTATGATCAATTATTTGAGGGGCTGGAATCTTTTGAAGTTGCGAAAGAAGTGAGCCGCATTCTCTCGGAAGTTGCCGGCTATAAAGAAATTGAGGCTGCTGATCAGGATTTTTTGCCGGAACAGATGGAGAAGAATACACCTACGAGCGCGGAATCGAGCAAATAAATGAAATTTACGCCACTCTCCTACAACAAGGGTGGAGTATGAGCGCAATTGACGAGATGGACATATATCATTATTTAGAGATACTGACCGAAACTAATAAACCAGAAGAAGTGAAATTTGAAGATGTCTTCTTTTAGACGGGCTTATAGCCTGTCTTTTTTGTTGAATCTTTGCCAGGAAAGCGGGGTGGATACATATGGCACAACCTATAGGAAATATGGTCGTTAAGGTCGGCCTTGATGATACAGGATTTAACCGAGGAATTGAAGGCTTAAAAAGGCAGATGCGCCTGGCAAATTCAGAAATGAAGGCAGCCGGGAGCATTTATAAAAATGCTGGCAACCAATCAAAGCTCTTGCAATCACAGATGGAGGGCTTAAGCAATAAGTATAAGATTCAAGGCAGATTAGTCCAAGAACACCGTCAACGGTATGAAGAACTGGTCAGGCAGAAAGGAAAAGACAACCGAGAGACACAGATTCAAGCGCGGCGTTTGAATGATGCTATTGCGGTCCATGAGAATCTCGGAAAAGAGCTGAATAAAGTCGGCAAAGAGTTTCAAACCATGTCAGACAGCAGCAGTCGGGCTGCAGGCGTTTTTTCTGTTTTTAAAAAGGATTCAAAGAATGTATCAGAAGAGCTGAACGCTGTTTATAAATCCGCAACAGCCACAGGAAAGGCGTTAGCGGGGATTGGTGCCGCCGGAGCGCTTGGGATCGGTGCAACCGTTAAGGCCGCAGCAAGCTTCGAGAAAGATATGAGCCGTGTCGCCGCATTGGCGAACGCAACGGATGATCAAATGGCATCATTAACAGAAACAGCCCGGCATCTCGGCGCCGTCACACAGTATACGGATGGGCAAGTAGCTGAAGGCATGCAGTATTTAGCGATGGCCGGCTATAAGACGAACCAAATTATCGGTGCTATGCCTGGTTTGCTTGCAACGGCAGCCGCCGGACAAACCGACCTCGGCGTTACGGCTGATATCGTTTCTGACATCTTAACCGAATTTCATATTAAGGCAGAGGACACAAACCGCGTTGCCGATGCAATGACGTATACATTCACAAATTCCAATGCTACTTTGCAGGAGATTGGTCAAACGATGAAATACGCTGCTCCGGCTGCTAAAACAGCAGGCGTAAGCATGGAAGAGTTGGCCGCAGCAACCGGTATTATGGCAAATAGTGGTATTAAAGCAGACATGGCCGGAACAGCCCTCCGAGCAACGCTAACCCGTTTGGCGGCTCCGCCTAAGCCGGCGGCGTCCGCAATTGAGGAATTAGGTCTGAAAGTGACGGACTCTACTGGCAAGATGCGCCCGCTGGCCGACATTATGGGACAGATCACAGAAAAAACAAAAAATTATACTGAAACAGAACAGATCCGAATCGCCAAGCAGCTTGCCGGACAGAATGCTCTATCAGGTTTTATCACACTCATGCATGCAGGGAAAGATAAACTGCAAGAATTTACAGCGGAAATAGAAAACAGCGGCGGCATTGCTGAAAAAGTAGCTGACGAGCAGATGGACAATCTGGCTGGATCTGTAGATTATCTGAAATCTGCAGCAAATAACGCTGTCATCACCATGGGAAACCAGTTTATACCGATTATTAGGGCTACTACTGATGGACTGACATCATTAGTGACATGGTTTGATTCTTTACCACACTCTGTGGCGAGCACCATCGCTATTACAGGTGGAGCAGTTACGGTATTTTCTCTTTTGGGCGGGGCTTTTCTGTTGGTACTTGGAGCTTTACCGAGGATCGCCGCAGGCTGGAATATGCTCCGCACGGCTGGAGGATATTTAACCGGTAACGTCAATCGGGCATCTGCAAGTCTCGGCGTTTATACGACTGAAGCTGTTGCGGCAGGTGCTGCATCCCGAACAGCGGCAGCTGGTATTGCGACAACTTCCACTGCGGCAACGATAGCAGCCACCCGAATGGAAAGGCTCAACCAAACAAACGCCGTGGCAGCGACGCGAGTGGGCCGGCTGGAGCAATCGACAAATAGAAGCTCGAAAGCGATGCGCGGACTTGGCGGCGCTTCCCGTGTGGCCGGTACTGGTCTAACTCTTTTCGGCGGTCCAATCGGAACAATTGCCGGACTCGTTCTTACTTTTGCTCCTGAGCTGTTAAAGTTCGGCGCTGGAATTATCAAAACCGGATTAAATGCCGTAAAAGGGGCCGGCGGATTTATGCAACTTGCTAAAAGCGGTTTCGGTCTCTTTAACATACTCAAAAAAGGCACTGCCGTTGTCGGTCTTTTACGTGGCGGACTCGGATTGTTAGGCGGACCAGTCGGTGCGCTTATTACGGGGGTGACTCTTTTAGGTGATGCCGGGTTTAAGTATTACGACAATTTAAAGAAACGAGTGCTCCCGGCAACAATTGAATTTGGAGACGGTGTATCAAAATCCACAGCAAAAGCTGTAAACGCCTATGAAGACATGAACATAGAGGTTACTGCTAAGCTGAACACCCTGAAAGCGACCAATGCTACCATCACGAACGATATTGCAGATGACATGTCAAAGCGCTTTAAAGATATGGGAGATTCTTTGAAAAACGGATACAAAACCAGCGCTAACAATGCAACTAAAGTGCTGAAAGAATTTTATGCATCTAATAACGAAATGTCTGACAAAGAAGAAAATAAAATCATTGGCAAAATAGATGCCTATAACAAGAAAAAACAAAAGAAGATCCAAAAGTATGTTGACAGAGTGGATGAAATTTATAGAACTGCTGCCCGTGAAAATCGGGAAACTACAGACAAAGAAAATAAAGAAATAGCTAAAATTCAAGGCGAAATGCTTGCTGAAATGGAGACTGCACTTTCACGAAGCAAGGCTGAACAGACAAAGATATCTAAAAAGTTAAAAGAAGAGACGTCTAATCTTTCTGCTAAACAAGCGGCTGCTGTTATAAAAGACAGTAACAAGGCAAAAGAGAAAACAATTAAAGCAGCTGAGAAACAACGTGATGCTGTTATTGATGCCGCTGATGAGCAGCGTTATGTAAAAGGATCAATTTCTCAAAAAGAGCACGATAAAACCGTTAAAAACGCAAGGAGTCAGGCCAAAAAGACAATTAATGAAGCAGAAGAAACTCATAAAGGTGTCGTAAAGGAAGCGAAGAAGCAAGCTGAAGGGCATATTGATCAGGTTGATTGGGAAACAGGAGAAGTGCTCGGGAAATGGGATCTATTCAAAGTTGATTTGGCAACCAAAGTAAATGCCATTACTGATGGGATAAATGCATTTTTAAAATTTGTTCATGCGCCTACAATTCCAGAATGGAAACCAGCAGGTTACGACAGTCGCCAGTCTTCTACAATGCAAATCGCACCGGGGTTAGCCTATGCCAAGGGAACAGACTTCCACCCAGGCGGCCGGGCATTAGTCGGCGAAGAAGGATGGGAGCTTGCTCACACGCCCGGCATCGGCACTTACATTGTCGGAATGGGCGGCCCGCAAGTGTGGGATCTTCCGCGCGGCACGTCTGTTCTTCCGCACGCTCAGTCGAAAGAAGCAGCTGCCACAGGACTTCCCGGTTATGCAAATGGGGTCGGAAACTTCTTCAAGAATGCGTTTGAGGGGTCGAAAAAGCTGGTGAAAGGCGCTGTCTCTGTCGGCAAGAATGTCATTGGCAAAACGAAGGACGTCGCTTCTGACGTTATGGATATGATTATCAAAGGGCCGCAAAAGATAATCAGCAGCATTTTCAAAGGAATGATCCCGTTTAAAACAGGAACCGGAATAGACGGGTTAGGGACTGGTATTCTCAAAACGCTAAAAAGCGGTGCCCTTCAATTCTTAAAAGGGGTCATGCCGGATGTGGGATTCTTTACTGCAGATGCCTATAAAGGAGCAACCGGATCTGCCCAGGTCCAAAAATGGGTATCGGAAGCGGTCGGCATTGCTGGTGTCCCGTTTTCATGGGTTCCCGGCTTAATCACGATTGCCATGAAAGAGTCAGGAGGAAATCCGAATGCCATTAACCTTACAGATTCCAATGCAAGAGCAGGAAACCCGTCAAGGGGGTTAATGCAGACCATTCCGAGTACGTTTTCCTCTAACGCATTTCCGGGTCATAACAACATACTTAATCCGGTGGACAACATTCTGGCGGCCATTAATTACATCAAAGGGCGATATGGAGATATATCAAATCATCCCGGCTTGAAATCAATGGCGCGCGGCGGTCCGTATGTGGGGTATGCAAAGGGCGGTACTTCTCCGGGGCGCGGCGGCTCCAAGCTCGCCGTCCTCAACGAACGAGGGTACGATGAAACCACCATTACGAAAGATCCGGCATACCGCGAAAGGAATATCGGATTGTGGGCGCGGGTTGGGCGTGAGCTTGGCGTACTGCCTTCACTGCAAGAAGGGATGATCTCAAAGGCTTTGCTATTACTCCAAAAAGCATCCGCAGCACAGCCTGAAAATGATAGAAGTGTCAATATCGATATGACTCGGGTCATGGAGAATCAAGAAAGGCAAATCAGCATGATGGGGCAGCAGATTGACGCTCTCCAGCAGAACATTCAGCTACTGCAACAGCTGGTCTTAAAAGATAACAACACTTATATTGACGGGGCCCGAGTAGACCAAACGAGCGCTGACCGATATAGAAGAAAACAATATAGAAATGGGGGTAAGCCGGCTTGGTAAGGCTATTTTTGGATTTTGATAACGGATTGGGGGAGCAGAGCCTTGACAGCTTGCTCCCGCAATTTGAAGTGTTGAGTTTTTTGGCGGAGTCGCCGGCTATCAATCGGGAAACAATCACGATCCCGCGGCGTCATGGTGTTATCTCAGCACAGCATCCACGTGATGTGACCTATTCATCAAGAAAAGTCACTGTAGAAGTATATATGAATTCAAAAATCCACAACAATTTTTATATGCTTAGGCATCAGCTCTATGCTTTATTGGTGAAGCCATTTGCCTATTATATTTCTACTGACTTATGGCCGAATCGCCGTTTCCTTGTTATGTGTGATGGGAATTTCAGCATTTCCAAAGAAAAGGAGAAAACACATGCTGTTTTTTCTGTCGAGTTTACCAATATTACCGGAATGGCAGAATCTAAGCATTCAACCAAAACAGCGCAGAATCAGTCAGGAGAGAACTGGAACATTGGTATGAACCTGCAATCAGATGACAACCTGGCCTATTATTTTAAGAATCAGAAACGTTTCTCTGTCTTTAATTCCGGAGATGTCCAAATCAATCCACTAGATCACGCGTATAACGTCCTATTGAAGGCCAAGGGGAAGAATGTAACGCTAATCAATCATACTAATGGCGAGAAATTAACGATTGAACAGGAGTTGAAGAAGTCACAGCAGGTATCATTTTTAAAGCAGTACGCGCTGCTCAATAATAAACCAATAAAAACATCTGGACGTCTGCCGAATCTCGAAATTGGCTGGAATGAGTTTGAAATTCAAAATGCCGATGATTTTGTCATAGAATTTGACACACGGTTCTACTACTTGTAAGGCAGGCGGTTTATATGGCGAATACAGATTTTATTAAAGTGATTGCCGGCGACGCCCAGCAAATATATAAAAAGCACCGTATTCTCGCATCACTGATCATTGCACAAGGATGCTTAGAAAGCGCTTGGGGCACAAGTGAATTGGCGACAAAAGGGCATAATCTTTTCGGTATGAAGGGCGAATACAACGGCCAATATGTCATTATGCAAACATGGGAAGTTATCAACGGAGAAAACGTACAAGTTCCGGCTAAATTCAGGAAGTACCCTTCGTGGAAAGAATCTATACAAGACTTGGCGAACCTGTACTTGAATGGCCTTAGCTGGGACAAAAACCATTATAAAGCTGTTGTCGGGGAAACAGATTATCAGAAAGCAACTGCGGCTCTCGTCAAAGCCGGGTATGCTACCGACCCAAATTACGCAACAAAATTGAACAGCCTCATTTTCACCTATAAATTAACGAAATATGATACATCAGAAGGAGTACCAGACGAACCGAGTAATCCAGGCACACCAGATCCTGAGCCAGACATACCAAGTAAAGAATATGATGGTAAAGACATTACGCTGAATCAAAATTTGCCGAAAGACGTTTATTTCCCTCAGCTGCATGTTTCCAGCCAAGACGGAAATCAAGTGGTCGAAGTCATCGGTGCTGATCCTGATTTATTAGATGATACCACCGGAAAAAAAGATATAGAGTTTACGATCACTCGGACTGCTGATAATGGCATTGAATATGATTTGCTTATAAATGACAATATCCTTTATTTGGACGAAAAAAAATTCAACCATCAAAAATACTTTATTACGATGGTTGAGGTTGATCAGGAAAAAACACTCAGCAAGAAAGTTTCTGCAAGCCATGTTTTCGTTGCCGTTTTGAACAATCATTATGTAGAAGAGACGATCAGCGGCACACTGACTGTACGAAAAATGCTTGATTTCACATTGAAGGGGACGAAATTCTCTTACATTTTCAAAGACAAGGAAAGTGAATTTAAAAGTGTGGAGCAGGAGAATTTTGGTGATAAGTTCGCGAATGAGCTGATAAGCGAAATTGTGGAAGACTACGGCTTAGAGCTTGATGTGGATAATTACAAGATATACGTTTATAAAAAGATGGGAAAGCGTATCAATCACACTCTCGACTCTCGTTATAATATGCCCGGCATTAAAATTAAAACATCGACAGACGGCTGCTCTACCCGAGCACGGGGATACGGAGCAATAAAGGAAAACAGCAGTACCGATAGCAAAAAAACGGAGTACGTCTTTGAGCCGGTCCTTTACAAGCACCCTGAGGAAAATAAGTTCCTGCTTGATGGCATGCCGCGGTGGGCTGAGCCACTGCGCGACGAGCGTTATAAAAAAGAGTCCAGCATGATGGAGGCGCTTAAAAAATACGTGAATCCTTACCCGAAAATGGAGATCGAGGTGGATTATGAATACATCTATGAGCTAAAGCTTCTTGACATACAAGATGATTTTTGGAAAGGAGACACACTTCATGTGTTGGCTGATACAGTTTATGGCGTAACCTATGAAGACGATGTCCGGCTGCTTTCTATTCAATATAAGCCCTTAAATCCATATGCAAAGCCAACATTGAACTTTGCTAATTTCCGTAAAGATATTCAGGATATCCGGATGGAGCAAGAAAAGCGATTAAAAGATCAAAAGCGTTATGTACAAAAATTGAGAATGATGATTTAGAAGCGCTCTTTTTAAGAGTGTTTTTTATTTTGTCTTGAAAGGAGAGTGACACATTGGGATTCAAGTTAATCAAGGATTATGACACCACTAGAAACGCAAGGTATATTGCTGAACAAAGAGCAGATGCTGAGACCGTTGAAAACGGATTGAATAGTCTTGAAAACGAGATAAACAGCCATAAAAAGAGCAATAAAGCCCACTCGTCGGAGCAAATTGACCACGGCGGCTTTTCTTTACGCTCATATATCGATGGTCTATATAACCGGATACGCAACCTGATTTTAAATGCTGATGGAACAAATGTAAAAGAAGTTGTGGATGCGCGGGTTGATGCTGAAGGAAATATAACTCCATTGCTCAAGGAGCGGCTGGATAAAGAGTATAACAAGCTTCTCCAAAAGATTAAACGAACCGTCAATGTAGATGACTTCGGTGCTGATCCAACCGGAGAAACCGATAGTTCAGAAGCGTTTAAAAGGGCAATTGGTACTGGTAAGGTTCGTCTCATGCTATCAGCCGGCACATATGTTGTTAAAGGAGTCAAACTTCCATCTTGGACATATATGATTGGTCAAGGTATGGGTGTCACTACACTTAAGCTCCATGAAGATACACCGGCCAGCGAGTGGGTCGTTACAAATGCTGATCATACGTTAGGCAACCGGAATATTGTTGTTGAAGGTATGTCTCTTGATTGGAATCCGGAACGTCAAGGCGGTGTAGGAGCGACTGGCGGGATACATTCAAGCTGCTTGACATTTGCACAAGTCAAGTTCGGTATCATCCGTGAAGTTGAGGGTATTAATCCGGGGTTGCATTGCTTCGATATAACTGCACCGACATATGATATAACTGCTAAAAACTATACCGCAACTGGCAGTAGGTATATTTGGATTGACCGCTGTGTTGGCTCTGGTTATGGTGACGATGGCATTACCACACACTACAGCGAATACGTTTTCATTACACATAATGTTATGACAAACCCTACCGGGAAGGCACATCGTAAAGGCGGGGCCAATTCAAACGGTATTGAAGTAGATGATGGTTCTAAGCATATCTGGGTGATTGATAACTATACTGAAGGTAACGTCCGCGGGGTAGAAGTTAAGGCCCATGCAGAATGGCCGGCACCTTGTAACGTCCATATTCGAGGTCATGAATCCTTTCGGGACGTCCGATCATTTGATTTGCGACACATTGGGCATCATTTAGCGACGGATCCGTGGAGTGAGACTGCACGTGATGTGACGTTAGTAGACTGCACGTCAAGAGAACCAAGGTTCAATTCGCTTTATGAAGGACTAGCTCCAAAGGCGCTAGTTGTTTCGGCATATCAGAGAGTGAAAATCATTGGTTTTACAGCGATTGGGGATCCGACATACGACTATAAAGGAGATTCAGTTATTGCATTTCAATATAAAAGTCGAAAGATAAACGTTACCAATCTTCAAGTAACTGGATTTAAAACTGCTGAATATGACATTCGGATTGTTGGCGGCGATCAACGAACAGATGATGTCTTCATTTCCGATTTTGCAAGCCATGAATCAGCACCTAACGGGATCGGAATAGGAGGCGGCGTATACAATGTAAATTTAGTTAATGGTTTACTGCACGGGTCGAATGGTATAGCGGGCATTACATCGCCGAATACTCAAACGAACATCCTTGCAGTAAGGGCTTATGGCTATAGAAACGCGGCAGTATTAGGTGACCAAAAGCACTCTGTCGTTCCTAATAACGTTAAAGGTGGTTTCCGCGCAGCAACATCTTCCGGGCATCCACTTACGAATTACAGTGCTATCATTGCAAATACCGGATCAACAATTGCAAAGGGTGAACGAAATCTGATTGCTGGTAACGCAGGTGGAGCATCTACAGAAGGATCACGAAATGGTGTAATGTTTTCGTACGATTCGCATACGACCGGAGACGGAGCTTCTTCGGGTGTTATGTTTTCAAAGGCTACAAAGAATAGTAAATCTTATTCCCTTGCGATGGGGCACGGTGATGGCAGCGCATCAGAAGCGAATAAAAAGATTGAACTTAATGCTAAAAATGGGACTGTTCGAGCTACAGGCGCTATTGAAAGTGTGTCTAATTTAAAGGACTTAGCGGAGTATTTTGAATCTGCCGATGGCTCAAAGATTGAGGCATCTTATCTTGTTGCGTTAGAAGGCGATAAGATTCGTAAAGCTCATGTAGGGGACAAGATTCTTGGCGTTGTTTCAAAAACAGCCGGCGTTGTGCTCGGTGGAGCATCGTTTTATTGGAATGATCGTTATCTCCGCGATGAATTTGGCGGACTGGTTTATCGTGAGGTGAATGATGGAAATGAAATTCTTAAGATCCCTGTTGAAAATCCGAATTATAAGCCTGAAGCGGAATACAAACCAAGAGAGGAAAGGGACGAGTGGCATGTAATCGGTTTGATCGGTCAAGTCTTCGTTAGGATCGACGAAACGGTAACAGTCGGCGATAGTGTTTCTGCCATCCATGGTGTTGCAACAAAGGCGGAAAGCGCCGGATACGGAACTGTTATGAAAATCAAAATTCCGTTCGATGTGAAAAAAGGTTACGGGGTAGCGCAGATGCTAGTTACGCCGCAGCATTAAGGGAGGAATCAAAGATGTATAAAACGGGGAGCGTGTCATTCGATATTAATGCCGGACGGTCAAACGGCCGAACCACTAACATACAATTTATGACGCAAGATACAGGCAGCGCCAAGCTGTCCTTTTCTTTTGTGAAGGATGGCGTACCGTTGCCTTTGTCAGCATTGGATGCAAAAATCGTTCTGCTATATGCTGACGGATCATTTTATAAAAAGAGTCTTACGCTTATAGACAAAGTCAATGGTACGGCTGAATACATTTTGTCTGATGAGGAACTGACGCATTACGGAACTGTTAAGGCTGAAATCAAACTATATTATACAAACGGACAATCCCTGGTAACTTCATTTTTCACCTTTTCTATCGCTAAAACGTTAGAAGATCAGAACATCATTCCGACAGCTGACTACTACATTGACGACTTTGAAACGCTGAGAGACGGGGTAAACCAAACCGTTAAAGAAATCAGTCAAACCGTTGGGGAATTACGGGAGAAATTTGCCGATCTCGAAGCTGTTGAAACGAAAAAGGGCTCGCAAGAAAAGGCTGACGCTGTTCAGGCGAATCTTGATAAGCACTCAAAGGATAAAAGTAACCCACATGGAGTAACAAAAGCGCAGATAGGGCTATCTGCCGTAACAAATGACGTACAAGCAAAGAAAGAGGATTTTGACAAACACACCTCTGACACTTCAAACCCGCACAAGGTTACTGCGGCACAAGTTGGACTTGATAAAGTCGATAATATCAAACAGGCTGATTACTATGCTTTTCGACAACACGATAACAACGGAGAAAGACATACATCAAAAATTGAAAAGGATAAATGGAATGCAGGACAGCTCTTTAAATTAACGGAAGATAATGGGCTGGCGAAGTATCTAAGCGGTGCTGATTTCAATACGGTAACGGATACAGGCTTATACTATATGAGCAGTGCCACGACAGCATTAAATGCGCCCGTGAATAATAACGGGTATCTGTTCGTCCACAACTACGGAACGTATGCATATCAGGAATATACGTCCTATAGCAGCAGCGACTCAACGTCGTCAGGCCGCCGAAAGTTTATGCGTAATAAAATCTCAGGCTCGGATTCTTGGACGTCATGGCGTGAGTTTGAGTCAGTGGAAGGGGCGCAGTCAAAAGTCGATGTTCATGCCGATAAAACGGACATTCACGTAACAAAAATTGAAAAAGACAAGTGGAATGGCGGCCAGATGACGAAGTTGACAAATGATGACGGAAAACGAACACAATTAGTAAATGAGACAGACGTTCTAGCGTTAAGTTCAGGTTATTATTATGCGAATGGCACATCAGTTAAAAACAATCCTGTTGTGAATGATAGCTCATGGTTTAACTATGATGTTATCGAAGGCGATTCCGGAAGAAAGTCTATCATAGCTTGGCGTAGCTATGATAATACTTTATGGCATGCTACGGTTCATACTAACGGTGTTTTTAAAGGATGGAAACGGCTCATTACAAATAATGATTTTGAAAATCCTGTGTGGCAAAATATTACGCTGAAAAACGGTGCTACCGTGGGGACACGCACGCCAATATATGCAAAATCGGGTTCTTTGTTGTTATTACGAGGTCACGTAAGGGTAGATGCAGAAATTATTTTTGGGTCAATACCAGTTGAGTACACGCCGATAGGAGGGGCTGTCGTTTCGGTTGCTCTAAGCGGAACAGGGGGAACGGCAAATTTGATTGTATACGATGATGGTGACTTAAAGATTAAATATCCAACGCCACTTGATTCAAATAGATTAGATGGTTTTTATATAGATGTATCTGTGCCGCTACAAACTGGAGGAACTGCAACATGATTCAAGCATACAAGTATGGAGAAGATTTTATTTTTATCGGACCTTCTATTATTGACGAAGTAGATGAGCAAGGAAATTATATTATTCCTGAAAATTGCACGCTAATTCAACCACCTTCATTTTTTAAGGCGAAATTTGATCCTAAAAAACAGGTATGGATAGAATCGGCTACACGAGAAGAAAAGAATTCTATATTAGAGCACGCAAAAAATGTTCAGGGACCAACGGCTGTTGATATTTTAAAACGGCAGAATGCTGTCATTATGGAGCAGTTGGCAGAAACTCAAAGCGCAGCCGAGGAACAGTCAAGAATATTGGCTGACTTGCTTCTTATGTTGGCAGAGGGAGGAAAAGCATAATGGATTGGTTTACAAATATCAAGACCATTTATGGCTGGGGCCGGAATTATTATACAAACGCGAATGTCGCCCGTTTTGTTGAATTGAACAGAATTACTGAAGAGCAATATAAACAAATCACTGGTTTAACCTATCCCGCTACAGAACAGCCAATCAGTGTGGATGTGGGCGGGATCGGGAGCTAATAAACACCCTAGAGGTGTTTTTATTTTGCCTCGAAGGAGGTGATTAACAATGGAGGGAATACAAGTGATGTTGAATGTTGAAAGCTTACAGATAGCAAGAACATATCTATTCGGGGAGGTGAAATACCTTGACTTGCTTCTGATCCTCAGCATCTTGGATGTTATTACTGGCATTATCAAAGCGTGGAAAATGAAGCAGCTCCGGAGCCGCAGTGCATGGTTTGGATATGTGCGGAAGATGCTCAGTTTTATGGTGGTCATCGTCGCCAACATTATTGACACGATAACAAATTTGAACGGTGTTCTGACCTTTGGAACCGTTCTTTTTTATATCGCAAATGAGGGCCTGTCCATCACGGAAAACTTGGCACAGATCGGCGTTAAAATTCCGGCCGTCATCACTGACCGGCTCCATGTAATTGAAAGCGACAACGATCAGAAAACAGAAAAAGACGATCAAGCAGCTGGTTAATCCGGCTGCTTTTTTGTATTTAAAAACAGAATAGGAGAGATTTTTATGTCAGCATACAGAAACCAATATATTGATATTAATAAATGGACGCGGCCGGGAATCAAAAACAACGGCGTGAAGAAACTGGCTGTACATTACACGGCAAACCCCGGCGCGTCTGCTGCCAATCATTATAGATATTTTGGCCAAACGCTCCCCGCACAGAACAGAAATCTATCTGAGAAAAAACAGACGTTTGCATCTGCACATATCTTTGTCGATCGTACAGAGGCTATTTGTATCATTCCGTTGAATGAGGTTGCCTATCATGCGAATGACATTCAGCAATTCGTCAACGGGCAGCCTTACCGGGGTGTCGCTGCGCTGAAACCGAATGCAAATTTCTTATCTATCGGCGTGGAGCTTTGCATTGAAAAGAACGGCACTTTTCATCCGGATACCATTGCCCGTGCAGAACAAGTTTGTGCCGAGCTGTGCAAAATGTATAAACTTGACCCAACCAATGATATTGTTCGACATTACGATATTACACATAAAATCTGCCCGGCTCCGTGGGTAAGCAACTCTAAAGGGTTTGCCGATTTTAAGAGCCGTGTTGAAAAGCGAATGGATGGTGTGGTTGTAACGGCGCCTGCATCAAATCCAGATGTTACCCATACAGATACAGGAAGATTCATCAAAAACACGGTGGTTTCAAGTGATGGGCTTGTTTTACGTACACAACGGAGCGCCTCTTCTTCCATGGTGCTTAACCTGCCGAATGGCACGATTGTAAAATATCAGCTTGGATCAACTGTCAACGGATGGGGATATGTTGAATACACCAATTCTAAAGGCCAGACATTCCATGGATATGTGAATGTCTCCTATATCAAAAGCGATAACGAGCTGAAAAGCGGCGGCAAGAAGAAAGCAACATCGTCAAAGCCTAAAACTACTCAAAAATCAAAATTCAGCCTGCCTGCGGGTATTTTTAAAGTCTCAAACCCGTTAACCCGAGGGGAGTCTGTAAAACAGATCCAGACTGCGTTAGCGGCTCTTCATTATTATCCAGATAAAAACGCAAAAAACTTTGGTATTGATGGTGCGTATGGACCGAAGACGGCGAATGCAGTGAAAAGATTTCAGGTGATGAATAGTTTAACTCCTGACGGAATTTATGGGCCGAAAACCAGAGTTAAGATTGAATCATTATTAAAATAACTAAAGCCCTCTTTATACAAGGAGGGTTTTCCTGTAATTATTCTCTTTTTATATGACTATTTCATTAAAATTTCATTTATAGTAATATAATCTAGTGAAAAAATATGAAAAGGGGATAAAATATGTCTCTCGTTAGTCCGGTTTTTTTATTTAATTCCTTAAATACAAAAAGAGGCGGTATGACCAAAGCAACAATACATAGAGCGAATACACTCGTTTCAGAGTATAAAGAAACTCAATTTCTAACCATTCTTTTTCAAAAGAATCATAAAAGTATCATTCAAAATCTTTATAATACCAATGAACTGGATGAAAGAGTGAAGGTTTATAATTTATTCAATGATCTAGATCCTTCTAAGAACAGTAAAGAAGATCATCGTATAAAAGGGAATTCGAATAAAGAAGAAGAAGGCTTCATCGTTTTTAAAGCAAACAATGCTTTCCGTTACTTCAAAGATGGTCTGTATGTAAAGTACAAAAAGTTCGATAACAATGGACGGCTTGCATATATTGATTACATGAATGAAGCTAGACACAGGCTTCGCAGAGAAGAATATAACGAGGAGGGTTATTTAGTACGTGAACGCCAAATGGATTTGTTCAGCAACAAACCAAAGTTAGATCGTTATTTCGGAAAGGATGGGAAATGTTATCTCACAACATGGTTAAAGCCTAAAGATGAAGAGATATTCCGCTGCAATCTTTTCTATCCCGAGCCTTTAGAATTTAAGAACCTAGAAGACCTGGCGGCATATTGGATAGCTAATCGAACAAAAGAGATTGAATCACCAATCATCATGTCTGACAACCCTAAAAATTTTAGTTTATTATTGGATAAAAGATTATCTGATGTGAGAAAAGTTGTTGTGTTGCACACTAATCATTACGATTTAAATGAGAAGGGTGAATTTGAATTAAGTCAACAATATAATGCTTTATTCAAGAACCCTGATAAATTTGATCAGATTGTGTTTTTGACTGAGGAACAAAAAAATGACTTTTCAAACGAGTTTGGAGAGCGATTGAATTATCGGGTTATTCCACATGGAATAAGTAAACCTGACACTGAGAAGGATAATTCTAAGGTTAATCCGCACCTAGCGGTAACTTTGTCCCGCTATCATAAAGAGAAGGGTCTAGAGGAAGCTATAAAGGCATTCAAAAAAGTAGTTGATGTTATTCCAGATGCGAAATACGAAGTTTATGGCGCGGGTGAGCATGAAACATACTTTCAAGAACTAATTGAAAAATTAAACTTAACGAAAAATATTGAATTAAAAGGATTTACAGACAACAAAATTGAGGTTTATCAAAAAGCAGCTTGTTCCATACTCACTTCAAAATCTGAAGGATTTGGACTAACCATTCTTGAAAGCTTAGCCGCAGGTACACCAGTAACATCATATGATATTAAATACGGCCCTAAAGATATGATACAGAACGAGAAAAATGGTTATCTTGTTAAAACCCAAAATGAATTGGCAGACAGGGTAATAAAAATCATGTCTGAAGAAAAAACAAGAAAGCGTTTGTCTAAGAGCACGAAGTCTATATTTAAAGGGTTTGGCCAAAAAGTTTATCAGAAAGCATGGTTTGCCTTGTTAAACGAATAAAAAGAAGCCTCTTTCATTTTGAAAGGGGCTTCTTAATAATTCAACTTTATTCTTATGTATGATGACCATTATAACTGATTACATTACGATTCCTCACCAAGTTAAATTAATATCAAAATCCTTTACATTTGTAGTCACATCTTTATCCGGCCAAAAATCCCATTTTATTCTGACTGATTTGATTTCATTGGGATCCTTCAATTTTTTTATTGGATAAAGCACATACCCTTCTTTTTTTGCTCCAGACATAATTTCTCCACCAATATCTTCACTGAGTGATAAACTGGCATCTATCTGTTCTTTAGTATTGGTAAGGAGGGTACCTTGGTTCGGGAAAGTTGAGATATCTTTTTTGCTTCCATTGTCAATGACAAAGTGAACAGCAATGGCCCCCTCAGCACCGGAGTCCAACGCTTCTTTTACAATGCTTACTTGATCAATCTTAAAAGTGGTGCCTTGGACTCGCTCAGACCAGTTTACATTATGGTGAGCGGCTGATTCATCTTCGCTTTGATCTGATTCATCTTGAATATTAGAGCTGCTCGGCTCAATACTCGTTGATGAAACAGGTTGTTCTTCCGTGTCATCTGTACCTTCAACTGGCCTGGACATATAAGAAAAACCAATAATGCCGAAAATCAAAGTTATAGGGACTAACCAATAACCTTTTTTTCTTGTCCTACGAAAAAATAAATAAATTAAACCTATTACAAAACCTATTGTCGAAAAAATTGTTAGAAACCCCATAAATAAGATCATAACTTCCCCCTAAATTTAAACGATGATTCCATTTTAAAGGAATAGAGGGTGTTTATCCATAGTTTATTTAAGCGAAGAAATAACGAATTGAAAAAAATGAAACAGAGGGAATTATTTCATGAAATCTATAGACAATTGTTTATAGAATGTGTATAATAAATATATAAGGAGGTGAGGAAATGCTAGACAACATGATAAAAATCCTTCAAATTATCTTCTACGTTGTATCTATCGGATGGATTGCCCAACAATCAAACGATAACGAGAAGAAAAATAAGAAGGATTAAATAGTTAGGGAAGCGAGTTAGCGGCTCGCTTCTCAATATTATTATAATCAGTCTAGCATAAAAAATGAAGAAAAATCAAAAATTCATCTTTTCGTTAATCCTTTTGAGTGTTGCAGCAATTGGTGTGCGTTCGTTTTGGACAAACTTATTTACAACCTCTGTAATGGCTATTGTAGTGGCATTAACAGTGTATGCTATCCTAAAAGACATCATAAGGAGAAGATAACATGGAATATCATTTAAACAACCGTCAGGAGGTCGAGGACTTCATTCGACGTGAAGTCCTCACTACCAAAGAAGCAGCAGAGTTGCTGGGAGTGAACCGCCAGCGAGTAAGCCAGCTTATAAGCAGTGGTAAGCTGAACCCGATTAAAAAATTGAGCGGCATCAGTTTATTTCTTCGAACTGATTTAGAGGAGAAGAAAAAAGAACTGGAAGCTGGTCGGAAGAAATATCGGCCGTATGATGAATAAAGTCCTGAAACATGCAGGACTTTTTAAAAGAAAACATCAAATATTTAACCAGATTTATGATATCATTTAATAAAATCATTAAAGAGGGGTCTCAATGACGACAATATTAGATGAGTTTATTAAAGAAAATGAATTCCCCACGGTTTTTATAGGGTCAGGAATTTCAAAGCGTTTTCTTGTGAATTTTCCAGATTGGCCTTCATTATTAAATGAGTATTGGGATCAACTAAAAGAGCCACAAAGCTTTTATGGGGTATTTAATAATATAAGAGATAAAAAAAGAAATCAAAATCCTAGCTTTTCAGAAAAAGAGTTAGATCATTATTCAAATATTGAAATGGGCACATTATTGGAGAATAAATTTAATAAAGCTTTTAACGAAGAAAGAATAAAAATAGATAAATTTAGTCCTAAAGATGCTTTTAATTCAAGAGTTTCTCCTTTTAAAAAAGCAATCGCTATCAGATTTAAAAGTTATGATTTAATTGATGAAATGCAAATGGAATACAATTCTTTTAAAAAAATGCTATCCAAAACACAAATAGTGTTAACCACAAATTATGACAATTTTATTGAGAATTCTTATAACGAATATAGTACATATGGATTAACCAAATTTATTGGGCAAAAAGGTTTTTTTCTACAAAATTATGGATATGCAGAACTTTATAAATTACATGGTTGTGCGGATAGCCCAGAGGACATAATAATAACTGAAGAGGAATTATAATAACTTTGATAAAAATTCTGTATTAATAAGTGCTAAAATAATTTCTACCATGATGCATTCGCCAATTATTTTTATGGGATATTCTTTAACAGACATAAATATTAGAAAAATAATTAAAGAATTCACTAGGTCATTGACCGATAAAGAAATAGAGATTCTTGAAAATAGACTTGTGCTCATACAACGTGTAGAAGGAGTTAATGAATTAGTTGAAGAAGTTGAAAGGGATAGAGATTTAGGATGCAAATTAAAAGTTATCAAAACTGATAACTTCAAACTTGTCTTTGATAAGCTAAGCGAAATAAATCAGGGTGTTGCCCCTACAGAGGTAAGGAAATATCAGCATGTAATAAAGGAATTGATAATTGATAGGGGTAAAAAGGGAACTCTAGATTCTGTATTAATTTCACCAATAGAAATTGATAATATACAAGAAGCCCTTCAAAATAAGAATATAACGGTTGCTTTAGGCGATTCTAAGTATATATTTCAAATACCCGATATCATTACTTATTCTTTAGACTATATTTCTGATAAAGATGAAATAGGGAATGAAATACGCATGAGGTTTGCTGTTAACCAGGCCTCTAGATCAAGGTTTCCAATTAATAAGTTCTTAAATGAAGAACTTATTAACCTGAGTGGCCTACATAAGACGGAAAAAGAAAAGCTGATACAAAAAATCGATTATTATTCTAATTTCGATCTGCATTATAACAAGATTGTTATTTCGTCTGTCTTACGGCAAAATTGTAATAATTTAAAAGAAATAACAGAATTAAAAACTAAAGAAGTAAATATATACGAAACATTATCCTATAATATTAGACGTTTAAATTTAGAAGAGTTAAAAAGTTATTTAATAAACGCTTTGACTGAATTGAAAGGGAAAGGTGAAATAAAGCTTTCAACTCAATTAAGAAGGCTGTTACTCCTCTATGATATTGTAAAAAACAAAGGGAACAACGCCTAATCACAAAGTGTGATTGCCATTGCTCCCCTGCGTAACTAAGTTTAGTTTATTATATTCTAATTATAAATATAATGTTACGAATAGTCAAGATAAACCTTAAAGCTTACTTAAGTGAGCTTTTTTTCTCATATCTCATTTTAGAATTAGATCTTTAAAGATCTAATTCAAGTCTGCTTTTATTTATGCTAAGTCCGTTACCTTTTCAGAACCACTTTAGCTTTGCTTCTAAACAAAGGAAACCAAAATTGCATAAGTCATTTAAAAAAATAACACAAAAATAACAAAAATCACATTCAAGGATGAAAATGCGTGAATTTGTTTCTGCTTTAGAAGTGCTCAAAAGCTTGAATTTAAAGGGAAATAACACGTTATGAAAGTGTGCGGTAAATGAACAACTTATTTATAATATGATTCCCAAAACGAAAAAAACCCTTGATGTGACAAGGGTTCAAGAGGGTTAGTGATCCGTTTTCTTTAAAATAACATCTTATTTTATCCAGATCGAGGATGCTTCCGAAAGTTTGCTGAACTTTTTGCGAGGCATCCTCTTTCATTTATTATTTTCATTGTTTGAATAGAAACAAATTGAGTGATGAGGCATCCGCCTTATTTCGCCGAAAAACCGTCCCGAACTATATGTACGTGAACGAGTATCTTGTGCACGAATTCTTACAAAAGAGAGTAAAAGAAGGGAAAGCCCCTGCTTTTAATTAATCCATCCTTCAAAAGTTGCGCGATAGAACCCTTCGATTATCTCTACTTTCTTAAGGTAATATGTAACACCATTCTTAACAGTTGTATTTGGGATATCCCATCTATGAAGGTAATCCATTGTAAAAGAATCTCTGGTCGCTTGTGTCGAAATTTTTGTTTGAGTTGAGTCGCTATTTGTATGACCAGGGCTAGATGCAAAAGCAGGGGCAGCGGAAACGAGTAAAGCGAGAGACAAGGCAGAACCAGTTAAAACTTTTTTTAATTTCATTTTGAACACTCCTTTGTTTTTTGATACACTTGTATTATTACATACAATACAAAAAGAACCAAGGGTTTTTTTGTTAATATTTTGTGAGCGTGAATGTAGTTAGGGGAGTGGATGGCGATAGGAGCGATGCTTTCATTCACTGTTGCGGCTTATTTCAGAATATTGATAAGTATATAGAGAAAAAGAGTTGAATATTGCTGGCTTCTGGTGAGCTGCAGCCTTTGAGTCAGTGTTTGCTTTAGCTATTCCAGCGCTTTTCCAACGGGGAAGGTGCGATATGAAATTTAACACTGAAACAATTGTACAAAAGTAAAATCTTTATTTAAAATGTTATAAATGCGAATTTTCAATATAGGAGGTTATCTGATGGCAGAAAAGAAAAAAGCTTTAATCATTGTGGATGTACAAAAAGCCTTTGATGATAAAAAGTGGGGAGACCGAAATAACGTAAAGGCGGAAGAAAATATCAGCAAAATACTGAAATTATGGAGAGAAAAAGGATGGACAGTCATATACATACAACATATTTCTGATAAACCTGGTTCTTTATTTTATCCAAAAAATGAGGGGGTTGCTATAAAGGAAATCGTTAAACCTATGGAAAAAGAAGTCATTATAACCAAAAAAGTAAACAGCAGCTTTATTGGGACTAATCTAGAAGAGCTTTTAAAAGCAAATGATATAACAACTGTCGTAATCACTGGCTTGACTACGCCGCACTGTGTTTCAACAACCACAAGGATGAGCGGTAATTTAGGATTTGATACATACCTGATTTCAGATGCAACAGCAGCCTTCGGAATGAGAGATCAAAATGATACATATTATGATGCAGAGACTATTCACAATATATCTCTGGCAACATTGCATGATGAATTTGCCACAATATTAACGACTGATCAATTAATCAATGATTTTATAAAAACAAACTGACTAACATTATGGCTAAGGGCGGCGGTAGGGATAGGCGGCTGAAAAGCATATTCAGGCGCATACAAGGACCTCTCGAAAAATACGGGGATTACCGACTCTTTTCATCGTCGCAATATCGATTGAAAAAGCCATCTGCTTCAGATGCTTTTTTTGTTTCTTGTAAACCGGTTTTGATCGGCGGTTAACGGTCTGATTCGGCGAATAACAAAAGGCTTTACTAATCAGCGAATTATTCAAGATTTTTTGGCTTATGCTGGGTCTGGTGACTTTTGATTTCCTCGAATATATTGGCTTGATCATCTTTTTGAGGCTGAGGCTCTTTGTTAAGACATTTTGGATCGATCACATTTTTAAGGTCTTTGATGGTTAAAGGCTTACAGTCATCTTTTAATTCGTAACCTAATTGTCCATTAGCTTATAAATTGGCATATTTAATTGTGTTTATGTTTGAAATGCCAAGAAGTCTTAAACGCATTTCGAGTTGATCTGCTGTCAGTCTCAGCTTCTTTAAGTTTTCTGAGTTGGCCGTCTTCTATAACGAATTTAGGTTTTCCGGTTAAAAAAGATTCAACCAGTTTACTTTTACTTGAAACCATTCCATCAAAATCAAAGCGCTAAAAAGGATAGACGCAGCGATTAATGTTTTCAATAAACTGGTTTCTAAAATGGGGTGAACGATAATCGTACCGATTGAAATCATCACCATTGTCTGTGCAATGGTCATTTGTGCTATGGATTTTCTCCCTGAAATTCTCAGTAAAATCATTCCGAATGCAATTATAATTAATTCTTCCCAAGCAAATCTCATGTTATCACCCTGGGTTGTGTTTTATCAAAAATAAAAGAGCAAGTAAGAGGTTTTATGGGGTACTTGCTCACGAAGAATTATTGCCCTTACATTTAATTTTATTCATTTTAGGTGTTTTTCTGATCGGGGATGTCCTGCGCCCCTCGTCCAAAAGAAGGTTTGATAACTAAAGAGGGGAGGAAAAACATTCCATGGCCTTTTGTTTACGTCAGCATATATCAAGAATAGAGTTACCTTAACATGAGCTGGGGAACTCAAGCGTCCATAGAAATGTTCTGAAGGATCTGGATTGATTCTTCGTAAAGAGTTGAGGCTCGGCTTTTGGATAGACATGTGATTCACTAAAGTGCTGCAGGATCCGATCAAAAAACCTATGGCAGGAGAGAATTTTAGATTATGTGTTTTTGCGTCTAAAAGCAGAAAACAGTACAACTGATAATGATCATCGGGTGAAATGAAATTACGCAACTAGGTGCTATATGTAGGATCAATTATAAAAGGCAGTGAAACTAGAAAAAGGGGCAAAGCCCCCTTCATATTAGTAACAGTGCTCATCATTCCCATACCAGATTCCGTTCCAGAAAGAAACTTCTTTTAGATACCAATTGTTCATATCCTCCAGAAGTTGCAAAAGCAGGAGATTCCGATACAAGTAGAGCAAGAGATAATTCAGAATCTGTCACAATTTTCAATTTTGACACTTCTTAGGTACATGTTAGCAATCATTTATTCTCTTATCGGCACGGTAACATACGGATTATTTTTAGTTGTTGCTTAGAACAAACATTCCGCGTCATGAAAAATCAGCTTTTGTAGACGGCTGTCCAAGTGCCATCAGCACCATGGAAGGTGATGTTGTCTAAATAATAGGTGATTCCATTCCGGTAAATTGAAGTAGGATAATCAGGTCCGGAACCATTAAGTATGAACGTCGCCAAAGCAGATACTTCCTTCGTTTTACTTTCTGCAGAAGGTGTATCAGCAGGACCTGCGGCAAAAGCAGGGGCGGCAGAACAGAGTAAAGCGAGTGATAGGGCTGAGCCGGCTAAAGCTTTCTTCATTTTCATTGTAAACACTCCTTTTCTTTTTTAATACAATTGTATTATTACATATTATGTTAAATAAGTACATGCTTATCTTTGTTAATTTTTTGTGAACAAACAGATAATCTATTTAAACGCAGAGATGAAATAAGTATGATGATGAAGCAATTATCATCTATAAATATAAGATCAGGAAGTGGCTGATTTTCTCAAAAATCATCTGCTCTTGCGAAATGGGGAGTTGCATGACATTTACGGAACGGGCGGTAGCCATTATCAAACAGATTCCTGAAGGAAAAGTGATGACGTATGGTCAAATTGCCGATCTTGCGGGAAGTCCGCAGGGAGCGAGGCAGGTTGTGAGGATTCTTCACTCCATGAGTAAAAAGCATCGTCTTCCTTGGCACAGGGTCATCAATGCAAAGGGCGAAATCGGATTGAGAGACGAAGAGATGTTTTCTGTACAGAAGCTGTCTCTTGAAGCTGAGGGGGTAGCGGTCACGTCAGACGGACGGATCGATCTCAATTTATACCTATATGATCCGAATATGTAAAAAAACCTGCCGTATATCGGCAGGTTTTTCAGTTATATGCTTTGAGCCGGCCAGAAAGGTTTTGCCGGATATAAGGCCATTCCTCCCGAAGGATGGAGTAGTAGGCGGTATCTCTGAGACCGCCGTCGACAGCCGGAATGTGTGCGCGGCGGATCCCTTCAAATTGGGCTCCGATCCGCAAAATCGCAGTCCGTGAGCGCTGGTTGCGAACGTCGGTTTTCAGCGTCACCCTGACAGCTTGCCACACGTCAAACGCATGAGTCAGCATCAGAAGTTTACATTCCGTATTGACACCAGTCCGCTGCACGGCAGAGGCATACCATGTGCTGCCAATCTCACACACTTCCGGAGCTGCGTCCGCCGGCCGCGTAAACACTTCCGCAACCATAAACCGCGTGCTTCCGACGATTCGGTCTGTTTCAAGACTCCGTACTGCAAAAGGCAATGCAAGTCCTTTTTCATAATCGGAAAGCGCACGCTCAATATAACGCTTTGTTTCTTCGATTCCGTCAGGGACATGGGTGTAAGCATAAGTCGTCCTATTTTCTGAAGCTGCTTCGCAAAGTGCCTGAGAGTGATCAATCGTCAGCAGCTCTAACTGAACGAGTGACCCTTTAAGAATGACAGGTGTCAGCATCCCAATCACAACCTTTTTTATGAATGGATCAAGTATAGCCGAACGGTTTCTTATTCAAAAGGGCCAATTTCCTATTAAAATGGCATGTCAGTGAAATCCTCGATTCAAACTTATGCATACATTCAGGAAAAAAGCGGAAACCTTTATGTAAAGAGGTGATGGGCATGGCATATGTGTTATCTGTCGGAACGAGCATTCCGAAGTATCATGTCTCGCAAGAAACGGCGGCGGATTTTGCGAGAGGGATGTTTGCCGATTCATTTAAGGATATTGATCGGCTGTTAAAAGCCTTTCAAAACGGCGAAATTGAATCAAGGCAGTTTGTCCGGCCGATTGAATGGTATAAAACGGCACGGGGTTTTTCAGAAAAAAACCGGCTGTATACGGAAGAAACCGTCAAGCACAGTGCGGATGCGGCACTTGATTGTTTAACAAACCCGGATTGTTTAACAAATCCCTTTCCATATGAAAAAGTGGATGCGATCTTTTTTATTTCCAGCACCGGGCTTTCGACACCCAGCATTGAAGCGAAAGTGATGAATCAGCTTCCGTTTTCTGCGAAAACAAAACGGATACCGATCTGGGGCTTAGGATGCGCGGGCGGAGCGGCCGGCCTGTCCAGGGCGTACGAATACTGCCGCGCGTATCCTGAAGCATACGTGCTTGTCATCGCGGCTGAACTCTGCAGCTTAACGTTTCAGCCGAACGACAAGTCAAAAAGCAACTTAATCGGAACTTCCCTGTTTGCGGACGGGATTGCCGCAGTACTAATGGGAGGAGAAAAGGCGAACCGAAACGACGTCAAACAGCCGCTTCTTCCGCGGATATTCGCCACTCAATCGGTGATGATGCCGGATGCGGAAGATGTGATGGGCTGGGAATTCACCGACAGCGGTTTTCAAGTCATTTTTTCAAGAGACATTCCTACCCTGGTTTCACAGTGGCTGAAGGACAATGTTGATGAATTTTTATTTGAATATGGTGTCAGTACTCACGACATTAAAACCTTTCTTGCCCATCCAGGCGGGAAAAAGGTCATTGACGCCTATTTAACGAGTCTTTCAATGGGCACCGGGCAGCTTGCGGCATCTCGGAAGGTGCTGCAAAAACACGGGAACATGTCTTCCGCAACTATTTTTCATGTGATAAAAGAACAGTTGCTCAACGGACGGCAGAAAGAAAACGAAAAAGGGCTGATCGGCGCTCTCGGGCCGGGATTTTCGTCTGAGCTTTTGCTGTTCAGCTGGGAAAAGGGGGCTTCTTAATGTTTTGGCTGTTTATCATGCTGGTTGCGGCCCAGCGGATTGCGGAGATGATCGTGGCCCGGCGCAATGAGCAAAAGGTGAAAAAGCAAGGCGCAGTCGAATACGGAGAAGGACATTATCCCTTTCTCGTCCTGATGCACGTGCTCTTTTTCGTCTCTCTTACAGCTGAGGTGGCGGCGTTTCAAAAAACGCTTTCTCCAAGGTGGGCCGCCATTATATGTATTATTTTATTTGTACAGGGGATCAGGTATTGGGCTCTATTATCATTAGGGCGGTATTGGAATACGAAAATCCTTGTCGTGCCGGATGCGGAGCTTGTCAGAAAGGGGCCGTACAGGTGGATGAAGCACCCGAACTACGCGGTCGTCATCTTAGAATTTATTTTTCTGCCGCTGTTATACGGAGCGTATTGGACACTGTTTCTCTTTTCGATTCTCAATGCCTGCATGCTCACTGTGAGGATTCGCGCCGAAGAGAAAGCGCTAGAAGAAAACACCGCAAAATAGAGATTGAAAATCATTCTCACTCATGATAAGATGTAAATATGAAAATGATTCTCATTCAAGGTGGTGCCGAAAATGACAATGTTATTTTTATTTGCAGCCGTTTGTACATACAGTGTTTTAATTGGTTTCGTATTGAAAAAAGTTTCGAATAAATCGATGTCTTCTTAAACATCTGCGGTTTTTCCTGCCGCGGGTGTTTTTTCTTTATCAGCTGCCGATATCGGCGGCTTTTTTGCGTTTCCTGAAGAAAAGTGAGCCATTCTTGTGTAAAATGGGGGAGAGGTTTTTTTCAGAGCTTTCTAAAAATGAAAAACGTCATTTGATGCGACAGACACAAAGGGGTAAAGACACATGACAGAAGAAGAACGCCATAACAGGGAGATTTTCAGCAGAACGGGTGCCTTATACGCACAATTTTTGGATCATCAGGATGAAAAACGGGCCGATCAGCTCGCGGCCATTATGAAAAAAGCGGCTGATGAAGAGGTTTATATCGCGTTTACCGGGCATTATTCGGCCGGAAAGTCCTCTTTATTAAACACATTGCTCGGTGAAGACATACTGCCGACAAGCCCGATTCCCACAAGCGCCAACCTCGTTGTCATCCGGCACGGTGAAGATAAAGTCGTGCTTCATACGACGGACGGGGCTTATGCAGAGATCAAAGGAAGTTACGATAAAGAACAAGTGCAGCAATTCTGTAAAGACGGTGAGCAAATTGAAACGGTGGAAGTCTATGCCGGCTTTAAGGAGTCAGAGCCTTATGCGGCCTACATTGACACACCGGGAATTGATTCGACGGACGAAGCGCATTTTTTATCTGCCGCTTCAGTTCTCCATCAGGCTGACGCTTTATTTTACGTCGTTCATTATAATCACGTCCATTCAGAAGAAAATATGCTGTTTCTCAGCTCCATCAAAGACCGTATTCCGAATTTGTTTCTGATCGTCAACCAAATTGACAGACATGATGAAACTGAAACGAAGTTTGAAGAGTACCGCAGGCAGGTGGAAGACATGCTTGAAGGCGCGGGAATACCGAAAGAATCGCTTTTCTTTACGTCTGTCACTGAGCCTGACCATCCTTTAAACGGCATGGAACAGCTGAAAAAACATCTGCAGAAGCTGAAACAGCAGGCAAAAACAAATTTATGGTCCTTAACGGAGAGAAAAGTCGCACACTTAGTCAAAGAGCATACAGAGATGCTCGTAAAAGAAGATAAAAACGGCAGCGGAGAGCAGTTTGACAAACAAGAAGCACTTGTCCGTTCTGTTGAAGATGAGCTTAAAAAAGCCGTTCAACAGGCTGAAACAGCAGAGAAAGACATCAGAAAAGACGTGCAGAACATATTGCAAAACGCTAATCTGACACCCTTTGAGATGAGGGTGCTTGCATCTGCTTATATTGAATCACAGCAGCCATCATTTAAAACCGGATTATTCTTTTCAAAAGCGAAAACAGCTTCGGAAAAAGAAAGAAGGCATGCTGAATTTTTTGCCGATATTAAAAAAAGAACGGAAGGGGAAGCGGATTGGCATATTATCGACACATTTACGAAAGCGGCCAAGCGGTATGAAGCGGATTCGGACGAACTGATCAAGAAAATCCAGGCGTACCGCACACCGCTTTCTGATGATATCACCGCTCAGGCCCTTAAGCAGGGAGCGGCCTTTTCATCTGAATACGTATTAACTTATACGAAAGACCTCGCTGAAATGATCAGAAGGGAAGCCAAAAGACAGACAGCGGAACTCATTGAGGAGCTGACCGCTTATGTTCAGACAAAAAACGGACCGCTCATTGAGAACTTGAAAAACCGGCTCGAAAAAGAAAAGAAAATAAGGGATGAGCTCGCGCAATCGGCAAAAGAAGAACGCAATGCCTTGGAAAAAGCAGCCCGCGTCCGCGCTTTGTGGGAAGAAGAATTGACCTGTGATACGGGAAGCGGCGACTGGTATACGCGAAAAAAACGCCTTGCAAAAGCGCCCGTCCAAAAGAAACCAAAAGAGGCTGTACAGCATGAAGTAAGCAAGCCCGAAAAAAATGCGATGAAGGAACTTCCTATAAAAGAGCAGACTGATCGGTTCTATGAGCTTGCCGGGATTCTTGAATCCTCGAGCATATTAGGAAAACAGGCAGAAGCCTTTCGAAGCAGGATTGAGCGGCTTGAAAACCGCCAGTTTACCTTGGCGTTATTCGGCGGATTCAGTTCCGGTAAATCATCATTTGCAAATGCGCTTGTCGGTGAATACGTGCTGCCATCATCACCGACGCCCACAACGGCTACGATCAACAAAATAACGAAACCGCAAGACGGCAAACCGCATAAATCTGCGGAGATCGTTTTTAAAACGGAGGAGGAGCTGGACGCTGAAATGCTTCAGCTGACTGAGCTGAAAGACGCTGATGTAAAGGGGCGTTCACTGAAAGAGAGATGGAATTATGCCATTAAAAAGGGAAAAATTCCGGATGAACTCATCCCGGTGATTCAGACGATGCTGCAGGCGTTTGATACGTACGAAGAACAGATCCGTCAAAGGCTGACACTGACGGTGCCGGTTGAAGATTTAAAACCGTACGCAGCCGAAGAAAAAACGGCCTGCTGCGTAAAAGAAGTCACCGTGTATTATGATTCGCCTCTCACGCAAAAAGGCATCACCATTGTTGATACGCCGGGAGCAAGCAGTATAAACAAGCGCCATACGGAACTTGCCTTTCAATATATAAAAGATGCTGACGCGTTCTTTTATATGACGTACTATCAGCATTCTTTTTCAAAAGGAGACAGGTCTTTTCTGAAGAAACTCGGCCTCGTCAAAGAATCATTCGGCATGGATAAAATGTTTTTTGTCATTAACGCCGCCGATCTGGCCAAAACCGAAAGCGAGCTGGAAACCGTCAAAGACTATGTCCGCTCAGAACTCTCAAAAGAGGGAATTAACCGGCCGAAATTATATCATGTTTCAAGTAAAGAAGAGCTTGCGGGTAAAAAAGAAGCTTTTTATAACAGGTTCTCTGATGTAAGAACCGGGCTTGAGCACTTTATTGAGGAAGATGTAATGAGGGCCAGCTGCGCCCAGCTGAAAACAGAGGCGGGCAAATTGTGCGATATGGTGGAACAGCTTCACGAATCTCTTCACCAGTCGGCAGAAGAAAAAGAGAAAAAGAAACAGCGTCTGGAGTCTTCCTATGAAAAAGCTCTCGCTGACATTTCAAAGCGCCGTACGTCTGAGGTCATCATTCGAAAAGTGATGAAAGATACGAAAGAACAGCTCTATCACATTAAACATCGCCTGACGTTTTATGCGAATGATATGCTGAAAACCGCCTTCCATCCGGGTCTTCAAAACGGTGATTGGAAACAAAATATATCAGCGGCGCTGAATGAAGCGCTCAAGGAATTCCGTTTTGAATATATTCAAGAGCTGAAAACGCTCGATATCCGGATGACCGGTTTTATTGAGCGTCATATGACTGAGGAATGGATGGAAAACTGTCAGAAGAAGCTTATGGAAGACGGAAATTTCTCCATTTATGTGAGCGGTGAAAACGAATTTGCCGTTCAGCTGAAAGAGGTCGCTCCGGTCATTGACGTCTCGGCATTCTCACATCACGTAAAGGAAGTTAAATCACCGAAGCAGTTTTTTGAACAGAACGGAAAAGCAGCGTTTGTAGAAGGGCTCAGGCTCAGCCTGCAAAAAGTGACAGAAAAGTGGCTTGAGCAGGAGAAAGAAAGCCTTTCAGAGCGATATGCTGAGCAGGTGCGCCGTCTGCAAGAAGACATGGCGGATAAAAGCCTGTCCCAGATCCGCGAGCAGCGGGACACTTATTTACAAGGTCTTGCGGAAAATACGAGTGCAAGGGAAATTGAACACCTTTACGAAGCCGAAAAAGCATGGAAAAAGAAAGATGAAATGCTGAAAATTTAAAAATCCGGTTGGCGGGCAGATAACAGTCATGGTAGACTAAAATGAAAAAAAGCGAGATGAAACCTTTTATGTCAGAAGTCCATAAAGCAATTTCAGCACATTCCGCAAAACAGCATCAGCACGTCAAAACATTTGTACAGCTTGATTATGAGCGTGAACAGGCCATTGAAGAAGCAATTGTAAAATGCAGACAGAATAAACCGTTCACGACAGATGCCATCAATGGCATCACCGCAAAAATGAACCAGCTGGCGAAAAAGGGCATCGTGCCGCAAAGACGATTCGTAAGTGAAGAGATGGTGAAAGAATTCGTCAGCAGACAGTAATGGATGAACCTGCCGCGTGTGTCATCAGCGCTTGCTGTACATACTATCCGTATCTTCTCTAAAGGGGGATATGACCATGGGCAGAACAAAACTGGGAAACAGAAATGCTCAGCAGAATAACAATGCCAAAAAGAAAAACGGCTTCGGACAGAAATTTGATTCTTATGCCGGCCGTGAAGCTGAAAAGCTGATGGCAAGCAATAAAAGACACGGTGAATAACGTGACGGCAGCATCTTCCAAATGGGGGGATGCTGTTTTTTTACCGCCTTCTTTGGTAAAATAGGAACATTGAATAAAAAGGAGTTTCGATATATGAATAATAAATTACTGCTCGTTGACGGCATGGCGCTTTTGTTCCGCTCGTTTTTCGCGACGGCCGTTCATCGCAATTTTATGATAAATGAAAACGGAATTCCCACAAACGGCGTCAACGGTTTTTTAAAGCATCTTATTACGGCGGTTGATACGTTTCAGCCCACACATGTCGTCTGCTGCTGGGATATGGGAAGCAAAACGTACCGCAATGATTTGTTTCAAGATTATAAGGCCAACAGAAGTGAACCGCCGCTAGAGCTGATTCCGCAATTTGATCTAGCGAAAGAAGCAGCGCGAGAGCTCGGTTTTTTAAACATCGGCATAAAAGGCTATGAGGCGGATGACTGTATCGGTACGCTTTCTGCCCTATTTTCCGGGGAAGCGGAAATTACGATTGTAACGGGTGATAAAGATCTGCTTCAATTGCTGAATCATCAAGTTCGAGTAGCGCTGCTGCAAAAGGGTATCGGCAATTATAAGGTATATACAGATGAGATATTCAGAGAAGAAACGGGAGTTCCGCCAAAAGCGCTGATTGACATTAAGGCGCTGATGGGAGACACGAGCGATAACTATCCCGGCGTTAAAGGGATCGGGGAAAAAACGGCGTACAAGCTGATCCGTGAATATCAAAACATAGACCGGTTATTAGAAAGCCTCGCTCTCTTGCCGAAGGGCCAGCAAACGAAAATTCAGCAAAGCTTGAAAGAATTGGAGCTGTCAAGGCAGCTTGCTGAAATACATTGCGAGGTGCCGTTAGTCTGTACGCTTGAAGAAGCGCTTTTTTCATTAAAGATGGAAGAGGCTGCATTAATGCTGAGACGTCATCAGATAAAAGGAATTGAAAGGATGCTCGAAAAGCTGAACGCCAGAGAGATAAGCTGATCCCTCTAGCGTTTTGTATTGCTTTTTTTTGCGTTGTTTTCAAGGGCTGATTTCGGGTCTTTATGCGCATTTCCTTCCATATTTCCCTGAGGATTCACGCCCCCGGTCAGCTGGCCTTTATTTTCTTTTCTCATAGCTGTTCACCTCATTTGTAGGATGAACAGTGAGACGCAATTTCATTCCGGTTATTTATTCAGCCGAATCGCTTTTTTTGCAAGCTGATCGGCTGTTTGGTTTTGTCTGCCGGGAATCCACTTAATGAAAAACAATGGAAATCCGGACTTTAAGCGGATGATTTCGTCAACAAACGGCTGGAAAGCCTTGTTTTTAACCGCTTCAAGATCTGCGGCCCGCTCCACGATATCCGAATCCGTCCGGAATGACACGGACTCATATCCGCGGGCGGCACACAGCTTCATTCCTTCAATTAAAGCGAGAAATTCAGCTTCCTGATTTGATTGGTCGCCGATCGGAATTGAGAAAGATTCTGTTTTCCCGTCATGTTTAATAAAAATACCGATACCGGACGGGCCCGGGTTTCCGGCGCTTGCACCGTCTACATAAATTTCAGCGGGCATCATCCGTCACTCTCCATTCGGTGTCATTCGTTTTGCCGCATACGCATAAGGGACAGAAATGAGTGATACCGCAAATTTAATCAGGTAAGTTGAAATGAAGATGCTGAACCATACTCCCGCGGAATAAACGCCGATAAAGGCCACGGCAGTGAAGATAAATGTATCCAGCAGCTGGCTGAGCGCCGTGCTTCCGCTGTTTCTGAGCCAGAGAAGCCTGTCTGAAGGAAAGATTCTCCGAATGGCTGAATATACATAAACATCTATCGTTTGGCTGAAAATAAAAGCCAAGAGGCTTCCGAGCGCAACACGCGGCAGAAAACCGAAAATCGTCTCAAGGGCAGGCTGTGCGATATCTGATGCAGCCGGTTTATATAAAAGAGCCCCCTGCATGGCGCATGTCAAAGCGAGTAGAGTGGAAAACCCGAGCCAGACGGCTTTGCGCGCTTCCCTGGGACCGTATTTTTCATTCAGCACATCCGTTGCGAAGAAAACGGTGCCGTACATGATATTTCCCAGTGTCGCCGTAAGCCCGAACAGCTCGACTGTTTTGACAACCTGCAAGTTGGCGCACACCGTGGCGAAACCGATCCATACGAATAGGCCCGTTTTGCCAAATCCTTTATAAAACAGAAGAACAATGATAAAATGAATGACCGCAAATAAGATCCATAACACATCGTTAAACAAAACCTGCTGACTTCCTTTCAATTTGAGAATGGTTTGATTATAGCACACGCCCGTCAACTAATGAATGGTAAGGTGATTTCAATGAATCTTAAGCCGTATATCGAAATAGAAGCAAAAGGAACAGGCCCTGTCGCGTTTTTTTCCGAAGATTGGCTGACCGTTCCGAAAGCGCGCATGCTTGCAAGAGAAGTCAGCCGCTTTCCTTATATAAAAGACATTTATTTTGAGGATGAAAAAGGCGCGAGCTGGACGCTTAAAGAATTAGAAAAGCTTACTGAAGAGCTTGCGCACGAACCTGACGACATTACAGTGTATTTCGACGGCGGCTTTGACAAAACAAGCGGACGCGCCGGACTCGGAATTGTCGTGTATTATTCTCTCGGCGGCAAGCGATACCGCATACGGAAAAACAAAAGCTTAACGCTTCAGACGAACAATGAGGCGGAATATGCCGCTTTATACGAAGCGCTTAAGGAAGTGCAGGAACTTGGCGCAAGCAGAAATTCAATCACGATAAGAGGGGATTCCCTCGTCGTTTTGCATCAGCTTGACGGCAGCTGGCCGTGTTATGATGAAACGCAAAACGAATGGCTGGATAAAATTGAAGCGCTGCTCGAATCCTTAAAGCTGACACCGACATATGAAGCCGTAAGCCGAAAGGAAAATCAAGAAGCGGATGACCTTGCCAGAAAAATTCTCTCGGACCGGCAGATTGAAAGCCGCATAACATTAGAAGGTAACGGAGATGACTGATATTGGATAAAAAAAGCATTTATAAAGAATTGACAGAGCTTCAGGATGAATATTGCAAAGACTGTTTCGTAAAAAAGCATTTCCGCAAAGAGTTTGGAAAAACGCACGCTCATTCTTTCTGCATCAACCAATGCACAGTGGGGGAGAAGCTGAAAGCCTACGGCAAGGTGCTGACAAATCAATAAAAAATAAAACCGCAGCTTCTGCGGTTTTATTTTTCGAATTCATCGAGCTGATGCTGGCAATCGTCGAGAAGCATTCGCTGCTTTTGCAGAAAACCCTGGTCGAGAGCTTGCAGTTCACTGGATTGTGACATCGTTCTGGCATCCTGAATCGCTTGGTAAGCAGATTCCACCAAAGTTGAATTTTGGCCCCGGGTAGCCGCTCCCGTTGTTTTCTGGGCCGTTTCCACCGCTAATTCAAGCTGGCGTTTATCCGTCAGTCCGTTTGGAAAAAATTCAGAGTCCATTAAAAAACACCTCCGCAAATAGTTTGGAGATTTTTTTTAGAAATATGTACGGAAAATAGAAAAAAATATAGAAAATAAGCCGATATAACTATTGAACCTGATTAATTAGGGCTTATTTACTATTATTCAGGGTATCTTGGGAGAGAAGGGAAAAACCAGCCGTGAATGATAAAGATTTAAAAACAATCCTTCAGCAGACATTTAAAGAAATATACGGTGATTTGGGAAGTTTAGCGGAAATGGCAAAAAAAGGAATGCCGTCAATGGAGAAACAAATTGAAGAAATCGAGCAGCGCTGCAAGCAGAATCTTGTTGCAATTGAGATTCAGACGGCAATCAAATAGGAGAGGCATACGCCTCTCCTCTATTTGTCATCTGATCAACATGTATTGAGTTTAGAGTTTTACAACATTAGAAGCTTGAGGTCCACGATTACCTTCGACAATTTCAAAAGAAACTTCTTGTCCTTCTTCTAATGATTTGTATCCTTCTCCTTCGATAGCAGTGAAGTGAACAAATACGTCGTCTCCGCCTTCAACTTCGATGAAGCCGAATCCTTTTTCGTTATTGAACCATTTTACTTTACCGTTTTGCATATTGCTTAATTCCTCCTAGTACTGTAGCACCTTCGTGCTAAAAAAAATTTTGTCATCATCCAACCGTACGTATGTAAACGTTGTTAAATGATGGTTCAACTATACACCATATGGGAGCGGACGTCAAGCAGCCGCTCCCTATTTTTTATCTTTATTTTTCCAGTCACAAAGCTTAACCGGAAAAAAACAAAAAGCACACGAATCGTTCGTGTGCTTTTCTTTTACGATAATGCCATATCTGCCTTCCCGGCCATCATTTCAGATTCTTTTATAATGTCCTGCAAAATGACTTCAGAAGAGTTGGGGAGGTGAAGGCTTTTAATATTGTCCTTCATCCGGTTCAGCTTCTCCTCATCCGCAAGAAGGGAGGTGACCGACTCTAAAATTTCTTCGTGGCGGTTGACCACGACAGCCGCACCGCGATCTTCAAAGAAAATGGCGTTTTCTTTTTCCTGTCCGGGAACCGGTTTGTACAAAATAACGGGTACTCCGATCGCCGTTGCTTCCGTCAGTGTGATGCCGCCCGGTTTCGTGATCATGCAGTCTGTAATACGGAACAGCTCGTCAATTCTTTCTACATAGCCCAGAACTTTCAGCCGGTCGGCATTGTCACCTTCCAAGCTGCTGAGGGATTCTTTCAGCGAGCTGTTTTTGCCGCATACCACCACAACCTGCACCTGATCGTCATGAACGAGATTTTCGCACAGTTCTTTTACGTTTTTCAGCACACCATGCGCTCCCGCCATAATAAGAAGAACTTTTTTGTCGGGAGAGAGATTGTATTTTTTATAAATCGGCTCTTTCGGCATCGATTCCTCGAATTGAGGCCTGATGGGAATGCCCGTGATCTTTACGTTGTTCGGGTGAGTGCCGATTTCAATCAGTTTTTCCTTCACGTAATCTGTGGCGACATAATATTTATCAACATTTTCATGAACCCAGATTTTGTGAAGGCAGAAATCGGTCATAACGTTGAACGTCGGGATCACTTTTCCGGTTCTCCGTCTGTATTCCGGTACGACAATCATCGGAAATGTATTGATAATAATGTCCGGCTTATGCTCTTCGACGAGCTGGCCTAAACGTTTATTTCCCATTTTAAAATAAATATTGAATTTGCGTTTATTATAGATTTTGTCAACTCCGTAATAAAACAAACGATAAAACTGTTTCCCGATTGAGAAGCTTTTTAAATAAAGGTATTGAGTAACCTCTGAAACAATCGGATTTGACTCTTGATACAAATTGGAAACCGTCACATCTAAGCCGAGACGCAGACACTGTTCGTAGAGCGTTTTGGCCACTTGAACATGCCCGTTTCCGTAATTTGCAGTCAAAATTAATACTTTTTTATTGGTATTCAAGTAAATTCACCTCAATGTAATCAACAACAAGCAAGCTTCATGCATCGTAAGGAGTTATTGTCTATAGATAAACATAACACAAGTGCATCATTTTATAATAAGCGCGGCAACATATTTAAACTAAATTTAATTGATATGTTCCATTATTTTAAAGTTTTGTTATACGCATACTGAATCAAGAGTATTTTATCATATTTTTGTCACCGTATCACTCAAAACAAAAATTAATCCCATTCATACGGGGTTTCCTGATATACGTAATAATTCAGCCAATTCATAAACAATAACGTTGCATGAGCTTTCCAGCGGTTAACAGGTTCTTTCCCGCCGGGCGCAAAATAGTGCTTAGGAGCTTCTACGTTTGAAAGATTTCTCTCTATGTCTCTCTCATACTCCTGAAGTAGCGTATCGGTATCATATTCCGGATGACCCGTTAAGAAAATCTGTTTTTCGTCTTTTGAAACGATTAAACAGACCCCCGCTTCCTCTGAAACGCTGAGCACATCCAGATCCGAAGCCGATTGCAGCTGCTCCGTATTAATATCTGTATGCCGTGAGTGGGGCACATAGTATAGCTCGTCAAATCCTCTTACCAATCTCTCATGTTTTTTAAGAACGGTATGCTCAAACACACCGAAGATTTTTTTCGGCAGCTCCACTTTCTCAATGCCGTAATGATAGTATAAACCGGCTTGAGCGCCCCAGCAGATATGGAGGGTTGAAGTGACATTCGTTTTGCTCCATTCCATGATTTCCTTCAATTCTTCCCAGTAAGAAACATCTTCAAACGGCAGGTGCTCAATCGGAGCCCCGGTAATAATCATTCCGTCAAACCGTTTGTGGCGGATGCTGGAAAAATCCGTATAAAATTCATCCAGATGCTGCCTTGCCGTATTTTTTGGAGTATGTGTGCTCGGAATTAAGAACGTAAAGTGAACTTGTAAAGGTGAATTCCCAAGCATCCTGAGGAGCTGGGTTTCCGTTTGGATTTTTTTCGGCATCAGATTTAAAATCACGATCTTCTGCGGCCGGATATCCTGATGAAAAGCCCGGCTTTCATCCATTACAAAGATGTGTTCACTTTCAAGCACCTGCTTAGCGGGCAGGTGATTTGGTATATTAATAGGCAACATGCCACCTCCGTTATTCCCCGTTAATTTTCTTCATTATAGAAATTTTTAAGCCATTTTTCAATCCATCCCGGCGTAATAAACCGCATTTAACGCATAATGACGGGGATAAAAGCGGCAAATAGGCATAAATTCGGAGCGGCTCTTTATTATGACGGGTAAAGAGCCGTTTGGTTCCTCGAAAAAAACGTTTTCCGTTAAGTGGAAGGAAAAAGCGGTTGCCGTTTGTTTTGCAGTGTAAAACAGGTAAAATAAATGAAGAATGTAAAAAGGAGGGCCGCAGATGACAATTTACGATATAAACGTACGGACCATAACAGGCGAAGACATGACGCTATCGGCTTACAGAGGCAAGGTGATGATCATTGTGAATACAGCAAGCAAATGCGGGTTCACATCCCAGCTCAAGCAGCTTCAGGAGCTCTATGATACATATCGGGAGGAAGGTCTTGAAATATTGGGATTTCCCTGCAACCAATTCATGAACCAAGAACCTGGAAACGAAGCGGAAATTCAAGATTTCTGTGTGAAAAACTACGGAGTCACATTCCCGATGTTTGCGAAAGTTGATGTCAATGGAGCAGACGCTCATCCTCTCTTCACATATCTGACGGAACAGGCGAAGGGGATGCTCGGCACAAAAGCGGTCAAATGGAATTTCACTAAGTTTATCGTGGACCGAAACGGTGAAGTCACCGGGCGTTTTTCACCGAACGTCAACCCAAAAGAGCTTGAAGATACGGTGCAGAGGCTTTTGGCCCGATAAGAGGTGATACGATGAACGAAAAAGAGCAGCTGGAAAGCGTCAGGAATTGGGTCAGAGAAAAGCTTATCAATGAACGAACGGGCCATGACTGGCTTCATATTTCCCGGGTCGCAAAACTTTCTGTGTACATTGCAAAAGAAGAAGGCGCCGACTTATTTATCACTGAGACGGCCGCGCTGGTTCATGATCTGATTGACGCCAAGCTCGAAAAAAGCGAAAGGCTGACGGCAGGCGAAGTGACAGAACGGCTGGCTGCTTTCAACATTGCGGATGGCTCCATTCAGGAGATCGCGGATATTATCACGAGAATGTCATTCAGACACAGGGAACTGCTGATAAAGCGGCCGCTTTCATTGGAGGGGAAAGTTGTTCAGGATGCAGACATGCTTGATGCGATCGGCGCAGCGGGCATCGGCAGGGCTTTTATGTTTGCCGGGGCGAAGGGTCACCCGATGTACGGAACTCAAACAAGTGTGCTGGCCCATATAGAGGATAAATTAATCAAGCTTAAAGGCTTAATGAATACAAAAGCGGGGGCCGGTTTAGCAGAGGAGCGGCATCAATTTCTTTTGCAGTTCGCCGCCCGTATCCAAAAAGAGGCCGGCATTTGCAAAAGCTAAGCGGCGCAATAGAACGCTTGTGCCGACTATGTTAGAATAAGTGTCAGATTGCGCATAGGAGGACCAATATGAAGATTAAATCAATAGAACCGACGCCGAGTCCGAACACGATGAAAGTGATTTTGACTGAAGAGCTTCCGGCAGGGAAAAGCAACAATTACAAGCCCGGTCAGGCAGATGATGCTCCGGCTGTCGTACGTGATATTTTAAACATCGAAGGAGTAAAGGGCGTTTATCACGTTGCCGATTTCCTGGCTGTGGAGAGAAACGCCCGTTTTGACTGGAAGGAAATTCTGCCTCAGGTCCGTTCCGCCTTCGGAATGGAACATACGGAGCAGTCTGAGAGCCGTTCTGAACAGGAATCGTTCGGTGAAGTGAAGGTTTTCGTACAAATGTTCAGCGGAATCCCGATGCAGGTCAAATTGACGGACGGCGAACGTGAAGAGCGCTTCGGCCTTCCGGAACGTTTCCAAGAAGCCATCTTAAAGCTGCGTTCCGAAGCTTCAAATGTTGTATTTGAGCGGGCTTGGAAAGAACAAGGCGTGCGCTTCGGGGATTTTACCGAAATCGGACACGATGTCACAGAAGAGCTTCAGGCCGCCTACAGTGATGAGCGGCTCAAACGCCTGACAGAAGCAGCCGCACAGCAAAAGGGTGAGGCCAAACCTGCAGTGCAGCGGAAAGCTTATAAAGTGACTTTGGACATGCTCGATGATGAAGACTGGAAACAGCGCTATGCCCATCTTGAGCAAATGGATCCGGATGAAGACGATTTACCAGTATTGGAAAAGGCGCTGTATGATCCGAAGACTTCGATCAGAAGACAAGCCGTCGTTTATTTGGGAATGATCGAAAAGCCGTCTGTGCTTCCGCTGTTATACAAAGCGCTTGAAGACAAAACGGTGACGGTCAGAAGGACGGCGGGTGACTGTCTGTCGGATCTTGGCGATGCGAGCGCCATCCCGGCCATGACGAAATCGCTCAGTGACTCAAGCAAGCTCGTGCGCTGGCGCGCGGCCATGTTTTTATATGAGGTCGGCGATGAAAGCGCGCTGGAAGCATTAAAAGCGGCGGAAGACGATCCGGAATTCGAAGTCAGCCTGCAAGTCAAAATGGCGATTGAACGGATTGAGCACGGAGAAGAGGCGAAAGGTTCAGTCTGGAAACAGATGACTGAAAGCAGAAAAAAAGAACAGTTATAACAAAAAGGTGCGCCCATGCACCTTTTTTATTTGAATTCACTTTTTATAAAAATTATTTAGAATATTGTTGAAAAATGATTCAAAACTCTATATAGTAAGTACAATATTAATTGTTGGAGGGTTTTTATCGAAATACAGAAAGAATAGAAAAGCGAGACAGGGCAAAGACACTGTAAAATTTGCAGAACGCGCCCTAGAATAAACTGAAAATTTTAAAAATAGTGCACAGTCTAAAAACAGTAGGGGGATCACCATGGCAGAATTACGCAGCAACATGATCACACAGGGAATTGACAGAGCGCCGCACCGCAGCCTTCTTCGCGCTGCCGGCGTAAAAGAAGAGGACTTCGGTAAGCCGTTTATCGCGGTCTGTAATTCATACATCGATATCGTTCCCGGGCATGTTCACCTGCAGGAATTTGGAAAAATCGTAAAAGAAGCAATCAGGGAAGCGGGCGGTGTGCCTTTTGAATTTAACACGATCGGAGTAGATGACGGAATCGCAATGGGGCATATCGGCATGAGATATTCGCTGCCGAGCCGCGAAATCATTGCCGATTCAGTTGAAACGGTCGTCTCGGCGCACTGGTTTGACGGAATGGTCTGCATTCCGAACTGCGACAAAATTACGCCGGGAATGCTGATGGCGGCTATGCGGATTAATATTCCGACCATTTTTGTCAGCGGGGGGCCGATGGCAGCCGGCCGCACAAGCGACGGCCGCAAAATTTCGCTTTCTTCAGTATTTGAAGGCGTCGGCGCATATCAAGCCGGGAAAATCGGTGAAAGCGACCTGCAGGAGCTGGAACAGTTCGGCTGCCCGACGTGCGGATCTTGTTCGGGCATGTTTACGGCAAACTCCATGAACTGTCTGTCTGAAGCGCTCGGTCTGGCGCTTCCGGGCAACGGAACAATTCTAGCAACTTCACCGGAGAGAAGAGAGTTTGTGAGAAAATCAGCGGCCCAATTGATGGAGACCATCAAAAAAGACATTAAGCCGCGCGATATCGTCACCGAAAAAGCGATTGACAACGCGTTTGCGTTAGACATGGCTCTCGGCGGCTCAACCAACACAGTGCTTCATACGCTTGCGCTTGCCAATGAAGCTGGGGTTGAGTACTCTTTAGAACGCATTAACGAAGTGGCTGAACGAGTGCCTCACTTATCGAAATTGGCGCCGGCCTCGGACGTCTTCATTGAAGATCTGCACGAAGCGGGCGGTGTGTCGGCTGCCCTTAATGAATTGGCGAAAAAAGAAGGGGCGCTTCATCTTGACGCGCTGACTGTAACAGGCCGCACACTCGGAGAAACAATTGCGGGTCATGAAGTAAAGGATTATGACGTGATTCATCCGCTTGACAATCCGTTTACCGAAAAAGGCGGTTTGGCCGTCCTGTTTGGGAATCTGGCTCCGGACGGCGCCATTATCAAAACAGGCGGGGTGCAGGACGGGATTACAAGACATGAAGGCCCCGCTGTCGTCTTTGATTCCCAGGATGCCGCGCTTGAAGGCATTATAAACCGCAAAGTAAAAGAAGGAGATGTTGTCATTATCCGTTATGAAGGGCCAAAGGGCGGCCCGGGCATGCCGGAGATGCTCGCTCCGACGTCTCAGATTGTCGGAATGGGGCTTGGCCCGAAAGTGGCGCTTATTACAGACGGCCGTTTTTCAGGAGCGTCCCGGGGCCTTTCAATCGGGCACGTATCGCCTGAAGCGGCTGAAGGCGGCCCGCTCGCATTCGTAGAAAACGGCGACCATGTCATCGTTGACATAGAAAAACGGATTTTGGACGTACAAGTGCCTGAAGAAGAATGGGAAAAACGCAAGGCCGAATGGAAAGGCTTCGAGCCGAAAGTAAAAACAGGATATCTGGCCCGGTATTCCAAACTCGTAACAAGCGCCAATACGGGCGGAATCATGAAAATATAAAACAGAGGCCTGAACAATTGAATTCCGGCCCCCTCTATAGTATCCTTGACTTCATATAAGGATTTTAGAGGGGGCTTTTTTATGTCAATGGCTTATGAAGAATATATGCGCCAGCTGGTCGTGCCGATGCGCCGTGAGCTGACGGGTGCGGGTTTTCAGGAATTAACGACTGCTGAAGAAGTAGAAAGCTTTATGGAACAGGCAGAGGGCACGACATTGGTCGTTGTCAACTCCGTGTGCGGCTGTGCAGCCGGTCTTGCCCGTCCGGCTGCGACTCAGGCTGTTTTACAGCATGAAAAAGCGCCTGATCATACGGTTACCGTATTTGCCGGTCAAGATAAAGACGCAACTGCAAAAATGCGTGAATACTTTACAGGGCAGGAACCTTCCTCGCCATCAATGGCGCTGTTAAAAGGGAAAGAGGTCGTTCATTTTATTCCCCGTCACGAAATCGAAGGGCATGACATGGAGGAAATTATGAAAAATCTGACGGATGCCTTCGATGCGCACTGCTGAAATGCCCGAATTCCGGGCATTTTCTTTTTGGAGAAAAAGATGATCACAACGAGTTACCGACCAAGCGAATATACGATACACACAGCGCAGTCACTCAGTGTCAGGCTGGGTGATACTTACTGCAGCCGCAATAAACAGCCCATTGAAAAAATGCTGGAACGAGCGGCTAGCGATCTTTTAGTCATCGGAAAGGAACGGTTCGAACTTTACACGAAGCAAGGGGAGAAGTTCTTTTTTCACCCGAATACAGCGATGTTCCGCGCAAAGCGGTTTTTGAGAGGGGAAGCCGAGCCGTTGTTAAAAGCAGCCGGATTACGCGAAGGGGATTCCTTTTTAGATTGTACGCTCGGGCTGGCATCCGATGCGATTTTGGCAAGCCTGGCAGTCGGAAAAAGCGGACAAGTCATCGGCCTGGAGAAAAACAAGCTTGTCTCATTGCTTGTTGAAACAGGACTTCAAACGTGGGAAACCGGAATGGAGCAGCTCCAAACCGCCATGAAACGCATTCAGGTCAAACATGCCGACTGCGCCGATTATTTGCGGGAGCTTCCTGATTCATCGGTAGATGTCATTTATTTTGACCCGATGTTTCACGAACCTGTTGAAACGTCAGACGGCATTGCACCACTCCGCGCGCTGGCAGAAGAGGGTTTTAACGAAGAGTGCATCACGCAAGCCGTCCGGGCGGCGAAAAAATGCGTAGTGCTTAAAGACCATTGGAAAAGCCCGCGGTTTGAACGATACGGCTTCAAGGTGCTGAAAAGAAAGACGGCGCTTTTCCACTTTGGTGTCATCCATGTGAGCTCATGATATCTTGGGCTTCTTTTTCGTTAATCAGTGATTTCCATAACGACAAAATAAAGCAGCGTGAGAAGTGATACAGTCGCAAATAAAGCGTTAATCATCTCATCCCCTCCTTTTTCTCCTTCTTATTGTAAGCGGTTTATCCGCTCGGTCACAGTTACCAATTTCCCATATTGCATGATAATACGCTGCCGGACATGACGCCGCGCTTTCATCTATGCTAAAATAAAGGAAAAGAGGACAATAAAACAGAGGGGAACAATCTGTCATGAAATTGTGGATGAAAAAGACCCTTGTGGTTCTGTTTACCATTGTAACGTTCGGACTCGTGTCTCCTCCGGCTGCTTTGATGACAGACAAGCCTTCAGGACAGTCGAGCAGTCTTGAGCAGAATGATTACACCGCTTTTTATGATGAACACGCTCTGCCGGGAGAAGAGAAGGCAGGGCGGGAGCCTGAATTACTGTTTCAATCGTATCAGCAGCAGCTTCTCGGTGATGCTGAAAATCAATCATTTTTAAAATTCGGCAGCAAAATCTCTCCGGTCATTGAAGATGATTACAGAAGTGAAATTCTGCCGAAAATCGAAGATGTGATCACAGGACATTTAGCCAAGTTTCAAGATGATGAAGCGTATCAGGATGTGGTTATTTCCAGCAAACCGTCGGCCGGAAAAACTGAAAAAATTTTTCATGTGTATAACAGGCTGACGGGTGAAGATCTTTTAAGGTTCCACGTCCGCCGGGATCATCCTCCGCAAGACGGCTACTGGTTTAATTTTCATTACCATACCGCTGAAGACGGATTTCAATCACATCATGAGCTCGGCAGCATTTACTGGGACCGCAATACGCCGCCTGACTGGATGAGCGTGTAATAGCGAGAAGAAATAAAAAAATCATTTCTGAGAAATTTTGCAGAAATGATTTTTTATTGTGTTACACTACTAAAAGACTACTTTAAAAGGATGAAAAAAATGAAACAATATAAAGATTTGTGCCGTCATGTGTTAGAAAACGGAGAAAAAAAAGGAGACCGTACGGGAACGGGTACGATCAGCACGTTCGGCTACCAAATGCGGTTTAACCTTCAGGAAGGTTTCCCGATGCTTACGACGAAAAAGCTCCATTTTAAATCCATCGCGCATGAGCTGCTTTGGTTTTTAAAAGGAGATACGAATGTCCGCTACCTTCAGGAAAACGGAGTCCGCATCTGGAACGAATGGGCGGATGAAAACGGAGAGCTCGGACCGGTTTACGGTTCTCAATGGCGTTCATGGCGCGGAGCGGACGGCGAGACCATCGATCAAATCTCCCGGCTGATTCATGACATCAAGACAAACCCGAATTCCAGACGTTTAATCGTCAGCGCCTGGAATGTCGGCGAAATTGATCATATGGCGCTTCCGCCTTGCCACTGCCTGTTTCAGTTTTATGTCGCGGACGGAAAACTGTCGTGTCAGCTTTATCAGCGCTCAGCGGATGTCTTTCTCGGCGTGCCGTTTAATATTGCGTCTTATGCGCTTTTAACAATGATGATCGCGCATGTGACGGGGCTTGAACCGGGTGAGTTTGTTCATACATTCGGAGACGTCCACATTTACCAAAACCATGTGGAGCAGGTGAATTTGCAGCTGACAAGGGATGTCCGTCCGCTGCCGAAACTGCGGTTTGCGCGAAATGTTGATTCTATTTTTGATTTTACGTTTGAAGACTTTATCATTGAGGATTATGACCCGCATCCGCACATAAAAGGAGCTGTCAGCGTATGATTTCGTTTATTTTTGCGATGGATGAAAACCGGCTGATCGGGAAAGATAACGATCTGCCTTGGCACCTTCCCGATGATCTCGCATATTTCAAAAAAGTGACGACGGGCCACACCATTGTAATGGGGCGGAAAACGTTTGAATCAATCGGACGCCCGCTTCCGAACCGGCGTAACATCGTTGTAACCTCACGGGACGAATCTTTATTCCCGGGCTGTATTACCGCCGACTCGGCTGAGGAAGTGCTCAAGCTGATCCCGGCGGATGAAGAATGCTTTGTGATCGGCGGCGCCCAGCTGTACAGTGCGCTCTTTCCTTATGCGGACAGACTCTACATGACAAAAATTCACCATGTCTTTGAAGGAGACCGTTTTTTTCCGGAATTTAATGAAGCTGAATGGGAATTGACATCCCGCAAACAGGGAGTAAAAGATGAAAAAAACCCTTACGATTATGAGTACCTTGTATACGAGAAAGTTTAAGCAGGGGGACAAGAATTGATTCGTTACGGCTGCCTTGTGATGTACGTTGTATTTATGTTCATGAAAAATATTCAGGAATATATCAATCAAAAAGAGCTTGACCCGCGGCTTTCTTTTCAAAAACAGATGAGGCTGGTGTATGAGCGGCCGAAAGCCTTTATGAGAGGCTGCATTGACGTGTCGGGATCGGCAATCGGCATTCATCATGATCAGCCGATACCGGACGGCCCCGTATTGTATGTGCATCCCAGATTGCGCCCGGCTGATCTTCTGCTGCTTGCGGGACATCTTGAAGAGCCGGCTGGTTTTATCGCTGGCGAGAAAGCTTTCCGGATGCCGTTTCTCGGAAATTGGCTGCGGCTGATGGGTGTCATTTGTGGCGGAGACAGCCGGGATGCAGTGCTTCATGAGGCGGAAGTCCGTCTGCAAAAAGGGCAAAGTCTGATTCTGTCCGAAGACGGCAAAATCAATCCGGAGGAACTGGCCCTTCGTTTCGACCTCCCGATTGTGCCTGTCAGCACTTCGGGAACAGACCGGCTGCTGCGGGGCAGATTACTGAAACGGCTGAAACCGGCTGACATTGAATTACATATAAAGCCCGCTTATTTTCCGGCCGGTCAGAAACGGCTCCGTGCATAAAAAAAGCACAGTCTCTATAGAGAGGCTGTGCTTTTTATTTCAGATAAAGGGGACTTTGACGCAATAAAATAAAATACAGAAAAACATCGAGGCGCTGCCGCCTAAAACAAAACTGTGCCAAATGGCGTGATGATACGGAACCTTTCTCCAAATATAAAATATTGTGCCGGCGGAATACAATAAACCGCCGAAAAGAAGAAGGCCGAAACCGGGGCCTGACAGCGAAGCGTACAGCGGTTTAATGGCGACGATGATCAGCCAGCCCATCATTAAATAGACAAGCGTTGAAAAAATGATAAACCGCTTCACGAAAAAGATTTTAAACACGATGCCTCCGATGGCAAGCGACCAAACAATAATTAAAAGGGTCAGACCGAGCGCCCCTTTAAGGGGTCCTAATAAAAATGGCGTATATGTTCCGGCTATTAATACGTATATCGCGGAATGATCCACAATCTCAAGAATGTCTTTCGTTTTTTTATGCTGAATGCTGTGCAAAAGAGTCGAGCTGAGATACAGCAGCAGCATTGAAGCGCCGAAGATTGAAAAGCTGACGATGTCTGTCGGCGAGCCGTATTTCACCGCGAAGATAATGAGAAAAATAAGCGCCGGAATCGACAGCAATACACCGATTCCGTGTGTGACGGCATTTGCGATTTCTTCTTTTATTGTGAACAATCAAATGTCCTCCTTTTTAAAGGATTTGTTTTTGCAGTGACTGCAAAAAGCTCAACCCTTCTAATGTAATTTTTGTTCCAGCGCGTCCTCGGCCTTTTGTCACATAGTTCATCTTTTCTAAGTAATCAAGCCTGTTTCTGACCTGCTGGGGCGATAATGTCATTGTGCTGTTTTCGCTTAATTCGGATATGCTCCGTCTGCTGGCGGGTTCGCCTTTTGTATTTAAGTCTTTAATTGATTCCAAAATAAACAAAAACTCTTCTTTCTCCATCAATGTCAGCCGTTTTTCTTTTTTCTTAGCTGTTTTCGCTTTCTGGCTGTTTTTGATATACAGCGGGACATCATCGGGATAAATCGTGCTGCCGGATGCTGCCGCGGCCATATAGTACGCCGCATTTTGAAGTTCTCTGATGTTGCCGTTAAAGGTGTGCCGCTCAAACAGCGGATAAACGGACGGATCGATATGAACATGCTGCCCCGTGGCTGTCAGCATATGCTGCAGAAGAAGCGGTATATCGCTTTTTCGTTCAGATAAAGCAGGGAGCGGAAGGCATAACACGTGAAGCCTGTAAAATAAATCTTGGCTGAACGTATTTTCTGCGCCGGTATCACCAAGATCCGCCGTGCTGCTTGCAATGATGCGGGCGGAAAGCCCGGCATCCAGCTCGGAAAGAAGGCGGGCCTGTACCGAGAGCGGCATGTCTCCGATTTCATATAAGAATAATGTTCCGCGGCGGGCCCTGTTTAATGCGCCTTCAGCGCCGAACAGTTCATATTCGAGCCGCTCTTCGCTTTGGCTGCAGTGAACGGTAATAAATAGTTCGCTGTTTCTGCGGGATTTATGGTGGATCGCTCTGGCCATTTGTTTTTTTCCGGTTCCGACTTCACCCGTTATGAAGACTGGCAAATCAGATAAAGCAAATTGCGAGGCCAATCGTTTCGCTTCTGAAAAGGTGTGATGTTCGCCGGCTAGCTGATAAAAAGGATCAGTTTGTTCAATTACACTCATGAATTGGCTCCTTTTGGTTCTAATTGGTTTAAGTATAACACGTTTGTGCGATCGAAAATATCTTTTTCTCTTGTATCGGTTCATTTAATTTTATTTACAAAATTAAAATAATTGTCTTATTATTTGAATATTCATGTTATAATGGCATATTAAATAGGGATTTAAATAAGAAAGGACTCTGTAAATGAAACCGTTGCTTAAAGAAGACTCTCTCATCCAGGTAAAAGACATTTTAAAAGCGCACCAAAATGTAAAGGACGTTGTGATACATACGCCTTTGCAGAGGAATGACAGACTTTCTGAGAGGTATGGCTGCAACATCTATTTGAAAAGGGAAGACCTGCAGGTGGTCAGATCATTTAAGCTCAGAGGGGCTTATAATAAAATGAGGCAGCTCTCAAAAGAGCAGACTGAAAACGGAATTGTATGCGCAAGTGCGGGAAACCATGCGCAGGGGGTTGCGTTTTCATGCAAACACCTCGGCATTCACGGCAAGATTTTTATGCCGTCAACCACACCGAGACAGAAAGTATCCCAAGTGGAATTGTTCGGAAAAGAATTTGTTGAAATCATATTGACGGGTGACACTTTCGATGATGCGTATAAGAGTTCTGCGGAATGCTGTGAAAAAGAAAACCGTACGTTTATTCATCCGTTTGACGATCCCGATGTCATGGCCGGACAGGGAACGGCTGCCATCGAAATTTTAAATGACATTGACGTTGAACCGCATTTTCTATTTGCAAGCGTAGGGGGAGGAGGACTCCTGTCCGGGCTCGGCACGTACATGAAAAACATATCGCCGGATACAAAAATCATAGCGGTAGAGCCGAAGGGCGCAGCCTCCTATTTTGAATCGAAAAAAGCCGGACAAGTGGTTGAACTTGAGAAAATTGATAAATTTGTCGATGGGGCGGCCGTAAAAAAAATCGGCGCCGAAACCTTTCAAACGCTCGAAACCGTCGTCGATGACGTTGTGCTTGTCCCGGAAGGAAAAGTATGCAGCACGATTCTCGAATTATATAATCAATGCGCCATCGTAGCGGAGCCGGCGGGGGCATTGTCCGTGTCAGCACTTGATCTGTACAAGGAAGAGATTAAAGGGAAAAACGTCATCTGCATGGTCAGCGGAGGGAATAACGACATCGGCAGAATGCAGGAGATGAAGGAACGCTCCATGATTTATGAGGGGCTGCAGCATTATTTTATCGTTAATTTCCCGCAAAGGGCGGGAGCGCTTCGCGAATACCTAGATGAAGTGCTTGGGCCTGATGATGACATCACCCGGTTTGAATACACGAAAAAAAATAACAAAAGCAGCGGCCCCGCATTGGTCGGCATTGAGCTTAAGCATCGGGAAGATTACGGCGCGCTCATTGCCCGGATGAATCAAAAAGGATTTCATTACGTAGAGGTGAATAAAGATCAGGATCTGTTCCACCTGTTAATCTGACTTTTTTTAGAACGGCCGCGCAAAATGACAGACACGCTTTCTCAGATTGTATATAATAAAAAGAAAACAATCGAAAAAGAAGGATTGATATCTTGTTACTCAAAAGCCTAGAGTTCAAACGACAGGACGGGATTCAGGTAAAAGTGACAGAAATACCGGTTGTCACGGAAGGTGAACATTATTTTTTTCAAATTCATCAGCACCTTGAGCTTTATTTGAGAGAGGTTTTTGCTTCACAAAGTGTGAGAACAGTGTATTCATTCCGACAATATGTCAAGCGCCGTATGAAGTGGAAAGATTACGAGGCCGTTTTCAACCAAGAGATTTTAAAACATAACGCATAACGGTGCATATTCCTTAGCGCCTTCCTTTTGATAAGGGAGGGTGCGGGAATTTTTTTATGATGAATGCTGTAAGCGTTTTATCCATGGGGGGAATGGAAATGAAAAAAATGAAAATCTTCGCTGCCGTCTTTTGTTTGCTGCTCTTGTGCGCCTGCGGGGGGAAAACGATAAAAGACCCGCTGAACTATCAGATTGAACCGTTTTCATATCAAAACCAAGATGGAAAAACAGTGTCACTGAAAAGCCTGAAGGGGCATGTCTGGATTGCCGACTTTATGTTTACAAATTGTAATACGGTCTGTCCGCCGATGACGGCCCACATGACCGAACTGCAAAAAAAACTGAAGGCTGAGAATCTGGACGTGCGGATTGTGTCGTTCAGTGTAGATCCTGAAAAGGATACGCCGAAACAGCTGAAAGCATTTGCTTCCAAATATCCGCTTTCGCTTCGCAACTGGGATTTTCTGACCGGTTACAGCCAAAAGGACATTGAAGATTTTGCGCTGAACAGCTTTAAATCAATCGTCAAAAAGCCGGAGGGAGAGGATCAGGTCATACATAAAACCTCTTTTTATTTAGTCGGACCTGACGGGAAGGTGCTTAAAGATTATGACGGCGTGCAGAAAGTTCCGTATGATGACATCCTCTCAGATGTCAGAGCGGCTGAGGAGCTCAAGTAAACTGGCAGATTAGACATTTTCAAATCTGAAAAAACATGTTACACTTTCCACTAGTAGACGGGGAAGGAGCAACCAGATTGAAGCTGCGAATGTTCTCATTGATCGCCGGACTGGCCTTGCTTTTATCAGCTTGTTCTGTCCAGCGCACCGGTTCTGACGCTGAAGAACCGAAAACGAAAGATCATATTGTCATAGCTGCGGTCGGTGATTCATTGACTGAAGGAGTAGGAGATCCTGACGGTTCAGGATACGTCGGCAGGGCAGCGGAGTCTCTTAAGAAAAAGGGACATGTGAAAACGGTTGATATTAAAAATTATGCGGTGCAGGGTGACAAAACGTCTGACCTGCTGGAAAAGCTTGATAATAAAAAAGTTCAGAAATCATTAAAGAGCGCCGACTATATCTTTTTTACCATCGGCGGCAATGACTTAATGAAGGTGCTCCGCCAGAATATGATGCAGCTGACGGTTCAGCCGTTCCAAAAGGAAGAGAAACCTTTTGAAAAACGATTCAAGGCGATCGTTTCAAAAATCCGCAAATATAATGAAAACGCAGAGCTGGTGTATGTCAGCATGTATAATCCATTCACGTTTACGCTGCCTGAATTAAAAGAAATTAATGGGGTTGTAACGGATTGGAACAAGATCGCCGCAAAAGAGCTGGAAAAAGATCCTCACGCCGCCGCGGTGAATGTTGAAGACTTGTTCAGTCAAAAAAGCGGCAGCAGACGGATTTCAAAGGATGATGATTTTCATCCGAACGCAAAAGGGTATGCACTTATCGCCGATCGATTGTACGGCATCATTGAAAAACAAGGGTTACCAGCAGAATAGGGTGAAATGATGAAAAAGTGGAAATCGCTGTTTTTTGTTCTTCTCGCACTCAATGTGATTGCCGCCGCGGTAATTGTGACATTATTGGTTATGCCGGGAGAGCAGGAGAAAATACAAGATCAGACAAAAAGTGAGTACGGCTTTCATATCACGAGCTCGAAAGAATCTCTTGCCAGGTTTGTGAATGCGTACTTAAAAGAGAAGGCATCGAATCAGCTTGACTACAAAGTGGACATCAATAACGATGTGCACGTGGCAGGTAAAATCAAAGCATTCTCAACCTCCATTAACGCGGTCGTCACATTTGAACCGTCCGTACAGGAGAACGGAGATGTGATGTTGAAAGTGACGAAGTTTTCCTTAGGCGAATTAAGCCTGCCGATCAGCTTTGTGCTGAATTATATGGACAGCTTTTATGAACTCCCGTCATTTGTGCACGTTCATTCCGGGGATAAAAGCATCGAGATCCGTCTGTCGGAAATGCCTTTAGACAACGGCATGTATGTAAAAGCGGATAAAATCAATCTCGACACGGATGAAATTGAATTTTCCTATTATCATCCGAAACAATAAGTTTTCATAAAAAAAACACAGATCCTTTCAGGGATTTGTGTTTTTTCGTGTCAGCGTTTTTTGTCCAGCTTGCTGAACAGTTTGATTAACGTTGCGAGCTCTTCATCAGAGTAGCAGTCAAACCGTTTAAAAAAGTATTCTGTTTTTTTCTGGTTGAAATGATCGACAATTTTCTCCCCGGCTTCCGTAATATGGATTCTGATAATTCGCCTGTCCTCTTTGGAACGGATGCGGGTGATCCATTCCTTTTCTACTAAAGCGTCGGTCACTGCGGTAATATGGCTTGCGGAGACCTCAAGAATGGGGGCGAATTCCGTTACTTTTTTAGGCCCTTGTTCACTGAGAATCCGCAAAATGGTGAATTCGTTCCTGGACAGCTCTTTATCTAGAATTTCATTAACTTCATTTCTGATTTGTTTAAACACTTTTCGAAGCAAAGCTTCCATATCATACATCATTTGTGTCCTTACTTTCAAATCATGAACCTCCAATATGTAGTCAGCGTGGCATTCGTTCAGCTTCCCCTGAAAGCAGAATTATTTTTATTCTGTTTATACATGCTATAATATAATAATACCACGTATGAACAAAGGAGGGCACCCGTATGTCAGAAAAAAAAGAAATCGCCACATTTGCAGGCGGCTGTTTTTGGTGCATGGTGAAGCCGTTTGACGAACAGCCCGGGATTGAAAAGGTGGTGTCCGGCTATACAGGAGGTCATACTGAGAATCCGACTTACGAAGAAGTGTGCAGTGAAACGACCGGACACAGAGAAGCCGTTCAAATCACATTTCAACCTGACATTTATCCGTATGAAAAGCTTGTCGAGCTGTTTTGGCAGCAGATCGACCCGACTGATGCAGGCGGCCAGTTTGCAGACCGCGGAAGTTCATATCGGGCGGCGATATATTACCATAATGATGAACAAAAACAAATCGCTGAAGCCTCAAAAAAACAGCTTGAAGAAAGCGGCATATTTAAAAAGCCGATCGTGACAGACATCTTGAAGGCTGAGCCTTTTTATGAAGCGGAAGGCTATCATCAGCACTTTTATAAGAAAAATCCTGATCACTACGGGCGCTACCGTGTAGGTTCCGGACGTCAAGGCTTTCTGGATGAGCATTGGAGGGACAGATAAGATGGCTTTTAATAAAGAAGAAAAAATCAAATCATTAAACCGCATGCAATATGAAGTCACACAAAATAACGGAACGGAGCCGCCGTTTCAAAATGAATTCTGGGATCACAAAGAAGAGGGGCTGTATGTTGATATCGTATCGGGAAAGCCCTTGTTTACTTCTCTGGATAAATTCGATTCTCATTGCGGCTGGCCCAGTTTTACAAAACCGATTGAGGAAGAAGAGGTTGACGAAAAACTGGACACAAGCCACGGGATGATCCGGACGGAAGTGAGAAGCAAAACAGCTGATTCCCACTTAGGCCACGTATTTAATGACGGTCCGGGGCCAAGCGGTCTCCGTTATTGCATTAACTCTGCGGCACTCCGGTTTATTCCGAAAGACAAGCTGAAGGAAGAGGGCTATGAAGCCTGTCTGCATTTATTTGAAAAATAAAGCTCAGCAATGAGGCCTGCCTATCAGACAGGCCTTTTTTCTATGTTTTTTTTTCTTCATGTAATTGTTCAATAATCTTTACGATTGTGTCTTTTGTGATGAGCGGCGCCTGATCGGATTGATATCTGGGGAGATTGACCTTCTGAAATTCCGGATGTTTGGCGGGATCCGGCAATATCGCGTAAAGATTGCCCCATTCATATAAAGATTCCGTCTCATGAGGAGAGGTCAGTTCTTCATGAAGCTTCTCACCGGGGCGTTTTCCCACTTCAACAGCGGCGGGGCGCGGCAGTCCGTGCCGGAACGCATATTCTTCAAACCCGTGAAGCAGTTCTTCAAGCCTCAGGGACTCCATTTTAAAAATAAACGTTTCTCCGCCCTTTGTGATCGCCGCAGATTGCAGGGTGAGCGTTGCGGCGTCATCAATCGACATAAAAAACCTCGTCATGTTTTTATCCGTAATGGTGAGCGGACCGCCTGCCATCAACTGCTCAAATAAAATAGGAATAACGGAACCGCGTGAACCGAGCACATTGCCGAAGCGGACCGAACAAAATACCGTACCGCGGTTTTGAACATGATGATTCGCCTGATGAAACAGCTTTTCGGACAACAGCTTCGTAGCTCCCATTGTGTTTACCGGGGAAACGGCTTTATCGGTTTTTTAAGATATTTACTGTATTTTGAGGGACTATCAGTGACGGTGAGGTCGATAACGAAAAATTAAACCTTAGGATAGGGGTAATTTCAAACTGAGCCGGAATTGGCCCTTTTCTTTTTTGTGTCATCGTAACGATAACTTCTTTGAAGACCATTCTTAATAGCGCGTTCTTTTTCTCTGTGCTTGATTCAATGTGATATTGATCAATTATCCTATTTATGTTGTTTCTGACTGTATTACTGTCTATTTCTGATTGCGCTTCTTGAGTTCCATTGAGCTCATGCTTGGCAATCTGGAGTTCTTTAAATTCTTCATCTAAAACAGCTTTTCTTTTCAAAAAAAGTTCATCAGTGTAAATGCCGCTCTCATATTTCTCGAAGATAAAATTCTCTTTGTTTTTTAACTCTTGTTCTTTTTGTGAAAGATGTTCAGACATTTGCTTTTTTGTTTTCACATTACTATTTACGTCTTCGTATTTAGAAATCATTGAAATGATATGTTTTGTTAAAGTCTTATTATCTAAGTTGCTTAAAGAAGAGAGGTAATCCAAAATGGCATTTTCAACATCGTTATATCTCACATAAGTGCATTTATTCTTTTTGCAAGTGAGTGATTTAACGTGATATACACTTTCCGTGCCGTTTTTGTTTTCTCGCGTTCGCCTAGTTTCGTATTTAGATAATGGTTCACCGCACTTAGAACAAGTGCATACGCCTGCCAATTCACTTAATTCCAATGCGTTTTTATTAGGCAGCAGGGGGACTTTGTTTGCAATTTTCTCTTGTGATTGTTGAAATTGTTCTTGATCTATTATAGGAGCATGTGCATCCGATACTACAATTTGTTCCTTTTCAGGTCTAATTGTTCGTTTACCGTCTTTTGTTTTTTCTCTAACCTTATATTTAACAGTTCCGATATACGCTTCGTTTTGCAGAATTGCTTTAATTGTGTATTGATTCCAGCGCTTTTTTCCTGATGGAGTCGGTATTTGTAATTTTGTTAAGTGAGAAGCAATCGCTGTATAACTATAATCTTTTCCATTCAACCCATTTAAAAAGATGTTAAAGATGAATTGAACGACTTTTGCTTTTTCTTCGACTGGGACTAGTTTGGATGTTTTTTTGTTTAACCGGTATCCATAAGGCGCTAGTCCGGAAATCCATTTCCCTTGTGCCGCATATGTGTATTTAGCGCCTGTCATACGCTCTCTGGTCATTTCAAATTCTTCTCTGGCCATAAACAATTCAAAACGAATCTGACGCATGTCTGCAGGGTTTCGAGGGTCATAAACTTTATATGGTGTAATGATAATCAATCGCTTGCTTTGAAGAAGGTTAACAATTTGTCCCGCATCACTGTAGCTCCCGCGGCTGAGTCTTGTTATTTCTTTAACAGCAATTGCCTGGTACTTGCCTTCCTCGAGGTCTTTAAGACATTCTTTAAAAACAGGGCGGCCCTCAATGCTTTCTCCTGACCCGATTTCCATTTTTAATTCATAGGGGATTTCAATCGACTTCAGTATTTTATTCATGAGTTCTTTTTGTTCTGTTAGCGTATCTTCGCCTGTTCTTTTTTCTCGCTCCATATCCTGACGAGAGCGTCTAAGATAACCCAAAATATTTGTAATGTTGTAAGAGTGAACGATGTTTTTTAACTCCAAAAAATCAGCACCTCCTCTTTATTGTATTTGCTGTAAAAAGAGAAGTATTCGTACAATATTCTGTCTGACATTGAATACGAAAATAACGTAATAAATATTGTAGGGGCTGTATTCTTTAAGTGTTGGGCTAAAGAGCTCGCTCATACGCTCTATGTTTTTTGTTAGCCTGAGAAAATACCCAAATAAAAAAAGAAGCCTCAGAGGACTTCAAAATAATTAATTCTTCTCACATGCAAAGTTGTCATTATCCCGATCCATCTTAGATGTATAAGCAGGGTGAGTGCTTGGTACTCCATGCGGATATTTCTTTCTCAGCTCTGTGCAGTTTGCAAAGTGTTCTGTTCCTCCAGCAGAAGGGGAGGCTTGTGCAGAGTTAGAAGAGCTGCTTGATGCTGAACCGCTTGAGTTCGATTTATGTGTCTCGGATTGGTGTGTTGTAACTGACTTTTGAGCCGGCTTAGATACACTTACTGATTTCTTCGGTTTCGTTACGCAGCCATTAAATCCTTTATCAGTCGCATATCCATTCTTACTCCAAATCTTCAAGTCTTTATCTTTCGCAGCTTGCTCATCTTTCTTATACGTGTCTAAATACTTCGTGTTTGGCTCATATACATAAGCTACTCGTGCTAATCCTTCTTTAAGCAGTGTTTCTTGTACTGATTTGCCATCTGCATAAACGTAAGCCAGCATTCTGCCATACTTGTCTGTACGATCTCCTTTATCAAACTCCAGTTGAAGTTTTCCCTTGTTAACCAGCTGTTTGTTTCTTGCTGAAGCATCCTCACCATATGGTTGTACGCAAGAGTTTGGGTTCTTAGTTTTAGGCGTGTCAACAAGTAAATAACGAACAGTTTTGACTTCGCCTTTATAGTTAACTTTAATCGTATCCCCATCAACTGTTCTGTTAAGTGTTACATCGACCAGCTTTTTCTTTTTGTCAGACGCCTTTTTATCCGACGAATCCTTCTTTGAAGCATTTTCGGCTTTTTCATTTTTGTCATTAGTACTTTTGTCATTTGATTGAGTGTCTGCCTTTGTCTCTTTTGCATCCTTTTCTTCTTGCTCTGTTGTTTTAGCTTGATCTGAATCTGTTTTATCTGTAGAAGCAGAATCAGATCCACACGCAGCCAAAGAAAAGCTTAGAGATAATGCGCCAATACCTAACAGCCATTTCTTCAATGTAATTCCCCCAATTTGTTTGTTCTGTCTCTATATCGGACAAACCTTCCTAATTATAAGTATAAAACCAAAGATTGTAAATTTCATTTTGGCATTTTAAGACACTCAAATACAGTTGTGTGGTAAAATTTAGTGACTCAAACACCTTAGAGGAGGGAAATTTAATTGGAAGAAGGAAAGTTAATTCGCATGACTCTTGATGGGATAAAGGAAGCTGTTTCTAAATACGGAACTTTTCCTATGCTCCAACATGGAGGGCATGTCATGGAAGATGCTGCTTTTCAATTCAGAGACCCAGCCAGTCCTCAAGAAATTAATAGTTTAGAAAAGATGTTAGGGGTAACTTTGCCTAATGATTATAAAGAGTTCCTATTCAATCACAATGGAATGGAAATGTTTAATGGTATTGAGCTTCTTAGTACAGAAGGGATAATTGAATTTAATGAAGTTCAAGACTTCCCTAAGGGATATGTCCTAATTGGGTATCATTATGATGGCAGGTATGTTATTGATGTAAACAAATCAAATAAAGGGTTGGGGTATATGTTGCATCTGGATTCAATTGATAATATTGAAGATGCGGTATATTTAGACTCTAACTTTGAGATATGGTTTGACATGTTGGTGTCATCAAACGGAACTAAGTACTGGGAAGTAAAGCCAAAAATTAAAGAGTATTATAAATATGTTTCAGAATAGAAAGTTTAGATAAGATCAAGTGGAAAGGAGCCGTAAATGAAAGTATT